>CAWKMO010000025.1:0-28647 GCA_963850755.1 Ilumatobacteraceae bacterium | reverse complement strand
ACCGAACCAGGCCCAACGCAGCCGGTGGGGGAGCAGGCCGAGCTCACCCTCGATGCCCCACAACGGTGCCGCCAGGGCGGCGATGCCGTCGAGGAACGCTGCGTGTGTCTCCGCATCGATCGGCTGGTCGCCCAGCTCGGGTAGATCGCCGCTGACGTCGCGCATGAGGATCGCCGCTCCCCAGCCATGACGTCCCCACGGGGCGACACCGAGGGTTGCATGGTCGATCACCGCCGGAGCGAGATCCATGTAGCCCAACTCCCACACGCGCCGTGGCCGGCATCCGACGTCGCCCGAGACACGCATCGTGAAGTCGTGGTCGGGATGGACGTACTTCACCACGCACCGCTCGCCGTCGATCTCGACGCGTTCGAAGCCGGCGCTCGAGCGGGCGTCGTCGGGTCGGTACGACCCCTGCCGGCGGGCGCCTTCGAGCAGCTCGTCGACGCTCCCGGCCACCGGGCGTGCGATCAGCATGGGTGCGCTCAAGAGTTGGCCTCCGCGATCTGAGCGAGCAGTGCGGCATCCCAACGGCCGCCGCAGAAGACCACATCCTTGTGGATCCGACCTGCGGTGTCGAGCGTGAGGATGTGAGCGTGGTGGGCGGCGTGCGGCACCGACTGCTCGTGCCAGGTGAGGAGATAGCGAACCACCATTCCGCCGTCGAGCCGATGCACGTCGAGCTCCTCGGTCACCGCTGGGTAGGCGAACCAGCGGCTGTACTCGGCCGAGATGGCTGCTGGTCCGATCACGGTGAAGCGCCAGTTGGGCACGGTGGCATCGAGCACAGCATCGGGTGCGTAGATCCACTCCGGGATGCCGCGCCCGGCTCGGATCGCCTCGAGCAAGGTGTCGACGACGGGCGTGTCGAGGGAGTGGTCGCTGGTTGTCGTGGTGGCGCTCATGTCGACACCCTGCGCCGTCGAGGCTGCAGCCGGCTTGCAGCGCGGGCGATCACCGGCTGCATGGGCGCTGCAGGGACGGGTCGGGAACGTGGACACATCCAAACCCGACCTGAGGAGGTCACACATCATGACGACAACGACGACGACACCGCCGGCAGCTCCGGCCGCCGACGAGCTCGACCAGTTCATCGGCCGCTTCGTCACCGATCTGGGCGCCGTGGCACACGCCGCCAGCGTGGTGCTCGGTGACAAGCTCGGCCTGTATCGGGCGCTCGCAGATCTCGGTCCTTCGACGCCGTCCGAGCTCGCCGAACGCACGGGCTGCGACGCCCGCTACGTGCGCGAATGGCTGTGCGCCCAAGCGGCGAGTGGCTACGCCCACTACGACCCGGCGTCGGGCCGATTCCACCTCGACGCCGCCCAGACGGTGTGCCTCGCCGACGACACCCATCCTGCGTTCCTGGCGGGTGGCATGGCGGTGGTGTCGGCGATGCACAAGGACGAACAGAAGGTCACCGACCGGTTCGTGACCGGCGAGGGGCTCGGCTGGCACGAGCACCATGACGATCTCTTCATCGGAACCGAGCGCTTCTTCCGCCCCTCGTACGTGGCCAATCTGGCGACGTCGTGGATTCCCGCGCTCGACGGCGTCGAGGACAAGTTGGCTGAAGGTGGGCGTGTCGCCGACGTCGGGTGCGGGCACGGAGCGTCGACGATCCTGCTGGCGGAGACGTTTCCCGATATCGAGATCACCGGTTCCGACTACCACGCCGGTTCGATCGAGATCGCCCGCCGGCGCGCCGAGGCTGCCGGGGTCGATGACCGTGTGACGTTCGAGGTCGCCGGCGCCGATCAGTTCGGCACGGGTGAGTACGACCTCGTGTGCATCTTCGATGCGTTGCACGACATGGGTGACCCGACGTCGGTGGCGACCCACATTCGACGGCGGCTGGCCCCCGACGGCACCTGGTTGCTCGTCGAGCCCCGCGCCGGCGATCGGATCGAGGACAACCTCAACGTCGTCGGGCGGATCTTCTACTCGGCATCGACGTTCATCTGCACGCCGGCCTCGCGGGCCCAGGACGGGGCTGCCTGCCTCGGAGCCCAGGCAGGACCCGCAGTGCTGCGCCAGGTCACCGAGCGGGCCGGCTTCACTCGATTCCGTGAGGCCGTCGACAGTCCGTTCAACCTCGTGCTCGAAGTACGGCCCTGACGTCAGACCCCGTCGACGGCCACCACCTTGGCCGACCACGGGCAGAACTGGTCGGAGGTCACGATCTCGTCCTCGACGTACGAGGGCAGGCCGTCACAGACCTCGGTCGTGACGAAGGCGAACTCGAGCGTCGCCGGGTCGATGTGCCACGACCAAGGGGCGTTGACACCGGCGTCGTCACGCACGACGGTGCCGAGAGGGATCGCCTCGAGATCCTCGCCGTTGAGCAGGCCGACCGCGTGCTCGACCAGTTCGGGCGTGATCAGTTCGATCTTGTACTGCTCGCTCCCGGCGACCTCGAAGGTGGCGACGACCGGTGCCGGTTCCTCGGAGCCGGTACCGGTCTCGTCGGTCGTGTCGTTGTGTCGTGTCGTCAGGGGGACCGCCCGAGGCGGGACCGTCGTCGCCACAGCCGATCAACACCACACCTGCCAGCGCCAGCATCGAGGTCACGGTTCGAGCCCTTGTCATGGTGCCTCCGGCGACGGCGGTTGGGCGGCGGCGACATCCGATCGGAAGGCCTCCTCACGATCGTAGGTGCGGGCGCGCTCGAGCAGCTGCTCACGCAGGGGTCGGTCGGGCGCTGCGTCGGGGATCAGCACGTACGCCTCGCCACCGACCACGTCGATCGGGAAGCGTTGGAGCGATCGCTGCGAGCCGATCAAGCGACCGTCCTCGACGTGATAGCGCCAGAAGTGCAGCGGGCAGCTGAGCACGCCGTTGCGGATCGGGGCACCGTCGATCGGCGACTCCTGGTGCAGGCAGCGGTTCTCGAATGCCCGCAGCTCGTTGCCGACCCGCACGACGACGGCGCGGCCGTCGGCCACGGCGACACACTCTGTGTCGGACACGGCGTCGACCGACCCGACCGGCACGCGCATGTCAGGCGGCGCCGATCGAACCGCGGTACCCGAGCCGCCGCGAGATCAATGCCGCCGCCTCGATCGTGGCCTGTGCCAGTGGCAGCTCGTGCGGTTCGAGGCGTTCCGCCGGTCCGGCGACACTGATCGCGGCGACCGCGCGCCCCGACACGTCGCGGATCGGAGCGGCGACCGAGATCACGCCGGCCTCCGACTCGCGACGGTTGATCGCGTACCCGCGACGGCGGGCGTCGGCAAGGTCCTTGCGCAGGGTGGTGATGTCGGTGATCGTGTGCGGTGTCTTGGCCGACAGCTTCCAGTTGCGGAGCGTTCGTTCCAGCTGGTCGGGGGGCAGGAAGGCGAGCAACGCCTTGCCGCAACCGGTGGAGTGGGCGGAGTTGCGACGGCCGACCTCGAGGAACAGGCGCAAGGTGTTGGGGCTGTCGAGGCGCTCCACGTACACCACCTCGCGTCCGTCGAGCACCGCGACCTGCACGGTCTCGCCGGTGCGGTTGCGGAGGTCGGTCATCGGAGCCATCACGGCCTCGTGCAGGTCGACGCTCTGCGCTGCCGCCGCCAGGTCGAAGATGATCAGGCCGAGGCGGTAACGACCGGTCGTGCTGTCCTGTTCGAGCAGGCCCTCGTCGGTGAGCGTCGCCAGCAGCCGGTGGGCGGTCGACTTGGCGATACCGAGCCGGCGTGCGAGATCGGTGACGCCCCATTCGCGTTCGTTCGGCGTGAAGGCCTTGAGCACCCGGGCCCCATTGGCGACCGATCCGAGCGTTGCCGACCGCGAGATGCCGTCGTTGTTCACGTCGCCGACGTTAGTTGTCCGTTCCGCACTGCGGGACATCTTCCCAGCCTGCGGAACGCCGTCCGTACGGTGACCGCATGGGGATCCTCCGCCTGTCGCACGTCGACATCAGCGCTCCCGACCTCGAACTTGCCGCCGCCTACTACACCCAGGTGCTCGGGCTCGACATCGTCGAGCGCACCGACGACCGCCTGTACCTCAAGTGCTGGGACGAACGCGATCACCACTGCCTGTCGATCCGCTACGACCCGCGCGTCGGCATCGACCGCTTCTCGTTCAAGGCCGAGTTCGAGGACGACCTCGACGAGTTCGAGCAGGCCGTCGAGGCTCTACGGGATGCAGGTCGAGCGGGTCGGCAAGGGCGAGGAGATCGGGCAGGGCGAGTCGATCCGGTTCCAGACTCCGTCCGGCCACGAGATGGAGATCGTGCACGACGTCGAGAAGGTCGGCGGACGGCTGCCGCTGATCAACCCGTGGCCGGTGCCGCAAGGCCTGGTGGGGATCGCCCCGCCGCGGATCGATCACGTGTTGATCCGCGCCGAAGAGGTCGACGAGATGACCCACTTCATGCAGACGACTGCTTCGACTTCCATCTCACCGAGCAGGTGCTCACCAGCGAGGGCCACATGATGGGCTCGTTCCTGCCAGCGCTCGGGCCGGCCCCACGACATCGCCATCATCCAGGGGCCCAACGGCTCGCTGCACCACTTCTCGTTCTGGCTCGACGACTGGGATCACGTCCGGCGGGCGGCCGACATCCTCGCCTACAACGCGATCCCGATCGACATCGGCCCCACCCGTCACGGCATCACCCGCGGCAACACGATCTACTTCTTCGATCCGATGGGCACCCGCAACGAGGTGTTCACCGGCGGCTACCGCGCCGACCCCGACTTCCCGACGATCACCTGGACCGAAGACAACCTCGGCCGGGCGATCTTCTACTACGAGGGCAAGGACAACGGTCGCTTCCTGACGGTGTACACGTGATGCGTACGGACGTCTGGGGGATGCAATGAGCGGGATCCTGCGGCTGTCGCACGTCGAGGTGCGCGTGCCCGACCTCGAGCTGGCGACGGCGTACTACGTCGAGATCGTCGGGTTGATCGAGGTCGATCGCAGCGACGACGAGCACGGCGAGCGGGTGTACCTCAAGGGCTGGGACGAGCACCAGCACCACTCGCTGATCCTCAGCCGGCGCCCGACCTACGGGACTCGATGCCGTGACGTTCAAGGTCGAGCACGTCGACGACCTCGACCGGTTGCAGGCGCGGGTCGAAGCGGTCGGCGTCGCCACCAGCACGGCACGCGCCGGGCACGGTTGCCACGGCTCCGGCGAGATCGTCCGCTTCGTCGTCGCCGTCGGGCCACGTCGTCGAGCTCGAGCACGGACAGGTCCAGGTCGGGAACCGGATGCCGAAGCTCAATCCGCCGATCGGGCCCGAGGGCTTGGTCGGCATGGCGCCGCCCGCGGATCGACCATGTGTTCCTGATGTGCGAGAACATCAACGCCGCCACCGACTTCTTCCGCGACGTGCTCGATTTCCGGATGACCGAGCAGATCCTCGCCGACGACGGCTATCAGCTGGCGAGCTTCATGGAGCGCAGCCATTCGACGCACGACATCGCCTTCCTCACCGGCCCTGACGGCGGCTTCCACCATGTCGCCTTCTGGGTCGACGACTGGAACGAGCTGCGCAAGGGCGCCGACATCTGCGCCTATCACGGCGTCACCGTCGACGCCGGCCCGACCCGTCACGGCGCCACCCGCGGTTGCGGCCTGTACTTCTTCGATCCCGGCCGGCAACCGCAACGAGATCTACACCGGCGGCTACTGGTTCGACCCCGACGACGAGCCGACGACGTGGACCGAGAACGAGATCGGCCGGGCGATCTTCTACTACCAAGGCCGCCTCAACCAGGCGTTCATGACGGTGCACTCGTGAGCGACATCCGGATCGAGGAGCCGTCGTACGTCGCCCGCTACCGCCAGCGCAGCTCGATCGACGACGGCGATCGAGGCGCAAGGACGGCGACGACGACGAGTCGATCCCGCTCTATCTGCGCCAGTTCCGCAACCGCCAGGCCGAGCGGCACCGGCTCCGGCGGCCGGCGACCCGAACGAGCCGCTGTGGAAGCGCGCCGAGCCTCGCCGTGCAGCGGGCGCTCACCGAGGACAGCCGCAACAAGGAGATCGTGCCGCCCGAAGGCGCCGTTCCGGGGCTCGCTCAACGACGTGTTCCTGATCCGCCACGGCGAGACGCAGGGCTACCTCACCGACTCGGGGCTGACGCCGCAGGGCGCGTGGCAGGCCCACACCTACGGCCACACGTTGGCGAAGCGGATCCGCACGGGCGAGACGGTCGTACTGCGCCATGCCGACACGAACCGCGCCCGCGAGACCGCCGAGCACATCCAGCGCGGATTGGTCGACGGCCTGCAGCAGTTCGAGAAGGAGATCACGATCGTCCCGCCGGCGCCGATGGACGAGTTCCGCAACTTCCAGTTCGTCGCTCCCGACGGCCTGAAGGACGTCACCGCCGCCTTCCGCGAGTACTACGCCAAGCGCGAGGAGTACGAGCGGATGAGCACCGGCGACCGGCCGCTGTGGCTGGTCGAGATCGACCGCTTCTGGAAGGTCCAGCTCGCCGGTGGCGAGCCGATCGAGCGCTGGCTGAGCGTGCCGATGATGCACTTCGAGCCGCCGTCGATGGTGGTGCGCCGGTTCTGGGCGGGGATCAACCGGCTGTCCGCCGAGTATCCCGGCGCGCGGCTGATCATCCCGACCCACTCGGGATGCATCCGCGCCTTCGCCGTGCACGCCCTCGGCTACGACCCGGGCGAGCCGTACAACCTCGAGCACGTGCCGCGTGAAGATCATGCAGGGGCGCACCGACGCCCTCGTCAGCTACCGCAACCGGGTGCAGGAGCTGTGCGTGCCCGACATCGCCAGCGCTCCCGGTGTGGAACACCGTCGAGACCTGGCAACCAGCAGATTCCGTCATGACGAAGGGGGAATCCGGTCGATGATGACCAAGGAGCAGAACGACGAGCTGACCCAGGATCGGGCCCGGCACGCCGATGGGCGACGTGCTGCGCCACTACTGGTACCCGGTCGCGCTTCGTGCGCGAGCTCGACGAGTTCCCGGTCAAGAAGGCACGTCTGCTGGGCGAGGACTTCGCCGTGTTCAAGCTGCCCGACGGCACGTACGGGATCACCCACGAGCGCTGCCCGCACCGCGGCGCCTCGCTGGTGTACGGCATCGTCGAGGAGGGCGGTCTGCGCTGCGGCTACCACGGCTGGAAGTTCGACGCCGACGGCAAGTGCGTCGACATCCTCGCCGAGCCCGACTCGTCGCCGGCGTTCCGTGAGCGGGTGTGCGTCAAGGCCGGCAAGTCGCCCAGGCGCTGGGCGGGATGGTGTGGGCCTACATCGGCGACGCTCCGGCACCCGAGCTGCCCGCGCTACGAGGCCTACGTGATGGACGGCGTCCGCGACGTCGGGCACTCCGATGCTGCCGTGCAACTGGTTGCAGATCATGGAGAACGCCGTCGACCCGTACCACGTCGAGGCGTTGCACGGGAACTACTTCGCCTTCATCGCCGAGTGGAAGGGCTTCGAGATGCCCTCGGCGTTCAAGAACAAGCACGTCAAGGTCGGCTTCGATCCGTTCGAGCACGGGATCATCAAGCGCCGCCAGCTCGTCGGGCAGACCGAGGACGACGACGACTGGGCGATCGGCCACCCGATGGTGTTCCCGTACAAGATGTGGGTCGGCGGCAACGGGGTGTACCAGATGCAGATCCGCGTGCCCGTCGACGACACGCACACGTGGATGCTCTTCTACACCGTGCACGCGCCGGAGGGCGCCGAGCCGCATGGAGCAGATGTACCCGGTCGACTACGAGTACGAGTGGATCGACGAGAAGGGCAACTACATCGTCGACTACATCGAGGGCCAGGACATCATGGCGTGGGTCACGCAGGGTCCGATCGCCGACCGCACGACCGAGAACATCACCAAGAGCGACGTCGGCGTGGTCGCCGTGCGGCGCATGTTCCGCGACTGCATCGACGCCGTGCAAGCCAGGGCCGCGATCCGGTCGGCGTCGTGCGCGCACCCGCACGACGTGATCGAGCTGCCGCTCGAGCGCTCGAAGTTCGGACGCGGCGCCGAGTTCGCCACGCAATGGATCGACCGCGGCTCGATGCGCTACTAGCCCGCAGGCCGACGACCTCAAGAAGCTCCACATCCAGGCGTGGGACAACCGAGTTGCGGCGACCGACGCCGTCGCCGGCCCCCGGTCAATGACGCGTCGACCACGCGGCATGGGCGCGCGTACCTGCAGGCGGCGGTCGACGAGCGGCGCGAGGTGCAGGGCATCGGCGCCCAGATCGGCGCAGCTCGCGCTCGACGACGCCTATCGCGATCCAGGACACGCTGATCGCCGCAGCGTCTGCTGCGCGGCGACACGCTGGCCGGCGCCAAGCTCGGGCTGACGTCGAAGGCCAAGCAGGAGCAGATGGGTGTCGGCGAGCCGGCCTACGGCTGGGTGCCGGCGTCGTCGGTGCTGCCGGCGTCGGGCGACGTCGACGATCGCCGACCTGATCCACCCGCGGGTCGAGCCCGAGTTCGTGTTCCTGCATGGGCGCCGACCTGGCCGGAGCGAGACTGCACCGCCGACGACGTGCTGGACGCCACCGAACGCGTGGTCGGCGGGATCGAGGTGATCGACTCGCGCTACGAGGCGTTCAAGTTCACGCTGCCCGACGTGATCGCCGACAACACGTCGGCCGCCCGCGTCGCGATCGGCGACGCCGGCGTGGCGCCTCGCGACGGTCGATCTGCGTGACGGTGACATGCACGTTCACCGTCGACGGCGAGGTCACCGGGAACGGCGACCGGCGCGGCGCTGCTCGGCTCGCCGGCCGAGTGCGTGGCGCTGCTGGTTCGCCATCTCGCCCGCACCGGTCGCGGGCTGCGAGGCGGGTTGGGTGGTGATGGCGGGCGCTCCGCTCGACGCCCGCCCGTTCGGCGTCGGTACGGTCGCCACCGCCAGCTACAGCCACTTCGGCGACGTGACGGTGCGCGGCGTCTGACGAGGATCTGGGAGGATCGCGCATGCCCTTGGTGAACGTGACGATGGCGCGTGGCCGTACCGGCCGAGCAGAAGTCGGCGATGCTGCACGCCATCGCCGACGCCATCCACGAGTCGATCGGCGCCCCGCGCGATTCGATCCGGGTGTGGGTCACCGAGGTCGAGAACACCGACTTCCTGGCCGGCACCGAGATCCTCGCCGACAAGCAGGCCCGCCTCGCCAGCAGCAGGCGCAGCAGCAACAGCAGCAGTGACGATGAGCGTCGACCCGACCTTGATCCAACGCGTCGCCGACTCGCTGTGGGACGCCGACGTCAACGGCGTGGCGATCGCGCCGATCCGCGACGTGCTCGGCACGTCGACCGACATCGACGCCGCCTACGCGATCCAGCAGATCAACACCGACCGCAAGGTCGCCGCCGGGCGTCGCATCTCGGGCCGCAAGATCGGCGTCACCTCGAAGGCGGTGCAGGCAGCAGATCGGCGTCGACCAACCCGACTTCGGCACGCTGTTCGTCGACACCGAGTACGGCGACGGGATCGAGATCCCGGCGTCGCGCCTGATCCAGCCACGCGCCGAGGGCGAGGTGGCACTCGTGCTCGAGCACGACCTCGACAACGCCCCGCACGGTTTCGCCGAGGTGCGTGCGCGCGGTTGCCTTCGCGCTGCCGGCGATCGAGGTCGTCGACAGCCGGATCGAGAACTGGCAGATCTGCGATCGTCGACACCGTCGCCGACAACGCCAGCTGCGGCGTCTACGTGGTCGGCTCGCGGCCGGTGCCGCTGCGACAAGTTCGACGTCCGCACGGTTCCGATGAGCATGCCGATCAACGGCAACGAGGTGTCGGCCGGCATCGGCGCCGCCTGCCTCGGCAACCCGCTGCACGCCGCGCGCTGGCTGGCCGACGTGCTGTGCGAGCGCGGCATCCCGTTGCGCGCCGGCGACGTGCTGATGACCGGTGCGCTCGGGTCCGTTGCGGCCGCTCGACGCCGGGTGACGAGGTGGTCGCCAGCTTCGGCGAGCTCGGCACGGTAGCGACCCGAGCTCGGTCGACGACCGCACGTCGGTCAGGCGGCGACGCCTGGTACTGGTTGGCGGCGGTGCCAGCACGCCGTTGATGTGCGGCGCAGCCATGCCGAGTGCGACGCCGATGCTCACGAGCGCGTGCTGCTCGCGGCGGTGAGCGAGCCGTCGGCGAGGGCGAGGCCGATCATGCGATGCAGGAAGCCCTGCTTGCCGTGCGGGGTCAGCTCGTCGATCAAGCGGCCGCAGGCTGCGCTCGAGGTCGTCGTCGGTGGTCGCCGCGAGGTCGCCGGCAGCGCCACCTCGTCGTACTCGTAGCCCTTGCCAGCATCACGTCGAAGACCTCGTCGAGCACGTCCGGCTCGACATCGTTGCCGCATCGGAGATGCGGCCATGCACCACGTCGCCACCGCGTGCCGCATCGCCGCGCCAGGCACTCGGTCAGCGCCGTCGGCGGTGAGCACCTCGAGCACGCCGATGCCGGCGCGGTAGCCGCACGTCGTCGCACTCGACAGCGGTCGAGTGTCGCCAGTGGCACGACCGGAACCGCAGCACGCAGTACCAACGCTGCTGATCGACGACGCGACCCGGCGCGGTCGACGCCGCAGCGCGGGCACACGAACGTGACCGGGTCGGTCGGCTTGGTGCGCACACCGACACCCTGCAGTCTGATCATCGGCAACTTGATCATCGTTGGCTCCCTTCGTCGGACCGATCGCTCGGTCTGTTGGGTCATCGACCCGGGCGATGAGTGTGCTTGATCACTCCTGATGGACTCTTGATTCCTGGCGTCACGGCTGTGTCAACCATCTGAAGTTTCGGTCGCGGTTGCGTCAGATGTGAAGTCGGAGCCGCATCCGGCGGATCAGTCGATCGCCGGCAGGTGGCGTAGTCCGTCGCACAACTCTCGGCGTCCGCGTTCGAACTCGGCGCGATCAGGGGCACCGCCTGATCGACGGGAACGGCGTCGACGAGCTCGTCGAACAGCTGCCCGGAACTCGTCGGCGAACTCGGCGTGGGTGAAGATGTACGGAGCGTTCTCGCGTATGCCGCGCACGACCGCGTAGCCGACCTCGAGTGGATTCATCGCTCCGTCGATGCGCGAGAACTCGACGGTCTCATCTCCGTCGCCACCCAGGATGCCGGTGTCGGTGAGGCCCGGGCAGAGGATCGAAACGCCGATGCCTTCTTCGGCGAGGCTCAGCCGGAGCGACTCACCGAGGCCGCGCACGGCGAACTTGGAGGTCGTGTACGCGCCGTGCTCGAACGGGAGCGCGGTGATGCCGGCAACCGACGACGTGATGACGACGTGGCCGCCCGCGGCGCGTGCGCGCATCGACGGCACCGTCTGCTTGATCGTGTGCACGACGCCGTCGAGGTTGACCGCCATCACCCTGGCCCAGCCATCGAGCTCGGGTTCGGCGACGGCCGCACCGCCACCGCCGATGCCGGCGTTGGCACACACGACGTCGATCGATCCGAAGCGTTCGAGAGCCGCCGCAACGCCGGCGGCGACCGAGGCGGCATCGGTCACGTCGACGATGAGGCTGAGCACGTCGGGCGAGTCGATCACGTCGGCGGGCGACTTCACATCGGCGATCACGACGCGCATGCGCTCGCCGAGGAAGGCCCTGACCATGCCCATGCCGATCCCACCGGCTCCACCCGTCACGAACGCCGTCTTGCCGGCGAGGTTGATCATGCGATCAGCCTGACAGGCGCGTGTGGAACGCGATCCGATCGGGCCCGCCCGGGTCAACTTGGCGCGGTAGAGCGGTCCGCTGAGGTACTTCAACCCGCTGTCGACCTGGGCCGTCACGATTCGCCGGCCCGGCCCGAGGCGCTCTGCCAGGGTGAGCGAGGCGACGACGTTGGCGCCGGTGGACGGACCGGAGAACACGCCTTCGGCACGTGTGAGCCGGCGCGCCATCTCGAACGCTTCGTCGGTCGAAACCGTGATCACTTCGTCGAACGATCCGTCGACGAGCTGTTCGGGCCGGAACCCCGTCCCGCCGCCTTCGATGCGGTGTGTGCCCGGCGACCCGCCGGACAGCACCGGCGACTCTGCCGGTTCGACCACCACACGGTGGATCTCGGGGAAGCGTTCGACCAGTGCGCCGCTGACGCCGAGGAAGCACCCGGCGGTGCCGACGTACAGGCAGACGGCGTCGACGTGCCCGAGCTGTTCGACGATCTCGTCACCCATGCGGCGGTACCCGGTGACCATGTCGTGGTTGCGGAACTGGTCGGTGGCGTAGCGCGCCCAACTCGTCGACCAGTTCGGCGGCGCGGGCCCGCAGGGTGGGGATCAACTTCGGCGTGATGCCCTCCGGGCTGGGGATCACCTCGAGCTCGGCGCCGAACGCTTCCATCGTCGCCAGCTTCTCCTTGGCGAAGGCATCGGACGTGACGATCCGCAACGGATGTCCCGTCAGGGCACACACGAGCGCCAGAGAGCTCCCGGTCGATCCGCCGGTGTACTCCACGACGGTCTGGCCCGGTGCGAGGCGACCGGTGCGCTCCGCCTCCTCGATCATCGCCAGCGCCATCCGGTCCTTGTAGGAACCGGTCGGGTTGGCGCCTTCCATCTTGATCCAGACCTCGGCGGCGTCGGGGCCGGCGAGCCGTTCGAGACGAACGATGGGCGTGTTGCCGATCGTGTCGAGCATTCCGTGACGGGCCATGAGACCTCCTGCGGGTCGACGATCGGAGTCTTGCAGGCGTCGCCGGTCAATGATCGTCTCGGCGCGATGCGATCTCCTGCTGGCGCAGCTCGCTCGCGGGCACGCCGCCGATGCCCCAGCCCGTGGCTTGACTTCGTTGATCCGCAGCCGGACACGATCGAGCGGGACGCCGACGAGTTCGGCCACCAGCGCTCGACATGCGCTCGATCAGCGCGGTGTGCTGCTCGATCGGGCGGCCTTCGAGCAGATCGAGCGTGATGAACGGCGCCTGCACGCCCGACTCGGCGATCGGCACGCCGCCGACGGCGAACGAGTCGGCCGGCAGTTCGTGCACCTGGGTGCGGATCCGGTCGATCGGCGACTCGGTGATCTCGGCGAACAGCTCGGCCGTACGGCGCAGCAGCTCGGCGCTTGAGCTCGGGATGCGACGGGCGCCGCCAGGTCGACGCGGAGGAACGGCATCGCGATCTCCTAGCCGATCCCGCGCCGTCGGCCGAGGTCGAGCGACAAGCGTCGACGCCGTGCAGCGCGGCGGCCTCGGGTGCGAGCAGCAACGCCGACCGCCCACGCCACCTCGTCGATCGTGGTCAGGCGGCCCGAGCGGCGACCCGGCGCGGTACTCGTCGAGCACGTCGCTCGGCGGTGACGCCGCCGTCGGCGTTCGGCCGTGCGCTCGGCGATCGCCGTGCATGCGCGGCGACTCGACCGGGCCCGGTGCGACCAGGTGGACGGTGACGCCCTGCGGCCCCCAGTGGTCGGCCAGCGAGCGCACGAGGTTGGCGAGCGCGGCGTTGGCCATGCCGGCCAGCGGCGCCGCCGGCGAGGGCTCGTAGCCGTAGTGACCGCCGAGCACGACGATCCGCGAGCCGTCGACGAAGTGTGGCTCGGCGGCCGCGGATCAGCCGCAGCAAGCCGCCGATCTTGGCGTCGATCCCGCGCGTGATCTCGGCGGTCGGTGATCGTGTCGATCGTGCCGCTCGCCGGCAGTCCGGCGGCCTGCACGACGATCCGCACCGGGCCGTCGAGCGGCGTCGCGATCGACGGTCGATCGCTGGCGTCGTCGGCGAGGTCGGCGGCGACGCGGCGACGATCCCGCCGTCGTCGCCGGCGAGCTCGTTCGAGGTCGCTCGCCGAGCGGGCGATCGGCGACCACTGGCAAGTCCGGCGCTCCGCAAGCGGCCGGACGATCGCCGAACCGAGCGCGCCGGTGGCGCCGGCGACGACCGCGCAGCTCAGTCACCGGCGACTCGCTCAGCTGCCGGCCACCGGCTCGCGTCGGCGGCGAGCTCGGCGGCGATGGAGATGATCTGGTCCTCCTGGCCGCCGACGAGTTGGTGCTCGCCGCACCGCATCAGGATGTCGGCGCCGCGCACGTCGTACTGCTCGGCGGCGCGGTAGGCGTGGCGGAGGAAGCTCGAGTAGACGCCGGCGTAGCCCATCACCAGCGCCAGCCGGTCGATGATGCACTCCTGGTCCATCACCGGCCGGACGACGTCCTCGGCGGCATCGATCAGCGCCAGCACGTCGATGCCGGTGCGGATGCCGAGCCGGTCGCAGACCGCGGCGAACACCTCGTTGCGGGTGTTGCCGGCGCCGGCGCCGAAGCCGCGCGTCGAGCCGTCGATCTGCACCGCACCGGCCCGAACGGCGAGCACCGAGTTGGCGACGGCGATGCCGAGGTTGTCGTGGCCGTGGAAGCCGACCTGGGCGTCGCCGCCGACCTCGGCGACGACCGCGGCCACTCGATCGCTGACGTCGTCGAGGATCATCGCCCCCGCCGAGTCGACGACGTACGGGCACTGGCAGCCGGCGTCGACCATGATCCGCGCCTGCTCGGCCAGCGCCTCGGGCGAGATCTTGTGGGCCATCATCAGGAAGCCGACGGTCTCGAAGCCGAGCTCGCGGGCGAGCCCGAAGTGCTGGATCGAGATGTCGGCCTCGGTGCAGTGGGTGGCGATGCGGACGATCGAGACGCCGATGTCGCGGCAGGCGCGCATGTCGTCCATGGTGCCGATGCCGGGCACCATCAGGGCGGCGATCTTGGCCCGCCGGGCGGTCTCGACGGCGGCCGCCATCAGCACCCGCTCGTCGGTCAGCGAGCGCCGTAGTTGAACGACGAGCCGCCGAGCCCGTCGCCGTGGGTCACCTCGATCACCGGCATGCCGGCGGCGTCGAGGGCGCCGACGACCGTCACGCACGTGGTCGCTCGGTGAACTGGTGGCCCTTGGCGTGCGAACCGTCGCGCAGCGCCGAGTCGGTCATGCGGATGTCGAGCTCGTCCGAGTACGGCATCAGCTGACCTCCCACGGGTCATCGCGTCGAGGTGTCTGGCGATCTCGTTGCCGACCTGCGTGGCGGCCGCGGTCATGATGTCGAGGTTGCCGGCGTACGGCGGGAAGAAGTCGCCGGCGCCTTCGACCTCGACGAAGATCGCCACGCGGTGGGTGCCGTCGGGCGTCACCGAGAACTGTGGGTCGACCGTCAGCCGGTAGCCGGGCACGTACGTCTGCACGTACGCGACGACGTCGCCGATCGACGCGACGATCGCCGCGTGGTCGGCGTCCTCGGGGATCTCGCAGAAGATCGTGTCGCGCATGATCAGCGGCGGATCGGCCGGGTTGAGGACGATGATCGCCTTGCCCTTGGCGACGCCGCCGCAGACCTCGATCGCGCGGGTCGTGGTGCGCGTGAACTCGTCGATGTTGGCCCGCGTGCCCGGACCGGCCGACTTCGAGGCCACGGTGGCGACGATCTCGGCGTACGGCACCGGCACCACCCGGCTGACGGCGTGCACCATCGGGATCGTCGCCTGCCCGCCGCAGGTCACCATGTTGACGTTCATCAGGTCGAGGTGCTCGGAGAGGTTGACCGGCGGCACGACGTACGGCCCGATCGCCGCCGGCGTCAGGTCGATCGCCCGGATGCCGGCGTCGAGGTAGCGCGGGGCGTTGCCGTCGTGGATGTAGGCGCTCGTCGCCTCGAACACGAGGTCCGGCAGTTGTGGCCGCGACGAGCAGCCAGTCGACGCCCTCGTGCGACGCCTCGACGCCCGAGCTGGCGGGCGCGCTCGAGCCCTTCGCTGTCGGGATCGACGCCGACCATGTAGATCGGCTCGATGTGGGGCGATCGGAGCAGCTTGTAGAGCAGGTCGGTTCCGATGTTGCCCGACCCGACGATGGCAGCGGTGCGCATCCCGCCAGTCTCATCGACCTGTCCCACGCTGGGGAACAGCGTCCCGACATCAGAGAACGGCGGCGTCAGGTCGGGCCGTGTCGAGCGTGATGTCGACCATCAGCTCGTTGGCGAGCCGCTCGAGCGCCACCCGCAGGGCGCCGATGTCGGCTGCGCCGGGACCTCGAGCACGGCCGTCGCCTCGAACAGGCGGCCGCCCGACATCGGCGCGTCGCGGGTCTCGGTGCGCAGCGTGTCGATGTTGACGGCGTGCGCGGCCAGCACGTCGGTGATCTCGCGCACGATGCCGGGTCGGTCGGTGCCGATCAGGTCGAGCGCGAACCGCTGTGCGCCCGGCGCGACCACGTCGAGCTCGGGCGCGCCGGGCTGGGCCGTGATGTCGAGCATGCCGTGCAGCGGTTCGAGGGCGGCGACGAGCTCGTCGACGCCGTCGTCGGGCACCGTCACGAGCACGATCCCGGCGAACTTGCCGGCGAGCTCGGCCATCTGGCTGCGCTCCCAGTTGCCGCCGTGGCGGGCGACCACCTGGGCCACGGCGTTGACGAGCCCGGCCCGGTCGTCGCCGATCACCGTCAGCACTAGCGTCGCCATCCGGCGATCGTACGCCGGGTCGCGCACGGCACGGGCGTCGAGTTCGGCGAGCAGTTCTGTCCTCGGTGGTCGAACCGGGGTCAGCCCGGCGGCGGCGGCGGCGTTGGCGCGCGCCGCGAAGCAGATCGTTGACCGGCGTCGGCACGCCGTGCAGCCGGCCGAGCAGGCACACCTCGCCGTTCAGGTAGTCGGCCTCGATCGAGCCGGTACCGCGGACGAGGCTCTGCCACGACGACCCGCCGCCGCGGTCGACGCCGGCGATCTCGCTCGATCTCCATCCGCCCCACGCGGTTGGCGCGTCGTCCTCGAGCGAGGTCGACATCCATGCCCGGCGGCGGCGAAGCACGCCTCGCCTTCGGCGACGCTCGCCACAGCTCCCGCGGGCGCAGCCGCCCGCCGCCGTCGAGGCCGACCAGCGCCTGGACGGCGTTGCCGAGGTTCATCAGCAGCTTGCGCCGCTTCCAACGGGCGATGTCGGGCCGCGGCGTCGACAACGCCGGCGCCGACGAAGCGCGTCGGAGACCAGCTCGCACGACGTCGTCGACCGGGCGTGATCGGGGTAGCGACCGATGTCGAGCACGCCGGGATGCGGCGCGCCCCAGGCGACCACGAGCCCGGTTCGACGATCGCCGCCGGCAGCATCACGGGCACGCTCAGCACCGTGGCGAACCGGCGGGCCGCCAGGCGCTCGTTCTCGAGCCCGTTCTGGAGGCACACGACCACGGCGTCCGGGTCGGCGACGGCGCTCAGCTCGCGGAGCGCGCCTCGGTGTCCTGCGACTTGACGGCCAGCAGCACGACGTCGCCGGCGCCGATCGCGCATCCGGTCGACTGTGCCGACGACAGCCGGCTTGCACCTGCACGTCGAGGTCGGGCGTCCGCACCCGTAGTCCGTCGCTCCGCATCGCCTCGAGGTGCGCGCCCGCGGCCACCAGCGTGACGTCGCTCGCCGGCGTGGCCAGCAGGCCGCCGACGACCCCGCCGACCGCCCCGGCACCGACCACGACCCATCGCATCGCGCCATGTCTAGCCGAGATCACGTGGTACTCATCCCACCAGGACAGCCGCAATGGTGGCGGCTCGATAGCCTGTCGGCATGAGCGAGCAGCCGATCACCGGTTCGTTCCCGGTCAAGCGCGGCCTGGCCGAGATGCTGAAGGGCGGCGTCATCATGGACGTCGTCACCCCCGAGCAGGCCAAGATCGCCGAAGACGCCGGCGCCTGCGCGGTGATGGCGCTCGAGCGCGTGCCGGCCGACATCCGCCGCGACGGTGGCGTGGCCCGCATGAGCGATCCCGAGATGATCGAGGGCATCAAGGCGGCGGTGTCGATCCCGGTGATGGCCAAGGCCCGCATCGGCCACTTCGTCGAGGCCCAGATCCTCGAGGCGCTCGGCGTCGACTTCGTCGACGAGTCCGAGGTGCTCACCCCGGCCGACGAAGCCCACCACATCGACAAGTGGAAGTTCACCGTGCCGTTCGTGTGCGGCGCGACCAACCTCGGCGAGGCGCTGCGCCGCATCAGCGAGGGCGCGGCGATGATCCGCTCGAAGGGCGAGGCCGGCACCGGCAACGTCGTCGAGGCCGTGCGCCACCTGCGCTCGATCATCGGCGACATCAAGCGCATCGGTCAGGCCGACTCGGCCGAGCTGTTCGACTGGGCCAAGCAGCTCCAGGCGCCGCTCCCGCTCGTGCAGGAGATCGCCGAGACGGGCTGGCTGCCGGTGCCGATGTTCTGCGCCGGCGGCCTCGCCACGCCGGCCGACGCCGCGCTGGCGATGCAGCTCGGTGCCGAGGCGGTGTTCGTCGGCTCCGGCATCTTCAAGAGCGACGAGCCGGCGCGCCGCGCCGCGGCGATCGTCGAAGCCACCACGCACTTCAACGACGCCTCGATCCTCGCCAAGGTCAGCCGTGGGCTCGGCGCCCCGATGACCGGCATCGGCATGGACGAGATCAACCAGCGCTACGCCGACCGCGGCTGGTGACGGGCCAGCCGAGTCCGGAGCCCCCAGGTGGCGCGCGATGCGACTGCGGTCGGAGTGCTGGCCCTGCAGGGCGCGTTCGCCGCGCACGAGCAGCGACTCGCTCGAGTGCGGCGTCGTCGACGCGCCAGGTGCGCACGCCGACGATCTCGCCGGCGTCGACGCCCTGGTCATGCCGGGCGGCGAGTCGACGACGATGTCGAAGCTGCTGCGTGAGCAGCGGCCTGTTCGACCCGCTCGCGGAGCGGATCGACGACGGGCATGCCGGTGTTCGGCACGTGCGCCGGGATGATCCTGCTGGCCGACGGAGGTGCTCGACGGACGACCCGACCAACGCTGCGTTCGGTGCGATCGACATCGGTGTGCGACGCAACGGCTACGGCCGCCAGGTCGACAGCTTCGAGGCCGACCTCGACGTCGCCGCTGATCGGCGAGCCCGCCGTTCCACGGCGTGTTCATCCGCGCGCCCAAGGTCGAGCGCGTCGGCGCCGGCGTCGAGGTGCTCGCCGAGCACGACGGCGTCCCGGTCCTGCTCGCGGCACGGACGCGTTAGCGTTGCGTCGTTCCATCCGGAGCTGGCGGGCGACCCTCGTCTCCACGAACAGTTCATCGACAGCATCCATCACACGGAGAGCAACTGATGTCCGGCCATTCCAAATGGGCAACCATCAAGCACAAGAAGGGCGCCGCCGACAAGGCGCGCGGCAAGCTGTTCGCCAAGGTCGCCCGCCAGATCGAGGTCGCCGCCAAGGCCGGCGGCGGCGACGTCGACTCCAACCCGACGCTGCGCACCGCGGTCGCCAAGGCGCGAGCGGCGCGGATGACCAACGACGCCATCGATCGGGCGATCAAGCGCGGCACCGGCGAAGCCGGCGGCGAGACCTACGAGTCGATCACCTACGAGGGCTACGCCCCCGGCGGTGTGGCGCTGCTGATCGACGTGCTCACCGACAACCGCAACCGCACCGGCGCCGAGGTCCGCAGCATCTTCACCAAGATGGGCGGATCGATGGCCGAGCCGGGCGCCGTCGGTTGGCAGTTCAGCGCGGCGCGGCGTCGTGATGGTCGACGGCGAGCGTCGACGAGGACGCGCTGATGATGGCGGCGCTCGAGGCCGGCGCCGACGACGTCGTCGACGACGGCGGCGTGTGGCGGGTGATGTCAGCAGCCGTCGGTCGCCTACGACGTCAAGGACGCGCTCGAGGCGGCGGGCTTCACGGTCGAGTCGGCCGACACCCCGATGGTCAGCGAGAACCTGGTGCCGGTCACCAGCGTCGAGGACGCCAAGAAGGTGCTGCGGATCATGGAGGCGATCGAGGACAACGACGACGTCCAGGACGTCTACTCCAACTTCGACATCGCCGACGAGGTGATGGAAGCAGCGGCCGGATGATGGCATGAGCTCGGCGTCGGCGATCCGGCCCCCGACTTCACGCTGCCGGGCACCGGCGGCAGCGAGTACTCGCTGGCCGACTTCGCCGGCAAGCCGGTCGTGCTCGTGTTCTACCCCGGCGACGACACGCCGGTGTGCACCAAGCAGCTCAACGCGTACAACGACGGTCTCGACCAGTTCACGCGAGCTCGACGCCCAGGTCCTCGGGATCTCGGCCCAGTCGGTCGACAGCCACGAGGCGTTCTCCGGCAAGCACGGTTTCGAGTTCCCGCTGCTGGCCGACACCGACAAGGACGGTCGCCGGCGCGTACGGCACGCTCGGCCCGCTCGGCTTCCCGCGGCGCAGCGTGTTCATCATCGACCGCGAGGGCGTCGATCCGCTACGCCCACCGGGCGATCGCCGGCCTGACGTACCGCCCGGTGAGCGAGCTGATCGACGAGCTCGAACACTGCACTGACCGGCCCGGACGTGTCCCCGATTCTCGCTGATCAGGCGGCGTCGTTGATCCTTGATCGCCAGCAGCGGGGGGGCGATGCCTTCGGGTGCGCGGTCGATCGTGGATCCTGCGATAGGTGACCGTCCGGTCGGATCCATGTTGCGACCCGGTCGGGCGTCATCGTCAGTGTCCAGCCGCCTTCGTGGACCTGTTGGTGGTGCCTGCGTGACTCGCACAGCGGTGCGAGGTTCGCCAGATCGGTCGCGCCCGCCCCCTTCCCACGGCACGATGTGGTGGATTCGGCATTCGTCGAACGGCACATCGCAGTTGGGTCCGATGCAGGTTGCGTGCATCGCCCGCAAGGCCGACCGTTGGCCTTCGGTGGCGAGCCGTGACGAGCGGCCGACGTCGAGCGCTCGTCCGTCGCCGTCGAGCACGATCGGAATGATCTCGGCCTCGCACGCCATCTGCCGAATGGTCGACAACGGCAACGGTGTGCCATCGGAGAGTTCGCACACCGATCGTCGTGGAGCCCGTCTGAAGAGTGGAGAGATCGACCAGCACGTTCAGCTGCACGACCGCCTCGCCGCCGCAGCCACGGCGGCGATCAACGACTCGACCTGAAGCTGATCCCAGGTCTGCCCGGCGCCCGCCTTGGCGCGGGCCTGGCGGCGATGCTGGTCGATCGCCGCCCACAGCTGAGCGTCGCGGACCGGGTCGAGCTCGATGTGGGTGTGCCGCATTCCTGTGTCGCGTATCGGTCCACCGTCGAACCTTGACATCTGGCGCTGCTTCTCGAGCTCGTCGGCGTCGCTGCCCGATGCATGGATTGCGTTCAACTGTCGCGCCAGGTCGCGGCAGCTGCGGTCGAAGGCATCGACCCCCATCCGCTCAGCATCGGACAGGAGTTCGTCGGCATGGTGACGAACTCGGCGGCGACGACCTGATCGAGATTGCGGATCGCTCCGGCGACGGCATCGATATGGCCAGCAGTGACCGCCCCGACGCGAGCGCCTCCTCGAACTGAGGCAGCACCGTGCACACCTGCTCGCGCTCCTCGCCGGCTCGTGCTTCCTTGCCCGACTGCCCGCCTTCGCGAGCCAGCAGGTCCTTCGGTGACTCGGCTCGTCCTTGGGAGGCCAGCTGACGTTGGCGTCGGTTGACCCGAACCTGCAACGAGTCGCACCACGACTTGTGGGCAGCGATTAGCCGTGTCAGTCCGGCGAGCTCGTCCCGGTCCATCACGTCCGGGTCGGCCGCGCACAACGTCGAGTAGACGGCATCGGTGGCGGGAGTTCGTGTGATCAAGATTCCTCCGATCGGAAGTGGTCAACGGAGGGGAAGTCGGATCACCCAAGCATGACAAAGGGGTGTTACAGTCATCCCGAGCTCCACCAGAGGACGGTCGGCCGACGGAGCGTTTCGGCCCGCCGACCGCCTCGGCGCGGGGCATTGCAATAGGTGACGAGACGGATGGTCTACGACCCGTTCAACACCTATGGCCGGCTCCGGATCGGGCATCCGGCGCTCGTGCGGAACCCGTCGTGGTGAGCGCGGTGAGGGCCGGCGGGTCGGCAGTTGACCTAGGCATTGACGCGTGGGCGGTCGAAGAAATTCTCGATTCGTGTCGCGCAAATCGGCAGTTGGGATGCTTTGTACGGTGATGGGTCGGGGGCGGTCAGACTTCGAGCGGTTCGTGGCGGAGGTCGAGCCGCGTGTGCGCCGTGCCCTTGTGGCCGGGTTCGGGGCGGTGGTCGGGCGTCAGGCCGCGGCCGACGCGCTGGCGTGGGCGTGGCAGAACTGGGAGCGGGTGCGAGAGATCGAGAGCCCGGTCGGCTACCTGTACCGGGTGGGGCGGACGTTGGCGGTTCGCAGCGAGGCCCGCGATGTCCCCGTGGCCGAGCCGGCGCCGGCCGTTGCGTCGCCGGACGACTCGTTCGAGCCGGGCCTGGCGCCGGCGATGGCATGTTTGTCGGAGGCTCAGCGGTGTGCGGTCGTGTTGGTGGTCGGGTTCGGGTACACGCTGCGTGAGGCGGCCGAGGTGCTCGGGGTGACGGCGTCGACGGTGCACCGAGATTCCGAGCGGGCGCTCGCTCGCCTGCGGTCGGAGTTGGAGGTTGAGAATGCCCACTGACCTCGAACAGCAACTCCCTCGGTTCGCCGAGGCGCTCGACCGGGAGGCGCCGGCGATCTCGGTCGACGAGATCCTCAGCCGCGGAACCGTTGCGGTCGACGTCGACCGTCTGGAGCGGCCAGCGTGGGACCAGGTCCCGCGCGTCGCCGCCGTGTCGTGGGGCGACGCGATGCCCGGCCACGGCGAGAACGGCGAACGCGACACGTCGATCGAGCTCGTCCCACGGTCGCCGCCCGACCGCCGGCCCGTCGCCGCGCGCTGAAGATCGCGCTCGGGCCGCGGCGGCCGCCGTGTTGGTCGTCGCCCTCGGGTCGATCGTGCGGACCGGTGACGAACCCGACCCTGCCGACGTACCGCCGTCGACGGTCCCACCCCGCCGACCACCATTCCGGTCGACCCGTTCGTGGGTGTGTGGCTGTCGACCGACACCGACGGTTCGTCCCAGACCATGGAGATCGCTCGCTCCGGCACCGACGAATACGACGTCGTGATCCGCGACGAGGCCGCCATGCCGCGTGCGCGGGGCGCGTCCACCCTGACCGGGGCCGGACGGCTCGCGACCGATACGTCGCTGGTGTTGCCCAGCCCGAGCTGACCTGCGACGACGGGACCATTCCCCGATCGGGCCCCCGCCCCAGGCGGAGCTCGCCAACTTCACGCTCGACCTCGACACCGCGACCGGTGAGCTCGTCGACAGCTTCGGGGTCGTGTGGCAGCGCGAGGGCTCGAACGTCGACCTGGTCGGCCGGCGACATCACCGCCGACGTCGGGTGGGATGTGGCCGCAGTCGACGCTCGACGAGGTGCGTGCCGCCCAGGAGCTCGCCGACGCCGGCGACCCCGACTACACGTGGCAGGTCGGCGCGCAACTGACGGAGGACGACCCGTTGGCGCACGTCGACGAACTCGAGCTCGTCGACCGGTTCATCCGTGAGGTGTTGGGCTGGGAGGCGTACCTGTTCAACGGATGGGAAGGCGGGACGATCGCGGTACCGACGGTTGGGTCGATGGCGCTCTGACCGACCAGCGTTACCTGCGGTGTGCGCCGGGGCGCACGAACCCGCTCTACCCACCCCGGCCTGACTCGGAACAGCCCGGCGATTCGTGCGCGCCGACGCTCGACGACCTCCGCTACGAGTCGGTGAGCCTCGACCTCGCCCAGCTCGACCGCCAAGGCCGTGACGGGATCTGGGTGGTGAACCGGTGGGGGCTGACGGCGCCGTTCGCCCAAGCCGACCCGGTGGTTGTCGAGGCACAGGCCACGGAACGCCTGGAGGAGTTCCTCGCCGCACGCATCGCCGGCACAGGCGCCGAGGGGCACGTGCAGGTCGACCCCGACATCGACGTTCCGCTCCTGTACGCCACCACCTCGGGTGCCCCGTACGAGCGATACGAGATCGAGCGCGTGGACGGGCCGCTGTGGCCGTACGGCCGCATGACCTTCTCGGCCCGGCTGTTCGCGGACGGCGACGCAACCGTGGTCGAGCAGGAGATCAGTTGGGATCGACGAGTGGCGGGTTGTGGCTGGATGCCAATGCGACGACCGAGAACGGCCAGCCGGTCGTCCTGTCCTACACCTCCTCCGACGGTGAGGTCACCGTTTCGGCGCCGAGCACATGGGAGGCGTGGTTGCCCGGGAAGTTGCGCCGGCGCAGCGAGCAAGCCCTGGACGTGTGGTTCGGGGGCCTGTGGCGTCCCGAGGAGTCCTTCGGCAGCGGGGAGCGCATCGAACTCGTCGACCCGGTCGCCTACGACGCGTGGTGCGCAGCGAAAGGCGGGTCCCCGCTGCTCTCGGCGCCGGCCGATGCAGCGGCGATTGCGCAGCAGGTCATCGCCGATCCCAACTTCGAGACGACAGCGCCGGTGGCCGCGCGCATCGGTGGCCGTCGAGGCCGTGTCGATCGACGTCACCCTTGCCCCCGGCGGCGAGGCTTGCGGGATAGGAATGATCGAGATCAGCCGCTGGATCCACACGATCGGGTGGGAACCAGGGTGGCGCCTGCGTCTCTACCTCGTCGACCTCCCAGAGGGCATGTCGGTTCGAGACGCTGGCGATCACGGTCGTGGCGCCCGAGGAGCGCTTCGACGAAGTCATCGCCGAGACCGCACCGATCATCGACTCGATCGAGTTCCACCCGCAGTCAGCGTGACCTGCGCCTCAATCCATCTCGGCGCGCCAGAACTGCCGTACTGCACGCGTCGTTCTGCCAACGGCAATGGTCGTTGCGGGGCGAGCGCCGAGTGGGCAATCTGGGCGGGTGACTTCCTCCCGCACCGACCGGCCCCAATTTCCGCGAGGTGGTGGGTGATGCGGGTGGAGTCGCTGCGGCTCGAGTGGATCGAGGCACTGATCGACGGCGACGCTGCGTTCACCGAACGATTCGGCATCGCCGTGATCGAGGGATGGGCTGGATTCCCCGAAGCTCTCCCACACGCCCTCGACGCCGCCCGCCGCCACAACGCCGACCCGTGGGGATCCCATCTCTTCTTCGACGACGACGGCGCCCTCGTCGGCTTCGGGGGGTTCAAGGGGCCGCCCATCGGGGGAGAGGTCGAGATCGGCTACGCCATCGCCCCCGCCCGCCAAGGCCGAGGCCTGGCCACCACGGCGACACGAACGCTGATCGACTGGGCCCGTGACCGCGGAGCCACCCGTGTCGTCGCCCACACGCTCGCCACCCCGAACGCCTCCACCGCTGTGCTCGTTCACTGCGGGTTCACCCGCACCGCCACCATCGCCGACCCCGACGACGGCGTCGACGACGACGTCTGGCGCTGGGAACTCCAACTCCGCTGACCTCAACAACGACCAGACCGCTCGGATCCGTAGCGGTACCGATCTGCCGATCGGTGGCGACAGATCGCCGAATCGGTCGCGCGCTCGGTCTGCGGTCTGGTTCGCACCACGACGGTGTTGAGTAGGTGCGATCGGGGCGCCGATGAGAAATGGCGCCGGCAGTCGTCTGAGTACGGTCCGGTGAACGCGCGGCGCGCATCAAGGGAGAGCAACGAGATGAGACCACTTCGATACTCGATCAACGTCACGCTCGACGGCTGCTGCCATCACGAGGCAGGGCTCCCCCCGGACGAGGAGTCGATGCGCTACTGGACCGCTGAGATGGAACGAGCCGATGCCCTGCTATTCGGCCGGGTGACCTACGAGATGATGGAGTCGGCGTGGCGGCAGCCGGCCACGGGCACGTGGCCTGACTGGATGGGTGAGTGGGAGATCCCGTTCGCCGAGACCATCGACCGGGCGAAGAAGTACGTCGTGTCGAGCACGCTGAGCGGGGTCGATTGGAATGCCGAGCTGGTGCGAGGCGACTTGGGGCAAGCGGTTCAGCGGCTCAAGCAGGAGCCAGGCGAGGGCCTGTTCGTGGGTGGCGTGACGCTCCCCCTGGCGTTGGCAGATCTGGGACTGATCGACGAGTACGAGTTCCTTGTGCAGCCGGTCCTTGCCGGACACGGGCCGACGTTGCTCGCCGGTCTGCGCGAGCGCATCCAGCTCGAGCTCGTGGATCGCCATGAGTTCCGGTCGGGGGCGGTCGCCCTGCGATACCGGCCCACGCGAGCTACGGCTTGACGTGATTTGTCCTGGCACGTTGGCCGCTGCCTCGCGACGGAACGACGGTTCCGGTGGGCGGCGCAAGCCGACGCCGCGACATCTGTCCCGGCACGGGCGTCGTCCAAACTGCCGATCTGCGCTCGCTGGGCGCACCAGATCGGGGAATCTGCGACCGAGTACCGAGGCAGGTCAACAGGTCCAACCCAGCCAATCGATGATCTGCAACGCGACGTTGTGGATCGCCCCCGTATTGGCCACTGACAGATCCTCGACGCCAACACCGATCGCGTCTGCGAGCCATTGCGCCGCCACCTCGACGTCGTTGCGTCGGCCGCTCGTCGGGTCAGGCCGCAGCCGCCGGGCGATCTCGTCGAGCGGCACCTCGAGCCGCACGACGCGAAGCGGGATCGCCGCCGCTGTCTCCAACATCCGAACCTCGTCCTTGTCGTGTATCGCCCCCGCCAGCACGATGTGGCGTACACCGGAGTCGCGGTAGTTGCGAACGACACTCGCGACGTTCGCCAGGTACACGTTTCGCGCTGCCGTGCGATCCATTCCGGGCACTTCGAACCAGGTCAGCCAATCCAGGTCCAACGCACCGTAGGACACTCCCCGGCGTTCGAGCGTCTCGGCGATCTCGGCGGCGATCGACGACTTCCCGGTGCCGTAGACGCCGCAGATCAGAACGCCGTCGACCTCACCGGTCGCGGTCACGGCACGAGGCTACGTTGTGAGGCCGACTCGCTCCGATCTGCGGGTCCGCGCTCGAAACAATGCCCGATTGTGATGGTGCTCGGGTGCGGTTCGGCGCGAGCCCATCGTGGACGAGCAGCCCGAGTGACCTACGGGCAGGGACCCTTCTCGATACGGCTGTAGCCCTCCTCGGCAGCGAAGGCGGTCCCGAATTCGTCGGCTGGGAATGTATCCGGACGAAGATCCAGGAGCGTTCCATCGGGAAGTGTGACGCTCTCTCCGACCCGACGACGATGCACGCGCCCGATGGCAGGATGATGTGGGCGCGATTGTGGGCGGACGCCACAGTGCTGAACGCCATCTCCGTCGCACCAACGAGCAGAACCGCCGCAGGCAGACACATGAGCTTCTTGTTCATCGTTCCTCGCTTTCAGTACCGGCCGCTCCGTGCGCCCGGCTCACACCACTCAACGAAACGAGATCACTGGTCCCGTCGCGCCCTGCCCGGTTCGCGGTCATCGAAACCCGACCGTGGCGACGTCACTAGCGCCTGATCGGGAGGACGATCGGCACCCCCGATGGAGGCTGTCGGGCGTGCGTGGCCGAGTCATCGCCGAGAGCCTGCGGGTGGGGGCGGTGGTCAAGCTCGCGGGCGTCGAGTGGTCATCCGTCAGCCGGCACGATGTGTCTGCTGGCACGCGCCCGGGAGGTGCTGTGCGGTCTGAGGACGGCGCGGGCGCCGGACAGCCGCCTGTATGGACCTTCGTCGACTTCGCCTGTTCCGACGACCTCGCCGAAACCGTCGCGGGGCGCTCGCTGCCGCCCTCCTCGGCGAGGGTGGCTGGTACGCGGACATCGACGTCGGCGACGACAAGATCGTGGTCTTTGCCAATCGAGTCTTTCGGTACCGACGCGGCGACCCAGGCGGCCGCGACGCGGAACCCCAGCACGGCCGACGTGTCGGAGTGCCGGAGCACCAGCTCGACTGGGAGTAGTCGGTTTGAGCTCACGTTGGGGGCATTGCAACCGTTGGTCACGCCGGCGCGCCAGGTCTGCCGATCGATTCGTGGCGTCCCGTTAGCCTCGGTCGATGTCCGAACCCGATCCTGGGTTGCTGAGTTGGGTGACGACGCTGCGTCGATCCCGGGGCGTCGGTGGTGTCGGTCACCGGGCTCGCGTCGCGGCGAACCGCCATGGCTGTTGAGGCTGTCGAACTCGGACATCGACGAGGTCGTCGTTCGCGTCGGCGACGAGTCGAGCGTTGCTCTGCTTGGCGACCGAGATGGCAGCGCCTCGAGGCGATCGCCGGCTCCGGGGTCCCCGGTCCTCGGTTGCTCGGTGTCGGCGATCGGCGGACCGGATGCGCCCGATGTGTTCGCCCTCGTGATGTCACGCGTCCCCGGCACGAGTCGATCGTCCGTGGAACCGTCGACGGCTCGGCTGCGAGCGCTCGGCGAAGCGGTCGCCATCGTGCACGCCGCGCCGGTCCCGACGTCGCCCCACCTGCCAGTTCGGCGACGCCCGGTCGAACCCGTCGACTTCGACGCCGCCCGCCGGTCCGAACCGGCGAGGGCGCTGCTCGTCGAAGCCGAGAACGTTCTGCGGCGGATCCCGATGCCTGACCACGAGCCGGTGTTCGTCCACGGGGACTTCTGGCACGGCAACACCATGTGGGTCGACGATCAGCTGACCGGCATCGTCGACTGGGAGTGTGCGGGCATCGGCCATCCGGGGATCGATCTCGGGATGCAACGTTGCGACGCGGCGCTGGTGGTCGGACCGTCCGGCGCCGACGCATGTGCTCGCCGGCTACGAATCGGCGATCGGCCGACCCGGCCGCCGACGTCGCCTACTGGGACATCGCCGGCGGCGCTTGACCACACCGCCAACGATGGAGTTGTTCATCGCAGACGATCATCGGGCAAGGACGCACCGACCTGGACCCGCCGACCCTGCTCGCCCGGCGGGACGACTTTCCTCGCCGCCGCCCTCGACCGCATGGGACGCGTGTGATGCTCACGCGGCCGATCGATCTGCGAGTCGCAACGTCCACCCCTACGGG
>CAWKMO010000024.1:0-47761 GCA_963850755.1 Ilumatobacteraceae bacterium | reverse complement strand
CGCTCGGCGACCCCCGCCCTGAACGCCGGCCCGCGCATGGTGGCCGTCGTCGGCAGCAGCGACGACATCGTGCCGCCCGAGTTCTCGGTCGACGATGCCCAGCCTGACGCCATCGAAGTCGTCGTGATCGACGGGGCCGACCACTTCGACCTGATCGATCCCGACGGTGCGCCCTGGGCCGCGATCCGTCGGCTCCTCGACGACTCGCTCAACTGACCGGGCGGCAACGCCGGATCAGAAGTCGACCGCTCGCGGGCTGACCTCGCCCTTGGCGATCATCTCCGGGATCCGGTTGGAGGCGTTCTCCCACACGAGCAGCATCGACCGCTTCGGCGAGTAACCCTGATGACGGATGTCGGCCGGCATCGCCGCCACGTCACCCGCCTTGGCGATCACGCGAGCGCGCTTGGCGCCGGTGTCACGGTCCTCGATGTCCCACTGGATCTCGTCGCTCAACTGCACGAACCACTCGCAACGGTCGTTGCCGTGGATCACCGGGAGGATGAACTCCTCGGAGGTCGGGCAGTACAGCGACTCCTTGCACGCCGAAACCACCGACGGATTCCAGGTGACGTCGGAGCGCGAGATGTAGGCGTACAGGTTGTAGGCACACACCTCGTCCTCGTACCCCGGCTCGGGCTCGATCACAGGCTCGTTCTGAGGCACGTCGGCGAAGGCGCGGTTGACCGTGAATCCCGACTCGTCGGTGCGGATCTGCTCGTCGCCCGGCACGCTCACCATCCGGTTGGCGACCACACGCCGGCGGGTGACGGCGGCATCGTTGGAACCCTTGTTGGGCCCGAACGGCTGGCCGGTCTCCATCGGCGCCGCGAACGGGTCGTAGCCCTCGTTGGTCCAGTCCTTGAGGATCGACTGGAAGCACGCCATCAGATCGTCGTGGGTGAAGTTCTCGTTGTAGTCGACCTCGGCCCGTCGATAGGCGTCGTTGAACCGGCCGGCGAACATGTCGACGTTGCCGTAGTGGTTCATCGTGCCGAACACGGAGTCGAAGTTGACGATCCCGTAGAAGAAGCCCCAGGCGACGTCGCGTTGCAACGCCCGCAGGAACACGTCGATCGCGATCTGGTGCGTGCCGGTTGGCCAGTCGATCGTGGCGAAGTACTCGTCGCGGCTGAACGTGAAGCCGCCGATCGAGAACGTCTCATAGCCGGCGTCGTTGGGAGCTTTCCCGGTTTCGGTGACGGTCATGATGTCTCCAATCCTCAGTCGGTCTGGCAGATCTCGGCCCAACGATAGATCGTGTCCGGGCCTTCGATGGTTTGCAGCAGGATCACGCCGACCCCGTCACAGTGGAAGCGGTAGCACTTGCCGGCGGGCAGCATCGTCATGTGGCCCTGGGTCGCCGTGACCTGACCCATCCGCTTGCCGGTCGGCTCGCCGTCGAGCGCCGATCGATCCCTGCGCCGACGGGTCGACCAGCTGCTGATCGGGATCGAACAGCTCGACCACCACGGTGCCGTCCATGACGAGCGCGAACTCGTCGTGCGGCGTGGCCCGCCACTCGCTGGTGCCCTCGCAGCGGATCGCCTCGAGCACGTATTCGAGGTTCTTGCCGACGGCGACCTTCTCGTACGGCTTCGACGTCTTGGCCACCTCGAACACGTTCGAGAAGACGTACGCCTTGGGATCGTCGTCGATGATGATCACGCGACCCTTCTCGAAGTCGTCCAACGACCCGAACACGGTCGTGTACTCGGACATCCGATTCCCCTCTCTCGCCGTGTGGTGCCCCATGCTGCCACGCGACAACGGGGTGACGTCTTGTCGGGTGCCCGGCGCTCCGGTACCGTCCCGCGATCAGGGACATGACGGCAGGTCGAGGCGGCGGCACGCTCGCCGACCGCACGGTGCAGCTCGCCCGCGCCCTGCAGGCGGCGGGTGTCAACGTCTCGCTGTCCGAGATCATCGACGCCACCCGCTCGACCACCGAGATCGATCTCTCCCGCCGGCCCGAGCTGCACGCTGCGCTGCGCTCGACGATGGTCAAGCAGGCCCGCCACTACCCGACCTTCGAGTGGGCCTTCGACCGCTACTTCCCGGCCAGGCTGGTGCGCGGCGACAGCGACCTCGAAGGCGGCCATCCACAGCCCGAGGATCTGGTCGAGGCGCTCGCCGGCGGTGCCGATCTGGCGGCGATGGCCGCCGCCCTCGTCGACGAGCACGCCGGGCTGGCGGACGGTGCCCGATCGGAGCGACACCACGTGCAACGCGTGTTCCTCGGTGCCGACATCGCCCGGCTCATGAGCCGCGTCCGGATCGCCGACCCCGACCTCTCGCCGGCGCTGATCAGGGCCCGGGTCGACGAGTTGAAACGGCTGATCGGCGCCGACGTGCGGGCCCAGCTCGACCTCTCCGAGCTCCCCGGCATCGAAGCCGATCTGCACGACGTCGACTTCCTCGAGGCGTCGCGGGCCGAGCTCGACCAGATGCGCGACGCGATCAGACCGATCGCCCGCAAGCTCGCAGCGAGGTTGGCCCGGCGCCGTCAGCACCGCCTCGGCAGGGTCAACATGCGGCGCACGATGCGCCGCTCGCTCGGCAGCGGCGGCGTGCCGATCGACGTCATCCACGATCGGCCACGCGCCCACAAGCCGGAGTTGTTCGTGCTGTGCGACATCAGCGGATCGGTCGCCGACTTCTCGCTGTTCACGCTGACGCTTGATGTCGGCGCTGTCGGCCGAGCTGGCTCGAACCCGCTCGTTCGTGTTCGTCGACGCCGTCGACGAGGTCACCGAGCTGCTGGCGAGCACCCAACACGGCATCGAGCCGTGGCAGTTGCTGCGCAACACCAACGTGATCGCCAACGACGGCCACAGCGACTACGCGCGCGGTGCTGGAACGGTTCTGGCGCGACACGTGCGACCGCGACCTGCACCGCACGTCGACGCTGATCGTCACCGGCGACGCCCGCACCAACCACCGCGGCACCGGCGAGGAGTGGCTGCAGCGGATCGCCGAACGCTGCCGGCGCGTGTACTGGCTCAACCCCGAGCCGCGCTCCGAGTGGAACACGTACGACTCGGAGCTGACCAAGTACGCCCCCCACTGCGACGCCACCTTCGAGGTCCGCAACCTGCGCCAGCTCGTGGCCGCCGTCGAGCAGCTCTTCTAACCGGCGATCGCTCGCGTCCGATCGACGAGGACGTCGAACAGCTCCAGCAGTTCCGGTGCGCGTTCGGCGATCGCCGCGCGCTGGCGGGCGACGGTCTCCTCGTCGCCGCGCGCCACCGGTCCCGTGAGCGCACGCCCGCCCGGCGTCTCCCCAGTTCTCGACCGTGGCCCTGATCAGCGGCAGCAGGATCCGTCGATCGTGGCCGGTCGCACGCGAGCACGACCTCGGCCGCGTCCTCGATCGTCACCAGGAAGTTGGAGGCGATCGACGCCGCCGCGTGGTAGGCGGCGCGATCGGCGTCGGCGAGCTCGAACGGCTCCATCCCGAGTTGGCGGGCGAGCGCCGTCGCGGCCGCCAACGCACGGCTGGAACTACCGGCGACGGCCGCCGCCGCACCCTGCGAACGGGGACGCCACGCCGACAGCCGGCGCACGCCCGAATGTCATCAACGGATGGAGCCCGAAGCATTCGTGCGGCGCCAGGACGGCGAGACCGGTCGCCCCGGAGCAGTGGCCGACGAGCGGGCCGGGCGTGATCGCCGCCGCCGCCCGGGCGATCTCCCGGTCGGGGACGGCGAGCACGACGACGCTCGTGCCCACCGCCGTCGAACCCGCGTCCGAACGGCCCCGCCGCCCCTGGCAGCGCCGCAGCCAGCGCCGTGCCGAGACGTCCCGCTCCGACGATCGCACAGGACGATGCACTCATCCCGACACGGTATGCCAGCCGCCGGATCAGCGACCGCGGAGGATCGCCTCGGTGGCGTCGTCGGCCGGGAAGAAGAGCTCGACCGCGAGCTCGTCGAGGGTGATGTCGCGGGGCGTGCCGAACGTCGTCAAGGTCGTGAACAGTGACAACTCGGCGCCACCGACCGTGAGCCGGCACGGGACGAGCAGCTGCGGTTCGTCGTCCTCGGCGACGGGATCCTCGGCGAGCAACTCGGCGACGTTGGGATAGGCGGTGATCTCCTCGCTCGAGCGCCGCCAACCGCTGATCGCCGCTGCTGCTCACGAGCCGGCGAAGCTGCCACAGCAGGTACCTGCCCCACTCGTCGAAGTTGAGCGTGATCCCCGCCAGGCCTTCCGGATGGAGGCCGGCGCGGAAGATGTTCGTCGTCGGCCGGGTGAGCATCTCCGGGAGGCCGGCGACGAGGCTCATCGCCGCCTCGTTGGCGAGCACGACATCCCACGATCGGTCGAGCACGACGCCCGGGATACGGGTCGTGGGTACGGAGCAGGCGCTCGAGCGAGGCGCGCACGTGTTGTGAGGCAGGATCGTCGATCGCCGTCTCGTGGTAGCGCGGCGCGTAACCGGCCGCCAGCAACAACATGTTGCGGTCGCGGAGCGGCACGTCGAGATGACGGGCGAGCGTGAGCAGCAACTCCGGGCTCGGCTTCGACCTGCCCGTCTCGACGAAGCTGAGGTGCTTGGCCGACACGCCCGCTTCGAGCGCCAGGTCCAGCTGACTACGGCGCCGGCGTCCCCTCCACTCTCGGAGGAGGGGGCCGGCACCGGTCGAGGTCACCCGGGCACGGTAACGCGGCGCGCCGTCAGCACGCCGGGCGACCGCTGCTTCATGCGTCGAGAGCAGGGAGGTCTCCGAAGAATCCGGCGACGCGGGAGAGCTTGCCCTCCTGATCGATCACGACGACGTCCATCCCGGCCAGCGCCACCGCCCCGTCCGGGGCGACCAACTCCCACCCGTAGCGGGCGATGCCGTGATGCGTGTCGACGCCGCTGGTGCGGCGGAAGCTGTGTTGGGCGAACATCTCCTGCACGGCGACGAACATCTCGTCGATCGCGTCGTGGCCCTTGGCGTCGAGCGGTGGGTCGAACAGATGGCCGTCGGTGGCCCACACCTGCTCGATCAGGCGCGCCCGGCGTTCGGCGTCGGGCTCGAGATAGGCCTCCAGATACGTGTCGATCGTCGCCTCGAGGGTCGTCGTCTCACTCATGCTCGTACTCCTGTCGTGTTGGCTGTTGCTGCTTCCACTGTGAGCCGGCCGCCTCCGAGAAGCGATTACCTCTCGGGTAATGACGTGGGCCTGATCGTCACGGACGGTCTGGCAGAGTGGTTGTCTGCTCGTACTCGAAGGAGGCATCACATGTCACGACTGTTGTCACGCCGGAGGATGATCGGAGCCGGAGGCGCGGTGGCCTTGTCGCCGCTCGTGCTGACCAAGTCGGCGGCGGCGGCGACCGACCCGTCCGGCCCGTTGACCGTGCTCAACATGCCGGTCCGGCTCTACGACTCGCGCACCGACCTGACCCCGTTGGGCGGCGCCAAGCTCGAGACCGGCAGCTCCGTGATCGTCACTGCCAGCGCCGGCGAGAGCGGCATCCTGATGGCGGCCTTCGTCAACGTCACCGTCACCCAGACCGAAGGTCGCGGATTCCTGCGACTCACCGGGTCAGATCTGTCAGGCGAGCAACCGGAAGCGCAGACGTCGAACATCAACTGGCTCGCCAGCGGTCAGACGATCGGCAACATGGCGCTGACGACGGTCGGCGGCGAGAACGGGATTCAGGTCTTCGCCGGCGGCGCCGGGCGGACCCACGTGATCGTCGACCTGATGGGTTACATCCCGTTCGTCATCTGACGACCGGTCAGCTTCTCGGCGAGCCAGGGATAGCGCTCGGTGTCGCCGGCCGCGTAGTCGGGGTCGAGGTAGATGAAGCAACGTTGGATGAGGAAGTCGCGCACCTCGAACACGTCGCACCAACGTCCAGCCTTCCATTCCTCGATCCCGGCCCGCCACGGCCCGTCACGGTGCTCGCCGTGGCTCGTGCCCTCGCAGGCGAACGTGTCGCTGCCGGTCATGATCCAGTTGAAGTGCGAGTAGTGGTGGACGATCCCCTTGATCGTTCCGCCCACGTCGCCGAACATCTGGCCGATCTGCTCGTGACCTGTCGCCAGCCCCCATTTCGGGAAGTAGACCTGGGCGTCGCTGGCGAACAGGCTCAGGATCGAGTCGCCCGTTGATGTCACGCCGCCGTTGTCGAACGCCTTGAGGTACTCGAGCGCCACGCTCTTGCGCTGCTCGTCGGTCATCGTCTGCTGAGCTACGGCCATCTGCGCAGCGTAATTCAGTACAAACGTTGCGTGAGCATCTTGCGGTAGCTCGCCGTGCGCGGGTCGCCGGGACCCATCAGCTCGAGGATGTCGACGTACTGCTGCCGCGCGTCGTCGTCGGTCTTCACCCGGTCGAGCAACTCGGTGAGGGTGGCGTCGTGATCGTCGTCGGGCAGCCCTCCGCCTTCGCCGAGCCGAGCCTTGGCGGCCACGACGCGCGTGCGCTCGGTCTCGGGGATGCGCGACACGAGCGCCAACGCTTCTTCGTTCTCGCCGCGGGCGATCAGCAGCTCGGCGAGAGCGACGATCGCGTCCTCGTTGGCCGGGTCGATCTGGAGTGCCGCCCGCAGGCTGCCCTCGTCGCCCATCGCGATCATCGAGGCGAGCATGTTGTCGGCTTCGGTGGGGAGCAGCCGCTCGACGAACTCGCGCACCTCGTGCTCGGGCAGGGCGCCCATGAAACCGTCGACGACCTGACCGTCCTTGAGGGCGTAGACGGCCGGGATCGACTGCACCCGGAACGCCTGCGAGATCGCGGGGTTCTCGTCGACATTGATCTTGACCAGCACCGCTTTGCCGTCGGTGGCGTCGACGACGCTTTCGATGATCGGGCCGAGCGTCTTGCACGGCTCGCACCACGGCGCCCACAGGTCGACGACCACGACATTCGACATCGATCGGTCGACGACCTCGGTCTGGAACGTTGCATCGGTGACGTCGATGGCCATGCCGTCCACGCTATCGGCCGCAGTCGCGGCGGCTACTTGTACCCTGCAGGGGGTGAGCGACGCTCAGAGCATCGGGGGCGGGGGCAGCGACCAGAGCCTGCGCTGGCTCGTCCCGATCCCGAAGCTCACCGATCCCACCTTGGTCGCCGTGCTCACCGGATGGATCGACGCCGGCGGCGCCGCGCGCGCCGCCGCCGACGCGATCGAGGACGACGCCTCGGCCTCCCCGATCGCCGAGTTCGACGACGACGTCTACGTCGACTACCGCGCCCGGCGCCCGATCATGGAGCTGCGCGACGGCCTCAACTCGGTGCTCAACTGGGAACGGATCACGCTCACGCTCGGCCGCGACCAGACCGGTCGCGACGTGTTGCTGCTCACGGGGCCCGAGCCCGACATGGCGTGGCATCGCTTCACGCGGGCGGTGGCCGAGCTCGCTGTCCAACTCGGCGTGCGCCACTTCGCGCACCTCGGCGCCTACCCGTTCGCCACGCCGCACACACGTCCGGCTCGGATCTCGGTCACCAGCCCCTCCCAGGACGTGCTGTTGCGGGTTCCCTACCTCCGCAGCTCGATCGACGTCCCGGCCGGCGTCGCGGCGGCGCTGGAACACGAGATGCACGACCGCGGCATCCCCTCGATCGGCATCTGGGCCCAGGTCCCGCACTACATCGCCTCGATGACGTATCCGGCTGCCAGTGTCGCCCTGCTCGATGGGTTGCGGGAGTCGACCGGGCTGGTGATCGACGCCGCCACATTGCGCAGCGACGTGATGATCCAGGGTCGCCGGCTCGACTCGCTGGTCGCCGCCAACGACGAGCACCAGGCGATGATCGCCCAACTCGAGGAGCTGTACGACTCGTCCGACGGGCGACCAGGAGGGCCAGCCACCGTCGCTCGAGATCCGATCCGGCGACGAGCTCGCCGCCGAGGTCGAGGAATTCCTCCGACGCCAGGACTGATCTCGGTCTGCACACGGCATCCTGCGGCGGATACCGTCGTCGGATGAAAGTCGACGCCCACCTGCCGTTCGGCCTGAGCGATGCCGCCGAGACCGCCCGGGATCGCGAAGCCGCCGGGTACTCGGGGATCTGGACCGCCGAGACCAATCACGACCCCTTCCTCCCGCTGGTGCTGGCCGCCGAGCACACCGACGAGATCGAGCTCGGGAACGTCGATCGCCGTCGCCTTCGCCCGCAACCCGATGCTGCTCGCCAACATCGGCTGGGACCTCCAGTCGTACTCCGGCGGTCGCTTCATCCTCGGTCTCGGGAGTCAGATCAAGCCGCACATCACCAAGCGCTTCTCGATGGAGTGGAGCCATCCGGCACCGCGGATGCGCGAGCTGATCCTCGCGGTACGGGCGATCTGGGACACGTGGCAGACGGGGACGCCGCTCGAGTTTCGCGGCGAGTTCTACCGGCACACCCTGATGACCCCGTTCTTCACGCCGAGCGCCACCGACCTCGGCGACTTCGGTGTTCCCAAGATCTTCCTCGCCGGAGTGGGAGAGCTGATGACCGAGGTCGCGGGCGAGGTCTGCGACGGGTTCCTGTGTCACGGGTTCACCACCGAGAAGTACCTCCGCGAGGTGACGCTCCCGGCGCTCGCCCGCGGACGCGCCAAGGCAGGCAAGACGATGGAGGGCTTCGAGATCGCCGGTCCGTCGTTCGTCGTCACCGGCAACGACGAGGCCGAGATCGCCAAGGCAGCCGATGCCACGCGACAGCAGATCGCCTTCTACGGATCGACCCCGGCCTACCGGGGCGTGCTCGAGACCCACGGCTGGGGAGGCCTCCAGGACGAGTTGAACGCGCTCTCGAAGCAGGGCAAGTGGGTCGAGATGGGCAGCCTGATCGACGACGAGGCGCTCAACACGTTCGCAGTGGTCGCCGAACCGGAAGGGATCGCTCCCGAGCTCGGCAGGCGCTACGGCGACGTCATCGGCCGCGTGTCGTTCTATGCCCCGTACGCCAGCGATCCCGAGCGGTGGCGCTCGGTGATGGCTGCACTCAAAGCTCTCTGATCGCCGCATTTCGGAATCGCACCCAACCTGACAGTCGGGTGCGTCGTGTCCTTCGTGTTGCGCCACACCCGAGTGGCCGCACGCGATCGGAGGACACGCATCTTGAAGACGAAGCTTGCGACTGCCATCTCACTCGTGGGAGTGCTCGGCGCCGGTTCGGCGGCGGCGCTCGTCAACACCCAGATCCTCGAGAGCAGTCCCCCTGAGACGACGATCGCCCCGGTCGCTTCGTCCTCGGTCTCGGTCGCCCCGTCCTCCACGGTGGCCACCACGCTCCCGGCTCGCACCGCCGACGATCGCGGCGACGATCGCCACGACGCCGACGGTGCCGGCCCAGAGCCCGGTGACGGTGGCCACCACGAGCGTTCCCGGCACCGCCGTCCCCAACACCGTGACCTCGTCGACGATCGCCTCGGGCACGGTCCCGTCGAACACCACGGTGACGACCATCGACGACGACGATGACGACGACGACCACAGCGGCCCCGGCCACGGTGGCGACGATGGAGACGACGACGATCGCAGCGGGCACGGCGGTGGAGACGACCACGGTGGGGCGACGACGATGGCGGCGACGATCACGGCGGTAGCGGCCACGGCGGCGATGACGACTGACGGCGAGAGGGATCCGAGCAGCGAGAGCGCCGCAGACCGGCTCGCCAGACTGGCCGCGCGACGGGCGGCGGCGAGCCCGTCCGTCCCGGCCGAGTCGGCCCCGGACGTGGCGCCGACCGCCTCATCGGCACGACGGGTGCCCCCTGCCCGCGCCGCCAAGATCATCACGGTCGGGGCGTCGACGACGGCGATGCTGGGCATGATGGCCGGCTTCGCGATCGCCGACCGTCCGTCTGTCGAACAGAGCGCCGACGCCGCGCCTCGGCCCCCGACCACGCAGCCCGCGATCACGCAGCCAACGATCACGCAGCCGACGACATCGACGACGCCGACCTCGACGACGCCGACAACCACCACTGGCCCGGCGCCGGTGCCGGCACCAGTCGTCGTCGAGCTCGCCACGACGACGACGGCACCTCCCATCACCCAGCCGATCGTCACTGCACCGCCGGCGCCGCCGGTGGCGACGACACAGGGCAGTTGAGCATGGCGCCCGCCGAGATGCACTGTGTTCGACAGACCACGCGGGTGATGAGCTGCACCGCGTCGATGCTCGTCACGACCGAGGACGCTGCGCACGCCGCCGGCCTGCTCACCGCAGCGACGCAGCGACTGCACGAGCTCGAACGACGATGGAGCCGTTTCCTGCCCAGCAGCGAGGTGTCGCTGCTCAACCGCAGCGGCGGGACGGCCGTTCGCGTGTCGCCCGACACCGTCCGCCTGGTGGAGGAGATGGTGCGCGGGTGGCATGCGACGTCTGGTTGCTTCGATCCGACGCTGCTGGCCGCCCTCGTCGAGCTCGGCTACGCGCACAGCAGGCAAGATGCCGGACGCCGCACCTCGCTCGCGGCATGTGCCGAGCGGCGTGGCCGACCGGATGCGATCCTCGTCGACCGCGATGACGGGATCGTCGTGTTGCCGATCGGGACCACGATCGATCCGGGTGGGATCGGCAAGGGCCTCGCAGCCGACATCGTCACCGGTGAGCTGGTCGCCGCCGGGGCGCTCGGTGCGATGGTCGAGATCGGTGGCGACCTGTGCGTCGCCGGCATCGGACCCGATGCCATGTCGGGCTGGGTGATCGAGGTCGACCCTGCAGTCAACACCGACATCACGTCGGTCGCACTCGCCGCCGGAGGTGTGGCGACGTCGACATCGCGGCTGCGGACGTGGACGGTCGACGGCCGCGCCCGGCACCACCTCATCGATCCGCTCACGCTCGACTGCAGCGACAGCGACAGCGTGTCGTGCACGGTGATCGCCGGAACCGCGGCATGGGCGGAGGCCTTCACGAAGACCGCCTTCGCTCTCTCGCCCGCGGCGGCGATCGACGTGTTCGATCGCCACGGGCTGGCGGCGGCGATCGTCACGACCGGCGGCGACCGGATCACGAGCCGCACCTGGGAGCACTTCGCGCGATGAACGAACAAGTGTGGTGGTACCTGTCGCGGAGCTCGGGCATCGTGGCCCTCGTGCTGCTCGTCGCCAGCATGGTGTGGGGCGTCCTGCTGGCGACGCGTGCCCTCAGGCCTCACGACCGGCCGGCGTGGCTGCTCGATCTGCATCGATGGCTGGGAGGGATGGCGCTGGTGATGACCGGGCTCCACGTGCTCGGCCTGGTGCTCGACGGCTACGTCTCGTTCGGCTTCGCCGAGGTGCTCGTTCCGGGCACGAGCGAGTACCGCCCATTCGCCGTCGCGCTCGGCGTCGTGTCGATGTACCTGATGGTCGCCGTGCAGGCGTCGTCATATCTCAAGCGGCGGTTGTCGGCACGCGTCTGGCGCACGGTCCACACCAGCTCGTACGGACTGGTGTGGGTGGCGACCATCCACGCCGGCATGGCCGGCACCGACACTGTCAACCGTGCCTACCAGGCGCTCGCCATCGTCCTGACGATGATGGTCGTCGCCGTCACCGTGGTCCGGATCGTCGCTCCCACACGCGAGAACCGGTCGGCCGCACGTGCCGGTTGACCGCCCTCACCAGGCATCGCGTGGTTGAACGAGCGTGATCCGAGCAATAGTCGTTGCTGACCGGTGCCACCGACACCGGTTATCGGCCCGTGTAGGGTCGATCCCCACGTCGCACTGAGCCGACACTGGAGCGAGCATGAGCGATTCAAGTCAGGGTCCCGGATGGTGGATGGACACGGACGGCAAGTGGTACCCACCGCGGCCCGACGGCGAGACCCCGCTCCCACCCACGGAGCCGGTCGACGACCTCATCATCACGCCCATGTCCGACCCCGACGGGCCGCCCGCCGAGCCCCTTCCGCCGGCCGGCGAGCCGACCGTGGTGATGCCCGTCGTGCCCGTGACTCCTGCTGCGGGTGTGCCGCCGATCGCCGCGGCCACGGTCGTGCCGGTCACCGACCCTCCGCCCCCGGCGCCCTGGTACAAGGAGAACTGGTGGGTGATCGCCGTTGTCGCCGTGCTGCTGGCGGCGTTGATCGTCGGCATCATCCTGTGGACCGGCGACGACGACGGCGACGAGGAAGTGTCCGGTGTCGACAGCACGCTGGCGACGAGCATCCCCAGCTCGACCGTCCCCGAATCGACCGCTCCCGCCTCGACCGCCCCGGCGACGACGGTGCCCGAGACCACCGAGGCCGCAACCACGACCGTCGCCCCCACCACGGAACCGGCGACGACCACCGTCGCCCCCACCACGGTCGCACCGACGACGGTCGCGCCCACCACCGTCGCTCCCACCACCGCGGCACCGACGACGACCGTCGCCCCGCCACCACCCACGAGCATCAACGGGGTCGGCGACGACACCCGTCAGATCTCGATCCCCGGTGGCGGACTGGGCGTGGCCAACATCACCAACGACGGGCAGACCAACTTCGAGGTGCTGGCGCTCGACGAGAACGAGAACCTGATCGAAGACGTGGTCGTCACGATCGGCCCGTACGAGGGCTCGGTCGTGCTGCCCGAGGGAACCAACTTCCTCGAGATCACCGCCGAAGGTGCATGGACGGTCGAGGTGATGGCCCCGGCCGCTGCCCCGGCCTTCGATGGCGAGGAGGCCGCTGGATCGGGCGACATGGTGCTGCGCTACTCGGGCTCGGGCGGCACGGCGTCGATCACCCACGACGGCGAGGAGCTCTTCATGGTGCGGACCTACCTCGAGAACGGCACCACCGAGACGCTCGTCGATGAAGACGGGCCCGTCGATCTGGAGGTCGAGATGCTCGGCCCGGCGCTCGTGCAGGTCACGGCCGACGGCAACTGGACGATCTCGGTCAACTGACGCGAGCGCAGGTCACACGTCGGCGATGCCGCGCAACCAGCGGCGGGCGTTCTCGCCCAGTTCGTCGACCGCATAGCCACCCTCTTGCAGCACGACCGTGTGCAGCCCGAGCGCGCCGACCACGGTGCCGGCGGCTTCGAAGCCATCGGCGGTCAGCGCCAGGTCGCCGATCGGATCCTCGACGAATGTGTCGAGCCCGAGTGACACCACGAGGAAGTCGGGCTTGAAGGCGGCGATCTCGCCGCACGCCGCGGTGAGCACGTCGAGGTACTCCTCGTCGCCGGTGCGTTCCGGCAACGGGAAGTTCGACGTCGTGCCGCGACCCACGCCCGTGCCGATCTCGTCCTTGAACCCGGTGAGGTACGGATAGGCGCGGTGCGGGTCACCGTGGAGCGAGACGAACTGCACGTCGCCGCGGTCGTAGAAGATCTGTTGTGTGCCGTTGCCGTGGTGGTAGTCGACGTCGAGCACCGACACGCGCCCGCCTGTGCTCGAGGCGAGATGTTCGGCCACCACGGCGGCGTTGTTGAAGAAGCAGTAGCCGCCGTACATCGCCTTGGCGGCGTGGTGCCCCGGCGGCCGGCACAACCCGTAGGCGACGCGCTCGCCGTCGAGCACGTGATCGGCGGCGGTGAGCGCCACGTCGACCGCCGAGCGGGCCGCCTCGTACGTGCCCTGCGTGAGCGGCGTCGTCATCTCGAAGCACCACCAACCGAGGCGCATGCCGATCGCCGCCGGCTCCTTGGCCGGGCCCATCCCGTCGCGGAGGGCCGCCATCGCGAACACGTCGGGAACGACGTCGTGGGTGTGACCGCGCTCACGCTGGTACTCCTCCCACGCCGATTCGAGGAACCGGAGCAGCCCCGGATCGTGGACGGCCTCGATCGGCTCCGTGCCCCATTCGTCGGGAGCGATGAACTCGAAGTCGCTGTCCGCGGCGAGCGCGGCCTGGATGATCTCGGCCCGCCCCGGGTGCTCGAGCGGCTCCTGGAAGCCCGACGCCTCGAACTCGCGCTGCGGATGGTGCAGCCGGTGCCGAAGCGTGTAGACGACCTTCACGCCATCATCCTTGCATGCAACCTGAACCCCGGCACGGGGCTCGGGAACCGCTGGCGCCGGGGCGTCAGCCCATCTCGCCGCGGCGCAGGATCACGCTGTCGACGAGGCCGTAGTCCTTGGCGCCTTCGGCCGTGAACCACCGGTCGCGCTCGCTGTCGGCGGTGATCTGCTCGACCGGTTGCCCGGAGTGCTCGGCGATCAGCTGGGCCATGCGCTGCTTGGTGTAGCGCAGCTGCTCGGCCTGGATGGCGATGTCGGCCGCCTGGCCGCGCAGGCCGGCGAGCGGCTGGTGCATCATGATCCGGGCGTTGGGCAGGGTGTAGCGCTTGCCGGCGGCGCCCGCCGTGAGCAGGAACTGTCCCATCGAGGCGGCCAGCCCGAGGCACACGGTGGCGACGTCGCACCCGACGAACTGCATCGTGTCGTAGATCGCCATGCCTGCGGTGACCGACCCACCAGGGCTGTTGACGTACAGCCAGATGTCGGTATTCGGGTCTTCGCCTTCGAGGTACAGCAACTGGGCGCAGACCTGGTTGGCGATGTCGTCGTTGACGTCGGAACCGAGCATGATCACCCGGTTCTTGAGGAGGCGGTTGAACACGTCGCTGCGAGGGTCGAAGCCACTCTCCAGCGCCATCGGAATCGGGTCCGTCATGCGGTCGAGGCTACCCGTTGTGCCGGCGTGCGCGGCTACGACAGCTGGGCCGCGAGCGCTTCGGCGGCGGCGATGGCGACCCCGATGCGGGTGTACAAGCCCTCCAGATCGACACCCTCGGTGCTCTTCTGGCCGGCGCGGTAGCGGGCGTACACGCCGTGCAGGATGCAGCCCGTCTTCCACGAGTTGAACGTGCGGTAGTAGGTCAGGTTCGACAGGTCGGCCCCGGTGATCGCGGCGTAGCGCTCGATCAGGTCGGCCCGACTCGGGAACCCCGGCAGCACCGTCGGCGGATCGGCGCCGTAGAAACCGAGGTCGCCTGGCTCGGTCCAGGCATTGATCGAGTAGGCGAAGTCGGCGAGCGGATCGCCGAGCGACGCCAGCTCCCAGTCGAGCACAGCCTGGATCTCGCCATCCCGTGAGAACAGGGTGTTGTGCGGCCCGTAGTCGCCGTGCACCACCCGGCCCGGACCCTGTTCCGGGATCGACGCCGACAGCAAGGCGTGCAACTCGTGCACACGCGGGTCGTCGAACCCGGCGAATCCGACCGACGCCGTCCACGAGGCGTACCAGGTCTTGAGCTGGCGGGCGACGTACCCGTCCGGCCGGCCGAGATCGCCGAGACCGACCTCCCCGGGGTCGATCGAGTGCAACGCGGCGAGCACGTCGACGAACGAGTCGCCGGCGTGCCGGCGTGCCGGCTCGTCGAGCCAGTCGATCACCGTGCTGCCGGTGTACAGCGCCTGCCCGTCGACCTTGCCCATCACGTAGAAGTGGGCCTCGGCGACGGCTCGGTCGTCGCAGTATGCGATCGGCTCGGCGACCGGGACATCGGTCGGCCACAGCCCCTTGATGATCCGGAACTCGCGCCACATGTCGTGGGCCTTCGGCAGCAGGTCGCCCTGCGGCGGGCGACGGATCACCAGCTCGCGCCCATCGGCGTCGCGCAGCAGATACGTGAGGTTGGAATGACCGCCCGGCAAGCGCTGCCAGGTGATCGGCCCGGTGACGTCGGTGACGGTGGGCAACCAGGCCTCGATCGTGGGGACGTCGAATCCGACGACGGTCGCAGATTCCATCGGCGTCAGCGTGCCACGCCGGACATCACGACGACGATGTGCTCGCCGGCGACGTCGGCGTCGGTGTCGGCGAGCGCCAGCACACCGGCCATGCCGGCCGAGCCCGTGGCACTGACGTCGAACCCGGCGGCGACGGCGAGTTGGTGGGCTCTGACGATGTCGGCCTCGGCGGCGACGATCGGACGCCCGCCACTCGCCCGCATGGCACCGACGTCGGCGATCCAGTCGTAGGTCTCGTCGTCGAGGATCCCGTCCGCTACCGAATGCGGATCGGGCCAGGCGCGCATCATCTGCGACCACTCGCGTTCGGGATGCCGGCGGTCGCCGATCCGGTTCCACGCGTCGGCCAGTGGGGCGCACCCTTCGGCCTGCACGGTGTCGAGCCTGACGTCCGGGCCGAGGCCGGCGCCCACGCAGGCGGCCAGTGCTCCCCCACCCACCTGGATCAGCGCTCGCCATCCACGCTCGACCTCCGGAAGCATCTCGCCGATCTCCCAACCCAGGGTCCGCCCGCCGTCGAGGCAGAGCGCGTTCTCCGGCCCTTGCACGGTGAACGGGATCGCTCCGGCGGCGACTGCGTCGCGGAACCTGAGCATCGCCGGATCGCCTGGTGGATCATCGGACCGTCGTTCGCACGGATGGATCCGCGCCCCGAGCGACGACAGGTGCTGCCCGACCGCCTCGCTCATCCAGGTCGGCACGTAGACGTCGAGCGGCCATTCCGCCCGACGCGCGAGCGTCGCCGCCGCGATCGCGGCATTCCCGCACGAGGCGATCGCCAGCGGGGCGCGGCTCGTCAGCAGCCCGAGCTGCTCGGCGGCGCGCAGATGGAGGAGGATCGTGGCGAGGTGGCGGGCCTTGTGCGACCCGGCCACGTTGCCGGTCTCGTCCTTGACCCACAATTCGACGCCCAGCTCGCGGGAGAGTGCGTCGGAGCGTCCGAACGGCGTCACCGAGAATCCCGGCAACACGTGTCGCGTCAATGCCTCGCAGTCGGCCGCCGACATGCCGTTGGCGCGGGCGAACCGCCACCACGCCAATCTCGGACCGAAGCGCACGAACGGATCGGGGTCGTCGGCATCGTCGGTCGGATGCCCGTCGTCGACGAGGTACAGCACGTGGAACGGGTCGACGGGCGTCGCCTGCGGACACCGCCAAGGCAGCGCAGTCGCGATGTCGACCGTCGTGCCGCATACGGCGCAGCGCCAGCCGACGATCACCCGATCACCTCGCTCACCGCATCGGCGCGGCGCTCACGCCCGCCGGTTTCCTCGACGACGACGCTGACGACAGGGGCGAGCGCGATCACCACGATGCACACCGCCAGGTCGACCCCGACCGCGGCGAGCACGACCGACAGCACCACGATGCCGAGCTTGGCGAGCGTCACCCACGTGGTGTGCGAACGGAGGCCGCCCATCAAGCTGCCGAACAGGAGTGCCAGCGACGCGAAGTAGACCGCGACCGGAATCGCGATCGAGAGCATCACCGCGGTGGCGTCGATCGACGCGTGGTGTTCGAGATACAGCGCGGCGACGTGCAGGCCGGCGCCCACGGCGGCGATCGCGGCGTACACGAACACATGCCCGTAGCCCCACACGAACGAACGGTCGCGGCGGTGGTGAAGCACCTCGCCCGCTGGGAGCAGGAAGTAGATCCACCACATGCCGAACGTCAGCCCGACGCCACCGAGCACGATCAGCGCCACGTCGACCGTCCATCCCTCGACGTCGATGACGGCGCCCAGCGAGGCGACGGTGCCCAGCAGCACCTCGCCGAGGGCGATGATCGCCAGCAGGCCGTAGCGCTCGGCGATGTGATGGGGATGCCACGGCGTGCCGCCGTCCATGTGCTCTGCCACGAACGGTCCGCTGAGCTCGAGCAGGACCAGCGGCAGTGCGAGGAGGAGTGTGGTCGTTGCCTTCACGTCGACCAGCAGCAGCAGGATCCAGCCGATCTGCGACACCGTGATCGTGATCACGTAGACCTTGCAGATCCGGCGCCGGGAGGGGTCCTGACGTCCTGCCCGCATCCATTGCGAGACCATCGGCACACGCATCACGACGTAACCGACGACCATCGCCCGGTTGTCGAGTCGATCGCCGGCGTCGAGTGAGTCGAACATCGCCGGCAGTCCCAGCGACAGGATGACGACACCGGCCATCTGGACCATCGTGGTGAGGCGGTAGATCCAGTCGTCGGTGTCGTAGGCCGAGGCGAACCAGGTGAAGTTGATCCATGCCCACACCACGGCGAACATCGCGAATCCGAAACCGATCAGGCCACTGCGATAGTGGCCCTCGGCGACGAGATGGGCGAATTCCGACCCGGCGACGCTGAAGGCGATCACGAACGTGAGGTCGAACAGCAGCTCGAGCGACGTCGCCACGCGGTGCTCGTCGTCGGGGTCGCGTCCCTCCATCGCCCGCACGCTGTGCGCGAGCGGCCCCGTCATGCGGCCGCCACCCGGGCGTTGAAGTCGTCGATCATCTCGTCCCAGACGCCCACGTAGCGCCTCAGCCCGCGCCAGAAGTCCTGGTGACGGCGCTGCTCGAAGAGCTCGAACGGAGTGCCCTGCTGCTCGACCCACGTGTAGTAGCCGAGGTTGAAGATGCGACGCCGATCGGCCTCGCGGAGCTCGATCATGTGCTCGGTCGATACGTGCCCGAGGTGGCGGCCGAACGCCTCGGCGGCATCGGTGTGGCTGTACTCACCGCGGTAGCGCTCGGTGATCAGCTTCGAACGCTCACTCGAGTACATCGCCCCGCCGTCGGTGGCGACGGTGATCAATGCATCCTCGGGGCCGAGGTCGAGCAGCTTGGCGGTCTTGATCGCGGCGAGCACGTTGCAGGTCGACGAGAACCCGAAATGGGCGAGCGCTCCGATCGTGGCGGCGTCGATGCCCTTCGCCCGGGCGAGGTACTCGCGTCCCTGCTCGCTGTTCCACACGACGTCGAGCTCATCGGTCGCCTCATCGCTGATCGCGCACACGACGTCGGTGTTCATCACGTTGTGGATGAGCGGGATGTGCTTGTCGCCGATGCCCTGGATGTTGTGCTCGCCGTAGCCGTTCTCGAGCATCGTCGGGCACTCGAGGGCCTCGACGGCGACGATCTTGGTGCCGTAGTCGTCCTTGAGCCGGTCGCCGGCGGCGATCGTTCCCGCCGACCCGGTGGCCGACGTGAACGCCGCCAGCCGCAGGTCGCGGCCGCTCGCGGCGCGGACGGTCTCGAAGACGTGGGCCAGCGCCCGACCGGTGATCGTGTAGTGGCCGAGGTGGTTGCCGAGCTCGCTGAACTGGTTGAGCACGAAGTTGCCGGGATCCTTGGCGAGCTCGTTGCACGCGTCGTAGATCTCCTTCACGTTCGACTCCGTGCCGAACGTGCGGATCACGTCGGCCTCGGGGTTCTCACACCACCGGTTGAGCCAGTCGAAGCGCTCCCGACTCATGCCTTCCGGCAGGATCGCCACACCCCGGCTGGCCATGATGCGCGAGATGGCGATCCCGCCTCGTGCGTAGTTGCCCGTCGACGGCCAGATCGCCCGGTGCCGGGTGGGGTCGAACTGACCGGTCACGATCCGGGGGGCGAGGCAGGCGTACGCAGCGAGCACCTTGTGGGCCGTGATCATCGGGAAGCGGTCACCGAAGACGACGATGATCGGGCTGGCGACGCCGGTCAGCTCGGGAGGCAGGACCACGTGCTGGGGCACATCGACCCGGCCGCCGGCGAGGTCGTTGTACCAGTGCACCCGCCAGAGGTTGCGGGCGTCCGGCCCTTGCGGATCGGCGCCGCCCACCTTCCCGGCATGGTCGAACGTCGACGGGTCGGCGAGCTGGGTGAACGTCGGCAAGGTGATGCCGCGCTCGCGGAAGCGTTCGACGCTGCGCGCCAGCGAGTCGGCATCGACGACCCGATCGGCGAGACCGAATTGGTTCTCGAGGGCGGCGCGATGGGAGTCGGTGACGGTCACGATCGACAGTGTGTCAAACGCTCGCCGCCGTCAGCCGAAGCGTCCGTCGGGTTCGATCGTCGATGGCCCGACGTGGGCGTCGAGCCAGGCGCTCATCGGCACCGCCGCCAGCCAGACCTCGCGCACCTTGTTGGGCACCTGCTTGGTGTGCAGCCATCGTGGCGCCCCGAGCTCGCAGGAGATCATCAGTCCCTTGCGTCGCAGCAGGGCGATCCGCGGATGGTCCTTCGGGTAGCCCTTGGGCGCCGTCTTCAGCTCGTCGATGGCGCCGACGCGATAGCGCTTCGACAATCCGCCCATGATCTCGGTGAGCTGGCCGCCGGTGCGCTCGGCGTCGACCGCGGCACGGAAGCGCTCGAGCTGATCACGCATCATCGAGTAGTAGCCGGCTGCGACCAGCAATCCCTCGCGTGAGATGTGGAAGTAGTAGCCGGTCCCGCCCTCGCCCTCACCGTAGGCGCCCTGTTGCGTCTTGTACGGCGGCCGGTTCTTGGCGAAACGGACGTCGTTGTACGGACGGAACAGATGGAACGGCCCGTACTCGACGAGCTCGTCGCAGAGCGCTTGGACGGGTGCCTTGACCTCGTCGCGGTAGACGGACTTGTTCGCCTCCCAGAACGCCTTCGAGTTGTCGGCCTCGAGCCGGGCGTAGAAGTCGAGCGCCTCGGGGGGTATGCCGGTGAACGCCATCCGGTGACGCTAGTGCGCCAACGCCGGCTCTCCCGCCGGCTCCCCCGCCGGCTCGAGCGATCGGCTGGTGACCATCGCCGCTGTGGCGACGAGGTACAGCACGAGGCCGATCACGAGCGTGCGATCGAACCCGAACGTCATCGACAGCATCGTCGTCGACGTCGAGCCGATCACCGAGAAGAACCCGTTGACCGCCCAGCACCACGCCACCAGCCGGCCCTCGTCGGTGCCGTTGACGGCCGCCATCGCCCGGGCGCGGTCGATCCCGGTCGGCAGGAACATCCCCGAGCATCACGCCGACCGGAAACAGCAGCACGACCACCAAGGCGATCCGCCACGTCTGGTCCCAGGCCAGCACGCGCTCGGTCACGGCGTCGGAGATCAGCAGGTAGACGATCGTGATCAGCCACATGCCGGCCACCGTGATCGCCAGCCGGCGACGGCACGTCGACCTGGATCCACTGCGACCATCGCGCACCGAGCGCGGTCGAGATCAACAGCGTGAACAGCGACACCGACAACGACAGCGTCGGGTACCCGAGCAGCAACGAGAAGCGCTGGATCATCGAGATCTCGATCACCATGAACCCGAGCCCGAGGGCAGCGAAGTAGACGAGCAGTCGCCACCGGTCGGGCACCCTGCCGGGCCGGTCGCCGGCCGTGCGACGGCTGAGCAGGAACGGCAGGCACAGCAGCACGGCGGCGACCAGGATGGCGACGACGAGGAGCATCAACAGCAGTCGCTCGCCGATCGCGATCTCGCTGTCCTCCATCCCGCGACTGAAGTTCGTGAACACGTCGGCGTACGGCGTGAAATGCCAGAAGAACGGACGGTCGTCGGTGATCGAGCTGATGTCGAACGGGTAGTCGTCGACCAGCTCGCCGAGCTGCTCGTCGTCGGCGTTGATCAGTTCGGCGGTGATGCCCTCCTGGGTGCCGCCGCCACCGGGGAGATGGACCGGTCTGGCGTCTGGCACGTTGTCGATCGCACCCAGCACCCGCTCCACCGCGGCGGCGTCGAATTCGGTCCGCGACAGGGCGATCGTCGAGACCCGGCCGATCTCGGCCTCCGGTCGCTCGACGACGAGCAGCACGTGCCCGGCGAAGTCGTCGAGCTCGTCGGCCGACGGCGTCGCGTGCCGTCACCAGGTATCGGGCCGTGCGAGTCGGTCGGGTCTCGAAGTCGAAGTCGCCGAACTGGGCGACCATCAGCCCTTCGGGCGTGAGGTGGTCGAAGGCGGTCTCGATCATCTCCTTCGTGTACAGGTAGCTCTCGGACAGCACGAAGGCACCGGCCGTGGCGGCGTTCGAGGCCGCGTACGAGTCGGGGGCGACGAACCAGATCAGGTCGTAGTCGTCGTCGGAGCGGGCGAGGAACGTGCGGCCGTCGCCCTGCACGTAGTTGACGTTGGGCAGGTTGGCGATGTTGCCCGAGTACTCGGCGAACGTGTCGGTCAGCAGGTCGTGGGTGACCGGGTTGAGCTCGACCGCGTCGACCTGACCGACGCCGTAGGTGAGCGCCGCCTGGATCTCGTTGCCACCGGCAGCGCCGATGATCAGCAGCCGATCGGGGCGTGCGGCCGAGCGCCGCCCACGGGATCTGGCGGTCGTCGGTCGTCGAACCGGGCCGTGGTCTCCGGCGTGCCGTCGTAGCGCCAGATCGACGACCCCCACAGCCCGTCGTGGTGCAGGATCTAGCAGGTCGCCGAGGCTGACGGCGTCGACGCGGAACACGGCGCCCCAGTCGCCGGCGGCGATGTTGTCGGTCCGCCGCAACGTCTTGGTGTCGTCGGTGCGGACGTCCTGGGTGCCGACCAGGAAGCGCGGCGACGGCGACCAGCGCTCAGCCCGGCGCCGGCGAGGCGCATGCCGTGGCCGGCCCTGACGGCGATGCACGAGGCCGAGCGCGGCGAACGCCACCAGCGACAGCAGCACCATCGCCGGCGGGCCGATCGTGCGCTGCAGCGGCACCGCCAGCAGACAACCCGAGGGCGGCGCCGGCGAGATCCCAGAAGTAGAGCCGCCGCACGTCGGCGGCGTCGACGACGATCAGCAGCGAGATGATCACGCCGAGCCCGAAGAACACCGCCGTGAGCGAGCAGCGCCAGCACGACCACGACCATCAGCTCGATCGACGCGCCGCCCGAGCGACCCGGCCCAGATCTGGTTGACGTCGGTCGGCAGCCGGGCGACGACGAAGTACGAGAGCACGCCGAGCACGGCGACGATCGGCGCCAGCACGCGAATCGTGTCGAGCACGTCGCGGCGGCGGAGCCGAGCCGAGAGCGCCGTGACGGTGGCCGCCGCGCCGAACCCGAGCAGCGCCAGCCCGATCACGAAGTACGTGTAGTAGTAGAAGAGCTTGAACGAGATGATCCGCGTGTAGGCGATCTCCAGCGTGAGCCCGACGAAGCCCACCATCCCCGCTGTGACCCGACGCATCAGCACCGCCGCACGATAACGAGCGGCGCACACCCCAGGGACGCACCACGATCGCCTCAACTACCCTGCGGTCGATGGCAGAGCTGTTCCTGGGCGGCGTCGTCGATCCGGCAACGCCACGCGCGCACCGGCGACGACGTGCGCATCGACGCCGACGACTTCACGACCCACGGCGTGATCGTCGGCATGACCGGCTCCGGCAAGACAGGGCTCGGGATCGTGCTGATCGAGGAGGTCCTGTCGTCCGGTCGGCCGGCACTGCTGATCGACCCGAAGGGCGACCTGACCAACCTGTGCCTGACCTTCCCGGCGCTGCAGCCGGCCGACTTCCGGCCGTGGATCGACGAAGCCCAGGCAACGGCCGCCGGCGTCACGCCCGACGTGTTCGCCGAGCAGCAGGCCGAGACCTGGACCAAGGGCTTGCTCGGATGGGGATTGACCGCCCAGAACGTCGCCGCCCTGCGCGCCGCCGCCGACTTCACGATCTACACGCCCGGCTCGCAATCGGGTGTGCCGATCAACATCGTCGGCTCGCTGCAGGTCCCGGCCGACACGGGCGACGCCGAGATCGTCGGAGACGAGATCGAGGGCTACGTCTCCGGGCTGCTCGGGCTGGTGGGGATCGACGCCGATCCGTTGACCAGCCGCGAGCACATCCTGCTGTCGAACCTGATCGCACATTCGTGGGGCGAGGGGCGCGTCGCTCGACCTCCCGACGCTCGTCGGACTGATCGGCAATCCACCGATCCGCAAGCTGGGCGTGTTCGAGCTCGACCAGTTCTTCCCGCCCGACGACCGGATGGGGCTGGCGATGAAGCTCAACGGGCTGCTCGCCTCGCCGTCGTTCGCGGCATGGGCGGCGGGGCCGCCGCTCGACATCCAGTCGATGCTGTACGCAGCGGACGGCAAGCCGCGGTGCGCGATCGTCACCACGGCCCACCTCTCGGACGAGGAGCGTCAGTTCGTCACCTCGCTGGTGCTCGCCAAGCTCGTCACGTGGATGCGCCGCCAGTCGGGTACCACCGATCTGCGGGCCCTGCTCTACATGGACGAGGTCGCCGGCTACCTGCCGCCCACGGCCAATCCACCGACCAAGAAGCCGATCATGACGCTGATGAAGCAGGCGCGAGCGTTCGGGCTCGGCGTCGTGCTGTCGACCCAGAACCCGGTCGACGTCGACTACAAGGCGCTGTCGAACGCCGGCACCTGGATGATCGGCCGGCTCCAGACCGACCGCGACAAGCAACGCCTGACCGACGGGCTTGAGCTCGGCCAGCGGCGGCATCGACGTCGCCGCCGTGTCGGCCACGATCTCCGGCCTCGCCAAGCGCGAGTTCGTGCTGCGCCGCGGCGGGCAGCGACACCACCGAGGTGTTCACGACGCGATGGGCGATGAGCTACCTGCGCGGACCGATGACGCGTGACCAGATCGCCGAGCTGATGTCCGCAGCACAGCGCCGCACCGGCGACGACCGCGACCGATCCTCCCGCGCCGGCGCGCCGACAGCGCCGGCAGCACCGAGCAGCGTTGCAGCCGACGAAACGTCCGTGATGCCGGAGGTCGCCGACGGTGTCGCCGTGCGCTGGATCGACGTCGCCGCACCCTGGCTCGGCGAGGCCGGCGGCGATCCGCACGGTGGCACGCGCTCGACGCCGCGGTCGTGGCGCGGGTCCACCTCCGGTACGACGACACCAAGGCCGATCTCGTGCACGACCAGGAGTACGAGTGCGTCCTCGTGCCGCTCGCCGAGCCGGTCGACGTGTCACGGGCGCTGGCCGTCGACTACGACGACCGCGACCTGCGTACCGAGCCCCAGACGGCGAAGGTCTACCGATCGCGACGGCGCCGCTGACGAGCAAGTCCTACTTCTCGTCGATCGAGCGCGACCTGCGCGACCACCTGACCCGCAGCCTCACGATGGAGCTGCCCGCCAACGCCGCCTCAAGTTGTACGGCCGGCCCGGCGAAACCACCGACTTCGCCGCCCGGTGCACGGCCACGGCCGACGAGCGCGCCGACGCCGACACCGCTGCGCTTGCGCGACAAGTACGAGTCCAAGGCGACCAAGCTGCGGGACTCGATCGCCGGCGCCGAGGATCGGGTCGATGTGCTCGAGGCCGAGGCCGACGGCAAGCGCAACTCGGAACTGCTGTCGACCGCCGGCTCGATCCTCGGCGGCCTGCTCGGCGGGCGCTCCCGCAGCGGCATGCTGGGCAAGCTCGGCACCGCCGCCGGCAAGCACGGCAGCTCGAACGCCGCCCGTCAGCGGGTCGACGCCGCCGAGGGCAAGGTCGCCCGCCTCACGACGACCTGCCGAGCTCGAGTCCGAGCTCGCCGCCGACGTCGCCGAGATCGACGCCAAGTGGACCACCGCCGCCGCCAGACACCGACCACGATCGAGATCACACTCGAACGGTCCGACGTCACCGTCACGAGCCTGACCCTCGCCTGGATGCCAGTCACCTGACATACACGTGCCCGACCAGACGTTCAGAGACGCACCGAACACGGCGGGTCAGCCAGGCGGGCGAGCGTCGAAGCGAAGCGGAGACGGCGAGCTCGGAAGGTGGAGGCGAGCGGCTGTGCCGCGACCCGAAACCCGCGGGTAACGGCCAGGCGGGCGAGCGTCGAAGCGAAGCGGAGACGGCGAGCTCGGAAGGTGGAGGGGAGCGGCTGTGCCGCGACCCGAAACCCGATTGAGGACGGTGCCGACGGAGAGATTCGAACTCTCACTGACGAGGACCTAAACCTCGTGCCTCTGCCGTTGGGCTACGTCGGCGACCCGACCCAGGATACGGAGACCTCCGGACTCGCCAGTGATCCCCCGGACGGCCCCGTCACGCAGGGGTTCTTGAGTCGTTCTTGAATCCATCGACTGCTCGACCGGATGTCGATAAAATGGCGTTGGCGCTTCGACGCGCGCCTAACGCCGATGGCTACCGAACGCACCGACTCCAATCGCACGCTGCGCAGCGTGCTCGCCACCGTCGGCGATCGCGTTGCTCGGCGCGGCGATGGCGTGGTTCCTGATCTGGACCGAGCTCCACCTTCAACCGCTCTCCGTGAACTGGCGGGTGTTCGCCATCATCGCCGCGCTGCTCCTCGTGTGCGAGCGCACGCCCGCGCACGTGGATCCGATTCGGCCCGATCGGTGTCGTCACGCCGCTGTGGTTGTTCGCCTACGCGTTGATCCTGCTCGGCTCGCCCTCGGCGGGCGTCGGTGTCGCGCTGCTGGGGGCGACGATCAACGCGATGGCCCAGATGACGACGGTGTCGGGCGTCGTGCGTCAGGTCGGTGGCACGGCGATCTCGCTGTCGACCGCCGGGTTGATGCTGCTGGCGATGGGCGTGCACGGCTCGATCACCCAGGACGAGACGGTGCCGTGGGACTGGGGCCTGGCGATCGTGCTGGCGGGCATGTCGATCGTGGTGCTCAACGCCGCCGTCGCCGCGATCTCGATGTCGGTCCGGCGCAGGATCTCGTTCCTGGCGCTGCTCGCGTCGCGGGCTCGGGGTGCGGCTCACGGCGGAAGGGGCGTTGATCTCGCTGGCGCCGATCTGGGTGATCGGCATCGACTTCAGCCTCGTGCTCGCTCCCGCTGCTGGCGATCACGTCGATCCTCGTGTTCCGCTCGACACGGCAGGCGCTCGAGCGGGCCCACGAGGCCCACCACGATTCGCTCACCGGTCTCGCTCAACCGGCGGGCGTTCCTCGACCAGCTCGCACGACGCCCTCGTCGATCCCGCGCACCGACGCCCAGCCGCAGGTGCTGCTGATGGACCTCAACGGGTTCAAGGAGATCAACGACCGGCTCGGCCACGAGATCGGCGACGCGCTGCTGGTGGCGTTCGCCGATCGGCTCGAGACGAGCCTGCCGCCGGAGACCGCCGCGGCCCGGCTCGGCGGCGACGAGTTCGCGGTGCTGCGGCAGACCGGCCCCGACCCCGCTCGCGACGAGGCCAGCATCGCCGCCCTGCACGACGGCGCTCGCCGCGCCGCTCGACATCGAGGGCTTCCCGCGTCACGATCGGCGTCAGCATCGGTGTCGCCAGCGCTCCCGACGACGGCCGCACCAAGACCGACCTGCTGCGCGCCGCCGATGTGGCGATGTACAAGGCGAAGCGCTGCGGCTCACCGATCGAGTACTACGACAACTGCGTCAAGACACCGCAACGCGGCCGTCTCAACCTGCTCAGCGAGCTCAGCGACGCGCTCGCCGATCACCAGTTGCACATCCACTTCCAGCCCCAACTGCGGATGGTGGACGGCTCGGTCGACACGGTCGAGGCATTGATCCGGTGGCAGCACCCGCAGCACGGCGCGATCCCGCCGAGTGAGTTCATCGGCGTCGCCGAGCAGACCGACCTGATCGGCCCGATCACCGAGCTCGTGCTGCGCGCGGCCACGGCGGGCATGATCACGGCCGGGGCCAGCGACGTGAAGCTGGCGGTCAACGTGTCGGCTCGCAGCCTGCAGGATTCGGGCTTCGCCGACGAGGTGTTGACGGTGCTCGAGAGGTCGGGCTTCCCGGCCAACCGGCTCGAGCTCGAGGTCACCGAGCGGGCGATCGTGACCAACGTCGAACGCAGCTCGTACACGATCAGCCGCTTGCGCCAGGAGGGCGTGCGGATCGCGATCGACGACTTCGGTGTCGGCTACTCGTCGTACCAGACGCTGCGCATGCTCGACGTCGACCGGGTCAAGATCGATCGTGACTTCGTCGCCCACCTGACGTCCGAGCCACGCGACCGCTTGATCGTCGCCTCGCTGATCCGCCTCGCCCACGACCTCGGTCTCGACGTCGTCGCCGAGGGCGTCGAGAACGCCGCCATCTGGAACGCGCTGACGACGCTCGGCTGTGATGTCGCCCAGGGTTTCGGGATCGCCCAGCCGATGGCGTTCCCCGATCTCCGCGGCTGGCTCAGCCGGTGGAACGAGGTGCTCATCGAGGAGCTCGTGAGCAGCCCCTGAGGGCCCGGCGTGGCACGCTGCGGACGTGCGCATCGCCGAGCTCTCCACGCCGAGCCTCCTGATCGACGCCGATGTGCTCGATCGCAACGTGTCGACGATGGCGGCGCTGCTGCCAGGGACGCGCCTTCGCCCGCACGTCAAAGCGCACAAGTGCACGGCGCTGGCGGCGGTGCAGTACGCGGCGGGCCACACGACGTTCACGTGCGCCACGCCGCTCGAGGTCGATCGGCATGGCGCTGGCCGGGGTCGGTGACGATCTCCTGCTCGCCAACGAGACCGTCGACGGCGCTCGGCTGCGGGCGATGGCCGCGCTCGACGTGCCGGTCACGATCGCGATCGATTCGCAAGCCACGCTCGATGCCGCCGCCGACGCCGGCATCACGTCGTGCCTGATCGACGTCAACGTCGGCCTGCCGCGATGTGGCGTCGCCCCGGAGGCCGCCGGTGCGCTGGCCGACCGGGCACGTGCCCGCGGCCTGGATGTGCGCGGCGTGATGGGCTACGAGGGCCACCTGATGATGGTCGCCGACCGGGCCGAGCGACTGGCCTCGGTCGAGCGCTCGATGAGCGCTCTCCGAAGGGCCCACGACGACGTCGGCGGCGAGATCGTGAGTGCCGGCGGAACCGGCACCCACGACCTGCACGCCGAGACCGGGGTGACCGAGATCCAGGCCGGGAGCTACGCCCTGATGGACACCCACTACGGCACGCTCGGGCTGCCGTTCGGTCAGGCGTTGCACGTGCTCGGCACCGTCATCTCGGTCTGCGACGAGCTGGGCGGTGGCCGACGTCGGGCTCAAGGCGCTCGGGATGGATCACGGCAACCCGTCCATCGCCGGTGCCGAGGTGTGGTTCTGCTCCGACGAGCACGTGACCTATCAGCCATCCGAGGCCGCCCGTGTCGGCGATCGCGTGCGTGTCGTGCCGGCCCACGTCGATCCGACGATGGCGATGCACGAAGCGGCGTGGATCACGCGCGGCGACGAAGTGATCGACCGATGGCCGATCGACCTGCGCGGTTGGTGACCGGCGTCAGGCGTCGAGCGCGGCGAGCAGGTTGCGGAACGCCCGACCGCGGTGCGAGACGGCGTGCTTCTCGGCTTCCGACATCTCGGCGAAGGTGCGGCCGTCGCAACTCGGCGGCACGAACACGGCGTCGTAGCCGAACCCGCGGGCGCCGCGCTCCTCGCGGCTGATCGCGCCGGGGCACACTCCGTCGACGACCAGTTCCGACCCGTCCGGCCATCGCACCAGCGCCACGGTGCGGAATTGGGCACTCCTGTCGTCGGATCGTCGCCGAGCTCGGCCAGCAGCTTGTGGCGGTTGTCGGCGTAGCTGCAGCCCTCGCCCGCCCACCGCGCGGCGTACACACCTGGCGCTCCGCCGAGGGCGTCGACCTCGAGCCCGGTGTCGTCGGCGACCGCCGCCATCCCGGTGGCGGCGCAGATCGCAACCGCCTTGAGGCGGGCGTTGCCCTCGAGCGTGTCGGCGTCCTCGACGACCTCGGGAACGTCGGCGGGGCGCGGCAGCAACTCGACGGCGTCGCCGAGGATGAAGGCGATCTCGGCCACCTTGTCGGGGTTGGCCGAGGCGCACACCAGGCGCATGCGATCGGTCATCGCAGCGCGCGGCGGCACGGCCACCATCTCGCGCTGCAGCGCAGCGATCTCGACCAGACCGAGCTCGGCGAGACCGAGCAACGAGTCGAGCTCGCCCCTGGTGAAGGCCATGCCCTCGGCCGTGCCCTGGACTTCGACGAAGCGTGGATCACCGGCCGCCGAACGGCGTGAGCATGACGACGTTCATGTCGACCTCGGCGGCGCTGTCCTCCACGTACGGCAGATCGAGCAACGGCACGCCACCGACGATGCCGACGCTGATCGCCGAGCACAACGAGTGCAACGGGTGGGCGGTCAGACGCTCCGCGCTGCACGACGCGCGCCAGTGCGTCATGGAGTGCCAGGTAGCCGCCGCAGATGCTCGCCGTGCGGGTCCCGCCGTCGGCCTGCAACACGTCGCAGTCGACGATCACCTGTCGTTCGCCGAGCATCGTCATGTCGCACGCGGCGCGCAGCGCGCGACCGATCAGGCGCTGGATCTCGACCGTGCGCCCGCTCTGCTTGCCGCGCGCCGCTTCCCGGTCGATTCGCTCGGCCGACGATCCGGGCAGCATCGAGTACTCGGCGGTGACCCAGCCCTTGCCGCTGCCGCGCATCCAACGCGGCACGTCCTCGTCGATCGAAGCCGTGCACAGCACACGCGTGCGGCCGAACGTCACCAGGCACGAGCCGGCAGCCATCTCGGTGTAGTCGCGTTCGAAGCTGATCGGGCGCAGTTCGTCGGCGGCGCGGCCGTCGGGTCGGGTCATGAGATCTCCTGTCGTGGAACGAGTGTGGGGCGCGGCACCGCCGGCGTTTCGATCGGCCAGCGCTCGGTGTGGTCGAGCTCGGGACCGAGCAGCCGGCCGCCGAGCTCGCGGAACGACTCGATGTCGCCGCTCGACAGGAACCGATGACTGCCCTGCCGACCGACACCGGACGCGCAGCAGCCCGAGCTCCACCAGCCGGTCGCGGGCGGCGAAGGCGGTCTCGTCGGCCGAGCTGACGAGCGTGACGTCCGGCCCCATCACGTCGCTGATCGTGCGGGCGAGGAACGGATAGTGCGTGCATCCGAGCAGCAGGGCGTCGACGTCGGCATCGCAGATCGGCGCCAGCAGGCGCTCGGCGAGCACCATCACCTCGTCGCCGACGGTCTGGCCACGCTCGACGAACTCGACGAACCCGGGGCAGGCGGCGCTGAACAAGTGGACCGGCGCCCCGGTGCGGGCGATCGCTTCGACGTACGCGCCGGACGAGATCGTGCCGACCGTTCCGATCACGCCGACGCGGCCGGTGGTGGTGGCGCTGCACGAGCGCCCGTGCCCCGGGCTCGATGACATCGATCACCGGCACCGGCAGCTCCGGCCGCAGTTCGTCGAGCCCGGCGGCGGTCGCCGTGTTGCAGGCGACGACGACCGCCTTGACGTCGAGGTCGTCGACCAGCGACCAGGCCAGCTCGTGGGCGTAACTGGCGCACGTCGGCTGCCGGCTTCGGTCCGTAGGGGTAGCGGCCGGTGTCGCCGATGTAGGTGACGTCCTCGCCGGGCAGCAGGTCGATCAGCGCGCGCGCCACGGTCGAGCCCTCCGAAACCGGAGTCGAACATCCCGATCGGCCGATCCACGTGCGACAGGCTACGGACAGGACACCTGGTGTCCGACACCGAACGTCGGGTCGGGCACGCATGGCAAGCTCGCGAGATGGACGTCGCCGGGCGCTGGACCTCGACCGTCGTGCTCGGCGACGGCACCTCGGCGCTGATCCGGCCGATCACGCCCGAGGACGCCCCGGCGCTCGCCGACTTCCACCTCCGGCAGTCCGCACGAGAGCCGCTACCTGCGCTTCTTCTCCCCGAAGCCCGAGCTGACGACGCCGAGCTGGAGCGCTTCACGACCGTCGACTTCGTCGATCGGGCGGCCTTCGTGGTCGAGGAACACGGCGAGTTCGTCGCCTGGGCGAGCTACGAGCGATGGAACAACCGCGACGACGCCGAGGTGGCGTTCATGGTCGACGACCGCCACCACGGCAAGGGCATCGCCACCCTGCTGCTCGAACACCTCGCCGCGCTCGCCCGCTCGAACGGGATCGAGCGCTTCACCGCGCAGACGCTCGGCGACAACCGCGGCATGCTGGCCGTGTTCGCCAAGGCCGGCTGGCCGGTGCACCGACGCTTCGAATCGGGAGTGATCGACGTCGACTTCTCGCTCGACGACACGGCGTCGTTCATCGACTCCGTCGAGCGCCGCGAGCAACGCGCCGACTCGCGGGCGATGGCGCGCCTGTTGCTCGCCACGTCGATCGCGGTGATCGGCGCGTCCGATACGCGGGGCACGATCGGCAACGCGCTGTGGCGTCGCATCTCGCGCTGACCCACGCCGCCGCATCTACCCGGTCAATCCCAACCACGCCACCGTCGGCGGCGTCACCACCTACGCCAGCGTCAACGACATCCCCGACGACGTCGGCCTGGCGGTGATCGCCGTCCCCGCTCCGCTGCTGGCGGCGACGATCGAGCAGTGCATCGAGAAGCGAGTCCGGGGTGCCGTCGTCGTCACCAACGTCGACGACGTGCCAGAGGTCGACGTCACAGCGATCGTCGCCCACGCCCGCCGCAACGGGCTGCGGATCATCGGCCCGGGCAGCATGGGGATCGCCTCGCCGCGCGACGACATCGCCTTGCAGGCGGCGCTCGCCGACGTACGACTCCCGCCCGGCAACGTGGCGATCTCGCTCCAGTCGGGCACGCTCGGGAGCGCCGTGTTGCAGCTCGCGGATCACGTGCAGCTGCCCGACCTCGTGGTTCGTCTCGCTCGGCACCAAGGCCGATGTGTCGGGCAACGACCTGCTCCAGTTCTGGGAAGACGACGTGGCGACGAACGGTGATCGCGATCTACACCGAGTCGCTCGGCAACCCGCGCAAGTACGCCCGCATCGCCCGCCGAGTGTCGCTCGCACGCGCCCGATCGTCTCGGTGCGTACGGGCAGCGCCCTCGCCGAGAACGGGATCGACGCCTTGTACGCCCACACGGGAGTGATCCAGGTGCCCACCGTCACGGCGATGATCGACACGGCGCGAACGCTGTCGACGCAGCCGTTGATGACCGGCCGGCGGGTTGCCATCGTGAGCAACTCGCGAAGCCCGACCGTGCTGGCGACGGCGTCGCTCACGTCGGTCGGGATCGAGGTCGTCGACCCGCCATTCGAGCTCACGTGGCGCAGCACGTCCGACGACTACGCCCGCGCCGTGGCAGCAGCGGTCACCGACGACGGCATCGACGCCGTCATGGTGATCCACGCCCCGCCTCTCGTCGAAGCGATCGGCGAGCCGACCGAGACGATCGACAACGCCGCTGCCGGATCGGACAAGCCGATCGTGGCCGTGATGCTCGGCTCCGGGAACGGTCCCCTCCGTCCCTGGCTCCCCCATCCCGTCGTTCCGGTTCCCCGAGCAGGCGGCATTCGTGCTCGGCCGGATCGCCGACTACTCGGATTGGCGCCGGAACGCCCACGCCGCAGCCGGCCGAACCGGATCCGATCGCCGGCCACATCGACGTCGCCTCGGCGGCCGAGGTGATCGCTGCGCACATCGGGAAGGACGATCCACCGCCGGAGATCGTCGCCTCGCTTGCTCGAGTGCTACGGCGTCACGATGGCCAGCGGCCGCTTGGTGCCGTCGCAGGACGCCGCGACGGTCGCCGTCGAGATCGGATTCCCGGTCGCCGTCAAGGCAGTCCATCGGCGGATCGGCCGCACCATGAGTGCAGGCGTTGCCCTCGACCTGACGAGCGCTGACGACGTGGCCGCGGCCGTCGAGACCATGCATGACCATCTCGGCGACGACGCAGCACGGGTGATCGTCCAGCGGATGGCCCCGCCGGGGGTCGACATTCGTGTCCGCGTCCACGACGACCCACGCATCGGTCCCGTCATCAGTGTCGGACTGGGCGGCCTGCAGGCGGCGGCGATCGCCGACGAGGAGAGCAGGTTGGCGCCGGTCTCGCGGTCGGATGCGGCAGGCGCTGGTCGCGGCCACGCGTGCGGCGGCAGCGCTCGACGAGATCGCCGCCGAGCAGTTGGCCGACCTCGTCGTCCGGGTCGCCCAACTCGCCTCTGACCACCCCCAGATCCATGAGCTCGACCTCAACCCGATCCTCGTCAACGACGACGGGTGCTGGGTCGTCGATGCCACGCTCACGCTCCGCCGATCGGACCGCACCGACCGGGGGCCGCGCCGCCTGGAAGACCGTTAGAAGTAGATGATCTTCTCGGCGTTGGCTTCGGCCTCGTCGAGATCGGCGGTGTAGGCGCCGGTCGAGAGGTACTTCCAGCCTCCGTCGCAGACGATGAACACGATCGTGCCCTCGTCGATCTCGCCGGCGACCTTGGCGGCCCCGGCCAGCGCCGCACCCGACGAGATGCCCGGCGAACACGCCGCACTCGTTCACCAGCCGGCGCGTCCACTCCAGCGACTCGCGGGGACGCACGACGCGCTTGCGGTCGAGCAGCTCGAAGCCGTGCCAGTTCTCGAACACGGGCGGGATGTATCCCTCGTCCATGTTGCGCAACCCCTCGACCCGCTCGCCGAGCGGCGGCTCGACGGCCACGATCTGGATCTCGGGGTTCTGCTCCTTGAGGAAGCGCCCCGTGCCCATCAGCGTTCCGGACGTGCCGAGCCCGGCGACGAAGTGGGTGATCTCGGGGACGTCACGCCAGATCTCGGGTCCGGTGCCTTCGTAGTGGGCGCGCGGGTTGGCATCGTTCCCGTACTGATAGATGAAGCACCATTCGGGGTGCTCGTCGGACAGCTGCTGCGCCCGCCGCACGGCGCCGTTCGACCCTTCGGCGCCGGGCGTCAGGATCACCTCGGCGCCCATGATCTCGAGCATCTGGCGACGCTCGATCGACACGCTCTCGGGCAGCAGGATCTTGATCGGGTATCCCTTGAGGCGGGCGATCGCCGCCAAGGCGATGCCGGTGTTGCCCGACGACGGCTCGAGGATCGTCTGGCCGGGCAGCAGCCGGCCGTCCTTCTCGGCGTCCTCGATCATCGACTTGGCGATGCGGTCCTTCACCGAGCCGAACGGGTTCTGCATCTCCAGCTTGGCGAGGATGCGCACGTTGGGGTTCGGGGAGAGGTTGGACACGTCGACGATCGGCGTGTTGCCGATCAGGTCGAGCACGTTGGCGTGCACGGCACTGATCCCCGTCATCGACCCTGATCGATCCACTCGCACCGACATGCGCTGTGCAACCACCTTCGAATCCAGAGGATTCCGATAAATCCGATGTGACTTGTCGACAATCGTACACTTCCGATGCCGCCACGACCACCCCGCGTCGCAGTCCAGCACCTGCGTATCCGCGAGAATCGACGTCCGATTTGCCAGGATCTTGCGGTGACAGCGGTTCAGCTCGACCGTCCCTTCGCGCTGGGGCGGATCGAATTGTTCGCATCGTCGCCGGACGATCCACGCGCCCGGCGACCGATCGACTGGATCCGTTGCGTCGTCGCCCTGATGGCGCTGGGCCTGTTCGGTGTGCTGGCCGAGATCGGCGGCAACCTCGACTCCGAGGTCGGAAACGTCGCGGTCGACTTCCCGCCCGTTCCTCCACGTGTTCTGGCTGGTCCTGTTCTGGATGGCACTGGCGTGGTCGCTCACGCTGCTGGGCTTCGCCGTCTTCAGCCGGCGGACGCTGCTGGCGGTCGAGATCGTGGGCGCCGCCGCGCTCGGCATGCTCCTCGCCGCAGCGGTCGGGGCGATCGTCACGGGCGACGCCGAGCGAGTCTTCACCGCCATCGTCGACACCGACGGACCACCGACCTTCCCGCCGGCGGCGCTCGCCATCACGAGCGCGGTGATGAGCACGATGGCGCCCTACATCACGCTGCCGTTCCGGCGCTTCGGACGCTTCCTGATGGTGGGCCAGGTCGTCGCCGTGGTGTTCCTCGGGGTGTCGCTGGGCATGGGTGCACTGGCGGCCTATGCCGCGGGCGCCCTCGCCGGCAGCGTCGTCCACCTGATCGTCGGCTCGCCCGGTGGCAACCCGACGGTCGGGCGCGTCAACGCCGCCCTGCGCCAGCTCGGCGTCCAGATCGACGATCTGGCCCGGATCCGGATGCGGCGCGACGGTGTGGCCCTGCTCCAGGGTCACGACCGCGAGGGCCCGGTGTTCGTCAAGGTCTACGGCCGCGACGCGTGGGACGGCGAGCTGCTCGCCAGCGATGTGGCTGCACCTCTGGTACCGAGACACCCGGCGCTCGGTGCGGCTCAAGCGTTCCGAGTACGTCGAGCACGAGGGCTTCATGACGTTCCTGCGCAGCGCGGTCGGGTCTGCGCGTGCCCGAGGTCGTGACCGCCGGGAAGGCCGAGAACGGCGATGCGTTGATCGTCGCCCGACCCTCCGGCAAGTTCCTCGAGGTCGACGACATCTCGCTCACCGAGACCGAGATCACCTCGCTCTGGGATCAACTGGCGGCGCTGCACCAGGCCGGCATTCGCCACGGCCGGGTCGACCTCGACCGGATCGTCAAGCACGACGACGGAACGGCCGGCTTCGGCGACCTGTCGTCGTCGTCGGTGCAGGCGATCGACGTCGACTACCTCCAGGACCGGGCGCAGCTGTTCGGCCTATCGGTGCTCACCACCGGCGAGGAGACCGCCGTTGCTTGCGCACGCACCGCGCTCGGCGATCCCGATCTGGCCGACGTGCTCCCCTACATCCAGGAGGCCGCCCTTCCCCCGATCGTGCGGTACGCGCTCGACAAGCGCGACGTCGACCTCGACGACGTCCGCAAGCGGCTCACCGACACGATCGGCGCCGAGAAGGCCGAGCTGGTCAAGCTGCGTCGGGTCACGACGGGGTCCGTCATCAACATGGTCCTGCTCAGCGTGGCCGCGTTCACGATCATCACGATGCTCGGCGGCATCGACTTCGACGAGTTCTGGAACGCACTCCAGAGCGCCAACTGGTGGTGGCTGTTGATCGCGCTCTTCGTCGGCCAGACGCCGCGTGTGTCGGCGGCGTTCAGCACGATGGGGTCGACCACCCATCAATTGCCGCTCGGGCCGACGACCGCACTCCAGTTCGCCACGTGCTACATCAACCTCACCGTGCCGAGCTCCGCCGGACGCGTGGCGCTGACCACACGGTACTTCCAGCGCCACGGCATCCCGGTCGCCACGGCGCTGGCCGCCGGCTTCATCGACACCTTGTCGCAGACGGCCATCCAGATCAGCCTGTTCCTGCTGATCTACTTCGGGTCCGACGTCGACTTCGGGATATCGCTCGATCCCGACGAGCTGAGTGGCTTGGCGACGATCGCACTGATCGCACTCGGCGTGCTGGTCGTGGCCGTGCTGGCCGTCATCTTCGTGCCGAGCGTGCGGCGCCGCGTCGTCGAACCGATCCGCCACATGCGCGACGCATTCCAGGTGTTCCGTCTGCCGGGCAAGGTGCTGCACCTCATCGGCGGCAACCTCGGTTCCGAGATCCTGTTCGCGATCACGCTGGCGATCGTCACACGCGCCTACGGATACGAGCTCCCGCTCACCGAGTTCATCCTCATCAACACCACCGTCTCACTGTTCTCGAGCGTGATCCCCGTGCCAGGTGGGATCGGCGTCACCGAGGCCGGACTCACGTGGGGACTCACCGCGGCCGGGATCCCCAACGACACGGCATTCGCGATCGCTCTGACGCACCGCATGATCACGTTCTACCTGCCCCCCTTCTGGGGCTTCATGTGCTACCAGTGGCTGATCAAGCACCGGTTCCTGTAGCCGGGTCGGTGATGGTCACAGGTTCTTCGGCGATCTCGCCGTCCACGATCCGGTAGCTGCGCAGTTCGGGAGCGTCGCGCTTGAGGCTGACGATCACGTAGTGCCAGCCCGGGTCGGGCGCCTGGGCGACGTCGGTCGGGCTGGGATACGGCTCGGAGTGGGTGTGGCTGTGGACCACGCCGATGATCTCCCAATCGCGATCGTCGGCGTCGAGCTCGGCGCGGTAGTGATCCGCCGGATCGATCGTGTAGAGCTTGGCCGACTCGGCGACGTTGCGACACGGGTAGAAGCGCGCCGCGTGGTCGTCGCCCGGTGCGCCGGCGATCAGGCCGCACATCTCGAGCGGATACTCGCGGAACGCCACGTCACAGATGGCGTCGAATGCGTCGCGGTCGAGTCGGAGCACGATTCGCAACATATCCCTGCCGCCCGTGCTCGGTAGCCTCGACCCGGTCATGGCCAAGTCGAAGCCAGCCAAGGGCACCAAACCGGGCACCACGTTGATCGCCAGCAACCGCCAGGCGCGGCGCAACTACGCCATCACCGATGTGCTCGAGGCCGGCATCGTGCTGCAGGGCAGTGAAGTCAAGGCGATGCGTGACGCACAGGTGCAACTCACCGACTCGTACGCGCGGATTCGCAATGGCGAGGCGTGGCTCGAGGGCGTGCACGTGTCGCCCTACGCGTACGCCACCGGGTTCGGCTCGCACGCTCCCGACCGTCCCCGCAAGCTGCTGCTCCACCGCGACGAGATCAAGCGCCTGAAGGCACTGATCGACACCGAGCGCGTGGCGCTGGTGCCGATGAGCCTCTACTTCAAGGACGGTCGGGTCAAGGTCGAGCTCGGCGTCGGCAAGGGCCGCACGAAGGGCGACAAGCGCCAGGCGATCGCCGCCCGCGACTCGCAACGCGACGTCGAACGCGAGCTCGGCCGCCTCAGGAAGCAAGGTGCATAGGGTCTGAGCTTTCGAACCGCTCGTTGTGCGTGGCAGTCTGCACGGCATGCCGACCGTCGACATCGACTCGCTCGTCGCCATCGACGTGCACACCCACGCCGAGGTGTCGGAGGTCACCGGTTGCGGTGGCCTCTCCCCCGAGCTGCAAGAGGCCGCCGACCGCTACTTCGCCGGGACCCACATCCACCGCCCGCCGGCGAGCGAGATGGCGCAGTACTACCGCGAGCGCAAGATGATGGCGGTCGTGTTCACGGTCGACTGCACGACGGCGATGGGTGTGAAGCCGGTCCCCAACGACGAGATCGCCGAGGCGGCAGCCGCCAACCCTGACGCGCTGATCGCGTTCGGGAGCGTCGACCCGCATCTCGGCCGGGCGGCGGTCAACGAGGTCCACCGGCTGGTGGCGCAGCACGGCGTGAAGGGCTTCAAGTTCCACCCGAGCACGCAGGCTTTCTTCCCCAACGATGCGGAGTTCTACCCGATCTACGAGGCGATCGCCGAGCACGGTTGCATCGCCCTGTTCCACACCGGCCAGACCGGCATCGGCGCCAACCTGCCAGGCGGCGGCGGGATCAAGCTCAAGTACTCCAACCCGATGTACATCGACGATGTCGCCGCCGACTTCCCCGGTCTGCGGATCATCCTGGCCCACCCTTCGTTCCCGTGGCAGGACGAGGCGTTGTCGGTGGCGACACACAAGCAGGACGTGTACATCGATCTGTCGGGATGGTCGCCGAAGTACTTCCCGCCCAACCTCGTGCGCTACGCCAACACGCTGCTGCAGGACAAGGTGTTGTTCGGGAGCGACTTCCCGTTGATCACGCCCGACCGCTGGATCGCCGACTTCGAGGCACTCGAGATCAAGGACGCGGTGAGGCCCAAGATCATGAAGCTCAACGCCGCCAAGCTGCTCGGGTTGACCTGAGCAGCTCGGCGGCCGGCGAAGGTGCTCAGTCGAGTGAGCAGTCGTACGGGCCCTCAGCGGGCGGGTAGGGCTCAGTGCCCGTGAAGGCCCAGTCGAACACGAACCGCAGCGCGTCGAGATCGCAATCCGACAGGACCGGATCGCCCAGGTCGGGCCAGCCGTAGCCCATCAGGTCGGTGCTCTCGAGCAGGTTCGTGGCGTGGCCCAGCCCGAGTGCGTGGCCGAGCTCGTGGAGGGTGACCCAGCCGAGGTACTCCGGGTCGTAGGGCTCGCGGTCGAGACTCGGCGGCAGGTCGGAACGGACGATGATGTTCGGGCACTTGTGGGCCCCGCAGAGCGCGTAGCCGCCGAACACGACGCCACCTGCAGTCGGCACGTAGTGCACCACGATGTCGGCCGCTCGGCGCTGGCTGCCGGTCACGTCGGTGAGCGTGATCAGGCCGTCGAAGCAGTCGCGCAACACCGAGTCCCATGTCTCGATCGCGTCGGCGATCGCGGCCAGTTGCACCGAAGTCGCCGATGGGTGGGCCTGCACGGCGACCGTGAGATGGGTGTGGTCCCACCAGTAGCCCGGATAGTAGTTGTTGAGGATCTCGAGGCCCTCGGCATCGGATTCGGGCAGCGAGCAACTGCTCGTCGATGTCGGCTTGCCGCCGCCTCGTCCTGCTGACTCAGCCACCGAGGGTGAGAGGATCAGAGTGGTCGTCAACAGCGCCGCTGTGGTCAGTCGTCGCATTCGCGTGGTCTCCTTTGTCGTGGATGCCCGCTGCGCACCGGACCGTAGCGGCGGCGCGTCTACCGGGTCAACGCCGCCAAGATTGGTAGGTCTGATCTGACGCACCGGCGGGTAATTGCCCTCGCCGGGGTGGGCTACGGTATTGCCTCTTCCGGGGGACAGGAGGCATCGTCATGGTCGCTCTCGATCGTCGTACGGTTCTGAAGGGGGCCGCTGCCGCAGGTGTCATGGCCTGGGCGGGACCGTTCTCCGGCTACGTCGCCGGACCGGTGCAGGCGACGTCGCCACCAGCTCCGCTCCCACTCGGGCCGATGCCCGACCTCCGCGACGGGCTCGTCCGACTGTGGCTGCCACCGGGTTTCGAGTACCGCTCGTTCCACGACACGGAGGTGCCGGTCACGCTCGATGACGGAACACCGCTGCCCGGTCGTCACGACGGGATGGCTGCGTTCCGAGGTCGTCACGGCAACGTGATCCTCGTCCGCAACCACGAGGTCAACAATCCGGGGCCGGCGATGGGCCCGCCCGACGGCAGCGCCGTGCCGTACGACGCGATGGCGCGGGGTGGCACGACGACGATCGTGGTCACCAAGTACGGCGAGGTCCTCAGGTCGTTCACGAGCCTCAACGGCACCCAGATGAACTGCTCCGGCGGACCGACGCCGTGGGGCTCCTGGATCACCTGCGAGGAGACGGTGAACGGTCCCGACGTCGGGCCCGACTTCACCGGCGCGCCGAACATCCCGCTGACCAAGCCGCACGGCTACCTGTTCGAGGTGCCCGCCTGGGGAACCTCCTCGCGTGAGCCGATCACCCGGGCGGGACGCTTCGCCCACGAGGCGATCGCCGTCGATCCGCACAGCGGGACGATCTACATGACCGAGGACAACTTCGGGTTCCCGTCCGGCTTCTATCGCTTCCGGCCACGCTTCAACCCGATGCGCAAGGGGCATCGTCGTCAACCGCGGACGGCTGCAGATGCTCGCCGTGCGCGGCATGCCGAACGCCGACCTCGCCGCTGCGCAGCCGGAGGGCGCCAGCTACGACGTGCGGTGGGTCGACATCGACGAGCCGGATCCGTCGTTCCCGTACACACCCGGCGAGACGGCGCCGACCGCCAACGACACGGCGATCAACTTCGTCGGCGAGCAAGGCCGAGCGCAAGGCGCCGCCGGCTTCTCGCGCCTGGAGGGCGCCTACTACGCCAACGGCATCGTCTACTTCACGTCGACCCAGGGCGGTGGTGCAGCAGAGACGCCGCCTGGCCCCGATCGCCGACGGCTGGGGCAACGGCAACGGTCAGGTGTGGGCGTATCGCATCCACAGCCGGCGGTTGAAGCTGATTGCCCAGTCGCCCGGACCCGAGGCGCTCGACTTCCCCGACAACGTGACCGTCAGCAAGCGCGGAACCGTCGTGCTGTGCGAGGACAACACCAACGACAACTACATCCGTGGGCTCACTCGCCACGGACGGTTGTTCGACATCGCCCTCAATCGGCTCGTCAGCGCTACCGGCGCACGACCGGTCCGGCGACGAGTTCGCCGGGGCGACGTTCAGCCCCGACGGTCACACGCTGTTCGTCAACATCCAGGCGAGCGCCGGCATGTCGTTCGCGATCTGGGGTCCGTGGCACACGATCGGCGTGTGAGCGTCGCGGTCACACACGTTCACGATTGAGCACGCGGCGCGGTCGAGCGTCAGACTCGCGGCATGAGGCTTGCCACGATTCGTACTGGTGGAGCGACCCGCGCCGTTCGGGTCGACGACGAGGCGGCGGTCGAGACCGGCCATCGCTGCGTCGGCGAGCTCCTCAAGGAGAGCGACTGGCGCGGAGTCGCCGCGGCCGCCGCCGGTCCGGCCCACGCCGTCGACTCGCTCGACTTCGCCACCTTGGTCACGTGGCCGGAGAAGACGATCTGCGTCGGGCTCAACTACCTCGATCACATCGCCGAGACCGGACGCACGCCACCCGAGTACCCGACGCTGTTCACGAAGTACGCCCGATCACTGATCGGCGCCCATGACCCGATCCAGATGCCGCACGACGACGAGTCGACCGAGATCGACTGGGAGGCCGAGCTCGGGGTCGTGATCGGCAGCGAGATCCGGCGCGGATCGAGCGATCAGGCGGCGGCGGCGATCGCCGGCTACACGGTCGTCAACGACGTCAGCGTCCGCGACTACCAGTACCGCACCACGCAGTTCCTGCAGGGCAAGGCATGGGAGGGCAGCACGCCGGTCGGTCCGTACCTGGTCACGACCGAGCCGGGCGAGCCGGCCGCCTTCCCGATCAGTTGCATCGTCGACGGTCAGGTGATGCAGGACTCGAACACGTCGGAGTTGTGCTTCGGGCCGGTCGAGCTCGTGCAGTACATCTCGACCATGATCACCCTCGCTCCCGGCGACCTGATCGTCACCGGGACACCAGCCGGTGTGGGTCATGCCCGCAATCCGAAGGTGTTCCTCGAGCGCGGTCAGACCGTGGTGACGCGCATCGAGGGCATCGGCGAATGCCGCAACGTGTGCGCCTGACGCGTCATCGCCGGCGGGCGCAGCATGCCCCACATGTGAGGGCCGGGACCGTCGTCGGTTCCGAGATCCCACTCCGAACGAACGTCGAACCCGTTGTGTCGGTAGTAGGCGACGTTCTCGATGGTCTCGGTTTCGAGGTAGCACGGCAGGCCGTGGTCGTCGGCGATCGCGAACACCTCGCGCATCAACGCTGCGCCGCAGCCTTGCCGCTGCCAGTCGGGATGGGTGGCGAGCATGTTGAGGTACCAGTGCGGCTCCGCAGGTGTGTGCTCGGCGAAGGCGGCGCGAAGGGAATCGAACTTGGCGAGCCGGTCGGCAGGGTGCACGAGCGTCAGCGGCTCGACCTCGACCTCGGGTCGCCCGGGCGGCGCCCAGCCGGCCAGCGCCACGCCGTCGTCGGTGCACCACTGTGACTCACTGGCCTGCCACTTCCGGCACATGAACCCGACCATCTGAGGGTTGACCTCGAGGTACTCGTCGTCGTCCGGCAACAACCACCGCATCACCGGATCGTCGACGAACGCACGTGTGGCCGTCAGTGCGAGGCGGCCGATGTCGTCGGGTCGGGCGAGCCGGATCGAGGTCACGCCCTTCGACAGTACCTGCAGGATGTGATCAAGAAGCCCCTCGACACTGCCGCGCGCAATGCGCGAAACTGAGGCAACTTTTCACGCACAGGGGGTTTGTATGCGTCAGATCAGGAAATTCGCGTGTGTCGCCGCGGCTTCGACGTTGGCGATATTGAGCTCGGCGACGGTCGCCGGCGCACACGGAAACTTCCACGGCCACAACCGGAGTTCGGCCAAGGAACTGCTGACCGGTCTCTCGTCACCCAAGGGCCTGGCCGTCAATGCCGACAGGAATCTCGTGTTGGCACAGGGCGCGTTCAGCGCTCCCGGCCCGGTGCTCGAGTTCGACATCCACCGGCCAGGATGGGGAACCGTCACCGAGGTGACCGAGCCGTTCGCGCTCACCGACGTGGCGATCAGCCCGAAGGACGGCACTGGTTGGGCGATCGGCGGACCGGACGATCTCGGCGAGGTCCACCTGTTCCATCAACTCGATGACGGGACGATCGTCGACGTCCTCAACATCACCGCCTACCAGGCCGGTGATCCCGATCCGGTCGACCATGACGATCCGCCGAACCCGATCGAGTCGAACCCCTACGGCCTGACGGTCATGCGCAACGGCGACGCGCTCGTCGCCGACGCCGCCGGCAACGACGTGCTGCGGGTGACACCCGAGGGCGACGCCAAGACCATCGCTCGTTTCGACCTCCAGTCCGTGAGCACCGACATGGTGCCGCCCGGAATCCTGCCCGACCCGCCGCCGCCGGCGCTCGACGCCGAGGCTGTTCCGACGACCGTCACGGTCGGGCCCGATGGAGCCATCTACGTCGGTGAGCTCAAGGGCTTCCCGTTCCGTCCCGGCTCGTCCAACATCTGGCGGATCAAGCCCGACGCCGACGGCGCCTGGTGCTCGGTCAACACGCCTGACCCGACCAACAAGTGCTCGCTGTACAAGACCGGCTTCACGGCGATCCAGGACATCGCATTCGATCGCCGGAGCCACCGCCTGTACGTGTACGAGCTCGCCGCAGACGGCGTGTTCGCATTCGAGGCCGGGTTCGACCCGGCCGGGCCGGGCTTCCCGGCAGCGGTGCTGCTCGAAGTGAAGCACAGCTGGAGGAAGGGTGACCGGCGTACCGAGTTGGCGGCCGGTGACCTGTCTCAACCAGGAGGCATCGTGGTCGTCGGCGGGACGGTCTACGTGACCGACGGCATGTTCACGAGCGGACGATTGCTCAAGATCGTCCGCCACGGCCACTAGCGATACGACGAGGCCCGACCGGCGCTGCGTGGACGCCGGTCGGGCTCACCGTTGACCGCCGATTCACACAGCGCGAACGCACGACCTGGCCAGTATCGTCGAACAGACATACCGTTCCCGGGGCTGACTGGTTTCGACGTCAGGTCTGATGGGCGGGTTTGCGACCCGAGTTGCTCAGACTCGCTAAACGGGGCACCCAAAAAGAATTGCCAACGAGCAGTTCGCTGTCGCCGCCTGATTTTCAGGTGAGTGGACAGACATCGTGAGCAGCGATGCCACACGGGGCCAATCCATCACAGCCCGGCAACAGAAGTGAGGGATGACGGTGGGAAAGACCACTGACGGCGAGAAAGACCGCTGACGGTTCGGAAAGACGATCCGTGGCCCGCCACTCGTGACGGGCAGCTGACCCGCTAGCGAACTTGCGTCAGGTTCGAGGTCGGGAATGGTCGTAGCGGGTCCGTTCACCGACTGATGGACGGGGGTTCGATTCCCCCCAGCTCCACCGTGTGATGTCGCGAGACATCGAGGACAGTCCGAACCCCATCAGGGTTCGGGCTGTTTCGTTTTTCGGGGTCCGTAGGGTCGGCTTGGTCCGCCGCGTGGTTTGCCGGTTGGTTGGTATTGGCGGTTGGGGTTGATGGTGAGTTCGCGGAGGAGTTCGCCGGTGGAGGCGTCGATGGCGCGTACGTGATGGCCGTGGATGAGAAGGATGACGGGGGTTCCGGTCGAGGTGTCGTCCGAGGGCGATGCGGTGGAGTTTCCGTTGATTCGGAGGGTGACGTTGCCGGAGTGGACACGGTCGTGGCGGACGCCGCGTCGCACGGCAGCCAGCGACCGGTTTCGAAGTCGTACAGCTTGCAGGCCGAGGGATCTGAAATGGTTATGTACCAGGGGTTCCGCGGATGGCGCCAGCTGCACGACGCAGCGTTGGGCACGCTGTTCGTCGGCGTTTTCGTGACGTTCGGCTCTGGTTCATGTGATCCGTTGCGACGCAGGTTTGAAGTAGGAGGTAGCCATGCTCGAGTTCGACGCGCGCGAGCAAGCGATTCGGCGCCTGGCGGCACTCGACGCCTGCTCGTTCGTTGCGCGCCCTGGGCGGCTCACCGGCTTCCTCGGGCCGAACGGGGCCGGGAAGACCACGGCGATGCGGACGGTGTTCGGGCTCGTCGAGCTCGACAGTGGTGCCGTGCGCTGGCAGGGCGCTCCCATCGGGCCCGAGCAGCGGGCGCGGTTCGGCTACATGCCCGAGGAGCGGGGGCTTGTATCCGCGCATGCGGGTCCGCGACCAGCTCGTCTACCTCGGCCGGCTCTGCGGCCGTACGAGCGCGGCGGTGAACCGGACCGTTGACACGTGGCTCGACCGCCTCGGCCTCTCGGGCCGGGCGGGTGACCGGCTCGACGCCCTCTCGCACGGGAACCAGCAACGCGTCCAGCTCATCGCCGCGCTGGTCAACGAGCCCGAGTTGCTCGTCCTCGACGAGCCGTTCTCGGGTCTCGACCCGCTCGCGATGGCGCTCGATGTCGGAGATGCTGGCCGAGGTCGCCGCGGCGGGCACGACGGTGTTGTTCTCCAGCCACCAGCTCGACCTCGTCGAGGACATCTGCGAGGACGTCGTCATCATCAACGCCGGTCGGGTCGTGCGGGCCGGTGACCTCGCCGAGCTGCGGGCCGAGGTACCGCAGCGATTCGTGACCATTCGCTACCGCGGGTGCGCACCGGATTGGTCCCGATCGTCCGCGGTCGAGGTCGTCGACCAGCACGAAGGGGAAGCCCGCCTGCGCGTCGAGCAGGGTGCCGATCTCGCGGCGATGCTCGCCGCCGCGCAGCGCGACACCGATCTGGTGTCCTTCGCGTACGAGCCTCCGACGCTCTCCGAGCTGTTCCGGGAGGCGGTGGCGGCATGAACGGCGCGCGCCAGATCTGGCTCGTCGCAGCCCGCGAGATCCGCGAGCGCGGCCGTTCTCGCGCCTTCCTCGTGTCGCTGCTGCTGATGCTCCTGGCCGTCGCCGCCGCCATCGCCCTGCCCGCACTCCTCGACACCGGCCCCGGCACCAAGGACGTCGGGCTCACCGGGGCGACGCCAGCGGGGCTCGCCGCCACCGTGCAGGCACAAGGCGACGCCGTCGACACCACGATCCGCATCCACCACTACGACACCCGAGCCGGCGGCGAAGCCGCCGTGCGCGACGGCGACATCGACGTCCTCGTGGTGGACGCCCGACAGCTCGAGTGGCGCAAGCGCGCCGACGAGCAGCTCAAGGCGGTCGTGACCGGCGCCATCCAGTTCGTCGCCGTCCGCGACCGGGCCGAGGCCGCCGGGATCGACCCCGACGAGCTGCTCGCCATCGTCGAGCCCGTGCCCGTCGCCAACGTCGAGCTCGGCCAGGTCGAGGGCCGCAGCCCCGACGACGAGACCGCCGCGTTCCTCATGACCATGGTCCTCTTCTTCGCGATCAGCACCTACGGCGCCATGGTCCTCAGCGGCGTGGTCGAGGAGAAGTCCAGCCGCACCGTCGAGGTCCTCCTCGCCCGCATGCCGGCCCGCAACCTGCTGGCCGGCAAGATCGCCGGCATCGGCCTGCTCGGGCTGGGCCAGATCGTCGCAACCGCGATCGTCGCGCTCGTCGCCGCGTCGCTCGCCGACTCCTTCGACGTCCCCGCCGTCCGCGGCAGCGTCCTCGCCTGGGCCGTCGTGTGGTTCGTGCTCGGCTACGCGCTCTTCGCCACCGTGTTCGGCACCCTCGGATCGCTCGCGTCCCGCACCGAAGACGCATCCAGCGTCACCGGCCCGGTCACGATCATCCTCGTCCTCGGATTCTTGGTGTCGTTCGCCGCGATCGGCAGCGCCGACACCACCTGGGCGCGACTGGTCTCGTGGTTCCCGATCACCGCGCCGCTCGCCATGCCCAACCGCATCGCCATGGGCGCCGCGACCTGGTGGGATCCGGTGGTCGCCGTCATCCTCACCGTCGCGACCATCGCCGGGCTCGTCGTGCTCGGCGGGCGCGTCTACACGCGGGCCATCCTCCACACCGGAGCGACGCTCTCGCTCGGCGAGGCGTGGCGAGGCGCACCCCTGCCGTCACACCCCGATGTCCCCGTCACGACCGCGTCGACCGAACGAAAGGAGGAACCAGCCGTGACTCAGCCCACGACTCGTGAGGCCCGGACGCAGCTCGTCCTCACCGTCATCGCCATCGCTGTCGGCGGCATCGTGTTCGCGTTGGCCGGCGACTTCGTGATCGGCGTTGGCGTCGGCGCCGCCGTCTTCGCCCTGGCACGCCAGGGATGAAGATATGGGGTGGCACGGACGACCACCGGGCCCACGCCACAGACGAGCCTGCCCACGATCCGGCACATCGGTAGCTGCGCCGGCGTGGCGGCCCGTCGACGCTGATGCTGCGCGACGGACGGCAGTCACACGGGTCAATATCGGTCACCCCAGTCCACCGCGGCGTACCGCAGCCAGCGACGGGTTTCCAAGTACAACTTGCAGGTACGCGGTGCGCGCAGGGAATGACCGATCAACCCGCGGGCCTTGACCCGTGCCTGGTTACGAGGCGCCGATCTGGTCGGCCCCCGCCAGGCATCCCCCAACCCGCCCGCGACCGGTGCGTCCAAATCGAGGAGGCTTCGTTCAGCGACTCGCACAGCGGTCGTCGCGGTCGCGATCTTCGTCTTCGACGAACCGGGGTTCCGGC
>CAWKMO010000023.1:0-101920 GCA_963850755.1 Ilumatobacteraceae bacterium | reverse complement strand
GCAGGCCTGGACCGCGGGTGCCAATGGGCTCGTACCGCAGCGACCGTGTGGCGACGTCCCAGACCGTCAGTTTGCCGAGGCGGGTGAGGGCGGCGAGCGTGCCCCCGTCGGGTGAGAAGGCGAGTTCGTCGACCGTGCCGCCAGTCTCCATGAGGGGTGCGCCGATCTGGGTCAGGCGATCCGCATCCCACAGCGCGATGCCCTGGTCGGCGAGGCCGACCGCGATCAACTCGCCGTCGGGACTGAACTGGCCCGGGACTCTTGGGGATTCACCGTCCCGCTCGCCCGTGAAGCGAACGAACGCCTGATGCTCCGGGTTTCGGTGAGGTCCCAAGCGATGGTGGCTCCGTCGGCGCTGACCGTGTAGAGCGTGCTGCCGTCGTGGGTGAAGACGAGCTGACGAACGGCGTCGGCGTGACCGTGCAAGGTGCCGCGGCGAGATGCCGATTCGGCATCCAGCAGGGTCACGGTCCCATCGCCGTTAGCCGACACGAGGGTGCCGCCGTCCGGGCTGAACCGCAACGAGTTCGGGCCCTCGGGGAGGCCGGTGGTGACGGTCACGTCGCCGCTGTCGACGTCTACTAACTGGACGCCGTGGTCGATGCCGACGGCCAGGGCGCGACCGTCCGGCCTGAGCGCCAGCACGCCCTGACCGGGCGGACGTCGAGCGTCCGGATCGACTGCCCGGTCAGCATGTCCCACCACATCAACTCACCGGCATCCGAGGCGGTGATGACCGCCCGGCCGTCGGGCGTGAGCGCGAAGTGGGTGGGCTCATGGACATCTGGCAGTTGGATGGGGTCGCCGACGCGATCCACGTGACCGCGTCGTGGACGCTGAGCGATTGTCGGCCGCCGATGATGACGTGGGTCCCGTCGTTCGTGAAGGCAATGTTCCACGGTTCGTCGCTGAGGCGGAACTCGGCCAATTGCCGGCGCGGTCGTGGTCGATGAGGCGCACGAACGAGCCGCCGGCGGATTGGCCTGCGTAGGCGAGCGTCGCTCCGTCCGGGCTGTAGGCGAGGCTCCGAAGGAACTCCGACGCGAACAGCGGCTCACCGATCGGGGCATAGGTCAGAGTGTCGAAGAACACGATCTTCCCGTAGAAGTCGAGGACTGCGAGCGTCCTGCCGTCCGGGCTGAGCGCCGCGCTGTCCAGTCGCGCTTGATCGCCGACGTGCATGATCCCGAGCGCGGTGGGAGCGCGAGCCAGGGCAGCGAGCAAGGCTCTGCGGGTCTGCGGTGTGTCGTCGACCGCCAGCGCCTGGCGGGCGAGCAGCAGCGACAGGTCGAGGTTGTTCTCGGTCAGCGCCTGGGCGCCGAGACGCTGGGCGAGTTGGGCGGTCTCCGCGTCACGTGCCTCGCCGCGCTGGATCACGGCGATACTCCCGCCGACGACGGCGGCGACCAGGAGCACGGCGACCGCGGCGAGCAGACTGCGCAGCCGCCGGTTCGTGCGGCGCGCCCTACTGGCCTCGTACTGGGAGGCGTCGCGGCTGCCGGTGACGAACTCGCGCTCGAGCGCGTTCAGCTCCAACGGATTGTCGGCCGCCCATTCCATGGCAGCGTGGAGCCGAGCACCGCGATAGAGGTTGTCGTCGGTGCGTCCTTCCGCGTCCCAACTTCGTGCTGCGGCTCGTAGGTCGCGCTCGAGCACGAGGTCGGTTCGGGCGAGCTCCAGCCAGCGGGCGAGTCGAGGCCAGGTCCGGAACACGACCTCGTGGGTGATCTCGACGGTCTCATCGTTGCGCACGACGAGCCTGGCGTCGACGAGCGCGGCGAGCGCCGACGATCCTCGGGAAGCTCCTCGACCGGCACACGTCGGCGAGTCCACACACCGTCGTCGGTCACGTCGGCAAGCATCAGCAGGATTCGCCGCATCCTCCGATGTGCGATTCACCGGCGAGCAACGGCCTGTTCACCAAGTCGTTCGACAGCGGTCGCGAGGCCACCGATTTCGATGTAGCGCTCGGCGCGCAGCACGTTGCCGTCGCGCCGTTCCCAGACCTCGGCGAGCGCGGCCGAGACAAGCGGCAACGCGGCCTCATAGCCGCCGACGTCGTGGGTGACGAGATCGACGAGTGCAGGTTCGACGGCAACGCCCGTGCGGCGCGCCGGCTCGGTCACGATTCGGCGGACCTCGTCGTCGCTGGGAGGTCCGACCATCAGCTGGCTGCTCGTCGCAGCATCGGTGAGAGCTGGAATCGACGCCAGCTTGGTGTACTCGTCGGAGCGCATCACGAGCACGACATGGACGTCGAGGTCGGGATCACCGGCCAGGTCGAGGAGCTGGCCGCAGAAGCGGTCGAGCGTGGCCGCCGGCGCCGCGAAGGCCTCCTCGAACTGGTCGACGACCAGAAGTCGTGCGCCCGGTTCGTCGAGTTCCTCGATCGCGGCGAGGGCTGCGAGCGGATCGAAGCCGGGGACGATGATGTGTGTCGCCCACGCCCCTGCTCCGGGAAGTCGTCCGCTGCGAGCGAGCGGAACCAGCCCGGCCCGCACGAGTGACGACTTCCCGCTGCCCGAGGAGCCGACGACGACGACCAGCCGGCGTTCCAGCACGCGGGCGGCGAGCTCGGCGACGAGCCGTTCGCGTCCCACGAAGAGTTCGGCGTCCTGCGGCCCGTAGGTCGCCAGCGCCCGATATGGCTGACGGCCCGCCCAACGCGCGCTCCACAGCTCGTCGCGGCGCGCCCGTGCCCGACCAGCTCGACGACCTCATCCAGCACCGACGCCTGCGCCCGCTGCGCCAGCGCGTTGGCACCGAGCGACGAGGCGGCGGCGACGCGCAGTCGCTCGCTCGCCGTCCGCTCCGCCCAGGCCGCGGTCTCGCGCTTGGCGACGCCGGGCAGTCCGTTCGACACCGCGATGATCCCGGCCACCGCGTTCGGATCGACGCCTTCGGCGCTGATGACGGCTGCCAATTCTTCGCTCGGCATCGCTTCGACATCGATCGTCGCCGATCCGGTCGGATCCAGTCGGTCGATCGCAGTGACCGCGGGGCCGCCACCGGAACGGTCGATCACCACCAGCAAGAACAGTGCGAGCTGGTCGGCGGTCGCTGCGACCGCCCGCACGAGATCGACCGCCTCGCCGGTCGCCCACTCCACGTCGTCGACGATCAACAACAACGGCGTCGAACGGCACCGCTCCGCCAGCGCATCCACCTCGCGCCCGAACTGTCGGGTTCGACGATGCGGTACGCGTCCAACCGAGCACGGAGAGCATGTCCGTGCCGCGGGCGTACTCGACCGCCCCACCGTCGGCGAGCGCGCGCCCGGCGAGATCGATTGCGATGTCGGGTGCGCCCGCTTTCGAGCGGCCCCGACAGGATGCGGACCTGACCGAAGCCGGACTTCGCCGCTTGCCACGCGGTGACCAACGCACGGCGCTCGGCGTCGCGGCCGATCATCGCGCCGGACGTGCGCAACGCGGCCGCGAGCATCGCCGTTCCGGACACCGGCGCCAGCGCCGGATCGTGCTCGAGGATCCGCCGCTCCATATCGGACAGCTGGGCGCCCGGCTCGAGACCGAACTCGGCCAGTCCACGACGCGCCCGCTGGAACGCGCCGAACGCGTCGTGTTGGCGACCGGACGCATACAGCGCCCTCATCAGCAGCTGCCACGCGCCCTCACGACCTGGCGAGTCGTGCACCAACGATTCAAGACCGACTACTGCGGCCGCCGCGGATCCGGACGCGATCTGTGCATCGGCGAGTTCCTCCCTTGCCGCAAGGCATAGCTCGTCGAGGCGGACTCCCTCCGCGGTGCCGAAATCCGTCTCGCGGAACTCGACGTAGGCAGGCCCGCGCCACAACGCGACGGCCTCGACGAAGCGATCTACCGCGGCGAGCAGGTCACCCTCCCGCACGAGTTGCCGTGCGTCAGCGACGAGCTGTTCAAACCGCCCGGCGTCGACCGCCAACCGGTCGACCGCCAACCGGTAACCGCCGGGCGCGGTTTCGATCACCTGCCCATCGGCGTCGCGCAGCGATCGTCGCAAACGAAGCACATGGGACTGCACCGTCTTGACCGCAGTCGGCGGGGGATCGTCGCCCCACAACGTGTCGACGATCGTGTCGACCCGCACGACGTGCCCCGGCTGACTCGCCATCAACGCCAACAGACAACGACGGTGCGCCCCGGAAACGTGGATCGATCCACGCTGGGACTCCGCCACCAAGGGTCCCAACACCGACACGCGGAACGAGCCTGGCCGCGACGCGGCCGAAGGCATCACCGTCACTCCCGTTACATCTGCCACGCCCCACATCCCATCGGCAGTTGGTTGCACGCCGCTGGCGCGCGTAACGGCAGCGTAGACCCCTCAGGTCGGGATATCGACCGCCCGCCGGGCCCAGGTTGCACGCCGCTGGCGCGGGTTCACGACCCCGGTGCGACCCGCGACAAACCGTCGCTTGGGCACATCGCCCTCGTCCCCGTGACGAGAGGAGATCCCGATGTACCGAGCATCCGAGCGGCGTCCCAACCTTCGCCGGGCATCGGCAGCAGCCACCCTCATCCTGCTCACTTCCGTGGCTGCGCCGACCAATCTCGACGCCCAGACTGTCGTTCCACCGACTGCCTCTGGGGCGCCGAGCGTTCGCCGAGCGCCGATCGTCGGCCCAAACACCACCGGGCACACGCCCCCGACCACAGCCCCAGCCCTGACATGATCGGCCGGGTCACGGCGGCACGACGGCTCGACGCCTCGGGATCACCCGGGACGCACACACACGCACCCGAACTGACCTTCGTCGACCAGCCGACGCCCGTTCAACGCGAGACGATCAGCTGGGCGGTCGATCGCTTCGTCGCCGCCGGCCTGCAGTTGCCGGATCTCGACATCAGGTTCCCGGTGTTCTGCAACGGCAAGGGCGCGCTGTACCACGTCGGCCAGTCATCGATCGACTTCTGCCGGGTCAACCGGAAGAACGTCCTGCACGAGCTCGCCCACGTGTGGGACGACACATCTGGCGCCGTCGACCGAGTGGGATTCATGAACCTGCGGGGCGTCACTGTGTGGTTCGGAGGCCTCGACGTGCCCGTACGTGATCAGGGCTCGGAGCACTTGGCGATCATCGTTGCGTGGGGTCTGATGGATCCGGGAACCAGAAGCGCCCACGGTCTGCCAAACAGCGCGGATACTGAACTGACCGAAGCGTTCGAGTTCCTCACCCAGTCGGGCCTGGTCGCGGGCACCGCGTGACCTCGCATCGCCAAGTCATCATCTCCAGATCAGAATCTCATGGATGCCTAGGAAATGACTCCGACAGTACGGCTCATTCGATCCCAGAGTGATCGACGGTCGCACAGAACGACGGCTCGTTGGGCTGCGAACGCTCGGGACGACATGGGAGATTACACGCCGAGCCGGCGTTCGGTGCGCTCGAAGCCCGTGTTGCTCGGGGTCGAGCGCGAGGTCTGCGCCGAGCGGTCACTGCGCGCTTTGCGAAATCCGTCGTTGTTTAACGTGTTAAACGGTTGGCGCGAGACAGGGGCGAACTCTGCGTACTGGATGGACTGGCGAGGAGACTCCAGGCTGCTCAGTGGACTGGGCGACACCACGTGTACAAGAACCATGACCTTGCCAAGGTGAGGGTCGCGGGTTCGAATCCCGTCGTCCGCTCCAAATCCGCCGGTCAGTACAGGAACATCGGCTTGCCGGCGACGTGGCGGACCTTCGGTCGGTACTCATCGACGTCGTAGAGCTCGTCGACATCGACGCGTTTCACTCCTTCGCGGGTCACGTTGATCGGCACGTTGGTGTAGGTGCCGCTGCGCAGCGCCACCATCCGACCGGATGCGCCTTCGAGGATGAGGTCGGCGGCCATCACCGCGTAGTTGGTGGCCACCATCAGATCGAGGGAGTCCGGGCTCCCCGAGCGCATCAGGTAGGCGACGTGCTGGAGGACGATCTCCTCACCGGTGATCTCGGTGATCAGTTCGCCGACCACTGCTCCGATGCCGCCCAGTTTGCGGTGCCCGTAGGCATCGGCCTCCCCGGAGACGACCATGTCGCCACCGACGATTGTCGCCCCTTCCGAGATCGTCAACATCGAGTAGTTCGACGGGTTGGCCCGCTTGTCGCCCATCAACAAGCCGGCGAACCGTTCGACGTCGAACGGCACTTCGGAGATGACCGCCCGGTCGGCCCCCGACAGATACGCCGTGACGAGCGATGTCTCCCCGCTGTAGCGGCCGAACAACTCGATGACCGCGATGCGTTCGTGCGATCCGGTCGACGTGCGCAATGCGTGGACGAACTCGACGCCGCGGGTCACGGCCGTCGAGAACCCGATGCAATAGTCGGTGCCGTGGACATCGTTGTCCATCGTCTTCGGGATGGCGATCACCGGAACGCCCTCGTCGTGAAGTCGAAGGCCGTACGAAAGTGTGTCGTCGCCGCCGATCGGAATGAGCGCGTCGAGGCCGAGCCGCTCGATCACCCGGATCGTGTGGTCCGTGAAGTCGAACGGGCCATCACCGACCGCCTGGTCGGCGAGGAAGTCGGGCACATCACCGGGTTTGACACGGCCGGGGTTCGTGCGTGATGTGTGGAGCATGGTGCCGCCGGTGCGGTCGATCGTCCGCACGCTCGCCGGGGTCAAAGGCACGACATTGGCGGCGATCGTCTCCTCGTCGTCGGGATTCGTCTCGAGCAGCCCACCCCACCCGCGGCGAATGCCGAGCACCTCGTGTCCGCCGTCGGCCACACGGCTGATGACGGCCTTGATGCACGGGTTGAGCCCGGGAACATCGCCGCCGCCAGTGCAAATCCCAATGCGCATGTTTCCATGCTGACACTCCCGGCATCACGCCCCGTGATTCGCTGCTGTTGAGAAACGCGGACGGGCGCGCCCGCCTGAACGCCTCTCGTCTCTTGCAGAGTCAGGGAGCGATCAGCGGACGGACCATCCGAGTCGTTGCATCTGGGATCTTGCGATCGCCGGGATTGTCGCATCATCTGCCGCGACTCGAGCGGTGGCCGTTTGTGTCATCGCCGGCAGCTCCGGAATCGATGGTGTGTAGAGCCAGGCGTCGAACAGATCGTCGAGGTCCTGGTGCGACACGCGCTCGGCGAGCCGGATGAACTCGGGCGTGGTGACATTCTCGCCCGACTTCGTCGCCGCCCACGTTGCAGGATCTTGAAGAACACGTCGTCGCCCACCGTCATGCGCAATGCGTGGAGTGTCAGGCCTCCGCGGACGTACACGGCGCCGTCGAACAGGAGGTCCGGCCCGGGATCGCCGATGACCACCGTCCAGAACGGATCGTCCGGCGGAATCGCCGTGGTGTAGAAGTCGAAGATCTCCTGCGGCGTGCCGAGTCCCTCGTGCTCGCTCCACAGCCACTCGGCATAGGTGGCGAAGCCCTCGTTGAGCCAGATGTCCTGCCACCCACCGAGCGGGAGGTTGTCGCCGAACCACTGGTGGGCCAGCTCGTGCACGACGACGGAGTCGGCTCCGATCTGATCGCCGAAGAAGTCCCTGGAGTAGATCGGGCGGGTCTGCGTTCTCCAGCGCGAAGCCGAGACCGACGAAATCGTCGACGATGCCGCCCGCCGCCGAGAACGGGTACCTGCCGAAGGCTCCGACAGGAACGAGATGATCTCGGGTTGACGGGCGAACGAGTTGTCGACCGTCGTGCCCAAGGGCGGCGGACCGTCGGCCTCCGTGCCGGCGATCCAGTCGTTCTCGTTGCCGAGGCTGCCCGCCGGTGCGCCCGGCACCGTCCATCCGTCGAGCTCGTTCCCGTCATCCTCGAAGCTCGTGTCGCCGGCGACGCCCGGGAGCATCGATGTCATCGATCAACACACCGTTCGCCTGCACCGTCGCGGTCGCTGGCGTACGTGAGCGAGATCTCGACGTCGGCTCCGCGTACTCGGTCAGATCGATCGTCCAGAGCTCGTATCCGTTGCTCGACCCGGTCGCCGCGTTCCAGATCCGCTCGTGCCGCGACGGCGCACACGTGCCATCGCCGTTGTCGGTCTGGTAGTGCTTGACGAACGGATGGTCGGTGAACAGCCAGTCGGGACACGAGAACACGGTGTCGGCAACGGTGTGCCCGTCGCTTCGGGGAGCGTCGTCCAATCGTCACCGCCGGGGTGCGAGCTTCGACGAAGAAGAAGTCGTAGCCGAACTCGGTATCCCGGTTCACCCAGAAGGTGAGCGGCGTCGTCGGCGGGGACGCTGATCGTCCTGGTCAGCCGCTTGTACGACGGCTTCGCCTGCAACGACACCGCCATCTGGAGGCCTGTGCGCGGACGGCGACCGGGTCGTAGAGGTTCGGGTCGACCGCGTCCCAGTACTTCACGCCGTCCGCCTCGTAGGCGCGCAGGTCGAACTCGCCGATCGTCACCGTCGTCAGGTACGAGGCCATCGGCTCCCGCGCGTTCCACTCCCAGGTGGTCCAACCGCGCCTGGTGCTGCTCCGCACCAGCACCCCGTTGGCGACCGCCTCGAGCCCCGCCGGCACCTTGATCTCGAACTTGTAGGAAGCAGTGTCGAGCGGGTGGTCGTTGACCGGATACCACGTCGACGCCACACGTGGTTGACCGGCGACGAGCGTGCCGTCGTCGGTGTGGATGAACCCCGAGATCCCGAGGCCCTCCACGATCGGCTCCGGTACCCCGTCGTACGTGACGACCACGGTGAACTTGCGGTGCTTGTCGAGTCCGTGCCTGGGGGTGATCGTCAATTCGCCGCCGTCCCGGCTGAACGGCCGCCGACGGCCATTGACTTCGACCCGCCGGACGTCGAGCCCGTCGAGGTCGAGGTTGAAGCGCGAGAGGTTCTGCGTTGCCCTGGCCTTGAGCGTCGCCTTGCCCTTCAGCAGGTCGGTCTCCGGGTTGTAGGTGAGGTCGAGGTCGTAGTGCGACACGTCGTACCCACCGTTGCCCGCGAGCGGAAAGTACGGATCACCGATGCCGGCGGCGCCGGGTGAATATCGCGTGTGGGAGCCGTTGCCATGGGCATCGGCGGACGACGACACCCCTGTGATCAGCAGGACTGCCGCTGCTGCGGCCGCGAGTGGCTTGATCATTCCAACCTCCCTGGACTGCGATCTTGACGATCGGCTGACGCACGTTAGCCCGATCGCGACACCGCCTTGGCCGGGCGCTATTCGGGCCCTTACAAGGGCCTCCCACGACCAAGCGCCGTGGCGTTGGGGCTTCTACGTTGCTGGCGGCGGGGCGGGCGGGCGACGCCCTCGACGAACTCGACGAGGTTGCCGTCGGGGTCGGCGACGAGCATGTAGCGCGGGCCGTAGCCGGTTTCGATCACGCCGCCCGACGGCTCCACCCCGTCCGCGGCGAGGTGGTCGACGACCGAATCGAGGTCGCTCACGTGCAGCGTCCAGTACTGCATTCCGGCGCGCTCCACGGGTACTCGGCCGGGTCGCTGGTGGCGCGTACCGCGGCCAGTGGCTCGAACAGCTTCACGACGTTGGTGCCCACCAGGAACTTGTGGATCAGGCCGCGGCGGGGGAGCGTGACCGTGCCGAGGCTCGGCAGGCCGAGGATCTCGCCGTAGAACTCGAGCATGGCCTCGGTGCTGTGGGTCACGATCCCCACGTCGAGATCGTTGCGCGCCAAGTCGATCATGAGTCGACGGTAGCGACCTGTTCCGCTCGCGGAAAGCGATGTCGCCGCTGATGCCGGGTCGGCGCGATCTGGCGCGAGCGGTCGAGACCTGATGACATGGGGCGATGGCGACAGATGCCGGTGCGACGGATGGATCGATCGAGACGGCCGTCGTCGGGGTCGACGGCCGCAGCGGATCACAGCATGCGCTCGAGTGGGCGGTAGGCCTCGCCGCCCGGCACGCGACCCTGCATCTCACTCACGCCCTGTCCCCGACGCTCGAGCTGGCGGCGGCCGCGGTCCAGCTCGACTCGGGCGGCATGGTCGCCCAACGGCGGCGCGAGATGGAGGGGTGGGCGGCCGGCCACGGCGGCGACGACGTCAACCTCGTGTTGCACGTGTTGGAGGACGAGCCGGCGCCCGCCCTGCGCAGTGTCGCCTCGGAGGTGGAGGCGCAGATGATCGTGGTCGGCGCACACCACCAGACGAAGCTGGGACCACGTCGCGTCGGCAGCACGATCGCGCTCCTCGTCGATCAGCTGCGCACGCCGGTCGCGATCGTTCCGGAGCACACCGACTTGGTGCCATCCGGTTCCGTGATCGTCGGAGTCAGCGACAGCACCGAGGTCACCGAAGGCATGCGGTGGGCAGTCGGGTTCGCCTCGACCCACGGGCTCGCTCTCAGTCTTGTCCGCGTCGTTCCCTCCCGACCGCTGTTCTCGATCGATGGGTTGCTGTCGATGCTGGCGTATTACATCGATCCCGGCGTCCTGAAGTCGTGGGCGCTCGAGGATCTCGCCGACCTCGCCGACGAGATCCAGCGCTCGACCGACGAGCAGCTGACGATCTCCTGGTCGTCGCCGAAGCGGCCTCGCGGCCCGCGCTTGGTCGAGGAGAGCGCCGACGCTGCGCTGCTCGTGCTCGACGTGAGGGCCGAGCCCGTGTCGCCGAAGCCGTCCTGGCTCCATCACGCGATCCGGCATGCGCCCTGTCCGATCGTGCTCTTCCCGGCGCCCTCTCGCGACGTCGCCGCGGGCGACGGCGGCTGAGCCGGTGCCCGGCGAGCAGACACCGGCGATCGACCAGGTCTCGCGCGACGGGCTGACCGCCGGCGAGGTCGAGCAGCGCCGCAGCGCCGGCAACGTGAATCGGTCCGACCGCCGCACGTCGCGGTCGATCGGCGAGATCGTTCGGGCCAATGTGCTGACTCGCTTCAACGCCATCATCGCCGTGCTGGCCGTCGTCGTGCTGATCTTCGGGAGCCCGATCGACGCCTTGTTCGCGCTGGTGATGGTGTTGAACGCGGCGATCGGCGTGATCCAGGAAGTTCGGGCGAAGCGGTCGCTCGACCGGCTCACGATCCTCATCGCTCCGAAGGTCCTGGTCGTGCGCGATGGTGCCGAGCAGGAGATCGATCCGAGCCATCTGGTGATCGACGACCTGGTCCGGTTGCGTGCCGGCGACGAGGTGCCGGTCGACGCACTGGTCGTCGACTCCGACGGGCTCGAGGTCGACGAGTCGGCGTTGACGGGCGAGGCCGAGGCGGTCGTCAAGGACGACGGCGACGAGGTGTTGTCCGGCAGCGCAGTCGTCTCGGGATCGGGCCTGATCGTGGCGACCCGCGTCGGCCGCGAGCGTTGGATCGAGGGTCTCGTCGCCGAGGCGCGCGAGTTCGTGCTCACCAGTTCCGAGCTCCGCGTCGGAGTCGATCAGATCCTGAAAGTGATCAGTTGGCTGATCGTGCCGCTCGGTGCGCTCTCGGTGTGGAGTCAACTGCGGAGCGATCAAGACTTCGACGAGGCGATGGTGTCGTCGGTCGCCGCCATCGTCGGGCTCGTGCCGCAGGGCCTGGTGCTGCTGGTCAGCATGGCGATGGCCGTGGCGACGCTCAGGCTCGGTCGCAACCAGGTCGTCGTTCAGGAGCTGTACGCGGTGGAAGGCCTGGCCCGGATCGACGTGCTGTGCGTCGACAAGACCGGCACGTTGACGACCGGTCGGTTCGAGCTCGACGACGTGCTCGCCTTCGACGACGACGTCGATTCGATGCGTGCCGGGCTGGGCGCACTGGTGCATGCCGAGGGCAGCCCGACGGCGTCGAGCAAGGTGATCGCCGAATCGATCGAATGCCCGGAGGGATGGCAGCCGGTCTCACAGGTGGCGTTCTCGTCGGCCCGCAAGTGGAGCGCGACGTCGTTCGACGGCAAGGGCACGTGGGTGATGGGCGCACCGGAGGTGCTGCTCGACGCGGTCGGTACGGACGCCGACTCGTCACAGCGCCAGCGTGTGTCCGAGCTCGCCGCCGACGCCCGACGTGTGTTGCTCGTGGCCAAGTCGGACGCCGCGATCGGCGACGGACACGACCTTCCTGGTGACCTGTCAGCGGTCGGGCTGGTCGTGCTGGTCGAGCAGTTGCGGTCGGACGCGGGCGAGATCATGGAGTACTTCGCCGCCCAACACGTGGCGGTGAAGATCATCTCCGGCGATTCCTCCGAGACGGTGTCGGCTGTGGCCGGCCGGCTCGGCATCGCCGGTGGCGACCGGCACGTCGATCTGCGACACGTCGAAGAAGGCGCCTACGACGCCGTGGTCGACGAATCGATCGTGTTCGGCCGCGTCCGTCCGGAGCAGAAGCGCGACCTCGTCGACGCGCTGCAGACGCGCCGGTCACACCGTGGCGATGACCGGCGACGGCGTCAACGACATCCCGGCGCTGAAGCGGGCCGACATCGGGATCGCCATGAACACGGCGACCCCGGCCACCAAGTCGGTGGCGCAGCTCGTGCTCGTCGACGGCCGGTTCGATCGTCTCCCGTCGGTGGTCGCCGAGGGCCGGCGCGTCGTCGCCAACATGGAACGCGTCTCGACGCTGTTCATCACCAAGACCGTGTACTCGGTGATGTTCGTGCTGGCGATCGGCTTCTCCGGATCGGTCTTCCCGTTCCTGCCGCGCCACATCAGCCTGATCTCCGAGTTCACGATCGGCGTCCCTGCCTTCCTGCTCAGCTTCCGGGCGGCCGACCAACCGACGCGCCCCGGCTACCTGCGTCGCGTCGTGGCGTTCGCGATCCCCGCCGGACTGCTCGCCTCGGCGATCGTGCTCGCCACCTACTGGATCGCCCGCTCGCCGGCAGTCGACGCATCGCTGGCTGAGGCGCGCTCCGTGACCACGATCTCGCTGGCCGCGACCGCCCTGTGGATCCTGTACCGCTTGATCCGCCCGATGGACCGCTACGACACCTGTCTGCTGGTCGGGTTGGCGACGGCCCTGTGCTTGATCGCGATCACGCGGCCCGGGCCGGCGGTTCTACGCGCTCGATTGGCCGACCGGTGAGCACCTGCTCGTGCTGGGGTCGATCACCGTCGTCAGCATCCTCGTGTTCGAGGCCGTGATCGCCGTGCTACGCCAGCTGGGACATCCGCTTGCTCGAGTCGGAGGAGAGCGAGGCGGCGAGCAGCGCCGCCGGCTGATACGAGAGGCGTCAGTCGGCCTCGGGCACCAACCAGGCGGTCGTGTCGCTCGGCAGCTCGGTGGAGACGTCGGGTTGCGATGCGATCAGGAGCTTGCCGTCGGGCAGCTTCACCGGCTTGGTTGCCGAAGTTGACGATGCACACCACGCCCGAACCGCGACGGAAGGAGAGCACGTCCTTGGCGCTGTCGAGCCACTCGAGGTCTTCGTCGCCCTTGAGGTGCTCGGCGCGCAGCCGCAAGGCGCGGCGGTACATCTCGAGCGTGCTGCCTGCGACGCCCGCCTGGGCGGCGGCGGACAGCTCTCCGTAGCGGGCCGGCTGGGGCAGCCACGGCGCGGCGTCGCCGAAGCCGAACGACGGCCCGTCGCTCGTCCACGGGATCGGCACCCGGCATCCGTCGCGGCCCTTCTGGGTGTGGCCCGAGTTGTTCCAGGCGGGATCGTCGAGCACTTCGGGCGGGAGGTCCCACACCTCGGGCAGCCCGAGCTCCTCGCCCTGGTAGATGTAGGTCGAGCCGGGGAGCGCCAGCAGCAGCAAGGTCGCGGCGCGGGCACGGCGCAAGCCCGAGCTCGGCGTCGAGCTGCTTGGCGAGCACGTCGACCGGGGCGCTCAGCGGCCACGCCCGCCATTCGGCGCCCTTGGGCAGTCCGTACCGGCTGGCATGGCGCATCACGTCGTGGTTCGACAGCGTCCATGTCGAGGTCGATCCGACGTCGCGGGCCGCGGTGACGGCCCGATCGATCGCCGTCTTGACGGCGCTTGATCGCCCAGGCCGTCTCGAGGAAGTCGAAGTTGAACGACTGGTGGTACTCGTCGGGGCGGAGGTAGAGCGGCAGGCGGGTCGGGTCGACCCAGGCCTCGGCGACCATCATCACGTCGCGCCCGGACGCGTCGAGCACGGCCCGCCAGCGCCGGTTGATCTCGTGGACGCCGTCGCGGTCCCAGTGCGGATGGTTCAGGCGGCGGCTGTTCTCGAGCAGCTTGTCGTCGTCGACGTCGATGTCGGGATAGGCCGGGTCCTTGACGAGGCCGTGGGCGACGTCGATCCGGAACCCGTCGGCCCCGCGGTCGAGCCAGAACCGGAAGATGTCGTCGAACTCGGCCCGCACCTCCTCGTTCTCCCAGTTGAGATCGGGTTGGGTGGGGTCGAACAGGTGCAGGTACCACTGACCATCGTCGACCTGCTCCCATGCCGAGCCGCCGAACACCGACATCCAGTTGGTGGGTGGCTCGCTCCCGTCCTTGCCCTTGCCGTCGCGGAAGATGTAGCGCGCCCGCTCGGGCGAACCTGGCCGGCGCCGCCAGCGCAGCCTTGAACCAGGGGTGCTCGCTCGAGGTGTGGTTGGGAACGAGATCGACGATCACCTGGATCGCCGTGCTCGTGGGCGGACGCGAACAGCTTCTCGGCATCGGCGAGCGTTCCGAAGCGGGGGTCGATGTCGCGGTAGTCGGCGACGTCGTAGCCGCCGTCGTTGAGCGGCGACGTGTACCAGGGGCTGATCCAGATCGCATCGACGCCGAGCTCACGCAGATACGGGAGCTTCGAGCGGATCCCGTCGACGTCGCCGGTGCCGTCGCCGTTGCTGTCGGCGAACGAGCGCGGGTACACCTGGTAGACGACCCCCCGCCGCCACCACGGGGCGGCGCCGGCCTCCGGAGACTCCAGATCGCGGTCGGCGGTCGAGGCGGTGGGGGAGGTTGGGGTCGTCACGCCACCAGTATGCAAGCGTTTACAGTCGCGGTGGAAGTCGGGCCGCCGAGCGGTGCACGGGCAGCGGCGCGACGCCACGACTACGCTCGGCCGGCGATGGGGGCCTCACCTTCTCCGAAGCATGCAGTCACCCCGCCGAAAGGGCGTCCCACCAGGTCGCGGCACAGTGTCGATCCGGACCCGACGAGTGTTCGGAACCACCGCTCGCTGGGTCGCGGTCGGGATCCTGCTGGTGCTCGCGTTCGATCATCCTGGTGCTCGTGACCGACGGTGGTGACCTGCAATCCGTTCGGCAACGCGGCTCCGGCGCTTCAGCCGGGAACCGAGATCGGCGCCGCCTCACACCCGATGTAGTTCGCCACGTTCTGGGCGTGGTGGGCGTACACGGACGCCTCGTCGCCGATCGCCGGGTCGGCGGCCCGCGCCGCCCACATGTCGCGTTGGGCGATCACCCCCTCGCAGCCCGGCTTCGACGGCGATGTCGACGGTCTGTTGCACGGCCTGTGGAACCTGTCCGACGAACGGTGTGTCGGCATCGGGTCGGATCTCGATCCGCCTGCCGTCGAGTGTGTCGCCGACGAACACCAACTTCGACAGGTGCCGGCGCCGCGACCGACGTGGTGACCGCCACCGACGCGCACGCCGGCGACGTGCGGACCGACTCGTCGAAGACGCGTGCGCATCGCAGTTGCACGAACGTGGCGACGTCGTAGCCGGTGATGCCCGGGTAGCGACCCATCTCGCCGGTCAGCTCCTGCAGCGATCGGCACCTGACGAGCGCCTGATCGAGCAACCGCACCTGATCGCCGACCTCGACCGCGAGTGAGGCGTCGCGCACCGTCGCCGCGCAACCGGTCTCGGCTGCATCGTCGTCATTCGGCGAGCAGGCCGTGATGCCCAACGCGAGCGTGACGGCGACGATCGAGATGACGATTGGACTCGACCTGGGGGAGCGCCTGTCGGTGGTGGCCACGCGGGCCCCATGTTGACGCACCCGCCCATCGCCGTGCGTGCACCCTCGGGCACCGGCAAGGGATCGGGTGGCGGGAGTCGGGCGACCGCTATCCTCGGGTGCGCTGGCGACGTGGCCGAGTGGCTGAGGCAACGGCCTGCAAAGCCGTGTACCCGGGTTCAATTCCCGGCGTCGCCTCCAGTGATACCGACCCCTGACCTGCTGACGCAGGCTCAGGGGTCGGTCGTGTCTCGGGTGGTGTCAGGTAGCCGAACAGTTCGAGGGGACGCTGTTAGGGTGGACAGCACCACCCCCAGTAGGGACGACGCGTTTGGGCAGGACGACCTGGCTTGGTTACCGCCCGCACGCAGGCTCGACGCCTCTGCGAAATGCGAGGAGCGCCTGCATGTCAGTGACCGGACAGTTCGATCATCAGCAAACGATCGTGATCGCGGCTTCGGGCCGCGGGACCGAACCGTGTCGATGTGGACGGTGCCGCGGCTTCTTCCGTGCCGGTTCGGGACTGGTCCCGAGGGCGTTCGGCGATTGGTGGGCGGCTCCGCCTTGCGCCGCGGATCCGTGACCTCGAAGCAGGGGTCGTAGGTCTTGGGGCTCAAGGTCAGATACCGCGGCAGCCTGGCCTCGGTCGGACTCCTCGACGAGCTGCTCCGCGACGAGGGCCTGCAGGTCGACCATCGACAGCTCGTCGAACCGCCAGGCTCCCAGCAGGACCTCGTCGATGTCGTGCTCTATGTCGCCGATCCGGTCGTGGACGGTGAGCGAGACATGCCGCTCGAGGAGCTGATCAAGCCGAAGATCGACAACGCACTTGCCAAGCTCAGAATGAGCGTTCCTCGCGCGGCAGGCGGAGATCGTCGCCACGAGAGAGCCGCAACCGCCCGCGTCGGCATGAGCGGAACAGGCCCGACCGTCGTCGATGATCGCCGGTCAGCCCGTTGGTTGGGGCCGGCCCTTGCCGTAGCTGGTGCGCCCGCAGATCGTGCCGTCCGGCTCGTGGATCACGTGCTCGACCTGGTCGAGCTGGGCTGTCGCCCGCCCTGCGGCTTCAGCCGCCGTGTTCGTGTCGAACATCTTGCCCCCACGTTCGGCACCCTCACGGATGTTCATCCACCGACCGTTCTTGGCAACGGTGTGGATCGTTGATTTGGTTCGCATGGATGTCCCTGTGCACTCGCGTGAGCTCTGAGCGTACGCGCATGTCGGAGGTAACGGTCCGCGGATCTCAACGGAGCGGGTCACACGATGGGGTCAGTCAGGCGATGTCGCCCTCGAGCCTGGCGCTACGATTCCGCCGGGGCGTACATGTGGGCACGTTTATCTCACTCGACCATCTCGTGTTCTGTTTCGATCGCCAGGCGATCACCGACCACCGGATGTCCCGGTCGGCTACATCGGCCCGTGGTGGCCGAAGGATGCGTTGCCGAAGCACCTTCACCACGTCGGGTATTTCGACGCGGATCACGCTCCCGCGTTCGCCAGCATCCACCGACGTCAGCTCGAGGTGATGAACCGTCAGGGACTGATCGTCGGCCAAACCGACGGCGACAAGATCTGGATCAACGGCCAGGTCCAATGCCACTTCAAACAACAGCGGGGACGCCGACCTCGGTTGTATCGCCCACTGGAAGCTCATCGGCGAACACGACCGGATACTGGCCGACCTGTGGATGAAGCGGGTTCGCACCAATGGCCGAATCTTTCGCGTCGACCGCTGGCACCTCGAGTTCCAGCCCGGCATCGACGTCGCATGTCGGCAGTTGGCTGCGGCCGCCGTCATGGAGCATCATGTCCGATTGAAGAGCGGCGACTGACCGACTGACCTACCGCACCGTGCCAACGGTCGTCGCGACCGCTGCAGGTTTCAGCCGAGGGGGCGAGTGGCGAGGTGACGGCTGATCGGCCCGGGGCCGCCGACGCCGGCCGGCTCCAGGAAGCGCTCCGGCGAGTCGGCGACGGGTCGCACGCGCTCGCCGCCGTTGAACAGCGCGAGGCCCTTCAACTGGTCGAGGGCGACCATCGTCGATCGCATCGCGTCGGCGGGAACCGGGCGACTGATGAGGAAGCCCTGGGCCTTGTCGCAGCCGAGGTCGCGCAGCGACTGCAACTGATGGACGGTCTCGACGCCTTCGGCGACGAGGTCGAGACCCATCGACTGCGCCATGGCGATGATCGTGCGCACGAGCGAGCGGTCGTTGCTGCGCTCGGCGATCCCTTGCACGAAGGCTCGGTCGATCTTGATCCGCTGGATGGGGAACTGCTGGAGCAACGACAGCGACGAGTAGCCGGTGCCGAAGTCGTCGAGCGCCAGCCGCACTCCGAGCGAGCGGATGCGGCGCAGCGTGTGCTCCGCCAGCTCCGGCTCGTCGAGCATCATCGACTCGGTCATCTCGAGCCACAGCAAGTGGGCAGGCACGCCGCTCTGCTCGAGTGCGTCGCGGACGATCGACGCGAACTCGGGATCGGCGATCTGCCGGGGCGACACGTTGACCGAGGTGGTGGTGTTGGGCGGTACGAGCCCGTCATCGATCCAGCGACGCAGCTCACGAAGGGCCTCGAGCAACGCCCAGGCCCCGATCTCGTTGATGATGCCGGTCTCCTCGGCGATCGGGATGAAGTCGCCGGGTGGGACGATCACGCCGTCGCGCTGCCAGCGGATCAGTGCCTCGAAGCCGCTCAGCAGTCCTGATTCCAGGTCGACGATCGGCTGGTGGTAGAGCCGCATCTCCTGGCGGCCGATTGCACCGTGCAGGGCGTGCTCGACGTCCATCCGGTGGGTCAGGTTCGACTGCATCGAGTCGTCGAAGACCACCGTGCGGTTGCGGCCGTCGGCCTTGGCGCGGTGGGTGGCGATGTCGGCCCGCCGCATCAGTTCTTCAGCGGCGATCGTGCGATTGCGGGGTGCCATCACGACACCGATGCTGGCCGTGACGAACACCGTCGAGTCGCCGATCATGAACGGTCGGGCGAAGATCGAGTTGATCCGATCGACCCGCTGACGGGCGTCGTCGAACGTGCGGGTGGAGCCGTCGAGGACGACGAAGTCGTCACCGCCGGCACGCGCCACGATTCCGTTGAAGCCGGTGGCGACCGCACGCAACCGGTCGGCGAGCGAGACCAGCAGACGGTTGGCGGCGTCGTGACCGAGCGTGTCGTTGATGTTCTTGAATCGATCGATGTTGATCTGGATCAGCGTGGCGTGATGCTCGGAGCGCCACGTGTCCTCGAGAACGTCGGCGACGTGCTCGATGAACCGAGGCCGGGTCGGCAGGTCGGTGAGCTCATCACAGTCGAGCCGGCTGACGAGCGCCCGCTGCGCTCGCCCGGTGGCATCGAGGGCGACGTACAGCCGCGCGATGATCGCCAGCACGAGAGTCATGGTTGCCGCCGCCCGCACGGCGATGTCGGCATCGGACGATGGGGAGATGCTGGCCACGAGCACGATCGGCACCGCCAGGCTGAGGATCAGCGGAGCCATCAGGATCGTCTCGTGGCGAGGAGCGGGCAGCACGTTCTCGGCTCGCTCGATCGGCTCGAAGATGCGTGGCATGTCGGGGTGAGCGCCGGCTGCGCACAACAGGGCCAGCGCGAGCACGAGCAACGCATTCGACACGTGCTGCCAGTCGCGACTGGCGACGTCGGCCTGGACGAGCGCCCGCACCGTCGCGCCGCCGAGGGCGACGGTCATCGCACTCATCACGAGCCACATCGCGCGGTTGCGGGTCAAGCCTTCGAGCACGAGCTCGGCGGCGAACGTGACGAGCATGATCGTCAACGGCAGATAGGCGGTGGTGAGCACGGCCAAGGCCGGATGCATGCCGGCATCGATCGCCGGTTCAGCGAGTGTCAGCCACGCCGCCAACCCCGCTCCGGCGACGACCGTGATGCCGTCGAGCAGTTCGCGCCGGCCGCGCGTGCCGCGCCGGGAGCGCAGCGCCAGCAACAGCGTTGCGATCAGAAGGACAGCGATGGTGATGTCGGCGAGCGCGTGCAGCCAGATCGCCGGTCGTGAAGAGCGTGGGCAGCTCGGCGACGTCGACCGGCACGAGGGCGATCCTCAGAGCGGTCGCCCCGAGCGCCACAGCGAGCAGTCGGGGAGCCTCGCGCCACGGCATCGCCGCTGCTCCGGCCACAATTCCGAGCAGGATCAGACCGGGTCGCCACACCAGCCCCCACCCGTGGCCACGGTCGAGCCATGCCGCGAGAGCGAGCGCGACGGCAACGAGCACCCACCACCAGCCTCTGGCTGCATGCCGTCGCGTCATCGCCGTGTGTCGTCCGTCCTCGCTGAACCGGAATTCGAAACGAATCGCCGGGTGAAATCTGTCTACGTGTATCGGCCACATCTTCAAGATTCCGTAGGAATTTCTTCGCGTTGTCAAAAGTTCTGTCCGGTTCCGCCCATGCCGCGCCGAAGAGAGGGTGTCGGTGGACCGCGTCGAGGCGCTACGGTGTTCTCGATGAGCCGCACCGGTGGCTGTTCGCCCGCATGACCCCGACCGAAACTGCCACCGTCGTCGTCGTACCCGGGTCGCACCTGATGTCGGCTCTCCTGGGCCAGCGCGACACGCACCTGCGCCAGATCGAGCGGCACTTCCCCGAGACCACGGTGACTGTCCGCGGCAACGAGATCGCCATGCGCGGAGGCGACACCGAGCAAGTGGCGCGCTTGTTCGAGGAATTGGTCGAGCTGCTCGAGCGCGGGCACGAGCTCGACGAGCGCACGATCGAACGGTCGGTCGGCATGGTCCGCGCCGACGAACGCCCGACCGAGGTGCTCACACACGAGGTGTTGAAGGGAGCGCGCAGGGCCGCCAGGTGCGTCCCAAGACCGCCGGCCAGAAGCGCTACGTCGAGGCGATCCGTGACAACATCATCACGTTCGGCATCGGGCCGGCGGGCACCGGCAAGTCGTGGCTCGCGGTGGCGATGGCGGTGCAGGCGCTCCAGGCCCGTCAGGTGCAGCGCATCATCCTCACCCGACCGGCGGTCGAGGCCGGCGAGCGTCTCGGTTTCCTCCCGGGCGACCTGATGGCCAAGATCGATCCGTACCTGCGCCCGCTCTACGACGCCCTCTACGACATGGTCGACCCGGAGGGAGCGAAGTCGTTGCTCGAACGTGGAACCGTCGAGGTCGCGCCACTCGCCTTCATGCGTGGTCGCACGCTCAACAACAGCTTCATCATCCTCGACGAGGCGCAGAACACGACGCCCGAGCAGATGAAGATGTTCCTGACCCGCATCGGATTCGGTTCCAAGGTCGTGGTCACCGGTGACGACACGCAGATCGACGTGCAGGACGGCAGGTCGGGCATCAAGGGCCTCGAGCGCGTGCTGTCGGGCATCGATCAGCTCGCGTTCGTGCACCTCACCAGAGCCGACGTCGTCCGCCACCAGATCGTGGCCGACATCGTCGCTGCCTACGAACGCGACACCGAGACGCGGACCGGCGGGATACAGGCCCGCCGAAAGCGATCTGGCACCTGACGATGTCGGAGCCACCCAGTCCCGGTGTCACGATCGTCATCAGTGACGAGCAGACCGACGTCACCGTCGACACCGACCGGTGGGCCGAGCTCGCCTCCGCGGTGCTGCGTGCCGAAGGCCGCACCGGCGAGCTCACGCTGACTTTCGTCGATCCCGGCGAGATGGCCGCACTCAACGCCGAGCACATGGGCAAGCAGGGTCCCACCGACGTCCTGTCGTTCCCGCTCGACTCGGTCGGCGACGAGCTCACCGACATGCCCGGCCCGTCGTTGCTCGGTGACGTCGTCGTCTGCCCGGCCGTGGCAAGCGAAGCTGCGCCCACGCATGCCGGCAGCATCGACGACGAGCTGGCGTTGCTCGTGGTGCACGGCATCCTCCACGTGCTCGGCCACGATCATGCCGAGCCCGACGAGACTCAGCTGATGCGCGAACGCGAGCTCGAGCTTGCTCGTCGCCCACCACTGGCACGGGCCGGCGCCCACGGCCTTCCGGCAGGAGCAGTCATGACCGGCACCGAACTGGTGCTGCTGATCACGATCGTCCTGATGCTCCTGATTCTGATGGTGCTGGCGGCGGCCGAGACCTCGCTCAACCGCATCTCGCGGGTCAAGGCACAAGCCGTGGCCGACTCCAACGACTCGCGCTCGGCGCGCTCGCTCGTGAAGCTCGTCCAGCACCCCGAGCGATTCATCAACCCGCTGCTCGTGACCGTCACGGTGCTGCAGAGTGGTCAGACGTGGCTGGTGAGCCAGCTCGCCGACTCGTTGGTCTCGGGCGTGCTGGGAGCGCTCGGCATCTTCGCCCTCAACGTCGTCGTGTTCTTCGTGGTGGCCGAGTCGATGCCGAAGACCTGGGCGGTGCTGCACACCGAACGCGCTGCACTGGCGACGGCGAGGTTCACCAACCTGCTCGTCTCGTTCCCGCCGCTGCGCTTCGTCTCGCGCGGGTTGATCTGGTTGACCAACGTGCTGCTCCCGGGCAAGGGGCTCAAGCAGGGACCGTTCGTCAGCGAGCAGGAGCTGCTCGGCATCGTCGGGGCCGCCGCCGCCGACGACGTGATCGAGCACGACGAGCGCGAGCTGATCGAGAGCATCATCGAGTTCGGCGACACGGTCGCCCGGGAAGTGATGGTGCCGCGACCAGACATGGCGATCATCCCCCACGAGGCCACGGTCTCGCAGGCGCTCGACCTGGCGATCGATCAAGGATTCAGCCGGCTGCCGGTCGCCGGCTCCGAAGGCGATGACGTGGTCGGAATCGCCTACACGAAAGACCTGATCCGCGCCGAGCGCGCCGGCCGGGGCGACGCATCGGTGCACGAGCTGGTGCGCGAGGTGCGATTCGTGCCCGAGAACAAGCCGTTGCGACAGCTGATGCGCGAGATGCAGGCGGGCAAGTTCCACCTCGCCTTGGTCGCCGACGAGTACGGAGCGATCTCCGGGCTGGTCACGCTCGAGGATTGTCTCGAGGAGCTGGTCGGTGAGATCGTCGACGAGTACGACAACGAGACACCGGATGTCGTTCGCCTGCCATCGGGCGAGTACCTCGTCGACGGCGGCATGTCGGTCTCCGAGCTCAACGATCTGCTCGACATCCGCATCCCCGACGACGACTGGGACACGATCGGCGGTTTCGTGTTCAACACGCTCGGCCATGTGCCACGGCGCGGCGACTCGATCGAGTACGACGGATGGCAGTTCATCGCCGACGAAGTCGAGGGCCGCCGGGTTCGTCGACTGCGCGTCATCGTGACGGCCTTCGACGACGAAGACGACAACGAGACGTCCGCTGGCCGTAACGGCGACTCTGGTCACTAGCTTCCGCTTCCATGCAGGTGTCGCTGGAGGGCAAGGTCGCACTCGTCACGGGTGCCTCGAAGGGGATCGGGCGGGCGATCGCGGCTGGCATGGCCGAGGCGGGAGCATCGGTGATGCTCAGCTCGCGCAAGCTCGACCAGTTGGAAGCGGCAGCGGCCGGCATCTCCGGCGACACGGCGGTGTTCGCCGCCAACGCCGGCCAGATCGACGCCGCCGAGGCGTGCGTGGCGGCGACGATCGAGCGCTTCGGCCGGCTCGACATCCTCGTCAACAATGCCGCGACCAACCCGCACTACGGCGCCACGCTCGACGTTGAGCCGTCGGCAAGTTCGACAAGACCTTCGAGGTCAACCTGCGCGGCCCGCTGTTCTGGTCGCGGGCGGCGTCATCGCCAGGCGTTCGCCAACACGCCCGGGGTGATCGTCAACATCGCGTCGGTCGGCGGCCTGCGAGCCGAGTTCGGGCTCGGCGTCTACAACCTCACCAAGGCGGCGCTGATCCACCTCACGCGACAGCTCGCCAGCGAGATCGGCCCGACCCGTGTCGTCGGAATCGCGCCCGGGCTGGTCAAGACCGACTTCGCCAAGGTGCTGGTCGACAACTTCGGTGAGCAACTCGAGCGCAGCCTGCCGACCAGGCGGCTCGGCGAGCCCGAGGACATCGCCAACCTGGCGGTGTTCCTGGCGTCCGACCGGGCGTCGTGGATCACCGGTGAGACCTACGTGATCGACGGCGGGGCCGGCGTCCGCGGCGCCGGTGGAACGATCGCCGGCTGACGTTCGTCGCGGGGCGTTGAGCCCCGCCAGCACCGGTTGGCGAACAGCACCGCGGCGAGCACCGCGATCAAGCCACCGACGATGAACGGTGTGCGCACCGACCACCCGTAGGCCACCACGCCGCCCAGCGCCACCCCGACCGCGCTCGCCCCCAGCCCCGAGCCACCGGTAGACGCCGTTGACCCGACCGAACCGATCGCTCGGGATCAGCTGCTGGCGAATCGTGATCGTGACGACGTTCCAGACCGTGATCGCCGCCCCCAGCACGAAGCCCGCGGCGGCGACGACCCACACCGTGTGGGCGACGCCGATGACGAGATTGCCGGCGCCGAACACGAGGTACGGCACGATCACGGCCGCCCGCAAGCCGATCGCCGTCATGACGCGATGACCGATCAGGCCGCCGGTCGCGGCGCCCATGGCCGTGATCGCCAGCAGGATGCCGAACTCGGCGCTCGATCAGCCCCAGCTCGTCGACGGCGTACTTGACGAAGACGCCCTGGCCGAACATCAACCCGAGGTTGGTCACGGTGAACATCGCCGCCAGCGTTCGCAGCAGTCGGTCGCCCCGCAGCCAACGCACCCCGTCGACAGCCGGCGCTCGTCGCGGCCGGAGTCGGCGGCTGCGTCAACGCGGACGGTCCGGATCGACACGATCAGCATCGCCGCGAACGCGAACGAGGCGGCGTTGACGGCGAACGGCAGCCCGACGGACGATGTCGAACAGGAGGGCCCCGATCGAGAGGCCGGCGATGCTGCCGGCGACGACCTCGGCCGCGAACAACAGGCCGTTGGCGCGCCGAGCATGCCGCCGGATCCACGATCATCGGCAGGAACGCCTGGGCGCCGCTGTCGAACACCACTTCGCAGCAGCCGATCACGAGCAGCAGCGCGAGCAACAGCGAGATGTCGAGCCAACCCGGCGCTGGCGCCGAGCGGCACGACGCCGAACAGCACCGACGCGGACGATGTTGGCGGCGACCATCAAGCGCCGCCGATCGTGGCGGTCGACCACGACACCGACCGGGAGGGCCAGCAGCAGCCAGGGCACGAACACGGCGACGCCGTGAGCGCCAGCAGTCGGGCGTCGTCGGTGAGCGAGAGCGCCAGCAACGGCATCGCCACGAAGTTGATGCCGTCGCCGAGGTTGCTGATCACGCTCGCCGTCCATTGCCGCCAGTAGGCGCCGGGGAGCGGTGTCGACAGCTCGCTCACTGGACCACTGCTGACCTCGCTGCCACTGCTCACAACCTGTGTCTCAGTGGTCGGCACGGGCGCAGGTTATACGCGCGTTCGAGCCGATTTCCGAACGCTGGAGTTTGCCGAGCGAGGTGCGTGGCAGTCGGTCGACGATCATCACGCGCGTGGCGCGTTGAAGCCGGGCAGCCGCGCTTGACCAGCTCGCGGAGCTCGGTCAGCGTCGGTGGCGTGGCGGCATCGGTCGGCGACGACGACCGCCGTCACGGCCTGTCCCCACTCGTCGTCGGGCACGCCGACGACGGCGACATCGGCGACCGACGGGTGCGCGGCCAGGATCGCCTCGACCGGCTCGGGCCACACGTTCTCGCCGCCGGTGATGATCAGGTCACTGCGCCGGCCGTGCACGGTCAGCAGGCCGTCGGCGTCGAGCTCGCCGAGATCGCCGGTGGCGAACCATCCGTCGACGTGCGCGGGTCGGTGCCGTCGCGGTAGCAGCGCAGCAGCATCGGGCATCGCAGTTGCGAGTCTCGCCGTCGACGATCGCGCATCTCGACGCCGTCGAGCGGGCGCCGGTCGTAGACGACGCCGCTGCCGGTCTCCGTCATCCCGTACGTGGTGACGCAGTTCGCCGGGCGGTCGGCGGGCGGGCGCGAGCCGCCGAGCACGATCGTGCGGAACCGAGTCGGGTCGATCCGTCGCAGAGCCGTGGCGACCAGCGACACGCGCGTCGCGTCCGATGGCGTCGACGCGCTCGGCGTCGAACCCGTCGTGGACGGTCAGTCGAGTGCCGGTGTGGAGCGCCCGGGTGATCGACCGAAAGCCCGCCGACGTGCGACAGCGGCAGGCATGCCAGCCAATGATCGGCGGCAGTCGACGCCGAGCCGCTCCGATGTCGCCGACGCCGATGCCGCGCACGGCGGCGTGGGTGAGCACGACACCTTTCGGCTCGCCGCTCGAGCCGCTGGTGGCGACGACCAGTGCGTCGCCGGGCTCGACCGGGAACCCGTCGATCGAGCGCGTGCCGCGCCGTCGGCGTCGACGATCGCGGCCACCCCGAACCGGCGCGAGCAGCTGTCGGCTGACCTGCGCGGGCAAGTCGGCGATCGAGTGGGAAGGCGGCGTCGCCGTCGTCCCAGATCCGTTGCAGCGCCGCGACGAAGCCGTTCCAGCCTGGTAGATCGATGGCGACCAGGCGCGCCATCGCCGCCGATCGGTGGCGACGTTGGCTCGCCGACGCGCCCAGTTGCCCCGGTTCGGTCATACGACCCATCATGGCCGACGCATGTCGACCGACTCACAAGCCCTCCGCTCGCGATTGGGTCGCCGGCGCTCGCCCGCGGACGCTGCCGGCCGCTGTCGTCCCGGTCGCGGTCGGTGCCGGTGCGGCGTTCGGGACCGACGGCGCCGATGTCGTCTGGTGGCGCGTGGCGTGGCGCTTGCCGTGTCGTTGTTGCTGCAGATCGGCGTCAACTACGCCAACGACTACAGCGACGGGGTGCGTGGCACCGACGACGCTCGCGTCGGGCCGATGCGACTGGTCGCCTCTGGACCGGCGTCACCGATCGGCGGTCAAGCGGGCGGCCCTGCCGTGTCTCGGGCTGGCGGCCGTCGTCGGGCCTGGTGCTGGCGGCGGCGACCAGGTGGTGGCTGCTGGCGGTCGGGGCGGCGTGCGATCCTCGCCGCGTGGGGCTACACCGGTGGCCCCAAGCCGTACGGCTACCTCGGGCTCGGCGAAGCTGTTCGTGTTCACGTTCTTCGGGCTCGTGGCGACCGTCGGCACGACGTACGTGGCGATCGAGGAGATCCCGAGCGTCACCTGGCCGGCGGCGTGCGGCGTCGGGTTGCTGGCGTGTGCGCTTGCTGGTCGTCAACAACCTGCGTGACATCCCGACCGACACGGTCACCGGCAAGCGCACGCTGGCGGTGCGGCTCGGCGATCGCCGCACGCGTGGCTGTACGTCACGCTCGTCAGTCGGTGCGCTCGTCCTGGCGGGCGTGTGCGCGCTCGACCGAGCCGTGGTCGTTGCTGGCGCTGGCCGCCGGACTGGTTGCCGTTCCGCCGATCCGACTGTTCGGCGGTGGCGCATCCGGGACGCGAGCTGATCGCCGTGCTCGGCGCCACCGGCAAGTGTCCAGCTCGCCTACGGCGCGCTGCTCGCGATCGGGCTGGCGCTCGGCGTGATGCCGCACGCTAAGCCACCCGGCGATCAGATCGCGCGTGGCGACCGGTTGTTCGTTGTGGGCGGCGTGGCCGGCGCCTGGGATCACGGCGAACGTCGGCATTCGGCATCGCCGCTGCCATCCGCTCGCCGATCGTCGCTGAACTTGGCGTCGTGCTCGCCGGCCAGCACGAGCACCGGCACGCCACGTCGTCGAGCTCGCTCCACAGCGGTCCTGAGCGCCGGTGCCCGCCGACGCAGGCTGCGCGCCATGCCTTCCGCGGTGTTGCGCAAGGCGGTGCCGTCGGTCGTCGGGGTCGACCGCCAGACCGGCGAACATCGGCAACGCCAGCCACTCGTCGATGAACGCCTCGACTACCGATCTCGATGATCCGGTCGGCTCGCGCCTCGTCATCGGCGATCACGCGCGGCGCGCTCAGCCGGCTCGTCGAGTCCGGCGTGTGCCGCCGACCAGCACCAGCCGCTCGATCTCCGGTGAGCCGCCGCAGGCCGCCATCAGTGCGTGGCGGGCCCCCATCGAGTACCCGATGTAGGTGCCGGGACCGGCGAGATCGACCAGCTCGGAGGCCGCCTGCTCGACCGTCAGCCGGTCGTCGGCTGCTGAGGCCGTGGCCCGGCAGATCGACGAACGAGAGCGTCGGCGTGGCGGCGAGCCGGCCGCGATCAGGTGGGCGCACTCGTGCCAGTGATGGTGGCTCTGCGTGAAGCCGTGCAGGAAGACCAGTCGCGCCTCAGGCATCACAGACGTCGTCGTCGCACGCCGGAGCCGGCTCGACGGTGATCCGCTCGTGCAGCCGGCGCAGCACGGTGACGAAGGTGTCGGTGTCCTGTGCGCCGGGGATCGCCCACTGGCCGTTGATCACGTAGGTCGGCACCGCCGTGATGCCGAGCTCGGTCGCACGCTCGATGTCGTCGGCGACCTCGCCCACACCGGCGCTCGTCTCGAGCAATGCAGTCACCTGGTCGCGGTCGAATCCGAGCTCGGCCGCGCACTCGGCCAGCACGTCCGTGTCGCCGATGTCGAGACCGTCGTGAAAGTAGGCCTGCAGCAAGCGCTCCTTCATCGTCGCCTGCGGCACGGGTGAGCCCGGCTGCTCGGACAACCAGATCAGTCGATGCGCCTGCAACGTGTTGGCTCGCAATGCGCGGTCCATGTGGAACTCGAGCCCTTCCTCGGCGGCGACGTCGGTGACCCGCTGCATCATCGCCTGGGCACGCTGCTCGCCACCGAACTTCTTGGCATAGGCCTCGACCACCGGCCGGCTCGACCCCGGAGAGGCCGTCGGATCGAGTTGGAAGGCGTGATACCTGACTTCCACGTCGACCTCGCCCGCCAGCTCGGCGACGGCGCGCTCGAACCGTCGCTTGCCGATGTAGCACCAGGGGCACACGACGTCACTCCAGATGTCGACGTGGATCGGCGCCAGTTCGGTTGCCATGCGGTCGACGATACGCGCCCGTATCGTCAGGGGGCATGAGCGTGGAGGTCGGAGCAGCCAACGCCACTGCCTGCGCCACGATCGTCGACGAATGGGTGCGGTGCGGGGTTCGTCATGCGGTCGTCGCACCCGGCTCGCGGAGCACGCCGATGGCGCTGGCGCTGGCGGCCCGCCCTGAGTTGTCGCTGCACGTCGTCCATGACGAGCGCGTCGCCGCCTTCGTCGCCCTCGGCCTCGGGCTCGACGGCGTTCCTGCGGTGCTGCTGTGCACGAGTGGCACCGCCGCTGCCAACCTCCATCCGGCGGTCGTCGAAGCCGGCTTGTCGGAGGTTCCGATGGTGGTGCTCACCGCCGATCGGCCGCCGGAGCTTCGCGGCGTCGGCGCGCCCCAGACGATCGATCAGATCGAGCTGTTCGGCCGGTCGGTTCGTTGGTTCCACGACGCACCCGTGCCCGACGAGTCCGATCCGGCGTCGTGGCGCCCGCTTGCCCAGCGCGTGTTCGCCACCGCCGGGTCCGGGCCGGTGCATCTCAACCTGCCGTTCCGCGAACCGCTGCTGGGCGAGGTCGGCGAGCTGCCCGAGCCGATCGGCCCTCCGCTGCCGGTGCCACGCGGCATCGCCATGAGCGGGCCCGTGCCGCCGAGTTCGACCGTCAGCGCGGGCGTGATCATCGCCGGCGGACGCCATGGCGTCGATCCGTTCGCGATCGAGACGACTCGCCAGGCGTCTCGGTTGGCCGATACTGGCCGACCCGCAGTCGGGTTGCCGCGCCGGCGAGCTCGCCGTCTCGACCTTCGACTCGATCTTGCGCCATCCCGAGTTCGCCCGGGCACACGCGCCCGAGATCGTCGTGCGGTTCGGGCGTCCACCCGCCTCGAAGGTCCTCACGCAATGGGTCGTGGCGTCGCGGCGCCCCCGTCCTCCAGGTCGGCGGACCAGGCGTGGTCGATCCTGATCACAACGTCGCCCGGTTCTGCTGCCTCGACGACCTGGCGCCGCTCAAGGGCGCCGCGGACACTCCGTGGATGGCGCGTTGGCGGCGCGCCGACGAGCGTGCCGACGCCGCCATCTCCGAATTCCTGTCGCGGGACGCAGCTGACCGAGCCGGGCGTGGCGCGGACGTTGGCGAACTGGTTGCCCGACGACGCCGAGCTGGTGGTGGCCTCCTCGATGCCGGTTCGCGACCTCGAGTGGTTCGGCGGAGCGCGGGCACGCGCGCACGCCAACCGCGGCGCCAACGGGATCGACGGTGTGGTGTCGACGGCGCTCGGCCGAGCGCTGACCGGTCGGACGACGGTCGTCTGGGTCGGCGACATCGCCTTCGTGCACGACTCGAACGCCTTGGTCGGCTCTCGCCGAACGCGACGTCGACCTGCGGATCGTCGTCGCCGACAACGACGGCGGTGGGATCTTCTCGTTCCTGCCGCAGGCCGCCGAGCTTCCCGCCGGCCGGTTCGAGCAGTTGTTCGGCACCCCCCACGGCACCGACATCGAGGCGCTCGCCGGCGCCCATCGCGTTCCCGCGGTCACCGTCGCCGGCGCCGCCGAGCTGTGCAAGGCGCTCGACCGTCCCGGGCCGTCGGTGACTCGGGTCGTCACCGACCGCGCCGAGAACGTTCGAGTCCACGCCGAGCTCAACAACGCGGTCGCGGCGGTGCTCGGCTGATGGAGGGGCTGGCGTGGCTCAGCCGCCGGCAGATGGATGGTGGTGTCGACCAGATCGAGCTGCCCGAACGATGTGCCCGGTGCACTCTGGTTGTGCGGCAAGCACGCGATCGCGCCTGACCGGCCGCGGGTGCTCGAGCAGGTCGGCGGGGCCGGCGCACTGTGGTGTGCCTGGTCGAACGACACGAGCTCGATGCGCGCTATCCGGCATACGTCGCCTGGCTCGACGGTTCGACGGGCGACGACTCGGTGTGGTGGCCGATCCCCGACCTGCACGCTCCCGATGCGGTTCAGATGCTGCCGTTCGTCGACGACCTCGTGGAACGGCTCACGGGCGGCGCCACCCTGGTCGTGCATTGCGGTGCCGGCATGGGACGCGCCGGTACCACCGCGGTGTGCATCCTGATTCGTCTCGGCGTCGATCCGACCGAGGCGTCGCGCCGTCGTTGCCGAGGCCCGTCCGGGGTCGGGTCCCGAGGTCGGCGCCCAACGCGATCTGGTGGAAGCGTTCGGGCGTGCCGCAGAGGCGGGCGGCGATGCCGACCGCTGAGGAGTCACCGGTCGGACCCGCCGAGATCGAGCGGGCGGCGGCACTGATCGGCCCGTTCGTGCGCCGGACTCCGGTGATCGAGCACAACGGGGTGACGCTCAAGCTCGAGCTGCTGCAGCATGCCGGATCGTTCAAGCCGCGGGGCGCCTTCAACCGGGTCCTCAGCGAGCCCGACGTGCCCGGCGGCCGGGCTGATCGCAGCGAGCGGCGGCAACCATGGTGCGGCGCTGGCCTACGTCGGTCAGCAACTCGGACTGCGGGTCGAGATCTTCATGCCCTCCACGTCGCCGTCCATGAAGCGCGCCAACATCGAGCGCTTCGGAGCCGCCGTCACCGTCATCGACGGCTACTACGACGATGCCCAGCGCGAGGTCGAGATCCGTCAGGCCGAGACCGGGGCGATGATGGTCCACCCGTTCGACCATGCTGCGACCGTGGCCGGCCAGGGCACGATGGCTCGCGAACTGGAGGAGCAGGTCGGCGGGCTCGACACGTTGGTCGTCGCCAGCGGTGGCGGCGGCTTCATCGCCGGCCAGGCGGCGTGGTTCGGCGACCGGGTCGCGGATCGTCAGCGTCGAGCCCCAGACGTCGCAGTGCCTGCGGCAGGCACTGATCGCCGGTGAGCCGGTGCCTGTGCCGGTGAGCGGGATCGCCGCCGACTCGCTCGGGGCACAGCTCGGGGCGGTGCCGTGGGCAGTCGCGCGGCAGTTCGTCGACGAGGCGGTCGTCGTGTCGGACGACGACATCCGCGCCGCCCAGCGGGCGCTCTGGAACGACCTCCGGCTGGTGGTCGAGCCGGGGGGTGCGGCGGCCTACGCCGCCCTCCAGACGGGAGCGGTCGTGGCCGAACCGGGTGCCCGCACCGTCGTCGTGGTGTGCGGCAGCAACTGCGACCCGACGACGGTGATCTGACGAGCGTTGCCGTTCAGGGTCGCACGATGGCGCTCAGCATCGCCTGGAACTTGGCTTGCGTCTCGGCCAGTTCGCTGCCGCGGGTCGCTGTCGGCGACGATCCCCCCGCCGGCGACCAGGCGCGCCGTCCGACGATCGGCCGAGAGCTCGGCGCACCGCAGCGATACCGCCCAACGACCATTGCCGGTGCCGTCGACCCAGCCGACGGCGCCTCCGTAGAGGCCGCGTTCGAATCCCTCGACCGACGTGATCAGCTCGATCGCCGCGTCACGTGGGTAGCCACCGACCGCCGGTGTCGGTTGCAGGGCGCGAACCAGCTCGATCACCGTCGGGCAGCGGCTTGGAGAGGCGACCTTCGGCCTGCGAGCCGAGGTGCTGAACGTTGGCGACCTTGACGATCTCGGGCTCGGGAGCCCAATCGAGATAGCTGCAGTAGGGGAGCAACGTGTCTCGCACCATCGCGATCGCGGCGTGGTGCTCGATCTGGTTCTTGGGGCTCGCCTGGAGCTCGGCAGCGAGGTGGGCATCGAGCTCGGGGTCGCCCGTCGTGCGCGTCGTCCCTGCGAGTGGAAGCGAGGTCACGACGTCACCGTCGACCGCGACGAGCAATTCGGGCGAGGCGCCGATGAAGCCGTCGACCGAGAAGCGGTGGCTCGAACCGAACGTCGCCTTGAGTCGCAACAGCACGGCGTGCACATCGATCGGCTGATCCGACTCGATCGCGATCGGCCTGGCGATCACGGCCTTGTCCATCGCCCGCGCTCGCACCGCATCGCGGGCGGCGGCGACAGCCGCGCAGATAGTGGTCGACCGGCACGAGCGGGCGGAGTTGGTACGACGCCGCGCTCGGCTCCGGCTGGCGACGTCGTGCGCAGCGGCTGGTCGTCGCCGTCGATGCGGGTGACCCACGCCCCGCCGGCGGAGTCCTTGCCGACCACGACCGACGGAACCACGAGCGACGCCTCGGCGCCCGGCAGGAACGGGAGTGCGCCGAGCGCGATCGGGCCGTTCGTGCCGCCGACCTCGTCGACGTGCTCGATCGCGGCGAGGAAGTCGACCGCTTCGTCGACCGGCACTCTGGCGGCGACGCCGCGTCCTGCGAACCCGGCACCTTCGCGCACGAAGAGGTAACCGTCACCACCGGCGACATCGTTCAGGTCGACGTCGCTCTCGAGTGCAACCGTGCGGGCGATCATGAGCGGTCGGCGTCGCGTGTGCCGGTGAGGAGCTGGGTCAGGCCCCCGGAGAGCAGCCGATGGGAGGCGTCGCCGAAACCTGCCTCGACGCAGCGTCGACACCATCTCGTCCGGCGCAGGGAGGTAGGCGACGCTCTTGGGGAGGTACCTGTAGGCCGCTCCGTCGGACAGGAGGGCGCCGATCTTGGGGACGATCTTGCCGAAGTAGATGTCGTTCCCGAAGCGGATCACCTTGTTGCGCGGGATGCCGACGTCGAGCAGCGCGATCCGGCCGCCCGGCCGGACGACCCGTCCGAGCTCTTGGAAGAACGCCGCGAGGTCGGTGAGGTTGCGCAGCGCGAACCCGCACGTCACGCCGTCGACCGACGCGTCGGGCACGGGCAGGCGCAGGATGTCACCCTGAACTCGCGGTGCGCCCGAGCGATCGGCGGCGAGCATCCCGTACGAGAGGTCGATCGAGATCGGCCGATGTCCCGCCTTGCGGAGGTCGACGCACAGATCGCCGGTGCCCGAGGCGAGGTCGAGCACGGTCGATCCGGCCGGCAGGCGCAGGTCGCGCACGGCGCGCCGCCGCCAACGCACGTCGAGCCGGAACGTCATGATCCGGTTGACGAGGTCGTAGCGCGGGGCGATCGCATCGAACATCTCGCGAACCGCCTGCTTCTTCTCGTCACCCTGCGGCAACGTGTCGCGGTCCCACGAATGGCTCGATGTCGGCACGCCGTGAGGCTAGCGAGGCGCCGCGTCGGCACGATCGAACGGCCCTCGTGTCGACAGCGGCCAGGTCGGCGCACCACACTCGCCCCATGATCGATTTCTCCTTCCCCCCAGAGGTCGACGAGCTGCGGCTCAAGGTGCGCGATTTCATGGATCAGCGCGTCCGACCCGAGTGGGATGCCATCGATCAGTCGCAACGCTCTGAGGTCGTGAAGGCGATCGTGCGGCTCCGCAAGGAGGCCCAGGAATGGAACCTCTGGCTGCCCCACATGCCGGTCGAGTGGGGCGGGATGGGGCTCGGCCCGACGGCGATGGCGGCGGTCTCGGCCGAGGCGGCCAAGGTGTCGATCGGTCCGTACGTGCTCAACGCCCAGGCGCCGGACGAGGGCAACCAACACACGCTGCTGCACTGGGCCACCGACGATCAGAAGGAGCGCTACCTGCGCCCGTTGTGCGAGGGCACGGCGCGGTCGTGCTTCGCCATGACCGAGCCCGAGGTCGCCGGGTCCGATCCGACGTTGATCAAGACGTTCGCCTATCCAGACGGCGACGAATGGGTCATCAACGGTCACAAGTGGTTCATCTCGGGCGCGCGCGGTGCCCAGTTCGCGTTGCTCGTCGCGCGGACCGAGGAGAATCCAGAGATTCCGCAGGCGGGCAACTCGTGCTTCATCGTCGATCTGCCCTCGGACGGCTGGACCCTCGTCCGTGACGTCCAGACGATGGCGGGTGGCCACAACCACTGCGAGATCCTGATCGAGGACCTCCGCGTGCCGGCCGCGAACATGCTCGGCGGGCGCGGTCAGGGCCACCTGCTTGGTCAGTACCGACTCGGGCCGGCACGCCTCGCCCACTGCATGCGCTGGATCGGGCAGGCCGAGACCGCCCTCGACATGATGGTCGCCCGCGCCCTCGAGCGGTACAGCCACGGCTCGATCCTCGCCGAGAAGCAGGGCATCCAATGGCTGATCGCCGATTCGGCGGTCGAGCTGTACCAGTGCAAGCTGATGGTGCTGCACGCCGCCTATCAGATCGAGCAGGGGATGGAGTTCACGGCCGTGGTGTCGATGGCCAAGCACTTCGTCGCCAACAGCCTGTGGAGGATCATCGACAGGGCGATCCAGGTGCACGGCGCGCTCGGGTACTCCACCGACACGCCGTTGGCGCAGATGTTGCAGCAGGCGCGGTGGGCGCGGTTCGCCGATGGCGCCGACGAGATCCACCAGATGCGGATCGCCCAACGCACGATCGCGGCCTACACCGACCACGGCACGACCAAGATCGCCACCGGCAACCTTCCCCTGTGATCACGCCGGAAGCTCGTACTCCTGGATCCTCGGAGGGAGCACCGGCGCGAGCGAGAAGGTGATCGCCCGTTCGGCGCCGGTCGGGTCGGTGCACACGATCGTGGCGGCGGCGTCGTTGTCGGGCCGGATCGCGCTGATCGCGATCGGACCGCCGGCGGTGAAGGCGTCGGCTGCCGCTCGGCGCCGGGCGTACGACTCGTCGTGGGCGACGTTGTCGGAGAACAGCGCGCCGGCACCGACGTCGTCCCAGTCGTTGACGAGCGTCACGAGTCGCGCCGCCGCGTTCGCGATGTGCTCGCCAGTTGGGATCGCCCGGCTCGGGCACGAATCCCTGTTGGTCGACGATGTCGAGAATTCGCGCCGTCAACTCCGTCATCGGCGCGTAGGTGACGTTGGAGAGCCCGATCACGCCGATGCCGCGTCCGCGCAACCACCGCATGTTCGATCCGTACCCGGGCAGCCCGCCGGAGTGGGTGATCACGTCACCGAGGACGGTCTCGTCGAGGATCCGCAGGCCGTAGCCGTAGCCGGTCGGCGACGTGACATCGCGAAGCGTCCGCTTGCCGACGTAACGCTGGATGGTCTGCATCTCACGGCGCGACGAGCGCTTCAAGGGACCGGGGTCAGGCTCGTCGCGCGCGGGGATGGGCGTCATCGAGCCACGCGACCCAGCGGGCGAGATCGACGACGTTCGTCCAGAGCCCACCCATCGGCGCGATCAACCCGTCTCCGAGCGGAGTGAGCTCGTCGGCGAAGGCGTCATCGGCCCACCGCATCGGGCGAGCCCAGTCGTCGTGTGCCGGCTGGACCCAGGTCGTCTCGGTCATGCCCAGTGGCGCCAGCAGTTCCTCGTCGACGACGTCCTGGATGCGCCGCCCGCTGGCCCGCTCGACCACCCTGCCGAGCACGGCGAAGCCGAAGTTCGAGTACTCGAACCTCGTTCCCGTGGGAACCGCGAACAGAGCGCCGGTCGGCGACGATCGCATCGAACTCGTCGTCGGTGAGGTCGAGGTGTCGATCGGCCCAGGCGTCGTCGGTCGCCAAGCCGCTCGTCATCGTCAGCAGGTCGCGAATCGTCATCGCCCGGCGCGTCCGCGGTGGGGCTCCTCAATGCGGCGAGCTCGGGTGCGTGCAGCGTCGATCGGATCGTCGAGCCGCAGCACGCCCGCATCACGGAGCCACAACGTTGCCGCCGCCGAGAAGGCCTTGGTCATCGACGCGATCCGATAGACGGTGCGCTCGGTCACGTCGCCGACCGAGCCCGACGCGATCAGGCTGCCATCGCCGACCACCCCCCACGCCACGGTCGGGCAGTGATGCTGCTCGGCGAAGGCGTTGACGAGCTCGTCGATCGGTCGCTGGTCGAGTTCGGCGCTCACCCGCTCAGCTTGGCAGTCACCATCACGTTCCATCAGATCGACGGTGGTTGGTTATGGTCGCACGCATGTCGACCGCGGCTGATGACTGGACGCCGAACACCGACGAGCTGCTGAAGAACAACGCCGCCTACGCAGCCGCCTTCGATGACGACCATCTTCCCGTTCGCCCGCAGCGCCGGCTGGCGGTGGTGGCCTGCATGGACTCACGCATGGACATCTTCGAGATGCTCGGGCTGCGCCACGGCGAGGCGCACGTGATCCGCAACGCGGGCGGTGTCATCACCGACGACGTGATCCGCTCGCTGTGCGTGTCGCAGCGCTTCCTCGGCACTCGCGAGATCATCCTGCTCCACCACACCGACTGCGGCCTGCAGACCGTCGACGAAGACGCCTTCAAGACCGAGCTCGAGGCCGAGCTCGGCGTCAAGCCGTTCTGGTCGCTCGAGTCGTTCACCGACCCGTTCGTCGACACCCAGCAGTCGATGCGGCGCCTGCAGATGACGCCGTTCGTCCCGTACAAGGACGACGTCCGAGGCTTCGTGTACGACGTCGACACCGGCCAGCTGCACGAAGTCGAGCGCTGACGCGGCGCGTCAGACGTACGAGCGGAAGATGATCTCGGCCACGCAGCTCGGCTTGGCGGCGCCCTCGCACTCGAACGTGAACTCCATCGTCATCTGGACGCCACCGGCGATGTCGTCGACGTCGAGCAGCTTGACGCCGAGCCGCACGTTCGAACCGACCATCACCGGCGACGGGAAGCGGATCTTGTTGGCGCCGTAGTTGACGCCCATCGAGAAGCCGGTGATCTGGACCACCTGCGGGTACAGGTACGGGCCGAGCGACAGCGTCAGGTAACCGTGGGCGATCGGGCCGCCGAACGGGCCGGCCTTGGCGCGTTCGACGTCGACGTGGATCCACTGGTGGTCGCCGGTCGCCTCGGCGAACTTGTTGACCTGGTCCTGGGTGACCTGGGTGTACGGGCTGTAGCCGAGATGCTCGCCGACCAGGCTCTTCAGCTCGTCGGGTCCGTTGATCGTGCGTACGGTCATGCTCATCAGCATGACATCCGCATCACGGGTGGTACGAATGTGGACGTGTCGCAGCTCCGTTCCGGTTTCGTCGCGTTGCTCGGCCGCCCGAACGTCGGCAAGTCGTCGATCGTCAACGCCATCTGCGGACGCAAGATCAGCATCGTCTCCGACAAGCCGCAGACGACCCGTCACCGTGTGATGGGCGTGCACACGCGTGACGACGCCCAGCTCGTGTTCGTCGACACGCCCGGTCTGCACAAGGCGGTGTCGGCACTCGGCGAGCGGGTCAACGCCACGGCGCTCGGGAGCACCGACGGCGTCGACGTCGCGTGCCTCGTGCTCGACGCCACCAAGCCGTTCGGCAAGGGCGACCGATGGGTTGCCGATCAGCTCGACATCACCAGCGCCGTGGTGATCGTCAACAAGGTCGACATCGCCAGCAAGGAGCAGGTGATGGCGATGCTCGGCGCCGCGGGTGCGTTGGATGCCGAGGCCTACTTCCCGGTGTCGGCCCGCTCGGGCGAGGGCATCGACGCGCTGGTCGAGCACCTCGTCGAGCGCTTGCCCGCCGGTCCCAAGTACTTCCCCGACGACGAGTTCTCCGACATGCCCGAGGAGCAGTGGGTCGCCGAGCTCGTGCGCGAGCAGCTGCTGGCCGTCACCCGCGACGAGCTGCCGTACTCGATCGCCACCCGTGTCACCGAGTGGGAATGGCCGCGGATTCGCTGCGACATCATCGTCGAGCGCACGAGCCAGAAGGGGATGGTGATCGGCAAGGGTGGCAGCGTGCTCAAGGAGGTCGGCACCCGCGTGCGTGAGCAGCTCCCGCCCGGCGCCTTCCTGGAACTGCGCGTCAAGGTCGACCAGGACTGGCAGCGCCGCCCCGAACGCGTCGAACGACTCGGCTACTAGTCGCGCGCTGTTACGGGGCGGCGGTGGTCCCCGGCGGAGGTTCGCTGGCGGGCGGCGCCGAGGTGCGTCGTGGTGGTGTCGCGATCCCGGCGTGCCGATCACCAGCGTTGCGAAGTCGGCGTAGACGACCGGGAGGCCGGCCTCGCGCGTCGTGCCGTCGGCGGGAATGAAGACCGGGATCGGGGTCTGCCGTCGACCTGGATGATCACCGAGCCGATGTTGCCGGCACCGGGAACCGCGAACGACGTGAACGTGAGCACCATCTGGGCGATCGCCTCGACGCTTCTGGTCCTCGCCCATCGTGTCGAACACGGTGCCGTTGAGTGACACCGTCAAGATGCCGCGGTCGAGCGTCGTGTCCGAGATCAGGTTCGGAGCCAGCGACGGTACCGACGCCGAACTGCGCGAGCTCGGTCGGCGGCGTCTCGAGCTGGAAGATCACGGCCTCGAGCGTGACGGGCTCGAGCAGCAACCGCCGCAGTCCCTGGATGCCGTCGGTCGTCGTTGTCCGTGTAGAAGATCGTCGACCGGTCGTCGTCAGCACGGGCGGTGGTCGTCGTGGTGGTCGTCGTCGCGATCACCGTCTCGGATCGGCTCGGACGTGTCGGGCGGTTCGGTGGTCGGCGACCGTGGTGGTGGTGCTCGTCGTGGTCGTGTCGACCAGCTCCGGCGGGAGTTGGTCGGCGTCGATCGGCGTCACGTTGTCGTCGGTCGGCAGGCTGCACGCCGCACACGATCAGCGGCAGACCGCAGCAGGATCGGCCACGCGGCGGCCGAGGCTGACATCTCTCATGGCCCCTCCGTTGGTAGGCGGACGACGAACCGGGCGCCACCGCCCGGGCCGATCCTCGACCCACGCCTCGCCGCCGAGGGCGGCGGCGTGTTCGGCGACGAGCGCCAGGCCGAGGCCGGTGCCGATCCGGTGCCGGGCGGCGCTCCCGCGGGCGAAGCGCTCGAAGATTCGCGCTCCGCTCGCTGGCGGCGACGCCGGGACCCTGGTCCTCGACCGCCATCAGCACGGAGCGCTTGACGGGCGACGGCTCGATCGTGATGCGGGTCGGGACCGCCGCCGTGTGTCGAGGCGTTCTCGAGCAGGTTCCCGAGGATCCGCTCGAACCGGACCCGGTCGACCAGCGCTTCCCGCCTGCGCGCGGCGGTGCACCTCGATCGGCAGGTCGCCGTAGCCGTAGCGCTGGGAGACCTTGTCGCACAGGTCGACGAGGTCGACCTCCTCCGGATTGAGATCGGTCGCCCCGGCGTCGAGGCGCGACAGCTCGAGCAGGTCGATCACCATCGCGTCGAACCGCCGCACCTGTCCGACGACGACGTCGAGCGCCTGCTGGCTGCGGTCGGGCAGATCGTCTCGACGGGCGTCGAGCACCTCGACGGCGGCCGTGAGGGCGGTGATCGGGGAACGCAGCTCGTGGCTGACGTCGGAGGCGAAGCGTTGCTCGCGTTCGATCCGCTCCTGCACGGCGTCGGCCATGTCGTTGAACGACCCGGCGAGGCGATTCAGGTCGGGATCGGTCTCCTCCTCGAGCCGGGTGTCGAGACCACCGGAAGCGATGTTCCCCGCAGCGTCCGCGACCCGCGACAGTGGTCGCAGCAGGCGGCGGCTCGTCGACCACCCGAAGAAGGTCGCCAGCAGCGCGGCGAGGATCGACCCGACCACCAGCGCCGTGGCGAGCAGTCGCAGCGTGCGCTCGGTCGATTCGAGCGGAAACGCCTCCAGGTATCCGGCGTCGTAGGCGTTCATGGCCACGCCCACGCCGAGCCACGGGTTGCCGCTGTCGTCGTTGAAGTACTGACGCCCTGACTGGCCGCGAGCGACCGTCTCCACCAGGTCGGTGGGGAAGTCGGTGCTCGAAGAATCCCGACTCGCGAGTGAGCTCGTCGCCGTCGTTGGAGATCACGGTCGCCCAACCGTCGGGATCGGTGGGCAGGTCGAACACGGCATTGCTGATCGTGGTCGGATCCTCGCCGAGCACCTCGTTGATGGCGCTGGCGTTGTCGATCGCGGCGCTCTCGGCCGACGACCGTGCGTTGGTCGAGCAGCGAGTTGCGGGCGAAGAGGTAGGTGGTGACGGTGAGTCCGATGCCACCCAGCAGCGCGGTGATGCCGAAGAACAGCGTTACCCGCGTGCTCAGCCGCAGTGCTCTCCGCCGGGCCATAGCCGCTCAGTGTGTCACGACGAGGGAAGATGTGGAATGCGAAGCGACGCAGCTGTCACATCGAGGGGTCACGCCGCCGCTGCCGGTGAGGCGCCAGGGGGAGGAAGGCACCTCACCGGGGCAGCGTGAACGATCGTCATCATGGTGAACCTGTGTGACGAGTCGACGTTGGCATTGTGCGATTTGTGTAACAAATGTGGCGGATCGATGACGGACAGTGATATCGCGCCTGACCGCGCCACCTGACCGCAACTGTGAACGGCATGCCACACTGTGCACCGCCGTGAACACTCTGCTCTTCATCGAAGACGACGACGCCATCCGGCTCGCTCTCCGACTGGCGCTCGAGGACGAGGGCTACACCGTCGTCGAGGCGGTCAACGGCGCAGAGGGGCTCGAGGCCTTCCGCGCCAACGAGATCGACCTGGTCCTGCTCGACCTGCGGCTGCCCGATCTGTCGGGATTCGACGTCTGCCGGGCGCTGCGCACCGAGAGCATCGTCCCGATCATCATCATCACCGCCCAGACCGACACCCACGACATGGTGGCGGGGCTCGAGGCCGGCGCCGACGACTACGTCACCAAGCCCGTCGTGCCCAAGGAGCTGGCGGCCCGGATCCGCGCCCTGCTGCGTCGCGTCCACCTGCTCGAGGCCACGTCGACAGTGCGGCCCGTCACGGTTCGGCGACCTCGAACTTCGCCGTGACCTGGGTGTCGTGCTCAAGAACGGGGAGGAGCTGAGCCTCACCAAGACCGAATACCGCCTGCTCTGCGAGTTCGCCGACCACGTCGGGGCAGTGCTCTCGCGCGATCAACTGCTCGAGCGCGTCTGGGGGTACGAGTACCTCGGCGATTCGCGGCTGGTCGATGCCCACGTGCGCAGGTTGCGTCTGAAGGTCGAAGACCAGCCCGACGATCCGAAGTTGATCGTCACCGTTCGCGGCATCGGCTACCGCCTGCTGACGTACGGGCTCAGCCGGGCCACACGGGTGGGCGCTTCTCACGGAACGCCGCCATGCCCTCCGCCGCGTCGGCGCCGCGGAACAACTCGTCGCTGAGTGCCCGCATCTCGGCGAAGGCGGTCGTTCGATCGAGGGTCGGGACGATCGCGCAACAGCCGCTTGGTGGCGGCGACCGCCCGCGGTGAACCGGGGAGGATCGAATCGCAGAGGGCACGGACGGTGCCGGCGACATCGTCGGCGACGTGCGTCACGAGGCCGATCGTCTGCGCGTACTCGGCGTCGAACGGCTCGCCGGTGAACATCGCCGTGGCGATCTTGCCCGGCGAGACCTTGCGCAGGATCGGCACCGAGATCACCGCCGCCGCCACGCCGATCCGCACCTCGGTGAGGGCGAACGTGGTGGCCGGCGCCACGACGCTGAGATCACACGCTGCCATCAATCCGATCCCGCCGGCGCGGACGGTGCCGTCGATGGCTGCGATCGTGGGACACGGTCCGTCCATCAGCCGTTCCAGGACGGTGACCATCGGCCGCGAGTCGGGGGGTGAGTTCGGGTCGGAACGTTCCTTGAGGTCGGCTCCGGAACAGAAGGTCGGCCCTTCGTGGCGGAGCACGATCGCCCGCGCCGACTCGCAGACCTCGAGGCACTCGTTCAGCTCCTGCAGCAACTGACGCGACAGTGCGTTCCGGTTGTGGGGTGAGTCGAGCGTGATCGTTCCGATCCCGTCGGCCACCTCGACCCTCACCAGCTCAGGCATGCTCGCCGACCGTATCCTCCCGGCGCAGCTCGCGCAGGAAGGCGGCCACCTCGTCCCGGTCGCGGGTGCGCTTCATCGGAGGCAGGGCGCGCACGATGTCCCACCGGTAGCGCGCCGAACCGAGCCGCGAATCGAGCACCGCGACGGCACCTCGATCGTCGGCGGTGCGGATCAGCCGACCGCACGCCTGGGCCAGCATCGTGGCCGCCCTGGGGACGTCGATCTCGTCGAACGCCGCCGCACCCAGCAGCTCGCGGCGGGCCGACAGCAGCGGATCGTCCGGACGCGGGAACGGCAGCTTGTCGATCACGACCAGCGACAAGGTCGCCCCGGGGACGTCGACTCCCTGGAACAGGCCAGTGGTGGCGAACAGGCAGGTTTCGGCCGACGAGGCGAAGGCGTTGACCAGCGCCGGCTTGGGGAGGTCACGTTGACTCAGGATCGGCACGTCGACACGATCGCGGACGGCGGCGACGGCGTGATCGAGCGCCGCCCAGCTCGTGAACAGCGCCAGCGTGCGGCCACCGGCGGCACCGATCAACTCGACCAGTTCGTCGGCGACGGCATCGCGGAATCGCGGCGACTTCGGCGGTGGGAGCTTCATCGCGCAGTAGAGCATCGCCTGTGACTCGTAGTGGAACGGGCTCCCGACGTCGATCTGGTCGGTCGCCTCGGCCGGCAGCCCGACCCGACTGACGAGCGAGGATGGGATCGTTGCGCTGGTGAGGATCGCGGTGCGCTGGTCCCACACCCCGGACCGCATCGTCGGTCCCACGTCGAGCGGAGCGATCTCGAGCCGCGGGTTGTCGGCGCTGCCCGACACGAAGGCGACCGAACCTTGCCGCTCCGACAGGGCGGCGTCGACGTACTCGCTGGTGCGGGTGAGCATCGCCAGTGCCCGCAGCCGTCGTTGCTGGGCCTCTTCGTTCGAGGTCTCGATGCCTTGCAGGATCTCGCTCGTGCGCACCAGCACCAGCCGGGCGTGCTCGAGGAACTCCACGATCGGATCGGGCAGGGCGCCGCGCAGACGCTGCCCGGAATAGTCGGAGAATGCGTGTCGAGCCTCGGCCGCCAGGTCGGCGATCGATCCGACGAGGTCGGCGTCGGACAGGATGCCCCGAACCGCGGCACTGACACTGAGGAAGCGGCCCGGCGCGATCTCGATCCCGACCGTGTCGCTCATGATGTCCTCGAGCCCGTGCGCCTCGTCGAACACGATCACGTCGTGCTCGGGCATGATCGCACCGAGGGCGGCGACGTCGATCCCGTACAGGTGCGTGTTCACCACGACCACGTCGGACACCTGGGCGCGGTCGCGTGCCAGCTCGGCGAAGCACTCGCGGCCCATCGGGCACTTGTCGGCGCCGGGGCACTCGTCGCCCCCCACGCTGACCGAGCGCCACGCCGCGTCGGACGGGCTCCAATCGAGCTCGGCAGCATCACCGGTGCGTGTGCGACCCGCCCATTCGGCGAGCCGGGTGACCTCGGCCCGCACGATGACCGACATCGGCTCGAGCTCGAGCTGTGTCCTGGGCCGGGGCGGTGAACTCGCGGAGGCGTTGCAGGCAGAGGTAGTTGGAGCGTCCCTTCAACACCGCCCAGTCGGCGTCGATGCCCTGTTCGGCGAGCTGGGCGACGACGAACGGGAGGTCCTTGGTGGCGAGTTGGTCCTGGAGCGCCTTGGTGGCGGTGGCGACGATCGTGCGCTTGCCGGAGACGATCGCCGGGACGAGATAGGCGAGCGTCTTGCCCGTGCCGGTGCCCGCCTGAACGACCAGGTGACGACCGCTGTCGATGGCGTCGGCGACCGCCTTGGCCATCATCCGCTGACCGTTGCGCAGCTCGGAGACCGGCAGCGCCGCCGTGACGGCATCCAGTGCGGCGATGGACGGGGTGACGGCGCTGGCGGCGTCGTCGTGGGTCATCGGACGAGCGCGATCGCGGCGTCGAGATCGGCGGCGTCGAAATCGGGCCAGGCGCTGTCGGTGAAGTGGATCTTCGAGCCGGCGCTCTGCCAGAGCAGGAAGTTGGAGACACGTCGTTCGCCGCTGGTGCGAACCATCACGTCGACCGGTGGCAGCTCGGGCAGGTACAGGTTGGAGTCGATCGCCTCCGGCGTCACCCGGCCGGCGGTCCGTCGCCGCGCTCACTGCCGCCATCAGCTCGGCTCGGCTCCCGTAGTCGAAGGCGACGGTCAACACCATGCCAGTGTTACCGGCGGTGTCGGCGATCGCCTTGCGGATCGCCCGCTGGACGTACTTCGGGGTGCGCGCCGTGGGACTGTCGAACGGCCTCCCGATCCACTGGATGCGGACGTTCAGCTCGTTGAGCTCGTTGATCCGGCCGAACAACTTCTCGTGCAGGCCGAGGATGTGGCGGACCTCGGCCCGCGGCCGGATCCAGTTCTCGGTCGAGAACCCGAACACGGTCAACCAGCCGATGTCGCGTGGCACGGCGAGGCGCACGATGCGGGCCAGGTTCTCCTCGCCCTCGGTGTGACCGGCAGTCCTCGGAAGCCCGTGCTGCCCGGCCCAGCGCCCGTTGCCATCCATGATGCAGGCGATGTGCAGCCTGGGTTTCGACTCGCAGCGAAGCTGCTCGTCGACGCCCCGCGGATCCAGCGAACTCGACACAGATCGTCCACGTTAGCGATCCGGTTCGTGGGAGAATGGGGCAGTGAACCGGCATGCCGACTCGTTCGTGCAACCCAACCAGCCCGACATCGCCGGATCGTCGTTGCACCACGTCATGGTGGTCGGGGGCACCGTCGGCGAGTGGGCCGAGATGTCGGCCGGCGACTGGGAGAAGCGGGTCGACGAGCTCGGCCGCTATTGCGCCTCGATCGGCGTCCCGTGGCTCACCGTCACCGTCTACGAACCCGGGCCCGAGCAGGGTGCGCTGCGGGCCTGGCGTCACGACGTCGAGGGCTGCTCTGTCGCCGTCGAACCGTGCGGCGACGGCCGTCGCCGGTTCGCGGAGGCGATGAGTCGGCTCGATCCCGCCGCCGAGGTGACCGAGGCGACGGTCGCGGCAGCGCTGTACGGGCCGGCAGATGCCGAGCCCGACCTGCTCGTGGTGCTCGGTCCGTCGACCCAGTTGCCGCCTTCGCTGGTGTGGGAGCTGGCCTACGCCGAGCTGGTGTTCGTTCCGGTCGCCTGGGTCGACTTCGACTCCGCCGATCTCGCTGCCGCGGTGGTCGATTTCTCCGGCCGCCGCCGCCGATTCGGTGGACTCGACGACGAATGACCGGAGAGCTCTACCACGACGAGGGTGTCGTGCTTCGCACGTACAAGCTCGCCGAGTCCGACCGGATCGTCGTGATCATGACCGCCGGGCACGGCAAGGTGCGTGCCGTCGCCAAGGGCGTGCGCAAGACGAAGTCGAAGTTCGGTGCCCGGCTCGAGCCGATGAGCCATGTCCGCCTGTTGCTGTATCGCGGCCGCGAGCTCGACATCGTCAGCCAGGCCGACTCGATCGAGCCGTTGTCGCTGCTGTCGACGCTCGACCGGGCCTCGCAGGGGATGGCGGCGATCGAGGCGGTCGACCAACTGGCGCTCGAACGCGAGCCCAATCCGCGGCTCTACCGCATGGCGGTCGGTGTGCTGCGCACGATCGCCCAGCACCCGTCGCCGCTGAACGTCCCGGCGTTCTACTGGAAGCTGCTCGCTGCCGAAGGTCTCGAGCCTCAGCTCGATGCGTGCGTGCGGTGTGGCGAATCGAGTCCGGACGTGCCGTTCACCTCGTTCGACGTCAACGAGGGTGGGGTGCAGTGCCGCGCCTGCCGCACCGGCACGGCGGTCTCGCCGGCGGCACTGGCGATCATGCGTGACATCCTCGGCGGCCGGCTCAACGAAGCCTTGGCGCTGCCGGAGTCGCCGGCCACGCATGAGGTCGGCACGCTCGCCACCCGTGCCCTCGAACACCACATCGAGCGCCGCCTCCGCGCCGTGGCCATGTTCGAACGGCAATAGGCCAGTCGATGCGCGGTGAGCGCGCCTCCCGTAGCCTTTGCGACCTATGCCGGCAACCGAGCTCGACCAGATCGTCAACCTGTGCAAGCGCCGCGGCTTCGTCTATCCGTCGGCCGAGATCTACGGCGGGTTTCGCTCGAGCTACGACTACGGGCCGCTCGGTTCCTTGATGCTCCGCAACGTCCGCGAGGCGTGGATCCGCACGATGGTGCAGCAACGTGACGATGTCGTCCTGATCGACGCCGCGATCCTCGCCCCTCCGGCCGTGTTCGAGGCCAGCGGGCACCTCGCCAACTTCAGCGACCCGCTCGTCGACTGCACCAAGTGCAAGCAGCGTCACCGCCAGGATCACCTCACCGACCCCGACACCTGCCCGAACTGCGGCTCGGTCGGCACGCTCACCGAGGCGCGGGCCTTCAACCTGATGTTCAAGACCTTCGCCGGCCCGGTCGAGGGCGCCGGTGCCGAGGTCTACATGCGGCCCGAGACCGCCCAGGGCATGTTCGTCAACTTCGTCAACGTGCTCCAGACCAGCCGCAAGAAGCCGCCATTCGGCATCGCTCAGGTCGGCAAGAGCTTCCGCAACGAGATCACTCCCGGCAACTTCATCTTCCGCACGCGCGAGTTCGAGCAGATGGAGTGTGAGTTCTTCGTGCCGCCGGCCGAATCGGGCGAGTGGTACGACTACTGGTGCAAGGCCCGCTTCGACTGGTACGTCGATCTCGGCATTCCCGAGTCGATGCTGCGACTGCGACCGCACGAGGCCGATGAGCTGTCGCACTACTCGGCCGGCACGGCCGACGTCGAGTTCCTCTACCCGTGGGGCTGGGGCGAGCTCGAGGGGATCGCCCAGCGCACCGACTACGACCTCAACCAGCACGCCGAGCACAGCGGCCAGCGGCTCGACTTCTTCGACCAGACCACCGGCGAGCGCTACGTCCCGTACGTGATCGAGCCGGCGGCGGGTGTCAACCGCGCGATGGCGGCCTTCCTGCTGGCGGCCTACGACGAGGACGTCGTCAACGACGAGGCGCGGAGTGTGCTCCGCCTGCATCCGCGGCTGGCCCCGTACAAGGTGGCGGTGCTGCCGCTGAGCAAGAAGGACACCCTCACGCCGCTCGCGCATGACGTGCGCCGGCGGCTCTCCGATCGCTACATGGTCGACTACGACGAGACCCAGGCGATCGGCCGTCGCTACCGGCGACAGGACGAGATCGGCACGCCGTTGTGCGTCACCGTCGACTTCGAATCGCTCGACGACGGAGCCGTCACAGTGCGCGATCGCGACACGACCGAGCAGGTACGGGTTCCGATCGACGAGCTCGTGACGGTGGTGGCACAGCGTCTCGGTTTCTGAGTTACGCTCCGCCCCGGTGGTGACCTATCTCGATCGAATTCTCGAGCGTCACCGCGCCCTCGCCGCCGACGAGACGCGGTCGCTCGACGCCCTGCTCGAGCAGGCTCACCAGATGGAGCCGACCCGCGGGTTTCGGGCGGCGCTGGCCCAGAACACGACCCTCGGTGTGATCAGCGAGATCAAGCGCCGCTCCCCGTCGAAGGGTGACCTCAAGCCCGATCTCGACCCGGCCTTGATGGCCAAGGTCTACGAAGCCGGCGGTGCCACGTGCCTGTCGGTGCTCACCGACGAGGAGTTCTTCGGGGGGTCCGTGTCCGACCTGCAGGCGGCTCGCAACGCCGGGTCGTTGCCGGTGCTTCGCAAGGATTTCACGGTGTCGCCGTTCGACGTCGTCGATACGCGACTGATGGGTGCCGATTGCGTGCTCCTGATCGCGTCGGCGATGCGCACGTGCATGCTCGCCGACCTGCACGCGTTGGCGCTCGAGCTCGGGCTCGACGTGCTCGTCGAGGTGCACGACGAGATCGAGCTGGAAGCGGCGTTGAAGGCCGAGGCCACGATGATCGGTGTCAATCAGCGTGACCTGTTCACGTTCGAGGTCGACCACCGACGGGCCGTGCGGATGGCGAAGGTGATTCCCGACCACGTCGTGCGGGTCGCCGAGTCGGGGGTGCGCGGCCCCGACGACGCTCGCATGCTCCGCGATGCCGGGTACCACGCGATCCTGGTCGGCGAGACGCTCGTCACGGCGGCCGATCCGCGCTCGACACTCACCGAGCTGCGTCAATAGGGCTCGGGTCCGCTGCGTTGCGACGCTCGCCTGCCTGCGTTGCGGCACGGCCCCGTGAGTGAACGTCCTCGGTGATCCGCGGGCGCGCTCTGTACTGTTCTGCTGGCATGTTCGTGAAGATCTGCGGGATCACCAACGAGGACGACGCACTCTTCGCGGTGGCGATGGGCGCCGACGCGGTCGGTTTCATCTTCGCCCCGTCGCCCCGCCAGATCGCCCCGCAGACAGGTCTACGACATCACGCGCAGGCTGCCACCCGAGGTGCTGACGGTCGGGGTGTTCCGAGACGAACTGCCAGGGCGAGTGGTCGAGGTCGCCCATCGCGCCGGGGTCAAGGCAGTCCAACTGCACGGTCGTGAGACCCCTGACCAGGCGATCGAGATCGGCCGCAGCATCCGGTGGGTGATCAAGGCCTTCGCCGCCACCTCGCCCGACGTCCGCCGCGCCGACGCCTATGGCACCGACCTCGTGCTGATCGACGCCCCGTCGCCGGGCTCGGGCAAGGTGTTCGACTGGGGCCTGGCGTCCGAGGTGCCCGGCAACCTCCGGGTGATCCTGGCGGGTGGGCTCGACCCGGACAACGTCGCCGACGCGATCGAGGTCGTCGAACCGTGGGGCGTCGACGTGTCGACCGGCGTCGAAGCCGAGCCGGGCGTCAAGGACCCCACCAAGGTGCGACGGTTCATCGCCAACGCCCGCGCCGCCGCACCCGAGCCCTACCTCGGGCCGGACGACATCCCGTACGACTGGGCCGACGAGTGAGCCGGGGATGAGCGAGCCCGAGCGTTTCGACGCCGATTCGATGATGAGCGAGCCCGACGCCACCGGCCGGTTCGGAGAGTTCGGCGGCCGCTTCGTGCCCGAGACCCTGATCCCGGCATGCCAGGAGCTCGAGGCCGGCTTCCGGACCGCATGGTCCGACCCCGGCTTCCGGACCGAGCTCGACACGATCCTGCGCGACTACGCCGGGCGCCCGTCGATGCTCACCGAGTGCTTTCGCTTGAGTGAGCAGCTCGGCGTTCGCGTGCTGCTCAAGCGTGAGGATCTCAACCACACCGGGTCGCACAAGATCAACAACGTGCTCGGCCAGGCCCTGCTCGCCAAGCGCATGGGGAAGACCCGCCTGGTGGCCGAGACCGGGGCCGGTCAGCACGGCGTGGCCACCGCCACGGCGGCGGCCCTGATGGGTCTCGACTGCAAGGTCTACATGGGTGCCGTCGACGTCGACCGCCAGGAGCTCAACGTGTTCCGGATGCAGCTGCTGGGGGCTGAGGTCGAGTCGGTGCACAGCGGCTCGCGCACGCTCAAGGACGCCGTCAACGAAGCGTTGCGCGATTGGGTGGCGACGGTGGAGCACACGCACTACTGCCTCGGGTCGGTGATGGGCCCACACCCGTATCCGTGGATGGTGCGCCAGTTCCACCGGGTGATCGGCGACGAGGCCCGCCAGCAGTGCCGCGAGATCACCGGTGGCGACCCTGATCTCGTGGTCGCCTGCGTCGGCGGCGGTTCGAACGCGATCGGGCTGTTCTCCGGCTTCGTCGACACGCCTGCGCGGCTGGTCGGTGTCGAGCCGGCGGGAGGTGCGGCGGTGGCCCGCGGCGTGCCGGGTGTCGTGCACGGGATGCGCAGCTTCCTGATGCAGGACGAATACGGACAGGTCGAAGAGGCGATGTCGATCTCGGCCGGGCTCGACTACCCGGGGGTCGGGCCGGAGCATTCGTACCTGGCGTCGATCGGACGTGCCGAGTACCCGAACGTGACGGACGCAGAGGTGATCGATGCCTTCCAGTTGCTGTCCCGAACGGAGGGCATCATCCCGGCCCTCGAGTCGGCTCATGCCATCGCTTGGCTGGCGCGCGAGTGCCAGACGTTGCAGGGCCAGACGGTCATCCTCAACCTCTCCGGCCGCGGCGACAAGGACGTGTCGCAGATGATGGACGTGCTCGGCGGCGGTCTCGCCGAGCCTCGCCCATGACGGGGCGGCTCGAGAGCGAGCTGCGCGCCAAGCGGGCAGCAGGCCGCAAGCTGCTCGTGCCGTACATCACCGGCGGGTATCCCGGGTGGGAGGACGCGATCCGGGCCTCGGCGGCGAACGGTGCCGACGCGATCGAGATCGGCATCCCGTTCTCCGATCCGGTGATGGACGGGCCCGTCATCCAACAGGCGTCGCAGGCGGCGCTCGACGGTGGCGCCACGCCGCTCTCGGTGCTCGAGGCGGTGCCGACCCTCGATGTCGAGGTGCCGCTCCTGGTGATGACGTACTACAACCTCGTCCACCACGACGGCCACCGCCGATTCGCTCATCGTCTGGTCGCAGGCCGGAGTGGCCGGCTGCATCCTGCCCGACCTGCCGCTCGAGGAGTCGGAACCGTGGTGCCGGGCCGCCGACCACGAAGGGGTCGAGACGGTGATGCTCGCCGCGCCCACCGCCCCCGACGAGCGCCTGCCCCGGATCGCCGCCCGAGCCCGGGGCTTCGTGTACTCGGTCGGGCTGCTCGGCGTCACCGGCGAGCGCCAGTCGTTGGCGGCGTCGGCGACGGCGTTGGCGGCGCGTCTCAAGGCGATCACCGACGTGCCGGTGCTGGTGGGCGTCGGAGTCTCGAACGCCGAGCAGGCCTACGAGGCCAGTCGGATCGCCGACGGCGTGATCCAGGGCGCATCCGTCGTGCGCCGGCTGATGGACGAGGGCGCCGACTCGGTCGGTGCCTACGTGGCCGAGGTGCGCAGCGCGCTCGACGCGCCGTGACGCGACGGGTGGGGGAGGGACGCGAAACGAGGGCCCGAAGGCCCTCGTCTGGCATCCGCCACCACATAGATTCAGCCTGATGTCCTCCTCAGGCTGCGACCTGTGCGACGCCGTCAGATTGACGACGTGGTGGTATGAGGATGATGTCTGCTGGGTCGCCGAGTGCGAATCGTGCGGCGTTCCGATGGTCGTCTGGCACGTCCACGCAACCGATCCGCCGCCAGCTGTGATCGATCACATGCTGGGTCGGTTGCGTGACGTCGCCGGCGAACACGGTCCATCGCAATACTGGATCGACGACACCTTGCGGACGATCCCGGATCACTATCACGCTCATGCTCGGAGGCGGCCGTTCGCGTAATGGCGGAGTGGATCTGGGGATCAGCCCGTTCAGACAGGTAACTCAGTGAGGGCGAACGTAGTGCATGGTGCCTCCTTCCGACCTGGGACAAACGGTCAGTGCGGACATTAGCACTCTGTGTGGCAGTGATCGTCAAGTTCGCGGAAACTTCTTGAGGATCACCCCGATATTGCAAGAAGTTTGCACCGGACGTGATTGTGCAGCTACAAACACGCCTTGTGGGAATGCTGCGCTGAGCGTCAACTTGACATCAGTCAGACGTTGCCCTGACCGCCTACTCTGGCGCCCGTGCTCGCCTCCGACGTGTTGCCCCATCGTCCGCCGTTCCTGTTCGTCGACGAGGTGCTCGAGATCGTGCCCGGTGTGTCGGCCCGCGGACGATGGACGCTGACCGGTGACGAGTGGTTCTTCGCCGGACACTTCCCAGGTCGCCCGACCCTGCCCGGGGTGCTGATGTGCGAGGCGATCGCTCAGGTGGGAGCACTGGCGGTGCTGCGTGACGAGCGCTTCGCCGGCAAGCTCCCACTGTTCGGGGGGATCGACAGCGCCCGATTCCGACGTCAGGTGGTGCCCGGCGACGAGTTGATCCTCGAATGCGAGATGCACAAGCTCTCGGCGCGGGCAGGCAAGGGGAGCGGGCGGGCCTTGCTGCACGGCGAGGTCGCCACCGAGTGCGACCTGATGTTCATCGTCGTCAACGCATGATCGGCGGGTGGCTCAGCGCCGGGCCGATGATGATCGACCCGTTGTGGCCGCCGAAGCCGAAGTTGTTCGACAGCGTCGGCCCCGGCACCCACGCGCGTGGCTCGCCCATCACCAGGTCGATCTGCATGTCGTCGTTGAGCACCTTGGTGTTGGCGGTGGGCGGGATCAGCCGGTGCTCGATCGAGAGCACCACCGCCGCCGCCTCGAGCGCGCCCGCCGCACCGAGGGCGTGGCCGGTGACACCCTTGGTCGACACGACCGGCGGGCCGTCGGCGCCGAACACGGCGGTCACGGCCGCCGCCTCGGCGGCGTCGTTGAGCGGGGTGCTCGTGCCGTGGGCGTTGATCTGCTTGATGTCGCCGGGTTCGAGACCGGCGTCGGCGAGGGCGAGCTGCATGCACGAGATGGCGCCGACCCCGCCCGGTGACGGAGCGGTGATGTGATGGGCGTCGGCGTTGCTGGCACCTCCGAGCACCTCGCCGAGGATCGTCGCTCCGCGAGCCACGGCCGCCTCCCACTCCTCGAGCACGAAGCACCGCCGCTCCTTCGCCCATCACGAAGCCGTCGCGGTCGACGTCGAACGGACGGCTGGTGCCGGTGGTCGAGAGGGCGGTCATGTTGCCGAAGCCGGCCAGCGCCGTGGCCGTGCCGGCGTGCTCGCTGCCCCCGGACACCACGGCATCGGCCAGGTCCCCACGCGATCAGCCGTGCTGGCGTACGTGAGGGCGTGTGTGCCGGCGGCGCAGGCCGTGCAGATCGTCTCGTTCGGCCCCCGCAGCCCGAATCGCATCGACACGGCGGCACCGGGGGCGTTGGCCATGATCATCGGCACGAGGAACGGCGACACCCGCCGCTCGCCCTTCTCGAGACGGATCTGGATCTGCTCCTCGAGCGTGTGGATGCCGGCCACACCGGTGCCGAAGATGGTGCCGATCCGTGCCGGGTCGACGCTCGAGCTCGCCGGCCTGCGCCATCGCTTCGGTGGCGGCCGCGATCGCGAACTGCTCGCACAGGTCGGCGCGGCGGGCGTCCTTGGGCGAGTCGTAGTACGGAGTCGAGTCCCAGTCGACGATCTCGGTGGCGGCGCCCGACGCCCGACAACCCGGGGCCGAGAATGCCCTTCCAGAACGCGTCCTTGCCGAGCCCGCAGGGTGCGACGACCCCGAGCCCGGTGATGGCGACCCTACGGCCAGTACCTTGCATCAGCCCTCCGCTGAATCAGAGCTTCCCGGCGACCAGGTCGTACGCCTGGCCGACGGTTTCGATGCCCTCGAGCTCTTCCTCGGGCACCTCCACGCCGAACTCCTCCTCGAGCGCCATCACGAGCTCGACGAGATCGAGGCTGTCGGCGTCGAGATCGTCGCCGAACTTGGCGTCGGGCGTGACCTGGTCCTCCGACACCGAGAGCACCTCGACGGCGCACTTGCGGAAGCGGGCGAACAGTTCTTGATCCACGAATGTCTCCTTGTTGGGTGGGACGGGTCCCAGTGTAGGTAGCTGTAGACGGATAGATCGCTGGCTGAGCCGGTGTCAGTGGCCCATCCCGAGTCCGCCGTCGACCGGGATCACGGCGCCGGTGATGTACGCCGCATCCGGCGAGGCCAGGAACGCCACGACGCCGGCGATCTCGTCGGCCGAGGCCATCCGGCCGAGCGGCACGGCGGCGACGATCTCGGCCAGCCGCTTCTCGCCGAGCGTCGACGGTCATGTCGGTCTCGACCGGGCCGGGGGCGACGACGTTGACCGTGATGCTCCGCGAGCCGAGCTCACGCGCCAGCGATCGGGCGAGCCCGACGAGGCCTGCCTTCGAGGCCGAGTAGTTGGCCTGGCCGGCTGCACCCAGCAGGCCGACGACCGACGACATCAGGATGATGCGACCCTTGCGCGCCCGCAGCATCCCCTGCGCGGCGCGCTTGGTGACGCGGTAGGCCGCGGTGAGATTGGCATCGATGACGGACGTGAAATCGTCCTCGCTCATGCGCAGCAACAGCCCATCGCGGGTGACGCCGGCGTTGGACACGAGCACTTCGACCGGCCCGCCGAACTCCTCCTCGACGGAGGCGAAGGCGGCGTCGACCTGGGCGCCGTCGGTGACGTCACACTTCACCGCGAACAGGCCCTCCGGCGGCGGCGAGCTGTTGAACGTGACGGCCACACGATCGCCGAGCGCTCGAAAGCGCTCGGCGCATGCAAGTCCGATGCCGCGAGAGCCGCCCGTGACGAGCACCACCCGCGGCACGCCGGAAGCGTCAGTCATCCAGTCCACCGCCCCATCGCAACACGCACGATGCAGCGGTCATGCCCCCGCCGAAGCCGACCATCAGGACGAGGTCGCCGTTGGCGATCCGACCACGGTCGAGGGCGTCGGCGAGCGCCAGCGGGATCGACGCGGAGGAGGTGTTCCCTGTGCGGTCGAGCACGACCGACGGCCCGCTCCATGGGGATCCCGAGCCGCTCGCAGGCAGCGTCGATGATCCTGATGTTGGCCTGGTGGGGGACGATCATGGAGACGTCGTCGGCGGTGATCCCGGCGTGCGCCATCGACTTCTCGGCGGAGTCGACCATGATCCGGACGGCGCGGCGGAAGACCTCCTTGCCCTCCATGCGGATGAAGCCACCGACTTCGGCCTGCAGGATCGAGAGCAGCGATCCGTCGGCGTCGAGGTCCCACCCGAGCATCTGCCCGGGCCCGTCGACCGACTCGATGACGACCGCGCCGGCGCCGTCGCCGAACAGCGGGGCGGTGCCGCGGTCGTCCCAGTCGACGATGCGCGAGAGGCTGTCGGTGCCGATCGCCAGCACCCGGTCGGCACCCATGGCGATCAGTCCGTGGGCCGTGATGAGGCCGTACACGAAGCCCGAGCAGGCGGCATTGACGTCGAACGCTCCGCAGCGCATCCCGAGCTCGTGTTGCACGGCGGCGGCGTTGCCCCACTGCTTGTCGGGCGTGGTGGTGGCGAGCACGACGGCATCGATCCGCTTCGGATCGAGCCCGGCCATCTCGATCGCCTGCCTGCCGGCTTCGACCGACAAGCCGATCGTGGTGCCACCGACGCGGCGCTCGTGGATACCGGTGCGCGTGACGATCCACTCGTCACTGGTGTCCATCATCTCGGCCAGTTCGTCGTTGGTGAGCACCTTCTCGGGGAGCGCCGTGCCCCACCCCGAGATCACGCCACCCTTGGAACCGGGTCGTATCGCTGGCATCTCAGCCTCCTCGTGAGTTCATGTGCGTCGGTGCGTCAGTTGGAACGCAACCAGGCGATCGGTTGACGGGGCGTGACCCGTTCGGTGTCGACGGCGATGAAGCTTTGCAGGATCCCGCGGAACGGTGAACGAACCTCGTGTTCGCCGACATGGCCGAGCACGGTGCCGACGTCGATCAACGATCCGGACTCGAGCACGATCGGTGTGAAGATTCCGGCCGCCGGCGATACGACGAGTCGTTCGACGGCGAACAGGTGCTCACCTTCGGGATGGATGATCGACGGGGTGTCGCCACCGACCCACTCGAGCAGCTTGTCGAGATCCTCGGGCGTGGCGACCGAGATCGTGCGCGCTGTGGTGACGGTGCGCTTGGCCATGCCGGTGAGCACCCCGCCCGGCCCGAGCTCGGCGAACTCGGTGACTCCGAGCGACGACAGCGTCTGCAGGCATTGCTTCCAGCGCACCGGGCTGGCGAGCTGTGCCGACAGCAGCGCCCTCCATTCCGCGCCACGGTCGTGAGGCTTGGCGTCGACGTTGGACACGACTGGAATTTCGGCATCACGAATGTCGGCGTCGGCGATCGCGTCGCGGAGGCGGTCGCGGGCAGCGGACATGAACGCCGTGTGGAACGCCCCCGACACGGGGAGCGCCATCACCCGCTTGGCGCCGAGATCCTTGGCGTGCTTGCTCGCCGCCTCGACGCCGCTGTGCGACCCGGCGATCACGACCTGTCCTGGAGCGTTGAAGTTGGCGACCCAGACATCGGCGTCGGCGAGATTGCAGGCGACCTCGACCTGGTCGTCGTCGAGCCCGAGCACGGCGGCCATCGTTCCGGGTTGGGCGGTGCCGGCGTCGTGCATCGCCTCCGCCCGCTCCGACACCAGGTCGACACCCTCCTGTAGTCCGAGCGCGCCCGTGGCCGCCGAGCGCGGTGTACTCACCGAGGCTGTGCCCGGCGCAGTAGCTGGCGTCGATGCCGAGTCGCTCGACGGCATCGAGCACCATCAGACTCGCCACGAACGTGGTCACCTGTGCGTTGCGGGTGTCCTTCAATTCGTCGGCGTCGGCGTCGAGCAGCAGCTTCCCCACGTCGCGTCCGGCGACCTCGCTGGCTTCGTCGACAAGCTCCCAGCTCTCGTGGTCGGCCCAGGGGCGCCCCATGCCGGGACGCTGCGACCCCTGGCCGGGGAACGTGAATGCGAGCATTGAAGCGAGGCTAGACCGATTCCGAACGGGAGCAAGCGCTACCGATCGGTAACTCTGTTCTCGCTGCTTCGGTCGTGCTCATCAGCGTTTCTGATCATCTGTGTCGGCGCGCTTACGCTGGTCGAACATGAGCGCGTCGCAGTCGCCGCCACCTCCGCCACTCGGCGACCTGCCTGCGACGCGGGGTCCGGCGTCGCCGACCGGGGTGCCGCTCGCCTCCCCGGCGCTCCGAATCCTCGCGCGTTTCGTCGACACGATGATCCTGCTGGCATTCAACGTGTTGATCTACGCCGCCGTGGTGGGCGGCTCGGGCGGGATCACGGGTGACTACGACGAAGCGTCGACGTCCGAGATCCTGCTCGTGACGGCGCTCTCGCTGCTGGTGAGCTTCGCCTGGGACCCGATGGCGACCAAGCTCACCGGCGGTACACCGATGAAGCTGGCGCTCGGGCTGCGGGTGGTGCGCGCCGCCGACGGTGGCCCGGTGGGGTGGAGTCACGCCCTCGTCCGATGGGGCGTGGTCGCCGTCTGGAGCCTGGTGCCCGGGATCGGGCTGGTCATCGTCGGCGCCTTGCTGATCGTGAGCGTGTTCTTCCTCTTCACCAATCCGAGGCGTCAGGCGGTGTGGGACCAGGTCGCCAAGACGCTGGTGGTCAAGGTCCGCTGATCGGGATGCCGGGCGCCGATGCCTCGTCGCTAGCCTCGTCGTTCACGCCCCGGTAGCCCAACGGCAGAGGCAGCGGTCTCAAACACCGTCCAGTGTGGGTTCGAATCCCACCCGGGGCACACGGGCGAAACGAGCCCGACCATTCGATGATGGGAGAACCATGGGTTCCTGGTTGCTCGAACGCCGACTGTCGCAGAACGCGGCGCGCCTCAAGTCGCTGCGCACCGAGCTGGCACAGATCGACGAGCAGCTCGCAGTGTTCGCCGACGACGCCGATGATTCAGCCATCCGGGCCCTGGTCTCCGAGACCCCAGGCGCCGCATATGAGGCCAACGACGCCCGCAAGCACGCCGATGCCATGTCTCGCCATCGCCAGCACGTGATCGACACGATCGTCGAACTCGAGCGCAAGCAAGACGAATTGCTCGACAAGCTCACCGCCAACCGTTGACGAAAGCCGCGCGCGAACGGCGGGCACACCCGTCCGCACGGTCTGCTTGAATGAGCGCACCGCCCGTCCCTACGCACTGCCCACACCCACCGAACCAGCTCGAGAGGACGCCCGTTGTCGCTTCGTGTCGTGATCGCCGAGGATGAAGCCATCATCCGCATGGATCTCCGTGAGACCCTCGAGGAGGAGGGCTACGTCGTCGTCGGGGAGACCGGGCGCGGGGATCGAGCGGTCGAGCTGGTCCGCGATCTGCAACCCGATCTGGCGATCCTCGACGTCAAGATGCCCGGCATCGATGGTCTCGAAGCAGCGGGCATCATCACTGCCGAGAAGCTGTGCGGGGTCCTGATCCTCACCGCCTTCAGTCAGCGCGAGGTGATCGAGCAGGCGCGCGACGCCGGCGCCCTGGCGTACCTCGTCAAGCCGTTCCAGAAGAGCGACCTGATCCCGGCGATCGAGGTGGCGATCGGCCGCTTCCGCGAGTTGCGCAACCTGACCGGCGAGATCGACGCCCTCGGCGAGCAGCTCGAGGCGCGCAAGCTGATCGAACGCGCCAAGGGCCTGCTGATCGACGAGTGCGACATGAAGGAGTCCGACGCCTTCACCTTCATCCAACGCACGGCGATGAGCGAGCGCACCCGCATGCGCGACGTGGCCGAGCGGATCCTCGACGGCTCGCTGCGACCGGGCTGACTGACCGTGGGCAAGTACCTGCTGGTCGATGGCAACTCGCTGACGTACCGGGCGTTCTTCGCCCTGCCGTCCGACATGGCGACCGCCAGCGGTCAGGTCACCAACGCCGTGTTCGGGTTCACGTCGATGTTGATCCTCGTGCTCAAGGAGCAGAAGCCCGACGGGGTGCTGGTCGCCTTCGATCGTCCCGAGCCGACCTTCCGCCACGAGTCCAACCCCGAGTACAAGGCTCAGCGCGAGGCCGCGCCCGACATCCTGCGCCAGCAGATGGGTCTCGTGCGTCAGGTGCTCGACGCGCTCGGCATCCAGCAGATCGATCTCGCCGGCTGGGAGGCCGACGACCTGATCGCCTCGGCGTGCGACGTCCTCGTGGCGAGCGGGCGACGACGTCGTGATCGTCACCGGCGACCGCGACAGCTATCAGCTCGTCTCCGACCCGCACGTCAAGGTGCTCTACAACCGGCGCGGCGTCAGCGACTACGCCCTCTACGACGAGGCCGGGATCGAGGAGAAGACCGGGGTGCGCCGGCCCTGTACCCGCAGTACGCCGCCCTGCGCGGTGACAACTCCGACAACCTGGCCGGGGTTCCCGGGGTCGGTGAGAAGACGGCCGCCAAGTTGATCAACCAGTACGGCGGTCTCGACGGGATCTTCGCCAACGCCGACAAGCAGACACCCAAGCTGCGCGACAACCTCGTCGAACACGAGGGCCGGGCGCGCATGAACCTCGATCTGATGGTGCTGCGGCGCGACGCTCCGCTCGACTCGGTCGACTTCGAGGCGTTGGCGATCGTGCCCAAGCCGGACGAGGTCAAGCGCCTGTTCGACTTCCTCGAGTTCCGGACCTTCGCCGATCGTCTCGCCGAGGCGCTCGGGCCGTCGGCAGGCATCGCCCCGTCGGCACCGCGCGACGAGCTGGTCGCCGAGATGTCGACCGTGGGTTCGGCGGCCGAGGCGGTCGAGCTGCTGTCCCGGCTCGACGTGCTCGACATCGCCGGGGCGTGGAGCGGTGAGCCAGGGCGCAGTCCGCTGGTGGGGCTGGCGTTCGTCACCGACCCGTCCGCATCCGAGGTCGCCTGGCTACCGGCCGAACTGCTCGCCGATCCCGGGCTGCGGACCGCCCTCGCCGAACACGCCAACCTGCGCGGCCACAACATCAAGGCCGTCCTGCGGTCGTTGCTCGAGCTCGATGTCGACGCCGTCGGCTGCGGCTCGACACCGCGATCGTGGCCTATCTCATCGACCCTGCCGAGGCGCGCTACGAGCTCGCCGATCTGATCAACAAGTTCACCCGCTTCGCCCCGCCCAGCAGCGCCGCCGCGGCCGGGCAACTCGACCTCGACGGAACCGGCGTCAGCGACGGAGAGCGCGCCGGCCGGGATGCCCTCGCCGTCCACCACATCGCCGAGCCGATCGAGGCCAGCCTCGCCGCGCAGGGGATGGCCGACCTCTATCACACGATCGAGAACCCGCTCGTGCGCGTGCTCGCACGAATGGAGCACGTCGGTGTCGGTGTCGACGCCCAAGCACTGCGCGACATCAACGCCCGTCTCACGGCCGAGGTCGACACGCTCGGCGCCGAGCTGCGCCGCGTCGCCGGCAAGGACGACCTCAACCTCAACTCGCCGACCCAGCTGCGCGCGTTGCTGTTCGACGAGAAGGCGCTCAGCCCGATGGGCGTCAAGAAGACCAAGTCCGGTTACTCGACCGATGCGCAGACGCTCGAGAAGTTGCGCGAGGCGTGGCCCGAGTTCATCGTGCCGCTGCTGCGCCATCGCGAGGTCGAGAAGCTGCGCGGGACCTACGGCGAGGGTCTGCTGCAGGAGATCGCCGCCGATGGCCGGATCCACGCCACCTTCAACCAGACCGTCGCTCGCACCGGCCGACTCAGCTCCGACAAGCCGAACCTCCACAACATCCCGGTTCGCAGCGACGAGGGACGCGTGTTCCGCACCGCCTTCGTGCCGTCCGCCGGTTGCACGCTGCTCGTGGCCGACTACAACCAGATCGAGCTGCGGTGCATCGCCCACCTGGCTCACGACCCCGGCCTGATCGACGCCTTCACGAGCGGCCAGGACATCCACAACGCCACCGCGGCGCGGGTGTTCGAAGTCGCGCCCGGGGCGGTCACGCTCGACCAACGATCCAAGGCGAAGATGGTCTCGTACGGGCTCGCCTACGGGATGGAGGCGTACGGACTCGGGCAGCGTCTCAACATCGCCACCGAGGAGGCGGCCAAGATCCTCGAGGCCTACTTCGAGGCGTTCCCGAACGTGAAGGCCTACATGGACGCCACCGTCCAGGAGGCGCGCAAGAACGGTTACACGTCGACGTTGTTCGGTCGCCGGCGGCCGATCCCCGAGTTGCTCGACTCGAACTGGCGGATCCGTCAGGCGGGTGAGCGCCAGGCGATGAACGCCGGCATCCAGGGGCTGGCCGCCGACATCTTCAAGGTCGCCCTGGTGCGGATCGACCAGGCGCTCGAGTCGGGCGGCTTCGAGAGCAGGCTCGTGCTCCAGGTCCACGACGAGGTGATCGTCGAGGTGCCCGAGGCCGAGCGCGACGCGGTGGGGGAGCAGGTGGTGGCGCTGATGCGCGGCGCCGCCGAGCTCGACGTGCCGCTCGAGGTCAACGTCGCCTGGGGCGACACCTGGGCGAGCGCCAAGTCATGACGTCGGGCCACTGGTTCGAGCCGGTGGCCGACCATCTCGGGGGCGCCTACCTGAGGTACTCGTTCACGAAGGGGACCACGCAGGAGGTCGATTTCGTGGTCGCCGCCCTCGAGCTCGAACCGGGCATGCGTGTGCTCGACGTCGGGTGTGGGCCCGGACGTCACGCCCATGCACTCGCCGCAGCGTGGGATCGCGGTGCACGGGATCGACATCAGCGCCCGCTTCATCGAGCTCGCCGCGTCGGAGGCACCCTCCGGAGCGACGTTCGAACGTCTCGACGCCCGGTCGATGACGTTCGACGCCGAGTTCGATGCGGCGATCTGCCTGTGCCAGGGGGCATTCGGGTTGATGACCGCCGACGGTCACGACGCCACGGTGCTGGCCGGCATCAGCCGTGCGCTCCGGCCCGGGGGCCGGTTGGCGCTCACCGCGTTCAGCGCCTACTTCGTGGTGAAGCACTGGGAGGGCGCCGAGTTCGACGCCGCCACCGGCGTCAACCACGAACGCACCGAGATCCGCAACGAAGCCGGTGAGGCGATCGAGGCCGAGCTCTGGACCGGCTGCTACACGCCGCGCGAGCTGCGGCTGCTGTGCGCCGCCCACGCACCTCACCGTGGATTCGATCAACAGTGTCGAGCCCGGCGCCTACGCGCTGGCGCCACCCACGCCCGACACACCGGAGTTCCTGCTGCTCGCCCGCAGACGCGACTGACCCGGCGCATGCCAGCCAGTTCGGATCGCTGGCCGGCGGTTCGACTCTGTCGGATCCGGATCGTCGCTGGTAACCTGTTGCGTCGCGCTTTCTCGGCGCGCACCTGAACACCCAACTATCCGATTTCTGAAAGCAGCCCGTCCCTTGTCCGACACCACTCTCGCAACGCCCGCCTCGAATCCCAGCATGGGAACCTTCGACGAGGAGGGCAACTACACCCCGCGTGAGGTCGTCTCGAACGACCTCGGCATGAGCTTCGCCGACGCAATCGCCGGCACGATCGTCGAGGTCGAAGACGGCCAGGTCGTCAACGGCACCGTCGTCAAGATCGACAAGGACGAGGTTCTGCTCGACATCGGCTACAAGAGCGAGGGTGTCATCCCGAGCCGTGAGCTGAGCATCCGCAACGACGTCGATCCCTCCGAGATCGTCAGCCTCGGCGAGCAGGTCGAAGCGCTGGTGCTCACGAAGGAAGACAAGGAAGGCCGGCTGGTCCTCTCCAAGAAGCGTGCCCAGTACGAGCGGGCGTGGGGCACGATCGAGGCCAAGAAGGAGAACGACGAGGTCGTCGAAGGCCCGGTCATCGAGGTCGTCAAGGGTGGTCTCATCGTCGACATCGGGCTGCGCGGGTTCCTCCCGGCGTCGCTCGTCGAGCTGCGCCGTGTGCGCGACCTGGCGCCGTACATCGGCACCACCGTGCAGGCCAAGATCATCGAGCTCGACAAGAACCGCAACAACGTCGTGCTGTCCCGCCGGGCCTACCTCGAGGAGACCCAGAAGGAGACCCGCGACAGCTTCCTCACCAACCTCAAGATCGGTGAGGTCCGCGACGGCACGGTGTCGTCGGTGGTCAGCTTCGGTGCCTTCGTCGATCTCGGCGGCATGGACGGTCTCATCCACGTCAGCGAGCTGTCGTGGAAGCACGTCGATCATCCCGGCTCCGTCGTCGCCGTCGGCGATCAGGTCAAGGTCCAGGTGCTCGACGTCGACATGAGCCGCGAGCGGATCAGCCTCTCGCTCAAGGCCACACAGGCCGATCCGTGGCAGGAGTTCGCCGAGTCGCACGAGGTCGGACAGCTCGTCTACGGCCGTGTCACCAAGCTCGTTCAGTTCGGTGCCTTCGTCCAGGTCGGTGACGGGATCGAGGGCCTCGTCCACATCTCCGAGATGTCGACCCACCACGTCGATTCGCCCGAGCAGGTCGTCACGCCCGGCGAGGAGCTGTGGGTCAAGATCATCGATCTCGATCTCGCCCGCCGCCGGATCAGCTTGTCGATCAAGCAGGCCGCCGAGGGTGGCGAGCTGGCTGCCGAGTACCGCGAGCACTTCGAGGTCGACGCCGAGGGCAACTGGGCGTCCAGCAGCGACGAGGTCGAGGCGGCGTGGGCCGAGTTCGAGAACGCCGATGCCGGCGTCGTCGAGCAGCCGGCCGGTGCCGTCACCGACGAGGTCGCGGCGGTCGCCACGGAGGCCGCTCCCGCCGAAGCCGCGGCTGACGCCGCCGAGGTCGCCGAGGCCGACGCGCCAGAGGTTGCAGCCGTCGCCGCCGAAGCCGACGCTGCCGAAAGCTGAGCGTCGGTGCTGCTGGTCGGACTGACCGGCGGCATCGGTTCCGGCAAATCGACCGTCTCGCGCGATGCTCGCCGACCGCGGCGCGGCTGTCGTCGACGCCGACCAGATCGCGCGTGAGGTCCAGCGCCCGGGCTCGCCCGTGCTGGAGCGGATGGCGGAACGCTTCGGCGGTCACATCATCCGCGAGGACGGGTCGCTCGATCGGGCGGCGGTGGCGGCGATCGTCTTCGGCGACGACGACCGGGCGCGAGCCGCGTTGCGGGATCTCAACCGGATCGTGCACCCGGCGATGCAGGACGAGATCCAGCGTCAGATCGACGCCCAGCGCGGGAGCGGAGCGATCGTGGTGCTCGACTTCCCGCTGCTCACCGAGAACCCGCGCCACGACCTGGCGGCCACGATCGTGGTCGACATCGACCCTGAGGTCGCGGTGGACCGATTGGTCGAGTCGCGGGGCATGGACGAGACCGACGCCCGCAATCGGCTGGCCAGCCAGCCCTCGCGCGAGGAGCGGTTGGCGATCGCGACACATGTCATCGACAACGGTGGCGATCTGGACGCGTTGCGTGCCCAAGTTGACGCGCTCTGGTGCGATCTTGAGGAACTTGCGCAGGAAATAGGCTGATTCCGCCACTCCGAGCGGTAAATCAAGCACGACAGGTGCTGAGTGAGCTACAGTGACCGGCGTGTCCCTGACTCGTGATGCCGCCGACATGGTGCTCGACACGGCCCCCGCCGTCGCTCGACCTCAGCCCGAGTCGACGTCCTCCAGACGCACGCAGATCGCCGCCCCGGCGCCACCGCCTGCCGGCCGGTCGGCGACCGCCGACATCGTCGAGGCGCCACCGGTCGACATCTCGTACGAGACCTCGGTCACCGGTCGTGACGCCGAAGTCCTGTGGGAGCACTACTGGGCCAACTTCGAGCCGCTCGGCGAACTGTCGGTGCAGCGCCAGTACTCCGACCACGAAGAGATGATCGAGCTGTTCGCCAATCCGCGCGTGCTCAAGATCGTCGCCCGCGAGGCAGGCCGCCCGGTCGGGTTCGTCATGATCACCAACTCGCTGGAAGACGTGCCCGAGCTGTCGCCGCGATTCCTCCGGCGGCGCTACCCCGAGCAGGCGGCCCGCGATGCGATCTACGTCGGCATCTACGTCGCCGTCGAGCCCGAGCATCGCGGCATCACACTGTCGTACCGCCTCTACCTCGAGTGCTGGCAACTGGTGGCCAACCAGGGCGGGGTGCTGGTGATCGACGTGTGCGACTTCAATCGCCGGACGTTCGACACCGACGTGCTGTTGCGGCAGATCGCCCGCGCCTACCCCAACTCCACGGTGGCCGAGCTCGACCGTCAGACGTGGTACGGGATGGAGCTGCCGGAACCGATGATCTGACCGGGGCACCGGTCGATCGGCGTCACCAGGTCCGCGGGCGGCGCGGCGCCGCGCAGCGGCTGTCGCGCGCCGCCGGCCGTCACGAGACTGTGCTCACGACGCCACTCGGCGACGAGCTCCTCCGAGTCGATCGGGCGCCCGAAGTAGTAGCCCTGCATCGAGGTGCATCCGAGCGCCATCAGCTGGTCGGCCTGCTCGACGGTCTCGACGCCTTCCGCGACCTGGTCGAGCTTGAGCGCCGACGCCATGGCGATGATGGCGTGCACGAGCGACGTGTCGGCCTCGTGGACGCCGACGCCGCCGATGAACGAACGGTCGATCTTGACCCGCTCGAGCGGGAAGCGCTTGAGGTACGAGAGCGATGAGTAGCCGGTGCCGAAGTCGTCGATCGCCAGCCGCACGCCGAGTGAGCGCAGCCCGGTCATCAACGCCAGCACGGTCAGCGAGTCGTCCATCACGACGCGCTCGGTGATCTCCAGCCAGAGCGCCTCGCCCGGCAGCTGGTGACGCTCGAGCACTTCGGCGACGACGTCGACGAAGTCGCTCACCCGCATCTGGCGCGGCGACACGTTGACCGACACGTAGAGGTGCTCGGCGCCGACCAGGTTGGCGCGCCACCAGGCCAGCTGCCGGCACGCCTCGTCGAGCACGAACCAGCCCATCGGAACGATCAGTCCGCTGTCCTCGGCGACCGGCACGAACTCGGACGGCGAGATCGGCTCGCCCTCGTGCTCCCAGCGTGCCAATGCCTCGAAGCCGTCGATCCGTCCCGTCCGGTAATCGACGATCGACTGGTAGGCGACCGTCACGCCGCCGTTCTCGAGGGCGTGGCGCAATGACCGTTCGAGCTCGACGCGACGCAGCATGCGTTCGTGCATCGAGGCGTCGAACACGGTCGAGGCGTCGCGACCGCTCTCCTTCGAGCGGTACATGGCGGTGTCCGCCTCGCGCAGCAGGTCGGCGGCGACGATGCCCGAGCGACCACTGGAGTGACTGATGCCGATCGACGCCGCGATCACGGCTTCGCCGGACGTGAGCTGGTACGGGTCGCAGATCTTGCGCCGCAGCGATTCGGCGAGGGCGCCCGCACCGAGCACGTCGCTGTCGGGCAGCGCCACGATGAACTCGTCGCCGGACTGGCGGGCGACGAACGCCTCCGGCGGAGTGGCGATCGTCAGCCGACCGGCGACCTGGACGAGCAGTTGATCGCCGATCGCATGACCCATCGAGTCGTTGACGAACTTGAAGTGGTCGAGGTCGATGAACAGCAACGACACCTCGCGGCCGTCTCTGAGCCACGTCGAGAGGCGGTCGAGCACGACCGATCGCACCGGCAGCCCGGTCAGGTCGTCGTGCGTGGCCCGGTGCGACAGCTGGGCGCGCAGCGAGGCGTCACGTTGCATCGCACTGGCGATCCGCGAGATCGCCGCCGCCGACAGCACGACGGCGATCACCACGGCCAGCACCGGGACCGGTGTGTGGCGGTGACCGGCCATGACGACGATCGGGATGAACAGTGCGACCACGACCAGCACCAGCCGGCGGCGCAGCATCGGCTGCACACCGACGTCGGTGGGCACGGTGACGTTGCGAGCCGACGGGTGGAGCATCGCCGCTCCCAGGCACGAGGCGATCACCAGGTAGGGCGTCTCGAGCACGCGCGCCGGCACGTCGATCCGACCCGTCTCGCCGAGGGCGTACATGAGATCGCCGACGAGCAGGCAGGCGGTGCTGAGCAACAACAGGTCGAAGGCGGTGCTGCGCACGCCGTACGAGAAGGCGAGCCGTGCTGCGAACGCCAGCAGGCACATCGACAGCGCCGGGTACATCGACACGACGACACGTGCGCACGACCCACGTGTCCTCCATGTCGAGCGTCGGCGCGATCAGGATCTCGTAGACGATCAGCGACGAGCCGGCAGCGATGATCAAGCCGTCCAACATCGACTCGCGGGGTCGGCCGGACGGCGCGACCGGGCCAGGCCGTGGAGGCCGGCGGCGAAGCAGACGTACGCCGGGAAGGCGAACAGGTCGGGCCAGATCGACCGGCTGCGCGTCAGGTCGCCCTGTGTGCCGGCGAGGTCGGCGAGCAGCCCGGCCAGGGCCCACAGCCCGGCGGCGGCGGCGATGCAACGCCACGGCCAGGCGACTTCGAGCTTCAATCGCGAGAGCCCGTACACGCCGACGCCGATCCCGCCCCCGAGCACGAGCGTGTACGTGACCGGGCCGATCGGATGGACGAGGTGGAGCAACGCCGCCGAGAGCATCGCTACCAGGGCAATCGTGGTCGCACGGCCGGATTCAGGCGCGCCAGGGGTGGCTGGTGCGCGCCACGCATCTCTGCTGGCCCGGCTCGAGACCGTGATCACAGGTAGTTATCGGCTTCCCGTCGCCCAGCTTGATGACAATGCCGAATGAGCCCCGACCGCCTGATCAGCCGATCAGCTGGGACAACGCCGCGATCATCTCGGTCTCGCCCCACTCGTTGACGTGGCCGGTGCGCTCGAAATCCGAGTCGGGTGTAGAACGGCTCCGGAGACCCGGGTACGTCGGCCACGCAACTCAGCAGCAGATGGGTCGCGCCGGCCGCGGCCCGCTGTTCGGCGAGGGCGGCGAGCGCCGCGCGACCGATGCCGCGTCCCTGGTGACGCCAGTCGATCATGAAGCGCCACAGGTAGGGATGCGGCCGCGAGGCCATCGGCTCGGCCACCATCATGAACCCGACGAACTCCCGGTCGGCCATGATCGCCCGCAGCCACGGGCGGACCGGCTCGCCGTTCTTCGTGGTCGCGACCAGGGCGTCGCCGTACGACTGATACACGCTGGAGACGAATTGGCGTTGTGAGAAGGCGCGATCGATCTCGCCGATGCTGCGGACGGTCTCGCGTGTGATCTCCACCAGCTCGACCCGCTTCGGCGGACCTGGGCGGCGCTTCCAGGCCTTCCACTCCTTGGCGAGCAGCTCGAACCTGGCGTCGTCGCTCCAGACCCCGCGTACCAGAGCCGCCGACCGGGCCGTGCCGATGTAGCGGAAGCCGTTGCGCTCGAGCACGCGAGCCGATGCGAGGTTGTGCGGATCGATCGTGGCCGCCACCCGGTGCACCTTGCGGGCGGCGAACAACCAGTCGAGCGTGGCACCGACCGCTTCGGCGGCGATCCCGCGGCGTTGGTATTCGGGGGCGAGGGTGTAGCCGATCATCGCCAGCTGCTCGTCCTCGTCGAGCCACACGGCAACGTCACCCATCAGCCGGTCGTCGAGGTCGGTGATCGCCAGCTGCAGCCAGCGCCCTCCACTGGGCACTCCGACGAGCTCGGCGTCGTCGACGACCGCATGCGCCAGGTCGCGCGTGTAGGGGAGTGCCCAGTCCTGGTAGCGGGCGACTTCGGGGATGTTGCGGTATCGGGTGAACTCGGTGATGTCGCGGCGCGCCAACGGCCGGATCGTCAGCCGTCCGGTGGCGAGGCGAAGCGAGCGCCGAGGCATCGGCACATTCAATACCGCACCTACGCTGCCTGCCATGTCGGAATCGGTCGCGCTGCTGGTCGCGGCGGCGATCGTGGCGCTCGTCGACTGGTGGGCGGTCGGCGCTGGACGCCGGGCGGTCGAGATCTGGGCCAAGCCGCTGACGATGGCGCTGCTCGTCGGCGTGGCGGCGACGGCCGGCGATCCGTCCGGGGATGTTCGCGTCTGGCTCGTCGTCGGGGCCGCGCTCGGGCTCGCCGGCGATGTGGCCCTGCTCGGCGACAGCGAGCCGGCGTTCCTGGTCGGGCTCGGCGCGTTCGCGCTCGGTCACCTGGCATACGCGGTGGCGGCCGTGTCGATCGGCTTCGACATCCGGTGGGCGATCCCCGGAATCGTGTTCATGGCAGTGCTGCTGGCATTCCGGTTCGTCACCCGCATCGTGCCCGGCGCCCGCTCGAGCGGCGGTGCCGGCTTGGCCGGCGCAGTGCTGTTCTACGCCTGCGTGATCTCGGCGATGGTGATCACGGCCTGGGGCACGGGCGCCTGGCTGGCCGGCGTCGGGGCGATCGCCTTCGCCGTCAGCGACTGGGTGCTCGGCCACCAGCGCTTCGTCGGTCCGCTGCCCGGCGGCAGGCTGTCGGTGATCGTGCCGTATCACGTCGGCCAGGCGTTGCTCATCGTCGGACTGGCAACCGCCTGAGATGTCCGGCGTGTGGGTGTTCGGATACGGCTCGCTCGTCGACCCCGAGTCGTTCGGAGACACATTGGGTCGGAGCCTGCGGCCCGGCCTCGATCTGTTCGAGGCCGAGCTGGCCGGCTTCGGGAGGCGTTGGAACTACGGCGTGATGCACTCGACCGGGAGGGCGGTCGGGCCCGACGGCGGGTCGACCGACTACACGCTCGTCGCCCTGGGGATCGTCGAGGCCGAACGGAGACGGTCAACGGCGTGATCGGTTGGGTCACGCGACGAGGAGTTGGTCGAGCTCGACCGTCGGGAGCGTCACTACGACCGCGTCGAGGTGACACGACAGGTGTCGGCCGAGGGGAGCCGGCCACGTCGACGGTCCGATCGTGGTCTACGTGCCGCGGGCGGAGGCGGTCGCCCACTACGAGTCAGCTCGTGACAGGGGCGTGGCGGCGATCGAGCGCCGCTACTGGGAGCTCGTCGACGCCGCCTTCGCGTCGCTCGGGGACGACGCACATGTCCGCTATCGCGCGACCACCCCTGCACCCGAGGTGCCGATCCTTGCGCTCGTTCGAGAGTGACCGACGGCCGACGAACCTGCTGGGATCGAACGGACGTTCGGGTGTAGAGTGGAGTGATGACCGAGACAGCATCGGCCCTCACCGCAATGGATGACCTGCCGTTCCGCGTCGAATCCGACTTCCAACCGGCGGGCGACCAGCCGAAGGCGATCGAATCGCTGGCGCACGGCATCGAATCCGGTGAACGGTTCCAGACGCTGCTCGGCATCACCGGTTCCGGCAAGTCGGCCACCATCGCCTGGACGATCGAGCAGGTCCAGCGGCCGACGCTGATCCTCGCGCCCAACAAGAGCCTTGCCGCTCAGCTCGCCCAGGAGATGCGCGAGTTCTTCCCCAACAACCGCGTCGAGTACTTCGTCAGCTACTACGACTACTACCAACCCGAGGCGTACATCCCCTCGAGCGACACCTTCATCGAGAAGGACTCGTCGATCAACGACGAGATCGACCGGCTCCGACATTCGGCCACGGCGGCGCTGCTCACCCGTCGCGACGTGATCGTCGTGGCGTCGGTCAGCTGCATCTACGGCATGGGGAGCCCCGACGAGTACCGCGGCCAACTGCTCGACGTCAGCGTCGACGTCGACTACGACATGCGCGCCATCCTGCGCCGGTTGGTCGACATGCAGTACGACCGCAACGACGCCGTGCTCGGCCGCGGCAAGTTCAGGGTGCGCGGCGACACGATCGAGGTCCATCCGGCCTACGAGGAGTCGGTGCTGCGGATCGAACTGTTCGGCGACACCGTCGATCGGCTCACCCGCATCGATCCGCTCACCGGCGAGACCTTGCAAGAGCTCAAGCGCACCCAGGTGTTCCCGGCCACCCACTACGTCACCGGCAGCGAGCGCATGGCGCGGGCGGTGGTCAAGATCGAGGACGAGCTGCAGGTCAGGCTCAAGGAGTTCGAAGAGCAGGGCAAGCTGCTCGAGGCCCAACGACTCCGCATGCGCACCTCGTACGACCTCGAGATGATCAGCGAGGTCGGCTATTGCAACGGCATCGAGAACTACTCGATGCACATCGACGGTCGTTCGTACGGCGAGCCGCCGTTCACGCTGCTCGACTACTTCCCCGACGACTTCCTGCTCGTCATCGACGAGAGCCACGTCGCCGTACCCCAGTTGCACGGGCAGTTCGCGGGCGACCGGAGTCGCAAGGACATCCTCGTCGAGCACGGGTTCCGGCTGCCCTCGGCGCGCGACAACCGCCCGCTCACGTTCGAGGAGGTGCTCGAGCGGATCAATCAATGCGTGTTCCTCTCGGCCACGCCGAGCGACTACGAGTTGCGCGTGTCGACCAAGGTGGTCGAGCAGATCGTGCGCCCCACCGGTCTCGTCGACCCCGAGGTGATCGTCAAGCCCACCAAGGGTCAGATCGACGATCTGATCGACCTGGTGGGCGGTCGGGTCGGCAAGGGCGAGCGTGTGCTCGTCACGACGCTCACCAAGAAGATGGCCGAGGACCTCACCGAATACCTGCTCGAACAGGGGCTGCGAGTGCGCTACCTGCACTCCAACATCGACACGATCCAGCGGATCGAGATCCTGCGCGCCTTGCGACTGGGCGAGTTCGACGTGCTGGTGGGCATCAACCTGCTGCGGGAGGGCCTCGACCTGCCCGAGGTGTCGCTGGTCTGCATCCTCGACGCCGACAAGGAAGGCTTCCTGCGGTCCGAGACGTCGCTGATCCAGATGATCGGTCGCGCCGCCCGCAACGTGGGTGGTCAGGTGGTCATGTACGCCGATCGCGTCACCGACTCGATGACGCGGGCGATCGGCGAGACCCAGCGCCGGCGTCAGCTCCAGGTCGCCTACAACGCCGAGCACGGCATCGACCCGCAGACGATTCGCAAGGCGGTCGGCGACATCCTGTCGATGTTGCGGCCCGACAACACGGCGCCCGTGCCCGGCAAGGATCGCCGCCGTCAGCGCGAGCGCGAGAAGGTCCAGCGCGAGCTCAAGTCGCTGCCGCAGCAGGAGCTGGGTCGCCTGATCCAGACGCTCGAGGAGGAGATGCACGAGGCGAGCGCCGAGCTCAAGTTCGAGTACGCCGCCCGACTGCGCGACGAGATCAACGAGTTGCGCCGCGAGCTGCGCGACGCCAGCTGACCACAGCGCCGCCGAGCGCGTTCCCGGGGGAGTCGCCCCCGTCTGCTCACACCCGGTCGCTGCCTACCGTCGACACGGTGCGACTGATGCTGCGGGTGGTCCCCGCCCGATCCGGTCCGCGGATGTGGTTGCGATCGTCGACGAGCACCACACCGTGGGCGACCTGTGTGCGGCGTTGGCCGACCATCTCGCACAGCCGGTCGAGATGCTCGTGTCCGAACGGCTCGGCCGTCCTCTCGCTGTCGACGGCAACGGTCGCTCGCAGCGGGCTGGTGAGTGGCGACACGGTGTCGGTGGCCGACGCCGATTCGATCGACGCCGAGCCTGTCGACACCTCGGGCTGCCGCGATGGCGGGGTCGTGCTCGACGTGTTGTCCGGGCCCGACGCAGGTGCATCACATCGGCTCGCCGAGGGATGCACGGTGGTCGGGCGCGGCGCCACCTGTGATGTCGTGCTCGACGACCCCACGGTCTCGAGGCGACATGTCGAGGTGACCGTCGAGGGCCAACGGGTCGAGCTCGGTCTTGTTCCCGGCGCCTCCGCACCGATCCGTCTCAATGGCGATCGGATCTATGGCGAACGGGTCGGCGTCGGGGCCTTCGATGTGATCGCCCTCGGGGCCACGCGGATCGCGGTTCGATGGGTCGCGCCGTTTCCGGACAATGCCGGGCATCACGGACGAGTCCACCTCACGCGCGCGCCATATCGGCGGCCGGACATGATCGATCGGACTCCGCTCGTCGTCGGCCCGATCCCGGCCGGCGGCGATGTCCGCCGGTTCCAGTTCCTGGCACTGCTGGCTCCGTTGGCGGCCGGCCTGGTGCTGTTCGCCTTCTCGCCCAAGCTGCAATTCCTGGTGCTCGCGTTGGTCTCGCCGCTCGTCCTGGTCGCCACCGTGGTCGACGACCGACGTCACGGACGCCGTAGCCATCGCGCTGAGCTGGCCGCGTTCCGAGCGGTGCTGGCCGACTCGTTGCCGAGACGCCGAGGCGATGCGCGCCGCCGAGCGAGTCGCTCGCATGCGCGCCAGTCCTGACCTCGCTGATCTCGCCCGCCGAGCCGAACACGTCACCCCCGATCTGTGGCCGAAGGCCCGCACCGCACCCGATTGCCTCCATGTGCGGCTCGGTCTCGGCGTCGTCACGACCCGCTTCGAAGTCAGGCTCGAGCCCGGTGGCTTGGCACATCTGCGAGACGAGGCGTCGGCGGCGCTCGCCGGTTCGACGCGCCTCGCCGGCGCGCCGATCGTGGTCGACCTCACCGGTGCTGTACTGGCCGTGGAAGGTGACCCGTCGTCCGTCGACGGCATCGCCGCCGCGATCGTCGTCCAGTCGGCGTGCCTGCATGCTCCCGACGATCTCGTGATCGTCGGCGCGATCGCACCACGGCGCGGCTTCGAGTGGCTGAAGTGGTTGCCCCACACACGTTCTCCTCTGTCGCCGTTGCGCGGATCTCACGTGGCGTCGACCCCCGCCGCCGCCAACGCGCTCGTGAGTGCAGCTGCTCGAGGTCGCCGGCAGCCGACACCACACGGCCGACGCGCACCAGCGATGCTGGCCGCGGATCCTCCTGATCGGTGACGACTCGAACGGCGTCGATCCGGCAGCACTGGCGCGCTTGCTCGCGGTCGCTCCCGACGTCGGCATCAGCGTCGTGTGGCTCGCAGCCTCGCCGGCGGGAATCCCACGTCAGGCCGACCGTGTGCTGCGCGTCGGGCACGCGATCGGCGCCGCGTCGACTCGCCCGCTTGTGGTCCACCGATCCCGACATCGACGACGCGGTGTTCGAGCTCGAGATCCTGCCGCAACGTGGCGCCGAACGAATCGCCCGGGCGCTGTCGCCGGTGTGCGACGTGCAGGCCGGGTCGCTGGCGGCGATCGCCGACGCGGTCGGCCTGGTCGAGCTGCTCGGGGCACGGGCCTTGTCGGCACCGTCCACCGCTCGCCGCTGGTCGACCCGCACCCACGAGCTGCGCGTGACGTTGGGTCGTGGCGCCGCCGGCCCGGTCGAGGTCGACCTCGTCGACGACGGGCCGCACGCGCTGATCGCGGGAACATCGGGGTCGGGCAAGAGCGAGCTGTTGCAGTCGATGGTCGCCTCGCTCGCCAGCCGCTACTCGCCGCAACACGTCAACTTCCTCTTCGTCGACTACAAGGGCGGTGCCTCGTCCGACGCTGTTCGCCCGCCTGCCGCACACCGTCGGCCAGGTCACCAACCTCGACGGACCGCTCGCGCAACGGGCGTTGGTGTCGCTGAGGGCCGAGATCGACCGGCGGATGGCACTGCTCCAGGGCCGCGCCAAGGACCTGGCCGGCTTGGTGGCCGAGCGACCGGCGGAGGCCCCGCCGTCGCTCGTGATCGTGATCGACGAGTTCGCCACCCTGGTCAAGGAGGTCCCCGAGTTCATGGCCGGGATCGTCGACATCGCCCAGCGCGGCCGCAGCCTCGGCATCCATCTCGTGCTGGCCACGCAACGCCCGTCGGGCTCGGTGAACGAGAACATTCTCGCCAACACCAACATCCGGATCGCGTTGCGGATGCTCGAACGCAGTGAGTCGGCGGCCGTGATCGGCACGTACGAGGCAGCCGGCATCCCGGTCGCATCGCGGGGTCGGGCGTACCTGAGACTCGGCCCACGCCGGCTCGTGCCGTTCCAGGCGGCCTATGGAGGTCGACCCGTGCGACCCGCCGGCGAGCAGCAACCGATCATCGTGTCCGACTTCGACGTCGACATCGACGTCGCACCAGACGACGCCGAGCGCGGAGCCGTTGCGTCGACCGTCGCCTCCGCACCGACCGAGCTGGCGGCGATCGTCGAGGCGGCGTCGACCGCTGCCGACCTGCGAGGGCTCCCGGCTCCGCGCCGCCCGTGGTGCGACGCCCTCCCGGACGTCGTCGTGCTCGATGTCGACGACACTCGCCTGGGCGGCGGGCGGTTCGTGGTCATCGGCACGATCGATGTGCCCGAGCAGCAGGCCCAACATCCCCTGGTCGTCGACCTCGAGGACGGTGGCTGCCTCGTGTTCGGATCTGCCGGATCCGGCAAGACCACGTTGCTGCGAACGGTCGCCGCGTCGGCGTGCACCACCAGCACCACCGAGCAGCTGACGATCCTGGTGCTCGAAGGCGCATCGAACGAGCTCGCCCATCTCGCCGACCTCGCCCACGTGGTCGATGTCGTGTCGAGCGCCGACCTCGAGGCGCTCACACGCCATGTGGTGACGCTGGAGCGCGAGATCGAGCGGCGCCGAACGCAGTTCGCCGCCGTACAAGCCGATGATCTCACCGCCTTCAATGCCGACCATCCGCCGCTGGCGCGGATCGTGGTGCTGATCGACGGGCTCGGGTCGATCATGGAGACGTTGGGGGAGTGCGCAACCCCGATCGCCGCAGCCGGCGATTCGTGGCCGGAACGCCTCGTCCGGATCTTGATCGACGGGCGGCGCGTGGGCGTCCACGCCGTCATCACCTCCGATCGCCGGGGCGTCATCCCGGCCCGTTTGCTGGCGGCGATTCCGAACCGGATCGTGCTGCGCCACGCCGACCCGATCGCCTACGCCGAGCACGGCATCGCATCGACCATGTCTGCTGGCGCCACTCTCGTCCCGGGCCGTGGCTGGTGGAGGGCCGCGACCGTGATGCAGATCTGCGTGGTGTCGGCAGATCACTCGGCGCCCGGCCAGCGCCAGGCGATTCAGCGGCTCGGCCGGTCGATCGCACGCCCGTCGCGAGGGGCGGTGTGGAGCGCCCCTCTGCCCGCCTCGGTGACGATCCCACACCGGCTCGTGAGCCCCGGCATGGTCGCGATCGGGGTCGAGGACGTGAGCGGTGAGCTCGTGCTGCTCGACCTCGATCGCTCGAACATGCTCGTGGTCGGCGGCGCCCGAACGGGCAAGTCGACGGCGCTGGCCACGATCGCGATCGGGATGGCCCGTGACCGCGAGGTGCATCTCGTGACGGCCGACGCGGCGGGATGGTCGGTGGCCGGCGCCACGACCACGGTCGGAGGCGACGCACCTGCGATCGCCCGGTCGCTCGACGACCTCACCGCACGTTTGCGCGGTGCGCCGCAGCGCCCCGCTGTGGTGGTGGTCGACGATCTCGACCTGCTCGACGACACGTCGCTGACCGACGCATGGTCGCGCCTTGCCGCCGTGCCCGGGCTGAGGCTCGTCGCCTCAGTGGGGCCGGGCGCGATGCGAGGCTTCTCCACCAACCCGATCATCAACGCTCTGCGTCAGGCGCGCTGCACGTTGCTGCTCCAGCCCGACGACCCGGCCGAGCTGGCGCAGATCGCAGGTAGCCGGGTGGCTGTGCGGCCCGGTGTGCGATGGGTTCCCGGACGTGGAGTGCTCGTCGCCGATCGGTCGATCCGCGTGCTCCAAGTTGCCGAGCAACGCCCGGGTCACCGCTCGTCGCTCGCGGCGTGACCGGTGCGGCAGTGGCGATCGACGAACGCGGCACAGCGTGTGAGCGCCGCCTGCGCCTCGGGAAAGCTGCCCCACAGCGGCCAGCAGTGCCACATGTCAGGGACGACCTCGAGCTCGACGCAACCGCCAGCCGCCACGATCGCGTCGGCGAGCCGCACCGAGTCGTCGCGCCACACGTCGTCGCCGCCCGCCAGCAGCAGTGCCGGAGGCAGTCCGGTCATGTCGGCGAACACCGGCGACACGATCGGGTCGTGTGGGTCGGCGACCGCCTCGATCGTCGAGCGCCAGTGCTCCAGCACGGCGCGGTCGAGTTGCGGATCGAGCCCGGCGTCGACGCTCGGTGACGAGAGCGTGGCGTCGAACGCACCGCTCAGCGACACGATCGCCGATACCGGCGACACGGCCGCCGGCGCCCAGTGCCAGCGCCACGGTGACCATCGAGCGCGGCACCGCTCGAATCGCCGGCCACGACCAGCCCACCGAGGCGGGCCTCGTCGCCGGCAGCGAGCTCCCTGACGACGGCGGTGAGATCGTCGATCGGCGCCGAGATCGGGTGCTCGGGGAGCAGCCGGTAGTCGACGAGCACGACCGTGGCGTCGAGTGCACGAGCCAGCGACGATCCGAACAGGCGATGAGTGGTCGACGACCCCGACACGTATCCGCCGCCATGCGCATACACGACCACCGGCGGGTCGGAACGGCGCTCGACAGCTCGCAGCGATCGGCACGGGACGCCGGCGATGTCGTGCACCTGTTCCTCGATGCCGTCGGGCAGCTGACGCCCGGCGGCGGCAGCGTCCCATTCGAGTCGCTCGGCGGCGACGTCCCGCGTCGGATCGACGGTCTCGCGCGTGATCGTGGCCCTGATCGCGGCCGCCTCGGGGCTCATCGGGCGCAAGCTAGCAACCTGCACTCGTGCGTACACATGTTCGATCGTCTGCTACGGTGGCCGGTGTGATCGACACCGTGACACAAACCCCCGAAGTGGCGACGGCCGCGCGTCCGATGCGTCGGTAGCCTCCGACAACAATGGCTGCCCGCAAGACAGCGGTGCCGAGCGGACCCGTCATCTCGGTTCGTGGTGCCCGAGAGCACAACCTCAGGAACATCAACGTCGAGATTCCTCGTGACAAGCTCGTCGTGTTCACAGGGCTGTCCGGGTCCGGCAAGTCGAGCCTGGCCTTCGACACCATCTACGCCGAGGGTCAACGCCGATACGTCGAGTCGCTGAGCGCCTACGCCCGCCAGTTCCTCGGGCAGATGGACAAGCCCGACGTCGACGTGATCGAGGGTCTCTCACCGGCGATCTCGATCGACCAGAAGTCGGCGAGTCGCAACCCACGCTCGACGGTGGGCACGATCACCGAGGTCTACGACTACCTCCGGTTGCTGTACGCCCGGATCGGCGTCCAGCACTGCCCCAACGACGGCACCCGCCTCCAGCGCCAGACACCCCAGCAGATCGTCGATCGCATCCTGCAGCTTCCCGAGGGCACCCGGTTCCAGGTGTTGGCGCCGGTGGTGCGCGGCCGCAAGGGCGAGTACGACACCCTGCTCGGCGATCTCTCCGGTCAGGGGTACGTGCGGGCCCGGATCGACGGCGAAGTCGTGATCATCGACGAGTTCCTCCAGCGCGACGAGCGCTTGGCCCGGTACGAGCAGCACAAGATCGAGATCGTCGTCGACCGACTCGTGCTGCGCGAAGGCATCGAGCGCCGGCTCACCGACTCGCTCGAGACCGCGCCTGCAGCTCGCCGATGGCGTCGCCGAGGTCGAGATCGTCGACAACGAGAACGAGCCCGACACGCTCACCTTCAGCCAGCACCTGGCGTGTCCCGTGTGCCACACGTCGTACGAGGAGCCGGCGCCCCGCAACTTCTCCTTCAACTCCCCGTACGGAGCGTGCGAGACGTGCGACGGCCTGGGCACGACGTTCGAGGTCGACCCCGAGCTGCTGATCCCCGATCCCGAGCAGTCGATCGCCGACGGTGCCATCGCGCCCTGGCGAAGCGCCCACACCCAGTACTTCCAGCGCATGCTCGAATCGGTCGCCGAGTCGTTCGACATCGACCTGTCGTCACCGTGGGAGAAGCTCACCGCCAAGCAGCAGCAGATCGTGCTGCACGGCACGTCCGGCAAGCTGACGGTCAAGTACAAGAACCGCTACGGGCGCAGCCGTCAGTACTCCACCGAGTACGAGGGTGTCATCCCGTGGATCAAGCGCCGCCACGAGGGAGCCGAGAGCGACTGGTCGCGCGAGCAGTACGAGGGGTACATGCGCGAGGTGCCGTGCCACGCCTGCGGCGGGGCGCGCCTCAAGCCGTACACGTTGGCGATCACCGTCGGAGGCAAGCACATCGCCGAGGTGTGCGAGATGCCGATCGGCGAGTCGGCGAAGTTCCTCGCCGCGCTCGAACTGAGCGAGCGCGACAAGATGATCGCCGAGCGGGTCACCAAGGAGATCAACGCCCGGCTCGGGTTCCTGCTCGACGTCGGGCTCGACTACCTCAGCCTGTCGCGGAGCGCCGGCACGTTGGCCGGCGGCGAGGCGCAGCGGATCCGGTTGGCGAGCCAGATCGGGTCGGGCCTGGTGGGCACGCTCTACGTGCTCGACGAGCCGTCGATCGGTCTCCACCAGCGCGACAACCGGCGCCTGATCGACACCCTCGACGCGGCTGCGCGACCTCGGCAACACGGTGATCGTCGTCGAGCACGACGAGGAGACGATCAGGGAGAGCGACTGGATCGTCGACATCGGCCCGGGCGCCGGCGAGCACGGGGGAGCCGTGGTCTACAGCGGTCCGGTGAAGGGGATCGAGAAGGTCAAGGAGTCGATCACCGGCCAGTACCTCACGGGTCGCAAGTCGATCCCGGTGCCGACCGAGCGACGCTCGCCGAAGCTCGAGCAGCTCACCGTGCAGGGCGCGCGCGAGCACAACCTGCGCGATCTCACGGTCGACATCCCGCTCGGATGCTTCGTGGCCATCACCGGCGTCTCGGGGTCGGGCAAGTCGACGCTCGTGCGCGACATCCTGTTGCCGGTGCTGATGCAGCGGATCTACAAGTCGAAGACGCCTGCCGGACGTCACAAGCGGATCGACGGCATCGAGTACCTCGACAAGGTCATCGACATGGACCAGTCGCCGATCGGTCGCACGCCGCGCTCGAACCCGGCCACCTACACGGGCGTGTTCGACAACATTCGCAAGCTGTTCGCCTCGACCAACGAGGCCAAGGTGCGTGGCTACATGCCCGGCCGGTTCAGCTTCAACGTCCAGGGCGGTCGCTGCGAGGCGTGCGCCGGCGACGGCACGATCAAGATCGAGATGCACTTCCTGCCCGACGTGTACGTCCCGTGCGAGGTGTGCAAGGGCGCCCGCTACAACCGCGACACGCTCGACATCGAGTTCAAGGGTCGCAACATCGCCGACGTGCTCGACATGCCGGTTGCCGAGGCGGTCGACTTCTTCGCCAACCAGCCGGCGATCGGCCGCTACATGCAGACGCTGATGGACGTCGGGCTCGGTTACGTCCGCCTCGGCCAGCCGGCGCCGACGTTGTCGGGTGGCGAGGCGCAGCGCGTCAAGCTCGCCTCCGAGCTCGCCAAGCGTTCCACCGGGCACACCATCTACCTGCTCGACGAGCCGACCACGGGCCTGCACTTCGACGACGTGAAGCGGCTGCTCACCGTGCTCTCGCGGCTCGTCGACCAGGGCAACACGGTGCTCGTGATCGAGCACAACCTCGACGTCATCAAGACCGCCGACTGGATCATCGATCTCGGTCCCGAAGGCGGCAGCGGCGGCGGGCTCGTGATCGCCGAGGGCCCGCCAGAGCACATCGCCACGGTCGAGTCGAGCCACACCGGACGCTTCCTTCGCCCGTTGTTGGGCTGACGGCCGGATCGGCGGGGTGCCGGTACCACCTGCTCCACACCATTCCACGTCTGCGAGAGTGGGCGGGTGACCGCGGTCCTCTCCGACGTCGAGCGCGACGCGCTGCAGCGCCGCACGCTCAACGTGCTGCGAGTCGGTGTCGTCCCCGGTCAGGCGGCCGTCGCCGGCGTCGTGGCGGTCGTGTCGTTGCTCGGCAAGGACATGCTCGGATCCGATCGACTCGCCGGGCTCGGCAGCGCCGCCTTCACCACCGGGTCGGCGATGATCGCGATCCCGTTGGCGGCCCGCATGAAGCGGCGCGGCCGTCGCGCCGGACTCGGTCATGGCGCTCACCCTGGGAGCATTCGGTTCGGCGATCGCCGCCACCGGCGGTCAGCTCAGATGGTTCTGGTTGTTCATCGTCGGCATGATGGTGTTCGGGTGCGGTCAGGCGGCGACGCTGCAAACCCGCTACGTCGCCGCCGATCTCGCCCGACGAGGACGAGCGGGCGACGGCGATCGGTGCGATCGTCTGGATCGGCACCTTGGGCGCGGTGTTCGGGCCGCTGTTGACCCCGTTCGAGAAGGACGGCCGGGACCTGGCTCGGCCTCGACGAGTTCATCGGGCCGTACCTGTTCGCAGGAGCGCTGTTCGGCGTCGGCGCCACGGTGTTCTGGTTGTTCCTTCGCCCTGACCCGCTGGTCGCCATCGGCGGCACCGATCCCGACGCCGATCGCGTGCGTCCGGTGCGTCAGCTCCGGGTCTCGTATCGGGTGATCATGGCTTCACCGGCGCCGTGCTCGGACTGGTGGCGATGGCGGCGTCGCAGGCGTCGATGGTCGCCGTGATGACGATGACGCCGCCGCACATGAAGGATCACGGTCAGGCCGACCTGTCGGCGGTCGTGATCGCCGTCCACATCCTCGGGATGTTCGGCCTGGCGCCGTGGGTCGGGCGCTACGTGAAGCGCGTCGGCGCGGTGCCGGCGATCCAGTCCGGGGCGATCGTGCTCGGCAGCCGGCACCGTGGCGGCCGTCGATCGCCGGCTACGTGCCGGCGATGATCTTCGTCGGGCTGTTCCTGCTCGGTCTCGGCTGGAGCATCGGCCTGATCGCGGGAACGACACTGCTGACCGCTTCCGTGCCAACCGAGGCGCAGGGTCGAAGCGCAGGGAACGGGTGACCTGACGCTGAGCCTGTGCGGGGCCGCCGCCGCCTTCGGCATCAGGATTCGTGAAGCAGTCGGCCGGCTTCCACGTGCTTGCCAACGTGGCGACAGGCATCGCCGCCGGCTTGCTGATCTTCGCCTGGCTCACCGTCGGCCGCCTGCGCCGCACCGGCATGCAGCCCGCGGCGTGAACCGCGCTTCAGCACGCGACGAGCATGCGGGCGCCGCCGGCTTCGCGGGCATCTTCCATCGCCGATTCGGCGGAGACGAACAGATCGACCGGGTCGACCAGGCCGACCTCGTGCGAGAGCCCCACGCTGATCGACACGCTCGACGGTGCGTGCCGCCAGCTCGATCGGTTCGCACACCTCCGAGCGCAAGCGCTTCGAGATCTCGAATGCGGATCGACGGTCGACATCGACGAGCAGCACGGCGAAGGCGTCCTCGGCGACCCGGGCGACGACGTCGTTGCGGCGGCAGGCAGTCGAGAGGCGACCGGCGACCACGCGACGGATCTGCTCGGCCGCCTCCGCGCCCAGTTCGCCTTGGAGCGAGTCCATGTCGTCGAGGGCGATCGCGATCAGGCCCGTCTCGTCCGACTTCAGGCCGGCGAGCGCGGCGTCGAACTGCTCGCGGGTGGGGATCGTGGCCAGTGGATCGAGCTCCGGCGACCTCGCGGATCGCCGCCTCAGCGGTCTGCGTCACGAACGTCTCGTCGGCCGCACGTTGAAGGGCCGAGTCGTGGTCGCGGGCGACGGCTTCGATCAAGGCGCGCAGCGTGCTGACGTGGCGCTCTTGCGCGTCGACGACGGTGACGCGGTGCGGGAGAGCCACATCAGGAGGCATGCCGGCGACTCGCCGTCGCGGACGGCCGCGACGCGGATCGACTGGAGCCCGCTCGGCTGGATCGCGGCCCGGATGATCTCGGGCAACGAGGCGACGGGCACGTCGACGACATCGTCGTCGCGGACCGCGGCCCAGGCGCGGAGGTTGCCGGCCGCGATCGACACCGAGATCGCGGCACGAACGGCGCTGTTCCCGGCACTGGCGATGACGCGGCGGTTGTCGTGCTCCGGACGAAGGGCGAGCACGAGCATCTCGTCCTCGTCGACGCAGATCGACGGTGACGTCACGAGCGCGGCGACCTGATCGAGCGCCGAGCGACCGCCGGTCGCCTCGAAGCCCATCGTCTGTGCCGCCGACGGCGTGACTGTCATGCCTGATCATCGGCCGATCGCACCATCGGCTGAAGAGGGATTTGACAGAGTTGACTTAACGCAAACGCTTTGACAATTCGTTGAGACGACGCTTCTCGTCGGCGCTCAACGAATCCAGCCCGCCGGCCGAGATCTTGTCGAGCAGCTCGTCGAGCTCGACCTGGGCCGATGCAGCGTCGGCGGTCGGAGGAGGTGGCACGGGCGCCGACCAGGGACCCTCGACGACGCTCCCACGCCGATCGGAGGTACGGCGAGCCTGGGCGCCGCTTGGGCGGCCGGTGCCCCGACGAGGCGGATGGCTGCTCCCGGAGCCGATCCGGGGGATGAACGTCAGTCGACTGGCGAAGCCCCACTGGCGCACCATGACGACCGCGATCGCGATCGCCGAGAGCATCATCACCAAGCGTGCCCCACTGGCGGTCGCCGACGTAGAACAGCACGTCGATGCCGACGAACACGGCGGCGATGATCCAGGCCGGCACCCCGAAGAAGAACGGCATGTGCGGGTGCTCGGCGGCGAACACGACGAACAGGGCCGTGCCGAGCAGGCCGAGTCCGAAGTCGGGTGCGGTGGGGAAGGTCTCGGCGGGGAGCAGCGGTCACCAGCGCCGCCGGGCCACGGTGATGACGACGATCAGGAGGGTGAAACGGACGCGGCCCACCATTCCCTCGACGGCGTGCCCGATGATCCAGAAGAAGAGCAGCGTGAGGACCACCCAGAACCTGTTCGGCGGGTTGGCGATCGGCCACGTGAACAGCCGCCACACCTCGCCGTCGCGGACCAGGGCGGGCACGAAGACCAGCTTGTTGAACAGGGTCTTGTCGATCGCGTAGAGGAACATCGACGCCACGCCGGCGATGCACGAGCAGGGCCGTGGTGGTGATGTCGAGCCCGCCGACTCGGAACCAACCGTCGCGTGGGCGAGGTTCGGGGAGCGCGAACTGGAAGCGGTTGGCCACGGCCCTCACGGTACCCGCGAGGGCGGCCGTCTCCCGAGGCACGCCAGGTCACAGGGCGCACCCGCCACCGGTGCCCGTATCGTGAATCCGTCATGGTGAAGCGCCCGCCCGCCGGATCGATCCCCGACGCGCCGGGGTCGTACCAGTTCAAGGACGCGCACGGACGGGTGATCTACGTCGGCAAGGCGTCGAGCCTGCGTCAGCGCCTGTCGAACTACTTCCAGGCCCCCCACAACCTGCACCCGCGCACGCGCCAGATGGTCGAGACCGCCGAGTCGGTCGAGTGGACGACGGTCCGCAACGAGGTCGAGGCGTTGATGCTCGAGTACTCGTTGATCAAGCAGCACCAGCCGCGGTTCAACGTCCGCCTGCAGGGACGACAAGTCGTATCCGTTCCTGGCGGTCACCGTCGACGACCAATGGCCGCGGGCGCTGGTGATGCGCGGTCGCAAGCGCAAGGGCACTCGCTACTTCGGTCCGTACGCCCACGCCTACGCGATTCGCGACACGCTCGACCTGCTGCTGCGCAGCTTCCCGATCCGCACCTGCAGCCCGGCCAAGTTCAACCAGCACGAGCGGCTCGGTCGCCCGTGCCTGCTGTTCCACATCGAGAAGTGCTCCGGACCCGTGCGTCGGCGAGATCGAGGAGATGCCGTACCGCCAGCTCGTGCGCGAGCTGTGCGACTTCCTCGCCGGCGACACCGACGACATCGTCGACCGGCTCGAAGCGGAGATGAAGGCGGCCGCCAACGACGCTCGAGTTCGAACGCGCGGCACGGCTCCGCGACCGCCTGATCGCCGTGCAGAAGGCGATCGCCAAGCAACAGATGGTCGCCGACAAGAACGAAGACATCGACGTGATCGGCATCGCCGACGACGAGCTCGAGGCGTCGGTCCAGATGTTCTTCGTGCGCCGCGGACGGGTCGTCGGTCGCAAGGGGTTCGTGCTCGACAAGGTCGAGGAGCTCACGCCCGGTCGGCTGGTCGACCGGATCCTCGAGTCGCTCTACGGCGACGAGCCGCCGACCGGCATCCCCAAGCAGGTGCTCGTGCCCGTACGAGCCGGACGACGTGGCGACCTACGAGGAGTGGCTGTGCCACATGCGCGGGTCGCGGGTGCAGATCCGCGTGCCGCAGCGCGGCGACAAGCGGGCCTTGCTCGAGACGGTCACTCGCAACGCCGGCGAGGAGTTCACCCGCCACCGGATGCGCCGGGCCTCCGATCACAACAGTCGCTCGCGGGCGCTCACCGAGCTGCAGGACCTGCTCGAGCTGCCCGAGGCACCGCTCCGCATCGAGTGCTACGACATGGCCCACCTGCAGGGCACCGACTACGTGGGGTCGATGGTGGTGCTCGAGGACGGGCTGCCCGCCAAGCGCGAGTACCGCAAGTTCAAGGTCCACGTGCCGGGCAACGACGACTACGCGGCGATGGAGGAGGTGCTCACCCGTCGGTTGACCGCCTACCTCGACGAGCGCGACCGGCCGATCGGCGAGCGCGGCGAGAAGCCGGGCAGGTTCGCCTATCCACCGCAGCTGCTGCTCGTCGACGGCGGCAAGGGCCAGCTCGGGGTCGCCCAGCGGGTGGTCGACTCGCTCGGGCTCGCCGACGAGATCCCGATCGCCAGCCTCGCCAAGCGGTTCGAGGAGGTCTACGTGCCGGGCCGCCCCGACCCGGTCGAGGTGCCGCGGGGCAGCGAGGCGCTGTTCATGCTGCAGCGCATCCGCGACGAGGCCCACCGCTTCGCCAACACGTTCCACGGCGAGCGCCGCTCGAAGCGCATGGTGGCGAGCTCGCTCGACGGCATCCCGGGCTGGGCGAGGCGCGCAAGAAGCAACTCGTGAAGGCGATGGGCGGCGTCAACGCCGTCAAGCGGGCGTCGCTCGACGAGCTGCAGGCGCTTGAGCTTCCTGCCCGACGCCGTCGCCGAGGCGGTCCACGCCAAGTTCCACCCGACGAGTGCTCCCTACAGCTGAGCGGATGACCTCCGGCTCGATCCGCTCGAGCGATTCGCGGCGCTCGTTCGGGCGTCGACCCGAGGTTGAAGTCGGGGACGATGAACTCGTCGAAGCCGAGCTCGGCGTAGCGGCCGATGGCGTCGACGATGGTCGCTCGGCCGAGCCGGCGATCGACCGGTCGGCAAACGCACCGGTCGAGCGCGCTCGATCGCGTCGGCGCGAGTCGGTGATGAACAACAGCGCCTGCACCGACGTGTGCATCGTCGCCGGGTCGCGTCCGACCGCGTCGCACGCCTCGGTGAACGCCGCCCGCCGCTCGCGTCGCCATCGTCGAGATCGCCCCACGTGTTCCACTCGTCGGCGTGGCGGGCGGTGATCCGCAGCATCCGCGGGCTGCCGGTGCCGACCAGGATCGGCAGCGGCGACTGGATCGGCTTCGGGATCGGCGGTGGCGTCGGTGATCGAGTACACCGCGCCCGTCGAACGTGGTGCGTTCGTTCGGTCGAGCAAGGACCGGATGATCTGGATCGCCTCGTCGAAGCGCTGCACCCGGCGGCCCGGCGGTTCGAGTTCGATCCCGTACGCCTTGTGCTCGTTGATCTGCCAGCCGGCCCCGAGCCCGAGCACCATCCGGCCGTTGGAGAGGTGGTCGATCGTCGCCGCCCGGTTGGCGAGCACGGCCGGGATGGTGCACCGAGGTGGGCGAGACCAGCGAGCCGATCCGCACCCGCTCGGTGACGGCCGCGATCGCCGGCAGCATCGCCCAGCACTCGTGCGTGTCGCCCGGCTTGATCTCCTCGCTGCCGGTGTTGGGCATGTAGTGGTCGGCGTACCAGACGCCGTGCCAGCCGTGGGCGTCGGCCCAACGGGCGGTGTCGAGCACCTCGGCTGGGCGTGTGCGCCATGTTCGGCCAGACGGAGAACTGCATGGGCCGACCGTAACCTGCCCGGTCGTGACCGACGACCTCGACCGCGACCCGTCGCGCGACCTGTGGGAGGCGCACGCCGAGTGGTGGATCGACGGCTTCACCGAGCGGCGCCGACGCCGAGTACGAGGAGCAGATCCTCCCGCTCGCGGCGCACGAGCTGGCGGGTGCCGCGCGCGTGCTCGACATCGGTTGCGGCGACGGCCAGATCAGCCGTGTGCTGGCGGCCGACGGCGCCAGCGTGGTCGGCGTCGACCCGACGTGGAACCAGATCTCGGTCGCCGCGACAGCGCGGCGGCGGGCCGGCCTACGCGCGGGCGACGGCCGACGAGCTGCCGTTCACCGACGCCAGCTTCGACGCCGTCGTCGCGTGCCTCGTGTTCGAGCACATCGACGCCGTCGACGAGGCGATCGCCGAGGTCGCCCGTGTCGTCAAGCCCGGGTGGCCGATTCAGCTTCTTCCTCAATCACCCGTTGCTGCAGACGCCGGGCAGCGGCTGGATCGACGACCACATGGTCGATCCTCCCGAGCAGTACTGGCGGATCGGCCCGTACCTCGTCGAGACCGAGCCGTCGAGGAGGTCGAGCTGGGCGTCTTCATCCGCTTCGTGCATCGCCCGCTGTCGCGTTACGTCAACACGCTGATCGAGCACGGGCTCGTGCTCGAGCGGATGCTCGAACCGGCGCCGCCGCCGGGCTTCCTGGACGCGCGCGCCCGAGTACCCGGCGCGGCGCACGATCCCGCGCCTGCTTGTATCTCCGACTGCGACGCACCTAGCGACGTAGGGTGTGTAGCAGTGGCCGAGATCGTGATCATCACCGGGTTGTCGGGAGCCGGTCGATCCGGTGCGGCGGCCGTGCTGGAAGACCTCGGCTTCTACGTCGTCGACAACCTGCCGACGTCGCTGCTCCCGACGATCGTCGACCTGGCCGTCGCAACCGGGCGGCATCGAGCGGCTCGCCCTGGTGTCCGGACGCCAGCACGACGAGGTGCTGCCGCACGTCGCTCCACATGCGGGCGATGGGCCATCGGGTGACCGTGGTGTTCCTCGACGCCTCGACGCCGGTGCTCGTCCAGCGCTACGACGCCACGCGCCGCAAGCACCCGCTGAGCGACGAGGCCGGCGGCCTGCTCGAGGCGATCGAGGCCGAGCGGGCCTCGCTGCATCGGGTCAAGGAGCATGCCGATCTGGTGATCGACACCTCCGAGCTCAACGTCCATCAGCTGAAGGAGCGGCTCGTCGCCGTGTTCGAGCACGAGGGCTCGTCGCAGCTCCAGGTGGCGGTCGAGAGCTTCGGCTACAAGAACGGGCTGCCGCTCGACGCCGACATCGTGATGGACGTGCGCTTCCTCCCCAACCCGCACTGGGACGAGACGCTGCGACCGCTCACCGGGCACGACCCGCGCGTCCGCGACTTCGTGCTCGAACGGGCGGTCACCGCCGCGTTCCTCGACCACTTCGAGCAGATGCTGCTCGACATCCTGCCCGCCTACCAGGCCGAGGGTCGGAGCTACCTGACGATCGCGATCGGTTGCACCGGTGGACGGCATCGCTCGGTGGCGATCGCCGAGGAGATCGCCCGCAGGTTCGCGGCGCACGGCATCGCCGCCCGCACCACGCACCGCGACGCCGGCGCACACTGACGCCGACTGACCCGTCCGGGTTGGTTCGCCGCCGCTCCGAACTAGTGTCGTCGCTGCGATCGGACGCACGGTGCGTTCGTCACGTCGTTCACGCCCCAGCGAAAGGACCCCCCTCCATGACGGTGCGAGTTGGCATCAACGGATTCGGCCGCATCGGCCGCAACTTCTTCCGCGCCGCGAAGCAGCGCAACGCCGACATCGACTTCGTGGCGGTGAACGACCTCGGCTCGCTCGAGACGATGGCGCACCTCCTCAAGTACGACTCGGTGCTCGGCACGCTGCCCAACACGGTCAAGGCCACCAAGAACGGCATCAGCGTCGACGGCGACGAGTTGCGGGTGCTGGTCGAGCGCGATCCGAAGAACCTGCCGTGGGGCGAGCTCGGCGTCGACGTCGTGATCGAGAGCACCGGGTTCTTCACCAAGCGCGACACGGCGGCCTACCACCTCGAAGCCGGCGCACCGCTGGTGATCGTGTCGGCGCCGTGCGACAACGCCGACGCCACGTTCGTCTACGGCGTCAACCACAAGGACTTCGACTTCGCCACCCAGAAGGTGATCTCCAACGCCAGTTGCACGACCAACTGCTTCGTGCCCGTGGTCAAGGTGCTCGACGACGCCTTCGGGGTCGAGCAGGGCCTGATGCAGACGGTGCACGCCTACACCGGCGACCAGCAGCTCGTCGACGGGCCGCACAAGGACCTCCGCCGGGCGCGCGGCGCGGCGATCAACATCGTGCCCACCAGCACCGGCGCCGCGCGCGCGACGAGCCTCGTGTTGAGCTCGATGAAGGGCAAGCTCGACGGCACCTCGTTGCGCGTGCCCGTACCGACCGGGAGCATCGTCGACTTCACGGCCAACCTCACCAAGGCGGCGACGGTCGAGCAGATCAACGCCGCCTTCAAGAAGGCCGCCGGCAGCGGACCGCTGAAGGGGATCGTGCGCTACACCGAGGACCCGATCGTCTCCAGCGACATCCAGGGCGACCCGCACAGCTGCATCTTCGACGCCGGCCTGACGGCGAGCATGGGCAAGATGGTCAAGGTGCTCGCCTGGTACGACAACGAGTGGGGCTACAGCAACCGCCTGATCGACACCACGCTCTACGCCGGCTCGAAGGTCAAGCGCCCGAAGAAGCGTTGATGATCGACGGCATCCCGACGCTCGACGACCTCGGCGACGTGGACGGCAAGCGGGTGCTCGTGCGCACCGACTTCAACGTCCCGATCGACGACGGACAGATCACCGACGACTTCCGGATCCGTGCCGCGCTGCCCACGATCATGGCTACCGAGCGCGGCGCGTCGGTGGTGTGCGCCAGCCACCTCGGCCGTCCCAAGGGGCAGCCCGATCCGAAGTACTCGATCGAGCCCGTTCGCGAGCGGCTTGCCGAGCTGGCTCCCGGTGTCGAGCTGATGGAGAACCTCCGGTTCGATGCCGGTGAGGAGGGCAACAGCCCCGAGTTCGTGGCGCGAGCTGGTCGACGGCATCGACCTGTACGTCAACGACGCCTTCGGGGCGTCGCACCGCGCCCACGCTTCGATCGTCGGCCCACCGCGCACGCTGCCCGTCGGCGATGGGTCTGCTGCTCGCCAAAGAAGTCGAGGTGCTGCTCGGCCTGCGCAACAATCCCGAAGCGGCCGTTCGTGGCCGTGCTCGGAGGCGCCAAGATCTCCGACAAGCTCGGCGTCGTCGAAGCGTTGCTGGGTGTGGTCGACTCGCTCGTGATCGGTGGGGCGATGTGCTTCACGTTCTTCGCCGCCCAGGGCAAGCGCATCGGCGACTCGTTGTTCGAGCCCGATCAGGTCGACACGTGCCGGCGCATCCTCGACGAGCAGGGGAGCAAGGTCCTGCTTCCCGAGGACCTGGTCGGCGTCGACGCCTCGGGCCGGTTCGCCACGTTGGGGCACCGAGCTGCCCGACGGAGCGAAGGGCTTCGACATCGGTCCCGGCTCGGCGGCCGCCTTCAGCGACGTCGTGATGGACGCGCGCACCGTGTTCTGGAACGGCCCGATGGGCATGTTCGAGGACGAACGCTTCGCGGCCGGGACGCGAACGCTGGCCGAAGCGATGGCGGCGACCAAGGCGTTCACGGTCGTCGGCGGCGGAGATTCGGCAGCGGCGCTCGCCAAGTTCCACCTCGACGACGACGTCGATCACGTGTCGACCGGCGGAGGGGCGAGCCTCGAGCTGCTCGAGCTCGGCGACCTTCCGGGGCTCGCCGCACTGAGAGGAGCACCGAATGCCCGCCGCGCGTAAGCCACTGATCTCCGGCAACTGGAAGATGAACCTCAATCACTTCGAGGCGATCCAGACCGTGCAGAAGCTGCACTACTCGTTGCCGAAAGAGGTCTACGACAAGGTCGATGTCAGCGTGCATCCGCCGTTCACCGACATCCGCTCGGTGCAGACGGTGATCGAGGCCGACGATCTCGAGTTGCTGCTCGGCGCCCAGCACTGCCACTTCGAGGAGAAGGGTGCCTTCACGGGCGAGGTCTCCCCGTTGTTCCTCGCCAAGCTCGACGTGAAGTTGGTGGTGTGCGGCCACAGCGAACGACGCGACGTCTTCGGCGAGACCGACGAGATGGTGAACCTGAAGGTCAAGGCGATCCTGCGCCACGGCATGACCCCGATCATGTGTTGCGGCGAGTCGCTCGCCGAACGTGAGTCGGGCGAGACCGAGGCCAAGGTGCTCGGCCAGGTGGCAGCCGGCCTGGCGGGTGTGAAGGGCGATCAGGTCGCGGGGATGGTCATCGCCTACGAGCCGATCTGGGCGATCGGCACGGGTCGCACGGCGACCGCCGACGATGCCCAGTCGATGTGTCACGCGATCCGCAACGCGGTGGCTGCGCAGTTCGGTGCCGAGGCCGCGGCGTCGGTCCGGATCCAGTACGGCGGGTCGGTCAAAGCCGGCACCACCTCCGAGCTGATGGCGCAACCCGATGTCGACGGTGCCCTGGTAGGAGGGGCCAGCCTCGACCCCGACGAGTTCTCCCGGATCGTCCAGTTCGCGGCCTCGTGACGGCCGTTTCGGAACAGACGCGCCGAAACTTTTACAAACTGAAACAACGCGATTGCTACCGCGCGGTACTGATCGCTGCTAGCGTTTCGCGTTGCCCGTCATGATCGGGGAGGACGTTTCGGGCTTCCAGCCACCCACAGAATTCAGTGCTCGCAGCGTGAACACGTGGCCGAGTCATCCAAAGTGGCACCATCACCTCCCTCTGAGACTCAATGAGGAGGATCCACGTGATCACAAGGCGTACGAAGCGGATTGCCGCGGTCGCCGTCAGTCTCTCGTTGATTGCCGCAGCCTGCGGTGACGACGATGACGATGCCGGCGACGACGCGACGACCGAAGAATCAGCCCCCGCCGAGACCGACGCTCCAGCATCGACTGAAGCTCCGGGCTCGACCGAGGCTCCCGCTGGCACCGAGGCTCCCGCTGGAACCGAGGCACCGGCAGGCACGGAGGCCCCCGCCTCCGAGGCGGCGATGACGGTCACCTATACGCTGTCCGACGCCGCTGTCTGGGGTGACGGTTCGCCGATCTCGGCGGCCGACATCGAGTGCACGTGGCAGGCCTACGTCAACACCCCTGAGGCCATCTCCACCGCCGGCTACGACCAGATCATCGCCGTCACCGAGGGCGCCACCCCGCAAGAGGTCGTCGTCGATTACGGCACGATCTACTCGCCGTGGAAGACGCTCTTCAACCAGATCCTCCAGAAGTCGCAACACGCCGACTGCATGCGACGTGACGGCTGACTTCCCCGGTGGCGCCTACACCTACGCCGGCGCCAACCCGTACACGATGACCGAGTGGACGCCCGAGCAGATCGTGTTCGAGGCCAACCCGGGCTATGCCGGTACCAAGGCCCCCAAGACCGACCGGATCGTCATCGTGCCCGCCGAGGATGCGGCGACGCTGCTCAAGTCCGGCACCGTCGACTTCGTGTTCCCGCAGGCCTACACCGGCCTCGACGCTGAGCTGGAAGACCCGAACATCGACTTCGCCGCCGAGGGCGGTGGCTCGTACGAGGCTCTGTACTTCAACCAGTTCCAGGAGTGCACGCCCGACGAGACCCGTTCGTGCGCCTTCGCAGACCACGATTTCCGTACCGCGTTCTCGAAGTCGATCGACATCGATGCCGTGTTCGCCCAGATCTACGAGCCGTTCGCTCAGGGGCTCCCGCCGCTGACCTGCGGCCCGATCGCTCCTGGGCCGTACTGCGACGACACGATCTTCACCGACACCTACGATCCCGAGGGCGCCGTGACGATCCTCGAGGGAGCAGGCTGGACCAAGAATGCCGACGGCTTCTGGGCCAACGCTGACGGTGAAGTTCCCGAGATCCACTGGATGGTCAACACCGGCAACACCCGCCGTGAGAGCACCCAGGAGTTCCTCATCCCGAAGATGGCCGAGGCCGGATTCAACGTCATCGCTGACAACTGCGAGGCCCTGCCCTGCGTGTTCGAGACCCGTCTCCCGGCCATGAGCTATGACCTGGCGATGTACATCAACACGGTGGCACCGGACCCGACGTACATCACGGGCAACTTCAGCTGCGAGTTCATCCCGACCGAAGCCAACAACTTCATCGGCCAGAACAACACGGGCTACTGCAACGAAGAGCAGACGGCGATGCTGCACGAGGCCGACGCAACCCTCGACGAGGCAGCGCGTGTCGATCTCGTGAAGGGCGCAATCGCCTTCCTCAAGGACGACTACGTCATGCTCCCGCTGCTCCAGTTCCCGAACGTCGGCGCCTACCGCACCGACAAGGTGGCCGGTACGCAGAGCAACCTCGCCAACTACTGGGCGTTCCGCGACTGGGAGAACTTCGAGGACCTCGACGGTGACGGCCAGGTCGTCATCGGCGCCGAGCAGTACGCCACTCCCGACTGCACCAACCCGGTCACGTCCTGCGCCAACTCGTCGTGGTTCGTGTGGACCGCGGGCTTCCCGCAGTTCCCGGCCCTGTACGACGCCACCAACGATCAGACCTTTGCTCCGAGCGAGTTCCTCGCCGGCGAAGCGGTTGTCACGACCGCCTGAGGTTTGAACACGATCGGCTGACTCGTCAGCAGATCTGACCTACGATAGTGAGACCGGGGCGCCCCGCCTTTGGGGTGCCCCGGTCTCGTTGACAACTCGACGCTTGGAGGCAGGGAGTGGCGAGATTCATATTGCGACGATTGCTCTGGATGATCCCGACGCTCTTCATCGTCACGTTCCTCGTGTACGTCGTGTGCCGGATCGGGTGGAACCCAGTTGCGAGTTACTCCCGCGCCAACCCACGCGCCGGCGAGGCCCGGACCCAGCAGTTCATCGAGGACAACGGCCTGTATCCGGGCGTCAGGGGCTACATCCGGGGCTACTTCGAGTGGCTCGGGAAGTTCCTGCAAGGCCCGGACGCCTGGCCGAAGAGCATCCAGGGCCAAGGCGATGTGTGGGAACCGCTGCGCTACTCATTCTTCAACACGCTGAGACTCGCCGGCACCGCCGCGGTGATCGGCATCAGCATCGGCATCGGCGTCGGCATCCTCGCCAGCCGCAAGCCGGGTGGCTGGCTCGACACCTTCGTCAACACGACGGCGTTCTTCGTCGGCGGCATTCCCCCGTTCGTCTCGGCCGTCATCCTGCAGCTGGTGTTCGCCGTGCAGCTCGGATGGTTGCCGGCCGCCGGGGTCTATCCGCCCGGCCAGCAAGGATTCGATCTGGTCGAGATGATCAAGCACATGATCCTCCCGATCACGGTCGTGGCGATCCAGACGATCTCGCAGTACTCGCGCTACACGCGGGCGTCCGTGCTCGACGTCTCGTCCTCCGACTACCTCCGAACGGCACGCGCCAAGGGCGTGCCCGAGCGCACGGTGCTGTTCAAGCACAGCGTCCGCAACGCGCTGATCCCGATCGTGACCATCATCGGCATCGACATCGGGGCGCTGCTCGGTGGTCTCATCATCACCGAGAACATCTTCAACTATCCCGGCATGGGCGTGTACTTCATCGATGCGGCGACGATCGGTGACTTCCCGAAGCTGCTGCCGTTCCTGGTGATCGTCACCATCTCGGTGATCATGTTCAACCTGATCGCCGACGTCCTGTACGCGTACCTCGACCCGAGGATCCGTCTTGACTAGCGCCGCTGACCACAGCCGAAATCGCCGAACATCTGACTCCGCACACGCCGGAGTACGACGCCCTGCCGACAACGATGTCGCCGCGCCGCATGGCGTGGAAGCGCTACTGGGGTCACAAGGGCGCGGCGATCTCCACGATCATCCTCGCGATCGTGATGTTCATGGCGATCGCCACGCCGATCACCGCTCGCTACGGCATCAACGAGCAGGTCATCACCATCGACGAAGGCAACAACGTCTTCATGCCACCGCAGGACATCGCCTGGTTCGGCACCGACGACATCGGGCGCGACATGTACACGCGACTCCTCTACGGGATCCGCACCTCGATGTTCATCGGCATCGCCTCGGCGATCCTGGCCGTCCTGATCGGCACCGCCGTCGGTGCGTTCGCCGGCCTGCGGGGCGGCAAGTTCGACGACCTCCTGATGCGCGTCACCGACATGTTCCTGGCCTTCCCGTTCCTGATCCTGGTCGTCATGATCCGCGAGTTCCTGGGAGGTATCGCATTCCTCACGCCGATCATCGGCGACAAGTCGTCGATCCGATTCATCATCGTCCTGTTCGCGATCTTCGGCTGGATGGGCGTGGCGCGCCTCGTGCGTGGTCAGGTGCTGGCGCTGAAGGAACGCGAGTACATCGAGGCCTCGCGTGCTGCCGGTGCCTCCAACTTCCGGATCGTCAAGTCGCACCTGCTGCCGAACTCGATCGGGCCGATCCTCGTTGCGCTCACCCTGTCGGTGATCGGCGCCGTCGTCGGCGAGGCGACGCTGTCGTTCTTCGGTTTCGGCCCGCAGCCCGGTCAGGACAGCACGTCGCTGGGCAACCTGATCCAGCTCTCGCGATCGGCGGTTGGTCGCGGCGACTGGTGGCTCACCGTGTTCCCGTGCGGGACCCTCGTGCTGCTGGCGATCTGCATCAACTTCATCGGCGACGGATTGCGTGACGCCCTCGACCCCAAGCTCGACACCGGAAAGTGACCACAGGTGGCTGATCCAGTCCTCTCGTTGCGCGACCTGAGAGTCAATTTCAAAACTGCAAATGGGATGGTCCAGGCCGTCCGTGGCGTCGATCTCGACGTCGCTCCGGGCGAAGCGGTCGGCGTCGTCGGGGAGAGCGGTTCCGGCAAGTCGGTGTCGTTCCTCGGCCACGCTCGGGCTGCTGCCTAGGAATGCGATCATCACCGGCTCCGCCAAGGTGGCCGGCATCGAATTGGTGGGCGCCTCGCGGAACCAGATGAACGAGGTGCGCGGCAAGAAGGCGGCGATGATCTTCCAGGATCCGTTGTCGGCGCTCAACCCGGTGCACCGGATCGGCGACCAGATCGTCGAGATGATCCAGTCCCACAACGACGTCACCGAGCAGGCGGCGGCCGCCAAGGCGGTCGAGCTGCTCGACGTCGTCGGGATTCCGCAACCCGACCAGCGTGCCCGCCAGTACCCGCACGAGTTCTCGGGTGGTATGCGTCAGCGCGTGATGATCGCGATGGCGATCGCCAACGACCCTGACGTGCTGATCGCCGACGAGCCGACCACCGCCCTCGACGTCACCGTGCAGGCCCAGATCCTCGACGTGCTCGACCGCATCCGGCGCGAGTTCAACACGGCGATCGTCATGATCACCCACGACCTCGGCGTGATCGCCCGCATCGCCGACCGCATCCAGGTGATGTACGCCGGTCGCGTGGTCGAGCGCACCGACGCCCATTCGCTGTTCGATCATCCGACGCATCCGTACACGCAGGGCCTCTTGCATTCGATCCCGCGGCACGGGCTCGACCGGCTGCTCCCGATCCCGGGTGCTCCGCCCAACATGTTGCGGCCACCGTCTGGATGTGCGTTCCGGCCGCGCTGCCCGTACGCGATCGATGCCTGCGCTGGCGAGATTCCCGAGTTGCGTCCGATCGGCGTCTCCGACTCGGCGTGCATCCGGGCCGACGAGCTGGTGCTCGAGGTGATCGCGTGACCGTCGACACCGCTCGATGTCGCGGCTCCGTTGGTCGAGGTCACCGGGCTGACCAAGCAGTTCCAGGTGCGTAGCAGCAAGGGCTTCCGCGCCGTCACCGCCAACGTCCAGGCCGTCTCCGACATCTCTTTCACCGTCGGGCTACGGCGAGACGCTCGGTCTGGTCGGCGAGTCGGGGAGCGGCAAGACCACCGCCGGCCGTTGCCTGTTGCGACTGATCGAGCCGCACCTCGGGGTCGGTCCGGTTCGAGGGCGAGGAGCTGACGGCGCTCGACCGCAACGACATGCGGCTCAAGCGTCGCGAGATGCAGATCGTGTTCCAGGATCCGCAGGCGTCGCTCGACCCCCGGCTGACCGTCGGTTCGGCGATCGCCGAGCCGCTCCGTGTGCAGAAGATCGAAGGCGATCACGACAAGCGTGTCGCCGAGCTGCTCGAGCTGGTCGGGCTCGCTCCCGATCACGCCCGTCGCTTCCCGCACGAGTTCTCGGGTGGTCAGCGCCAGCGCATCGGCATCGCCCGCGCCCTCGCCCTCAACCCGAAGTTCGTCGTGCTCGACGAGCCGGTGTCGGCGCTCGACGTGAGCATCCAGGCCGGCGTCGTCAACCTGCTGCAGGACCTGCAGGCGCAGCTCGGACTGAGCTTCCTGTTCATCGCCCACGACCTGTCGGTGGTGCGCCACATCAGCGACCGGATCGCCGTGATGTATCTCGGCAAGCTGATGGAGGTCGGTACCTCCGAGCAGGTGTACACGAAGCCGGCCCACCCGTACACGCAAGCGCTGCTGTCGGCGGTTCCCGAGCCCGATCCCGAGTTCGAGCGGACCCGCCAGCGGATCGTGCTCGAGGGCGACGTTCCGTCGCCGATCAATCCGCCGTCTGGCTGCCGGTTCCGGACCCGCTGCCCGAAGGCCGAGGAGATCTGTGCCGAGGAAGAGCCGGAGCTGATCGACCGTGGTCAGGGCCACCCAGTCGCCTGCCACTTCGCCGACGAGGCGATGGTCACCTGCGTGGCAGCCGGTCGGGTTCGAACGCCCGGCATGACCGGTAGGCTGGCCGACCGTGCGTGACGTCATGCTCTACATCGTGTTGGTGATCAACGTGGTCTCGATGATCGCCTTGATCTCCGGAATTCTGCTCCACAGCGGGCGCGGTGGCGGGTTGTCCGACATGTTCGGTGGTGGCGGTTCCGCTGCCCTCGGCTCGTCGGCGGCAGAGCGCAACCTCAACCGGATCACGTTCGTGTTTGCCCTGGTCTGGGTGCTCACGGTGATCGCGTTGAGCTTCCTCATGGTGAGGTAAACGAGTGGGGCGATAGCCTCTACAACTCAGTCCACGTCGGAGTGGCGGAATGGCAGACGCGCTAGCTTGAGGTGCTAGTGCCCTACTTATGGGCGTGGGGGTTCAAGTCCCCCCTCCGACACGCAGGGTCTGGTACCAGACCCCTCACGTAGTCCTACCTCGCTGAACAGCACGGTGATGGGCGGCGTTTCGTGCAGGCGGACTTCGAGCCGGTCGGCATGGATGATCACCGCGTCCACGAGTTCGTTGACCAGCCTGCGACGTTCGCGGTCGGTCGCGGTGTTCCAGATGGTCTCGATGTCGAGGTTCTGCAGCATCGACGGCGACGCGGTCGAACTGGGCGAGCACGCGATTGCCGTGCTCGATCGCCTTGGCCTGTTCGGTCGCGGCTTCCTCCAGCACACGGAGTTTGGCGGTGAGCGACCGCTCTTGTTCGGCGAATAGCTCAGGGCTGATCTTGTCGGCGTACCAGAGGTCGAGCAGCTTCTGGCGCTTCCGTCCGAGTTGTGCGGCGTCCGCCGCACGCGACGGCTCCGCCGTCTGCGTGCCGGCGTATCGCCTCTCGATCTCGCCACGGATTGCGTCGAGCAGCCGCATGTCCTCGGCGAGCTCACGCAGCGCCAGTGCCGCGGCGCGAGCGAGACCAGCAGCGGAACGTCCCGGGACTGTGCAGCCGTTGCCGCGATGCTTGCAGCGATAGATGCCTTGGTTGCGGCCGTTGCTGTCGATCGCGATGCGCTTGCGGCAGAGGCCGCACTCGACCCGGCCGGAGAGCAGATCGCTGGCCGATCCGGACGCCGCGTGAGTTTCCCTTCTGCGCGGCGTCGAACAGTTCCGGCGTGACGAGTGGTTCGTGGATGCCCGGGATACCAGCTCGTTTCGGAGTTTCGTCTCGCCGAGGTAGACGCGGTTGTGGCAGACCTGACGCACGGTCGAGTACTTGACGCCGGTCAGTCGCTCGATCTCAGGGTACGACTTGCCCTCGGCAGCGCAGCTCGAAGATGCGCACAACGATGAACGCGTCGTGGTTGGGCTGCAGGTAGCCGTTGACCATGTCGTAGCCGGTCGGTGCCCGGTTCAGCCATCGCCCGTCACCGACGATCGCTTGGTGGTTTCCCATCCTGACGTTCTCGGAAAGGCCCTCGCGGTAGTACTGCGCGAGTACGCCGTGAATGCCCGCCTGCATCCGGCCCGAGGCGGACGTGACATCGACGCGGCCTTCGCTGATGGAATGGACTGACACGCATTGCGCGTCGAACAGGCGGATCAGCCGCGAGAGGTCTGCGGAGTCGCGTGACAGCCGGTCGAGTCGCCACACGATGACGTTCGCGACCTCGCCGGCCTCGACGTGCGCGATCAGCTGTTGAATGGCTGGCCGGTTGAGATCCTTGCCTGATCGGCCCTCGTCGGCGAGGAACGTGACCGGGCCCAGGTCGTTAGCGATCGCGTGTTGGAGGCATCGGTTCCGTTGTGCTTCGGGGGAGTAGTCGATCTGATCCTCGGTCGAGACCCGGATGTAGGCGATCGTCAGCATGGTCAGTCTCCTCGATGGGGTTGGCGAGTGCGATTCGTTCGGCGATGTCGGCGAAGATGCGGGCCACAATCTCCCACGATGGCGACCCGGTCATGGCAGCTTCCGTTGCCGCTTCTCGGCGACCCGGTCGGCGAACTGGCGGCCGCTGATGAGTTCGTAGAGCCGGAGTTCGGCCTCGGCTGCGGTGAGCGTGTCGGGCAGGTCGGCGGTGCCCATCGGGACGGCCATGCTCGACAGCACACCGGTAGCGAGCTTGCGGAAGGTGCGCAACGTGCCTTCCCGTTCGCCGGCCCTGATCCGCTCAGCGGGCGCGCATCGCTCCCGCAAGGCTGGACCGTTGGATGAGTCGCCACCGCGGATCGACCGGCCAACGAGAGCGTGTCTCATCCCCGCTCGGGACGCGCAGCGACAGCCAGGAGCCGGCCGCGTACGCCCACAGCGCGCCGACGCGGTCCGAGCGCATCCTCGGGCGTGTCGACACCGAACTCGACCAGCCCGGCGCGCCGAAGCTCGAACTCGACGCGAAGCACCTTTCGGTCGGGGTCGTACTTCGGCCCCCAGGCCTCCGGCCACCACTGATGCCCAGTGTCGTTGACTTCGCGTGACTTGTCGTAGATCCGGGCGTACAGCTTGGCGCCGCGCTTGCCGAACGACAGCCCGGACATCTCCTCGGCGACCTCGTACAGCAGACCGGCGGTCCGAGTACGTCACGAAGTTCGACCGCTCGTTCGCCCTGATCTCGATGCCTTGCCAGTCAGCGTGCAGATCGAGCCGACTGACATGCAACGACGCTTCGATGCCCTGCAGCGTCGAGCACGTTCCGGGCCCACAGGATGAGCCCGCGTGGCCCCAGCGAATGCAACGCGATCGCAGTCGGCTGAAACCGAACGACCGGCAGATGCTCACTCGTCGTCACTCCGATCCGAGCGAGCTCGTGGCTCAACGCGTATCGGTACTTCTGGAAGGCGTTCGGTTGCACCTTCACCGGGTAGCCACCAAAGAGCGTGTCCACCGGCATCTGGGCGACCTCGGCTGCTCGTCCGGGCCACCTTCCAAATCGGCCAGCAGCGACTGCGGAGCCACGCCGCGGGCCGACAGATAGAGCGCGTCGATGCCAGACGCAAGCTCGACCGGACCGGCCGACTCGAAGGCTGACAGACAGTGCCACTTCTTGGCACTGTAGCGCGAGTGCCACAAGTTGGCACTACCATTCCGAGGACGAGGAGCGACGATGCCGAAGCGGACCTGGATCGACTAGGCGTTCAGTACGCTGGAATGCGCACCGTGATGAGGGCGATCAACTGGGCGTACTGCTGGGCGGTTGTCCGCGAGTCCCTCACCGCGAACCTACGGTCGAGGAAGTCGCAGAGTGGTGGAGCGCGTCGCGACGGTCCGCCTTCCGCGACCAGGCTGCCTTCCGCGAGGCCTTCCCGATGCTCGACACGCCCAGCACCATCTACGACAGCCCCGAGGCACGAGCGCGAATCGCGCGACATGCAGCCCGCGGCGACCGCGTCGACAAGTGGATCGACGAACGCAAGGCTCGACGAGAGGAAGACTCACTCGCTGCCGTCGTAGCCCCAGCCATCGAGCCGCTAGTAGTCCGGCCGCTGCGCGGCCCATCTGCAGCGAGCCACACGAGCCACCATGCAGTTTGCGGGTGCTGTGTTACAGGAAACGCACCCGGAGCGGGAGGGCGAGATGGACCAAGACACGACGCGATTGACGTCCGTGAAGGAGCGAAGCGCATTGAGAGGGCGTGCTCGAGGTTCACGATCACGATGGATGCCCTCGACGAGCTGGCGAGTACACGGCCACCGAGATTCACGATCTCGACCATCCAAGAATCGGTCTTGCAGGAGTGTTTGTCTCGCCGGCGAACGTTCCGGACCATCGTCGGCAGCCCTACAGTGACATTCTCCTCGCTGCGTTCGCGCAAATCGACGAGGACAGAAAGTCTGGCGGAACCGCGCGTCTCGAGATTTTCAGTACGAACGCATCGGTGACTTTGCCGAGCATGTCGTCAACACCTTGAGGCGGAGCCTTGGGCTTACCGTATTTTCGAACAGGCCGTTGCATTCATACAGCGGCGGCCCGCGCAGCTCTCTTACGACAATCATTGCTAGTGCAGGCTGTTGCCGCACTTGAGGTGCTGATGGGCGAGATTGCTCGAGCCGCGCTCGCCAGTCCGGAGTTCGCACGGCGTGCGCTTGGCGACAGTGACCCGTCTGTGACGATGAGCCGCCTGACACAGGCAAGCAGCGTTGTTGAGGTGCTGCGAGAGCTCGTCGAGGAGCGTGTATCGGACTTGATGCACAAGTCCATGACCGACTGGATGTCGTGGTATGACACCACCTTCGGTCTGACGAGCCGTAATCATCTGCCAGACCGCGGATCTGTTCAATGAGATTGTTCAGCGTCGGCACGTTGTAGTCCACAATGACAGCAGGGCGTCTGAATACCTTCCGCCGAACCAAAATCTCTGCTAAGGATGTCGAACCTGGCGACTATCTCCCCGTGTCCAACTCTGCGCGCCTCATGTGATCACGTCCTTGTAGTCGGCTGCCGATGGGCGGCCTGCGCATTGGACAAAGTTGGTGACGACCCGGTCACTGCGGTGGATCTCGTTGGCGACCCGGCCTACAAGGCGCTCAAGAGCGAGCACGTGGTGGCGGTCCAAACGATTCTTCAGAATCTTCCAAGGTGTGGTGCGTTCCGTTCGGACGAGGGGAAGCAGGTTGCATATGCAAACGTTCTGCTGGCCCGTAAGGAACGATGCGGGTTGGAAGCGGTCAAGCAACAGGTAAGCGCTGGGACATATCAGCACTGAACCGGCGATTTCAGATCGCAAAGAGCGCTTTGCTGGGTGAACACGATTTTCTCCTGACGGAGATCGCACTGGCGCTCGATTCGGGCGATCTTCTCGCCGTTGGATCTCGTTGACTGGCCCGTACTACGAGAGTTCAGGCTGACGGATGAATTCCGCGCCTTCCTAGCTACTCGAGTTGATCTCGTCCACCTCATGTCGCAGACTGAGACCGACGCTTACGAGGCCAAGCGTGAATCTCGGGCAGAAGCAGGCCGCCGCGAACCGTCGGGGACAGCCGCCAAGAAGGCGTCCGCGGGGACAGCCGCCAAGAAGGCGTCCGCGGGGACAGCCGCCAAGAAGGCGACCGCGGGGACAGCCGCCAAGAAGGCGACCGCGGGGACAGCCGCCAAGAAGGCGACCGCGGGGACAGCCGAGAA
>CAWKMO010000022.1:0-68163 GCA_963850755.1 Ilumatobacteraceae bacterium | reverse complement strand
ATCGGGCGTCGCCTCCGTCAGCGGCACCGGTGTCGGTCGAAGCGGCCATCTCGTCGCCGCCGTCCAGCTCTCCGGGCACGATCGATCGCCATGACGCGAATCAGCCGGGTACGCGGCTCGGGGGCGAGGTCGCCGACGCCACCCGGGCGAACCTGGCGCGTGCGAGGGATCGGGCTAACTCCAGGTGAACACGCCGAACACGTCGACGACGAGTTGGACGCGTCCACCGAAGTTGTAGAACCCGACGTAACGGGCCTGTCCGCGAGATCGCGTGGCTAGGGCCCCGTGGCACCGGACGAGTAGTTCAGTGTGGAGGCGTTGGGAGGCGTCGGTGCGTTCGGGGAGTATGGGAACACGGACAAGAAACCCGGCGCCGACGACGTCGGTGACGGTGACGTTCATGACGTAGGCCCGAGAACGGCTCGGCCGCGTCACCCGAGTAGGAGCGGATACCACTCTCGAGGCTGCCGAGGAGCGGGGAACGGACTCCTCAAGTCGCGTTGATCGATCGCCCGGGAGGGGGTGAACGAGGTACGAAGCGCCCGCGTTCGCCCCGTCCTCGACGTTGTCGAAATAGCCGACGAGATCCACGATGACGTACCGTCGCGACCGGCGGCGTTGAAGATGTTGAGGATGCCGTTCGCCGGAGTGCGCACGATGGACCTGGTTTCAGGCAGGTTGTTCGCCGGCGGCATAGTTGAGAGTTCCAGCACCTGTATCGCCGAGCGGCATCCCAGGACGCCGATACGAGTGAGATAGCTCGGCGCCGACGTACCGGTGATCGTGACGTTGAGGACGAAACCGCGCCGAACGCAGCACGGCAGCGATCCGACCGTGGCGCTGGTGAGTTGGAGTTGCGTGCTGTCCTGGGCGCCGAGCTGCCCGAACCTGCCACCGAGTCTTGCCGTCGCGTGGTGTCCATCACACACCCGTTCGGTGGCAGGGCGTGCGGAACCTCGACCCCGCCGGTCCGTCACCGTCGGGTAGTAGCCGGCGACGTCGAACAGCACGTCGACCCCGCCGAACGGGTTGTAGACCGACACCCTTCCGTCCGCGCCGAGCGGCATTGTCACGAGGTTGGCGATCGTCATTGCCGCCGGGATGTCGAGTTCGAGATCGTCGGGGGGCGGGACGCCGGCCGGGTACACGGTGAGGATAGCCGGGTTGGTGGGATGCGACGACGGTGACGTTGAGCACCACCGTGTCGGCGCCCGTGGCCGGGACGCCCCCGTGTCCGGCGACCGCCACCGTCGATCGTCTGGCCGGCGCCGAGCAGGGCCACGAGGCCGCCCCGGCCGAGCCGGTGCGCGGATCCAGGATGCGGGCGGGCGTCAACGGCGTGTACTCGCCGAACGATCCCACCTCGCTCGTGAGGTCGACGAGCACGAGGTGCCGCAGCGGTGGACCGGTGTTCTGCATCGATGTACGCCAGCGCCCGTCGCCGAGCGTGATCAGCTCGCTCCAGAAGTTTCGTGGTCGGGCACGTTCCCAGGTAGCGACGTTCTACGCGAGTCGTGATGTCGTACGCCTGATTCGGGTCGAGAGCGTTCCGGCCGTATCCCTGCTCGGTGTAGTAGACGGTGTTGGCCGGTGTCGATTGCCACCGCTCGATGCCACCGGTCAGTGTGTCGGCGATCGAGGTCGTCGGTCTCGCTGACGTCGAGGATCTGGCCGCCTGCACGTAGACCAGTCCGTCGTGGTAACGCGATCTTCGCCACCCAAGCCGGTCGTCTGCGGATCGTGATCCCGCCGGCCTCCACGTCGTGCCGGTAGAAGCGGTTGGCGCTCGACTCCGTATCCGAGCCGTAACAACTCGTCGCCCGATGGAGCCGAACGTGATCGAGTTGCTTCCGATGTGGCCGGGGGTCGCGGTGGGGCGGGCCGGCCCGCCGTCGATGATCGACCGTGCCCATCGAGGCTCGGACTGAGGCCCTCGACCCGCCGATACGGCGATCGTGTCGGTGGTGCCCGGCATGACGGCGATGTCCACCGGCGAGCATCGCGCGCCCCGGTGTCGTCCCGAGCGTGTGTGACCACGATTCGGTGAATCCGGCAAGGCGATCTTCTTGACCGCACCTTGGCCGTCGATGCCCACGTAGAGGGCGCTCCCGCTGGCGTCGTGGCGAGCGCACTCGGCTTGGTGCCGAGCGACTTGCTGTCGGTGACGGTCAACGAATCGGGGTCGATCGTGCCACGACCTTGTTCGGATATTGGTGTCCGTCGCGTCGACGCTGGCGTAGATCACGTCCCGGGTCGCGTCGTAGACGATGTCGGACACGATCAGGTTCAACCGTGTGCTGTCGGCATCGAGCACGTGCGCCGCACCCTGCGACGAGAACGCCACACATCCGGCGACGAGGGAGAACAAGAAACCCCACTTCGCGACCCTGCTCATCCGCCCGCCTCGCATGTGGCGGGGGGTAAGCCCGGCTGACTGTGATCACTGACGATCAGCGATCAAGGTTCCATCAAGCCTCGTTGTCGTCAGTGGAGCAGCTTGCGGAAGCAGAGACTCGTCTCAGGGGAGTCGACGTACTCGCCCCACGGATCGCACGGCTCGAAGCCGAAGCCTTCGTAGAGACGGATCGCCGCCGGCTGCTTGGCGCTCGTCTCGAGCCTGAGCTCGGTCAGGCCCGAGCCGGCGGGCGTGGAGCTCGAGCTGGTCGAGGATCGCGGCGCCGATCTTCGATCCTCGGCAGCTCGGGTCGACGAACATCCGCTTGAGCTCGCCGGCGCCGTCTCCGATGCCGCGCACAGCGCCGCAGCCCACCAGCTGTTCACCGAAACGGGCGCGGATCATGCGACCGCGATCGCCTGTGACCTCGTCGGCCTCGAGATTGAAGTGGTTCTCGTTCGGGTGCGTGGCGACCACCGCCAGCTCGTGGTTGAGTCGTCCGATCATGTCCGCCGGTGTCGTCGTCGTCGGGTGATGTCGGTTCGAAGACGAGCGGCACCGGCGGCTTGCCGAAGCCGAACGCATACGGCGGTCGAGCCGTTGCGCTCGAGGAACTCCACCCGGCGCACGGCCTCGTCGAGCTGCGGGATCGTGCCGGCGGTGACGTGCCAGAGCGCGACGCGCTTGGCGTCGGGTTCGAACCACTCCGCGCGGCGCCGGAAGAAGTCGACGTGCCCGCTGCGGTAGACGTAGTCCTTGAGCGCGTCGACCGACTCCCACACGCTCATGTTCACGAGCGTCAGCGGATCGGGGAAGATCTGGATCTCGGTGGCGTTTCCCGACTCGGTCTGGAGCCGCCACACGAAACCGGGTGCGGCGTCGGCGACAGCGTTGATGCGCTCGAGGTTGTCCATGAACTCTGCGACCAACGGGTCGTCGGTCGCAGCGACCATCGTGCCGATGTTGATCTGGGCGACGTGCACGTCCACGGCTGATCACGGTAACCGTCAGTACGTGCCCACGACTTCGGCGACGACGATCAGGTCGGTGCCGGCGGGGAGGCCGAGCCCGGGATCACCCTGTGGGCCGAAGGCCAGATCGGGTGGCAATGTCAGCACCCGCGTGCCGCCGACGCGCGCCCCCTGAAGTCCTTCGATCAGGCCTGGCAGGCCTTGACCTTCGGCCATCACCAGCTGCAGCGGATCTTTGCGCTGCCAGGTGTCGAGCAGCACCTTGAGGTTGTCGCCGCGGACCAGCAGCATGTGGAACACGGCGGTGTCGCCGGGCTCGACGGTGGCGCCGTCGCCGACCGTGACGTCGACGACCCCGAGCGTCGTGGCGCCGGTGGACGGTGTCGACCACGAGGTCGAGCGGTGCGTCGGCCTCGGTGACCGGCGAGACCACGGCGCGCACCTCGACCATGAACGTGAGCGCGTCGCCGGGCTGGATGTCGTCGCTCGGCGGGGCGTCGCCGTAGGCGAGGTCGGCAGGAACGTCGAGCTTGACGACGGCGCCCGCCTGCGAGCCTGCCAGCCCCTGTTCCCAGCCGGCGATGACCCCGCCCCGCCCGATCACGAAGTCGAGCGGGACCCCGCGCAGGTAGCTGCTGTCGAACATCTCGCCGGTCTCGGACCGCACGCCCGTGTAGTCGACGATCACCGTGTCGCCGGCCTGCGCTCCGTGACCGACCCCTGTTCGGATCGGCTGCACCGACAGCGCGGTCGGCATCGTGCACGGCCGCAGCGTCTGCGGCATCGACGCCGACCGGATAGTCGGCCGGATCGGGAACGTCCTCGCACTCGGTGGTCGACGTCTGCGGCAACGATGGCGTGGTCGACGCCGGTGGCGCATCGCTCGCCACCGGAGCAGTCGGTGGTCGCGGCCGGATCGGCATCGTCGCCGTCGCTGCCGCCTGCACACGCGACGAGCACGGGCGAGATGGCGGCAAACGCTGCGAGGGCACAGACCCGGACGCGCATGCCCGGCGACGCTACCGGTGCGGCCGGGCGATCGGCTGGCGGCCCGGCTCGATCGGGCTCAGCGGATCCGGGCCACGGCCGACTCGATCGCCCGCACCGAGTTGCGGGACGAACTGGTCGGCCTCGGCGACCACGCTGTCGTGCGCACCGTCGACACGGAACGCCTCGGCGCCGGGGATCCACTCGAACAGCTTCACCTGACGGCGCAGCGGCACGACCTGATCGCGCATCGTGACCACCAGTGCGGTCGGGCACGTCGACGTCGTGGATCCAGTCGGACGACGAGAACTCGCCGATTGCCCGCCCTGCCTCGAGCACCATCCGCCAGTCGTGGACCGACGACCTGCTCGATCGCCCAGTCGCTCCACGTCTGGCTCTTGCGCTGCAGGTACACCTGGTCGGTGATCCAGCCTGCGCGCCTGCACCGGCGTGACGCGAGCGAGTGCGGCCAGTCCGGTGAGCCCGAGGAACGACAGCCGCTCGGGCCGCCGCCCGGCGAAGTACGGGGCGGTCGCACACAGCACGAGCGCGTCGACGCGCGTCGCGATGGCGCTGCCAGATCAGCTGGGCGACCGGGCCACCCATCGAGTATCCGACCGGGATGAACGTGTCGATGCCGAGCGCGTCGGCGACGGCGACTGCGTCGTCGGCACAGTCCTCGAGCCGGAACGTGCGACGCGTCCGCAGCCCGCGACCGTGGCCGCGGTGATCGAACGCCACCACCCGCCAGCGTTCGGAGAGCGCCGCGTAGCAGGTGAAGAAGTTGAGGTCGGCCGTCGCCGTCCAACCGTGCAGGAGCACGAGCGTCGGCGCGCCCTCGGGGCCGGGCGGCGTCGCGCACGAACAGCGGTCCGAGCCCGGGCAGCTCGAGTTCGCTGCCCGGGTGGGAGCTCGAGCGTGGCGCGACCGCGGCGCGGCGACTCGAGCGACGCAGGCTCGGCGGTCACGGACGGCCGTCGTCAGACCGGCTCGACCTTGAGCACGGTCACCTTGCAGCGCCCCGTTGGGCGCCTGATACGTGACCTCCTGGCCCTCGGTTGCGCCCTGCGAGCGCGCTGCCGAGTGGGCTCGATCGGGCTGATCACGTCGGCGCCCGTCGACCTGCTCCTCGAGGTTTCCGACGACGTAGCGCTCGGCCATGTCGGGCGAGTCGCCGTCGTACAGGATGGTGTAGACGAGCTGGTACGTCGACGATCTCGGCGTCCTCGAGCATGTGCTCGAGCTGGCGGATCCGGCCCTCCATGTGGCCCTGCTCGTCCTTGGCGGCGTGGTAGCCGGCGTTCTCGCTGAGGTCGCCCTCCTCACGTGCACGCTCGATCTTCTCGGCCACCTCGATGCGGCCCCGGGTGGTGAGATCCTCGAACTCGGCCTGGAGCCGCTCGTACGCGGCGCGAGAGAACTTCTGGGTGGCCATAGAGATGACAGCCTAACTTGGGGCCCGTATGGCACATCAGATTGCAGTCATCGGCGGCGACGGGATCGGTCCGGAGGTGACGGCCGAGGCGCTCAAGGTGATGACAGCCGCCGGCGTCGACCTCGACACCACCGACTTCGACCTCGGCGGCGCCCGATACCTCCGCGACGGCGAGATCCTGAGCGACGCCACGCTCGACCGAGCTGCGCAAGCTACGACGCGATCCTGCTCGGTGCGGTCGGCACGCCGGACGTGCCGCCGGGCGTGATCGAGCGTGGGCTGCTGCTCAAGATGCGGTTCGAGCTCGATCTCTACGTCAACCAGCGTCCGTTCGCCGGCACCGCCCCCGGCCACACGCAGCCGCACGACTTCGTCGTGATCCGCGAGAACACCGAGGGCCCGTACGTCGGCGAGGGCGGCGTGCTCCGCAAGGGCACGCCGAACGAGGTCGCGACGCAGGGTTCGGTCAACACCCGGATGGGTGTCGAGCGCTGCATCCGCTACGCCTTCGAGCTCGCCGCGAGCGCGCGCGCGCAAGCACGTCACGCTCGTGCACAAGACCAACGTGCTGACGTTCGCCGGCAACCTGTGGGAGCGCACGTTCAACGAGGTCGCGGCCGAGTACCCCGACGTCGGCACCGCCTACAACCACGTCGACGCCGCATGCATCTACTTCGTCCAGGATCCGCAGCGCTACGACGTGATCGTCACCGACAACCTGTTCGGCGACATCCTCACCGACCTCGGCGGCGCCGTGTCGGGCGGCATCGGCCTGGCCTCGTCGGCCAACCTCAACCCGGCCCGCACCGGCCCGTCGATGTTCGAGCCGGTGCACGGATCGGCGCCCGACATCGCCGGTCAGAACAAGGCCAACCCGACGGCGGCGATCCTGTCGGCGGCGCTGATGCTCGACTTCCTCGGCGAGGGCGCCGCCGCCGACCGCATCCGGCCGGCATGCGCCGAGCCGGTTAGCGGGAGCACCACCTCGGTGGGTGACACCATCGCCGCCCGAGTGCGAAACTGAACCGCATGCCAATCACACCAACGCCAAAGATCTGGATGAACGGCGACCTCGTCGACTGGGACGACGCCACGCATCCACGTGGGAACCCACACGCTGCACTACGGCACCGGCGTGTTCGAGGGCATCCGTGCCTACGAGACCTCGCAGGGTCCGGCCGTGTTCCGGCTCACCGACCACATCGTCGCGCCTCCACAACTCGGCCAAGATCCTCGGCATGTCGATCCCGTACACGGTCGACGAGCTGGTCGAGGCCACCAAGGCGACGGTCGCCTCGACCGGGCTGCCGGCCTGCTACGTGCGTCCGATCGCCTACTACGGCTACGGCGAGATGGGGCTCAACACGATGCCGTGCTCGGTCGACGTGGCGATCATGTGCTGGCCGTGGGGTGCCTATCTCGGCGACGACGCGCTCACCAAGGGCGTGCGCCTCAAGACCTCGTCGTGGACCCGTCACGACCACAACATCATGCCGCCCGCAGCGAAGACCACGGGCAACTACGTCAACTCGTCGCTCGCCAAGGTCGAGGCGCTCAAGGCCGGCTACGACGAGGCGATCATGCTCGCCGGCAACGGCCTCGTCGCCGAGTGCTCGGGCGAGAACGTGTTCGTGTCGCGCAACGACAAGCTGATCACGCCGCCGCTGTCGGCGGGCGCGCTCGAAGGCATCACCCAGAACACGGTGATGACGCTCGCCCGCGATCTCGGCTACGACGCGGTGTGCGACAACCTCGCCCGCAGCGACCTCTACATCGCCGACGAGATGTTCCTCGTCGGCACCGCCGCCGAGGTGCAGCTCGGTCAACTCGGTCGACGACCGTTCGATCCCGTGCCCCGGCCCCAAGACCCAGGCGATCGCCGAGCTCTACGGCCGAGTCGTCCGCGGCCAGGAAGACCAGTACAAGGACTGGTGCGAGCTCGCCGTCTGACGCTGCAGCATCGACGGTCACATGGTGAGCGTTTCGGCTGCCAGACCGTCGAGGCGGCTCCGACTCGTGCTCCGGTTCGCGCCAGGGCGCGCATCGCCAACTCGTAGTCGGGGAGGGCGAACACCTCGCCGTCGTCGGTGATCATCAGGAACCGGTCGAGCTGGGCGAGGAACGTGCGGTCGTGGCTGACCGCGATCACCGTGCCCTCGAACCCGTCGAGCGCCTGCTCGAGCGCTTCCGACGAGTCGACGTCGAGGTTGTCGGTCGGCTCGTCGAGCAGCAGCACGTTGTGGCCGTCGAGCTCGAGGCACAGGATCTCGAGCCGCGCCTTCTGGCCGCCCGACAGCGTCTCGAACTCCTGGCGTGACTGGCGTCCGATCCGGTAGCGGGCGAGCGCCTTCATCGCCAGCTCCTCGTCGAAGCGGCGGTCGCGCACGATGTCGAGGCACGTCCGGCCGCGGAACTCGGGCCGGTCGTTGACCTGCGTGAACATGCCGACCGACGTGCGCGGCCCGAACTTGATCGTGCCCGTCAGCTCGCCGTTGGGCAGTCGGCGTTGCCGGCGAGGGCGTTGAGCAGGTGGGTCTTGCCGGTGCCGTTGGGACCGATCAGCCCGATCCGCTCGCCGTGGTAGATCTCGTGGCTGAACGGCAGGAACAGGTCGCCGATCGACACGTCGGTGAGCTGCACGACGCGCCGGGCGGCGTCGGCGCCGCGCAGCTTGACGAGGATCTGCTGGTCGGGCACCGGCGGCGGGGGAGGGCCGGCCTTGACGAACTTCTCCCACCGGGTCTCGGCGGCGTCGGCCTTCGTGGCGTTCTTCGAGTTGACCGCGGCGCGCTGCTTCATGATCTTCATGTGCCGGAACAGCCGGCGCTCCTCGTCGTTCCACCGCTTGAGGTCGTCGCCGAGCTGCTCCTGGCGCTTGGCGCGCGCTTCGGGGAACGTGCGGTACGAGCCGCCGTGCACCCAGCACCCGGAGCCCTCGATGCAGATCACCTTGGTGGCCACGTTCGAGAGCAGCGTGCGGTCGTGGCTGACCATCAGGATCGTCGACGGGCACGCCCTGATCTGCTCCTCCAGCCACGCCCGGGTGGGCACGTCGAGGTAGTTGTCGGGCTCGTCGAGCAGCAGCACGTCGGCGCCGCTCGTTGAGCAGCAGGTCGAGCACGAGCCGCTTGCGTTCGCCGCCGCTCAGCTCGCCGATCGTGCGCGTGGCGAAGTCGTCGACCGGGGTCTTCACGCTGCGCTGGGCGGCGGCCTCCCACTGCGCCCTCCAGCTCGTAGCCGCCGAGGTCGCCCCAGTCGCGCGAGCCGCTCGGCGTAGGCGACGCCGTCGTCGGTGCCGGCGAGCATCGCCCGCTCGGCGGCGACCAGCGCCCGCCCGGCGTCGCGCAGCGCCGGCGGGGCGACCTCGATCAGCATCTCGCGCAGCGTCGTGTCGGGGCTCGACATGCCGACGTCCTGGGTCATCGCAGCACCGTGCCGCCGATCGAGAACGAGCCCTCGTCGGGTTCGAGCTCGCCGGACAGGATCCGCAGGATCGTGCTCTTGCCGACGCCGTTGACGCCGATCAGGGCGGCGTGCTCACCGGGGCTGACCGTGAAGCCGACGTCGAAGAACAGCGAGTCGGCGCCCGGGCGGCGCGTACTCGAGCTCGGAGACGATGATGTGGCCCACGGCCGCCGACGCTAGCGAGCGCTGCTCGGCCGATCGCTACGAGATTGCGGTGCGCAGCATGTCGAGGAAGCGGTCGCGGTCGGCGGCCGTCACGACCAGCGCGTTGGCCGGCTGGTCGGTGAACTCGAGCAGATCCATCACGACCATCCCGCGTGTGAGCTCGCTCTCGGTCTCGACCGCCAGGTGGAGGCGCCGCGCCGACGGTGGCGATCAGCGGATCGATGGCGTACGCCATCGTGATCGGATCGGGCAGGTCGAAGCCGGCGAGCTTGGTCTCGGTCGCGCAGAACTGGGCGACGACGGCGTTGATGTCGATGCAGAACTCGGCGCGCCGGCGTGCCGATCGCGCGCAGCTCGGCGGCGAGCTCGCTGTCGACGACCGAGTGGAATGCGCGAGATGTCCCAACCGACGAACTCGAGTTGCAGGCCCGACCGCAGCACGACGTCGACGGCGTGCGGGTCGGCCCACATGTTGTACTCGGCGACGGGCGTGACGTTGCCGACGTGATCGGCGACGGCGCCCATCACACCGTGCGCGGGATGCGGTCGGGGAGCGACGGGATCGCGCTCGAGCGCGCGGGCGACGTTGGTCAGCGGCCCGAGGGTGACGAGCGTGAGCTCGCCGGCGTGGTCGTGCGACGCCTGCAGCAGGGCGTCGACGGCGTGGCCGGCGTCGGGCGTGCGGCCCTGGAGGGCGAGGCCGATGTCGCCCATGCCGTCGGCGCCGTGCACGTTCTGGGCCGTGATCAGCGGGAGCTCGAGCGGCGCCGCCTCACCGACGTAGATCGGCACGTCGAGGCGCCCGCACAGCTCGCGTGTGTAGAGCGCGTTCTGGACGCCGAGCTCGAGCGGCACGTTGCCGGCCACGACGCCGATGCCGACCACGTCGATGCTCGGGTGGGTCAGCGCGATGACGAGCGCGACGGCGTCGTCGGAGCCGGTGTCGGTGTCGATGAAGAACGGGCCGGGTCACGCCGGCACACTTAGAGTGCGATCGGCCGAGAGCCGCCGTTCGAGGTGGCGACGCTCGGTGTCGCTCGTCACCGAGTTCGAGGGCCGGTCGTGAACTCGCCGGCGGCCTCGTCCGGGCGGTCGAGCCGAGCCAGCATCTCGGCCCGGGCGGCGTGGATACAGGTGGCGCTGCGGGAGCCGTCTCGGCGTCGATCGCGTCGAGGGCCGCCAGCCCGGCGTCGAATCCGTCGGCGAAGCCGATCGCGACGGCCCGGTTGAGGGCGACGACGGGCTCGGGTCGATGCCGATCGAGCACGCCGTACAGACCGGCGATCTGGCGCCAGTCGGTGTCCTCCCAGGCGGCGGCCGACGTTGTGGGTCCAGGCGATCGCCGCCTGCAGTTGGTAGCGGCCGAGCGAGCGCCGCCGCATCGCCGACTCGACCAGAGGTCGTCGGCCTCGTCGATCAACGCCCGGTCCCACGTCGAGCGGTCCTGGTCCTCCATCAGCACCAGGTTCGCCGTCGGCGTCGAAGCGGGCGCGGCGCGGGCGTGCTGGGCGAGCATCAGCGCCAGCAGCCCGAGCACCTCGGGTTCGTCGGGCATCAGCTCGGCGAGCTGGCGGCCGAGCCGGATCGCCTCGTCGGCGAGGTCGACCCGCACCGGCTCGGCTGGGCGGGCCGACAGGTAGGCCTCGTTGAACACGAGGTAGACGACGCGCAGTACGCCCGCCAGCCGGTCGGGCAGCTCGGCGCCGCTCGGCACGCGGTAGGGAAGACCTGCCGACTTGATCCTGGCCTTGGCGCGCACGAGCGCGTTGCGCCATCGTCGCCACCGGCACCCCGAACGCGGCCGCGATCTCCTCGGTCGTCAGCCAGGCGACGCTGCGCAGCGTCAGGGCGATCCGCGCCGTCGAGGTCGAGCGCCGGATGGCAGCACGTGAAGATCAGGCGCAGCCGGTCGTCCTCGATCCCGGAGGTCCAGCGCTCCTCGCGGTGCTCCATCTCGTCGATCTCACGCCCGCCGACGATGCATCGCCGCGTCGCGCTGGCGTCGGGCACGCGACGATTCGCGGGCGATGCGATCGAGCGCCCGCCGGCGGGCGACGGTGTACACCCACCCGGCCGGGTTGGCCGGCCAGCCGTCGACCGGCCAGCGCTCGGCAGCCAGCAGCCAGGCGTCCTGCAGGCTCTCCTCGGCCAGCCCGAAGTCGCGGAACGTGCCGATCAACGCGGCGAGGACGCGGCCCGAGCTCTCCCGGACCACGCCCTCGAAGCGCTGCACGATCGTCGATCGTCGAGCTCAGTGCGTCGGTCCTCGCCGGGACTTCCATCAGCGGTCGCACCTCGACCGTGCCGGTCTTGGCGCCGGGGATCTTGGCCGCCAGCTCGTGGGCCCGCTCGACGCTGTCGACGTTGACGATGTAGTAGCCGCCGAGGACTTCCTTGGTCTCGGCGAACGGTCCGTCGGTGACGATCGTCTCGCCGCCGCGCACGGTGACCGTGCTCGCCGTCTCGATGCCCTGCAGCGGCTCGCCGGCGACCATCTCGCCGCTCGCCACGATCTCCTGGGTGAAGGCGAAGTAGGCGCCCATCATCTCGGCTCTGAGCGGCTTCCGAGATGTCCTGTCCGGCGGTCTGGTCTCCGTAGATCAAGAGGATGTAGTTCATCGTCGTTTCTCCTGTTCGAGGGTTGGTCTGACATCGTTGAGACGAACGTCGCCACCAGCAATCGACAGCTCGTCCGAAGATTTGCGTCAGGGATCGGCGAGCCGTGCGCCGGCGGCGCTCGGCCATCCCGCCCAGCGCCTCGAACACCATCCGGTGGGCGACGTTGACGGTGAGGTCGCTGACGTCGTAGGCGGGCGCCACCTCGACCACGTCCATGCCGACCACGTCGTGTTCGAGCGCCAGCTGGCGCACCATGCGCAGCAGGTCGACCGACGACAGCCCGCCCGGTTCGGGCGTGCCGGTGCCGGGAGCGAACGCAGGATCGAGCGAGTCGACGTCGAGCGAGATGTAGAGCTTCTCGGCCTTGGCGAGCGCCTCGCTGACGGCGTCGTCCATCACGGCCTTGAAGCCGCGGTCCCAGATCTCCTGCATCGAGTGCCACACCATGCCCTGCTCGCGCCATCCAGGCGAACACCTCGGCCGGCGGCCAGTAGCCGCGCAGCCCGACCTGCACGAAGCGGTCGCCGGGCACGGCGCCCGACTCGATCAGGCGACGCATCGGCGTGCCGTGGCTGGCGAGGTTGCCGTCGATGATGTCGGCGGTGTCGGCGTGGGCGTCGAAGTGGACGATGCCGACGTTGCCGTAGCCGTGCACGTCGGCGACGGCGGTGGCGGCCGGCCATGTGATCGAGTGGTCGCCGCCGAGGATGATCGGCACGATGCCGCGCGAGGCGATCTCGTGCACGCGTGTGCGGATGTTGGCGTGGCTGGTCTCGGTCTGGCCGTGCGGGCAGTAGGCGTCGCCGTAGTCGACGACCTCGAGGTGATCGAAGATCTCGATCCCGAGATCGAGGTGATAGGTGCCCGGCTCGTAGGCCAGGGCCCGGATCGCGCGCGGCCCGAACCGGGCGCCGGGGCGGTTGGTGGTGGCGATGTCGAACGGCGCCCCGACGATCGCGACGTCGGGCTGCCAGCGAGTCGAGCTGTTCCGGATCGGTGAGGAACGGACGCTGACCGAAGGTGCGAGATGCCGCCGAACACGTAGCCGAGCTCGAGCTGCTCGTGCATCCCGGGTGACAGCGAACGATCCGGCTCGGCCATGGCGAGAGACTACGCAACCGGGGTCGCGATCACGGACGCTGGATCGATGCCGGCGTCGGTCGCATCCTGGGCAGCGACCGACGTCGATCGGCGCACTGTGCACGCCGGATCGTGCCATCGGCACGATCCGTGGCGCATCGCACTCTCGGGACGTCGAACCGTCCGGCCGGAAAACAGTGAGTCGCCCCGGGCGGTGCGGCCTGCTTGCGCCGGCGCACCCACCCGGGGCTACCCGAAAGGTGGGACGATCCACCACTGGTCGATCTTCGGGCGTTAGCCTTCGCTCGACCTACACATCGCCCGTCGTGCCCGAAGGCTCGGCGGGCGATGCCCGTTGTGGCCCGGTCGCCGGTTGCCCGGCCCCGTTGCCGATGGCGCCACCACCGGTTGCCCGGCGACGGTGCCCCCCGACCCGGTCTGGTCGGTTGCCCGACCTCCGTTCCCGAAGTTGGACCCTGCTCCGGTTGCCCGGCCCAGAGGCCTGGCGCCGTTCACGCTGACCCGGTTGCCCGTGCCTATCGCCGATGGCGCCTCCGACCGCTGACCTCGGGCGCAGTTGGGGTGCTCCCGTGGCCTTGGCCGGTGCCTCGCTGCCCGTGGCCTCCGGCAAGCCGGCGACTCGGTGCACCGAAGCTGCCTCCGCTCGCCGCCCCGGTTGCCCGGTGCTCTCGCTCGCCGCTCCGGTTGCCCGGTGCTCGTCGCTTCGGAGCGTGGCTTCTCGCCCCGTCCGGAGTCGCCTCCGCCTCGTGAGCCAGAGCCGTTTTCCCCCTCGCTCCGCCCGAAGGCATCGCTCGGAAGACTCGGTCATTCGGCTCCGGTTGGCGTGCGCTCCCCGGTACGACGGATACCTTCGCGAATGCATAACCCCAGGTCAAGGGGTATTTTTGAATCCCCAGGGTTATCCCCGAAACTTTTCGTCAATCCCCAGAATTATCTGTCGTCCACCGTCCGTCCACCGTTCGTGCACAGAGATGTCCCCAGGATCGCGACTCGCGACAGGCGCTCGGGATCGGTGGCGTTGACGTCGATCGGCCGCATTCGGGTTGAATGGCCGGCGATGCGCCACGCACCTCGCCACCGCGATCATCGATCATTACCTAGAGCACGTGGCGCCCCCACGTGCTCGCTCAGCCGCCCACGGGCGGCTTTTTTGTTGCCCGACGATGACCGGGCACCGACCGAAAGAAGCAGAGCTGATGGACAACCGGGTTGAGATCTTCGACACCACGCTCCGCGACGGCCTCCAGGTGGAGGGCGTCTCGGCGACCGTCGACGACAAGCTGCGCATCGCCGAGCAGCTCGACTACCTCGGCGTCCAGTTCATCGAGGGCGGCTGGCCGGGCGCCAACCCGAAGGACATCGAGTTCTTCGCTCGCGCCGACCGCGAGCTCGAGCTGACGACGGCGACGTTCGTCGCCTTCGGGTCGACCCGCCGCCCGCGCGGCAAGGTCGACGAGGATCAGACGCTGCAGAACCTGCTCGACGCCAACACGAGCGCCGTGTGCATCGTCGCCAAGAGCTCGCGACTACCACGTGACCGAGGCGCTGCAGACCACGCTCGACGAGGGCGCGGCGATGATCGCCGACTCGGTCGAGTTCCTGCGCGGCCACGGCCGCCAGGTGCTGGTCGACATGGAGCACTTCTTCGACGGGTTCAAGGAGAACCCCGAGTTCTCGTTCCGGGCCCTCGAGGCGGCGGTGCGTGAAGGGCGCCACGCCACGTCGTGCTGTGCGACACCAACGGCGGCTCGCTGCCGCACGAGGTGGAGGACATCGTGCGCCAGGTCCACGCCCACGTCGGCGGCGACGTCACGATCGGCATCCACTGCCACGACGACACCGGCTGCGCGGTCGCCAACTCGATGGCCGCCGTGCGCGGCGGCGCCCGCCACGTGCAGGGCACGCTCAACGGGCTCGGCGAGCGCACCGGCAACGCCAACCTGACGTCGATCATCCCCAACCTGCAGCTCAAGCAGGACTACGTGTGCCTGCCCGAAGGCCGGATGGAGCGGCTGACGGTCGTGTCGCACCGCATCGCCGAGACGCTCAACCGGGCGGTCAACCCGCAGGCGCCGTACGTCGGCTCGTCGGCGTTCGCCCACAAGGCCGGGCTGCACGTCAGCGCGATCGTGCGCGCCAAGGACGCCTACGAGCACGTCAACCCGGAGCTGGTCGGCAACGGCAACTCGGTTCGTCGTGTCCGAGATGGCCGGCCGGGCGACGATCCAGATGAAGGCCGACGACCTCGGCCTGCACGATGGACGGCGCCGTCGATCAACCAGGTGATCGACGACCTCAAGCGGCTCGAGCACGAGGGCTACCACTTCGAGGCCGCCGACGCCTCGCTCGAGCTGCTGATGCGGCGCGCCGCCGGCTGGGAGCACGACTTCTTCCGGGTCGAGTCGATGCGGGTCATCACCGACGAGTTGAGCAGCGGCGCCGTTCACCACCGAGGCGACCGTCAAGGTGTGGGTCGGCGACGAGCGCTACGTGTTCACGTCGGAGGGCAACGGCCCGGTCAACGCGATCGACACCGCGCTGCGGCGGGCCGATCCAGCAGGCGTATCCGCACCTCGCCAACATCCACCTCACCGACTACAAGGTGCGGATCCTCGACGGCGGCGAGGCGACCGGTGCCGTGACGCGTGTGCTGCTGTCGGCGACCGACGGCGAGCAGCGACTGGACGACGATCGGCGTCAGCCCCAACATCATCGAGGCGTCGTGGCGGGCGCTCGAGGAGAGCGTCGTCTACGGCCTGCCTCCACGCGCCACGCCGGCCTGATCGCTCTACGATCGGCGGCCGCATGGCCGCCCCCAAGTCAGCCCCCGCCGGACTGCGCGAGACGCCGTACTACACGTCGCCCGACGTCGTGCCCGCGCCGTGGAGCCCGGATCGTCCGGGCATGGTCGACGGGCTCGCAGCCGGTCGGCCCGCGTCTCGGCACGCAGGGCCCCGACCAGGGGTTCGCGCTCGTCGATCGCCCGCCGGCTGGCGCCCGACCTCGATCTGCAGCCCGGCGAGACGCGAGGACGACGTCGTCCAGGGCTGCCTCGGCGATCGCCCTCAGGCGGGCCTCGCTGTTCAGCCGGGCGCCGGTCGTGCACGACCTGCGCATCGCGTTCACGATCTGGGGCTATCTTCGACCCGGATCCGCCCGGCCGATCTGCTCGCCCGGCGCGCGCGAGCTGTTCGAGGGCGTCGGCAACACGCAACCACCACTACACCGAGGGCCGGCGGATCGCCGACCTGGTGCCCGAGTCGACGCTGCGGATGACGCCGCAGCAGGTCGACGCAGCGTATCCCGCCGAACGCTGGCGACGCTGCTCGGTTCGACAGGAGCATCACGCATGAGCACACCCACAGGAAGGCAAGAAGGCGCCCACGATCGCGCTGCCCGATCAGAACGGCGAGCCGGTCAAGCTGGCGTCGTTCAAGGGCCGGCGCGTGCTCGTCTACTTCTATCCGAAGGCCGACACGCCGGGCTGCACGGTGCAGGCGTGCGGGCTGCGCGACATCGCCGGTCAGATCGGCGACACCGTGATCCTCGGCATCAGCCCCGACAAGCCGGCCCGGCTCAAGAAGTTCGACGACAAGTACGGGCTCGGGTTCACGTTGCTCAGCGACGAGGACCACGCCGTCGCCGAGAGCTACGGCGTGTGGGTCGAGAAGAAGAACTACGGCAAGACCTACATGGGCGTCCAGCGCTCGGCGTTCCTGATCGGCGCCGACGGCAAGGTCGAGCAGGGCTGGCCGACGATCAGCCCCAAGGACACGCCGACCAACCTGCTCGCGGCGCTCGAGTCGTAGACGCCGCGTCAGCCGCTGGCGGCGTGCGTCTTGAGGTCGTCGAGGTCGACGAACTCGAGCGCCGAGACGTGGGTGCTCTCGAGCACGACCGGGCAGGCGCAGCCCGGCCTCGAGCGCCTCCGCCCAGCGCGCCGCGCACACGCACCACTGGTCGCCGTCGCTCAGGCCGGCGAACCCGTACTGCGGCATCGGCGTCGACAGGTCGTTGCCGACTGCCTTCGAGAACTCGAGGAAGTCGTCGGTGACCCGGCAGCACACGACGTGCATGCCCGGGTCGTCGCCGTGGTTCTCGCAGCAACCGGTGCGGTAGTAGCCGGTGACCGGGTCGAGCGAGCACGGTTGCAGCTCGGTGCCGAGCACGTTGATCTGCCGCACGGGAGCCATCCTCGCACAGCCGGTAGTGTCGGCCACATGCTCGAACCGGCCATCAGGGACCTCGCCGCGTCGGCAAGAACTTCGCCGCGCTCGAGCGTGCGCCTGCCGAACGGCCAGATCGCCACCCACGTGATGTGGGTCGACGCCGACGACGAGCACGTGCTGATCAACACCGAGATCCACCGCGCCAAGTTCAAGGCGCATGCGAGGCCGACCCGAACGTCACGGTCACGATCTGGAAGCTCGACGACCCGTACGCCTACGCCGAGGTGCGCGGCGTCGTCACCGACACGGTGCGCGGGCCCGAGGCGCGCGACCACATCGACGCGCTCTCGCAGCAGTACAAGGGCACGCCGTACGCGCAGCCAGATCGACGAGCGAGCGCGTGATCGTCAAGATCACGCCCGACCGCCAGAGTCGCCGCAACGTGTGAGCGACGTGGCGATGCGCTGCGCCGCTGGTCGGCGTCGTGATGGGTTCGGCCAGCGACTGGCCGACGATGACGCAAGGCGGTCGAGGTGCTCGACCAGTTCGGCGTGCCGCACGAGGCGCGGGTGGTGTCGGCCCACCGCATGCCCGACGAGATGTTCGCCTACGCCGAGAGCGGCCGCCGGGCGCGGGCTGCGGGCGATCATCGCCGGCGCCGGGGGAGCGGCGCACCTGCCCGGGATGCTGTCGGCGAAGACGATCGTGCCAGTGCTCGGCGTTCCCGTCGCCTCGCGCCATCTCAGCGGCCACGACTCGCTGCTGTCGATCGTGCAGATGCCGGCCGGCGTCCCGACGGCGACGTTCGCGATCGGCGAGGCGGGCGCCACCAACGCGGCGCTGTTCGCGGTGGCGATGCTGCGCCGCCGGCGACGCCGAGCTGGCGGTCGGCGCTGCAGCGCTACCGCGACGAGCGCCGCCAGCAGGCGGCCGCGTCGACGCTCCCGCCGGCATGACGCCGATCGTGCCCGGCGCCACGTCGGCATGCTCGGCGGCGGGCAGCTCGGCCGCTACGCGCTGATGGCGGCGCGCACGATGGGCTACCGCACGGCGGTGCTCGATCCCGATCCGCACGCACCGGCCAAGGCCGTCGCCGACCTGCGGTTCGACGCCGAGTTCGACGACGAGCGCGGCGCTCGCCGAGTTGGCCGCGGTCGGCCGACGTCGTCACGATCGAGTTCGAGAACCCGCCGGCGGCGGCGCTCGAGTTCCTCGCGCGCCGCACGCGCGTGCGCGCCGTCGCCGGCAGCGGTGGCGATCGCCCAGGACCGGATCCGCGAGAAGCGGTTCCTCGTCGACTCGGGCTTGCCCGGTCGCGCCGTACGCCGTGGTCGACGCACGCCGACGCCGATCCCGACGATCACGTACCCGGCGATCCTCAAGACCGCCCGGCTCGGGTACGACGGCAAGGGCCAGCGCACGGTCGACCGACGGCTCGGCGATGCGCGCCGCGTGGCGGCTGCTGGGTTCGGTGCCGTGCGTGCTCGAGCAGGCGCTGGCGCTCGAGACCGAGGTCAGCGTGGTCGTGCGCCCGCACGGCCGGCGGCCACTTCGCCGCCTTCCCGGTCGCCGAGAACACGCACGTCGACGGCATCCTCGACCTCACGGTCGTGCCGGCCGCGGTGTCGCGCGCGACTCGCCGACCGGGCGGTCGGGCTGGCGATGGCGATCGCCGACGCCCTCGACTACGTGGGCGTGCTGGCGGTCGAGATGTTCGTCGTCGACGGCGACCTGGTCGTCAACGAGCTCGCGCCGCGGCCGCACAACAGCGGGCACTGGACGCTCGACGTCGCCCAGACCAGCCAGTTCGCCCAGCAGGTCCGGGCGGTGTGCGGGCTCGGGCTCGGCGACACGTCGATGACCCGGCCGGCGGCGGCGATGGTCAACCTGCTCGGCGATCTGTGGTCGCCGGCGAGCCCGACTGGCAGCCGGTGCTCGAGCTGCCCGACGTGGCGCTCCACCTCTACGGCAAGTCGGCGCCGCGCCCGGGCCGCAAGATGGGCCACCTCACGGCGTGGGCGCGCAGCCCGCACGGAGGCGGTCGACGCTCGCGCTGCGGGCGCGGGCGCTGCTCAGTCGAGACTGACGCCGACCAGCTCGCCGATCAGGTACGTGACCGTGCACGCGACCAGCACGATCAACACCTGGCGCGCGACCGACGCCGGGATCGAACGCTCGGCGAACTTGCCGACCAGCCCGCCGACGACCGCCGCCGCCAGCGAGGCCGATCGCGAGCGACGCCCACGCCGGCGGCCGCCCCGCCGCCGAAGAACCACGGGATCAGCGGCAGGAACGCGCCGAACAGGAAGCACACCAGCGAGACACCGGCGGCGCCGACTCGGCGACGGCAGTTCGTCGGGATCGATGCCGAACTCCTCGCGGGCGTGCACGACCAGCGCCACGTCGGGCTGGCTGCATCACCTCGGCCGCCGCCGACGCGCCCGCTCCGGGCCCATGCCGTGGCTGCTCGTACATCGCCGCCAGCTCGGCCGTCTCCTGCTCGGGGTTGAGGCGCAGCTCGCGGCGCTCGACGTCGAGCTCGCGCTCGATCAGGTCGTTCTGGGACGACACCGACACCCACTCGCCGGCGGCCATCGAGATCCCGCCGGCCACGGCGCCGGCCAGCCCGGCCAGCCGCACCACGCCGACGGCGACGCCCGAGCCGGCGAACCCGAGCAGCAACGAGACGTTCGACACGAGCCCGTCGCTGGCACCGAACACCGCCGCCCGCGCCAGGCCGCCCCTGATCGGAGCGATGACCCGTGTGGTGCGGATCGCGGACGCTCACCGCGTCGACGCTAGTCGGCCTCGCCGGTCAGCCCCCGTTGCCGTTGCCGTTGCCGGCGTTGCCGTTGCCGTTGTTCGCGTGGCCGTTGCCGGTCGGCGCGTTCGGCCGGTGCCGTGGCCGTTGTCGGCGCCCTGGCCGGTGCCCGCCTCGGTGGTGCCGTCGGCGTCGTCGCCCTGGCCGTTGCCCGTTGCCGCTGCCGTTGCCGTTGCCGTTGCCGTCGCCGTTGCCGGGTTCGTCGGCGTCGGCCGTTGCCGGTCTGTCGGCACCGTCGTCGGCGTGCGGCGTGCCGCAGTCGGCGTCGGGCTGCTCGGAGCCGATTTCGCCGCGGTTGGCGGCGTGCCGGTGGCGGCGTTGCGTGGGCGGCCTCGGGACCGTGGCTCCGTGCGTTGCCCTCGGCGCACTCGTCGGCGTCGGGCTGGCCGTGGTGTCGGCCATTGGCTTGCGGCGTCGCCGTCGGCGTGCTCTGTGCCGCAGTCGGAGCGGGCCGCCTCGGGACACGACGTCGCCGCGGTTGGTCGGCGTCGGGCGGCAGCGTGGCGTGGGCGACGTCGGAGACCGTGGCCGCCGTGGTTGCCCTCGGCGCACTCGATCGGCGGCGAGCCGGCGTCGACTGTCGCGGCGCGGCATCGGAGGTGCCGCTGGTCGTCGGCCGAGCGTCGCGTCGAGCGACGCCGGCGGAGCGGCCTCGGCCGATTCGGTCGACGAGTCGCGAGACGAGTCGTCGCCGGTCACCGCGCCGCCATCGTCGCTCTCCTGCTCGGAGTCAGCCGTGACCAGCGAGCGCGCCCTGTTGGCAGCGGCGGTGAAGACCCCGGGGCCGGCGGCCGCAAGACCGCCGACCCCCAGACTGGCCACTGTGACGACGGCGATGGCGATGCCACGACGCTGCCCGGAATCGCGTGGAGGCGGGAGCCGTCGCGAGAACCTCGAGCATTGCCGTGACCGCGGCCGCCTCGCCAACCCGCTCTGCGGGAAGAGCAGGAGATCGCAAGGCCGCGATCAGCGCATCCGTGTTGTGATCTTCGCCGGTCACGATGCAGACATCGTTCGAGCAGGCGGTTCCGTTACAACGGATCGCTCGGCGAGTCGCTTGAGGCCGCGATGGACGAGCACACGGACGGTGCCCTCGCGGCGGCCCATGATCGTCGGCGACCTCGGCGACGCTGAGGTCGGCGACCACCCGCAGCAGCACGGCCTCGGCCTGATCGGGTGGCAGCGTCCGGACCAGCGCCAGCGCCCGGTCGAGCGCACTGCGCCTGCTCGGACTCGTCGGCGGCCGACAGGGCGCGTGACGCGGCGCGCGCCATTCGCTGGTGCCGGGCGTTGCTGCTGGTCGCGCGCTTGCTGGCGAGCGGATGTCGTCGATCCGGCGGCGGGCCGCGATCGTGAACAGCCAGCGCCGGAAATCGGGCTCGCCGCCCTCGAAGCGATGCAGGCCGTTGGCGACCTCGACCCACACCGTCGAGGCCAGATCGTCGGGATCGGCCATGCCCTTGCCCCGGAAGTAGCGCAGCAACAGGTGGTTGTAGGCGCGCCAGAGCTGGCCGAGCGCGTCGCGATCGCCCTCGCGTGCGCGTGCGATCACCTCCTCCACAGTCTCTAGTATCGACCATCGGAGGGCCGATCTGCAGCAGAGATCGGCGCATTGACAATGGGGGAGCTCACGACGCAGCACGCGCGGCGAGCGCGAGTCCGGCGATCGAGCGGCTGCAGCGGATCGCCGCCGCATCGCCGCCCCGACGATCACCTGTTCGCCGGCTTCCTGCCGGCCTACTACCACGAGCTGCCCGACTTCGATCTCGACGAGCGCGACGACGACGATCTGTACGCCGTCGCCCAGGCCCACCTTCAACGTCGGCCGGACGCGCCAGCCCGGGCGAGACCCTGGTGCGGGTGCTGCTCGCCGGATCGCGACCGCGACGGCTGGTCGTCGGACCGCTCGATCGTGCTGCTCGTCACCGACGACGCCCCGTTCCTGGTCGACACCGTCCGCATCGTGCTCGAGCGGCATCGGCGTCGCCACCCACCTGCTCGTGCACCCGATGCTGCACGTCCGGCGCGACGCCCGACGGCGAGTTGATCGACGTCGTCGGCGGCTCCCGGACCCGACGACGATCGGTCGAGGCGTGGACGCAGGTCGAGATCGACCGCTCGACGGCGACCGACTGCGAAGCGCTCGCGGCCGACCTGCAGGTCCGCGGTCGAGCTCGTCCACCGGGTGGTGGCCGACTTCGCCGCGATGCGCGACCGGATGCTCGCCCTCGCCGACATTCGATCCGCTGCTGCGCTGGCTCGCCGAGGGCCAGTTCGTGTTCCTCGGCGCGGCGACGTACGACACGTGCCGAGGTCGCGGTGCGACCGGCGTTCGCACGCTCGGGCAGCTCGACGAGTCGAGCGCGCGCTCGATCCGGCGCTGCGCGCTCGACGGCCGCGCCGGTGTCGATCGCCCGCTCGGTCGGGCGCGCCTCGATCCATCGCTCGGCCCGCATGACCGTGGTCTCGGTGCATGCACGACGGACGCCGACGGCAAGCCGGTCGTCGACCGCTTCGTCGGCCTGCTCGCGTCGACCGCCTACCGGCAGAGCGTGCTGTCGATCCCGTCGGTCGGCGACCGCGCCCGGGCCGTGCTCGGGCTGGCCGACGGCCGGCGCCGAGACGCACACCGGGCGATCGATGCGCAACGTGCTCGAGACACTCCCGCGCGACCTCGTGTTCGAGCTCGACGCCGCACGCGCTGGCCGAGCTCGTGATCGACGTCGTCGAGCCTCCAGGAGCGCCAGATCGTGCGCGTCTTCGACGTGCCGGAACCGGTCGGCGACCGGTCGACCGTGCTCGTGTTCGTGCCCCGCCAGCGGTTCCACGCCCGCCTGCCCGAGCAGGTCGCGGCACTGGTCGGTGAGGCGTACGGCTCGACGCCGACCGAGATCGACTCGTTCCTCGGGTCGAGCAACCTCGCCCGGATCACGTTCACCGTGACGCGCACGACCGGGCGCCGAACCCGACCTCGACCACGTGTCGGCGCTGGTCGACGAGCTCACCACGTCGTGGACCGACCGGCTGCAGGACGGCGGCCGATCGATCAGCTCGGCGAGGCGGCGGCGCCGACGCTGCTGACCCGCATCGGCGACGACGCGCCCGAGTCGTACCGGTCGGGCGTGCTCGCCGCCGACGCGGTCGGCGACATGCGTGCGCCTGCTCGAGCTGGTCGACGCCGACGACGGCCACCCGCACGGCGCTGATCCGTCACGTCGACGACGTCGAGGGCGACTGGCGGATGCGGGTGTACCGGCGCGGCGCACCCGATCGCGCTCGCCGAACTGCTGCCGATGCTCGGCCACGTCGGGCTGCGGGCGCTCGAGGAGCGGCCGTACCAGCTCGTGATCGAGGGCCACGAGTGCTTCGTCTACGACATCGGCGTGCGCGTGCCGCCGGGCGTCGTGATCGACGATCGCCGCCACGCCAACGTGCGGGCGACGTTCGAGGGCCTGCTCGCCGGCGACGTCGAACCCGACGGCTTCAACCGGCTCGTGCTGTTCGCCGGTCTCACCGCCGCGCAGGCCAACGTCCTGCGCTGCTACGCCAAGTACGCCAACCAGATCGGGTTCACGTTCAGCCAGCGCTACATCGAGGACACGCTGGCGCGGCTGCCGCAGCTGGCGACGCTGCTGGTCGAGCTGTTCGAGGCGCGCTTCGATCCCGACCTCGACGACGGCGACCGGATCGCCGCGCTCGCGGTCGCCGACGCCGAGGTGCTCGCCGCGCTCGACGCCGTGCCGTCGCTCGACGAGGACCGCATCGGGCGCATGTTCCTCGCCCTGATCCGGGCCACGGTGCGCACGAGCGCCTTCCAGGGCAAGCCGACGGTCGCGTTCAAGTTCGACCCGTCGCTCGTCCCCGACCTGCCGGCGCCGCGGCCGCAGCACGAGATCTTCGTGTGCTCGTCGCGGGTCGAGGGCGTCCACCTCCGCGGCGGCGCGATCGCCCGCGGCGGGCTGCGCTGGAGCGACCGCCCCGAGGACTACCGCACCGAGGTGCTCGGCCTGGTCAAGGCGCAGATGGTGAAGAACGCGGTGATCGTGCCGGTCGGCGCCAAGGGCGGGTTCGTGGTCAAGCGGCCGAAGCCGACGCCGGCCGAGAACCGCGACGAAGGCGTCGAGTGCTACCGGATGTTCGTCCGCGGGCTGCTCGACCTGACCGACAACGTCGTCGACGGCGAGATCGTGCCGCCCGCGCGCACGCGTGCGCTACGACGGCGACGACCCCTACCTCGTCGTCGCCGCCGACAAGGGCACGGCGACGTTCAGCGACACCGCCAACGCGGTCGCCGCCGAGTACGGGTTCTGGCTCGGCGACGCGTTCGCCTCCGGCGGCAGCGACGGCTACGACCACAAGGCGATGGGCATCACCGCCCGCGGCGCGTGGGAGAGCGTGCGCAGCCACGCCCGCGTGCTCGGCAAGAACGCCGACCTCGACGAGCTGACCGTGGTCGGCATCGGCGACATGTCGGGCGACGTGTTCGGCAACGGGATGCTGCGCTCGCCGCACGTCAAGCTGATCGCGGCCTTCGACCACCGCCACGTGTTCGTCGATCCCGAACCCCGACCCGGCGACGTCGTTCGCCGAGCGCAAGCGCCTGTACGACACGCCGCGCTCGTCGTGGGCCGACTACGACCCGGCCCTGATCTCCGCCGGCGGCGGCGTGTTCGCCCGCACCGCCAAGTCGATCGAGCTGACGCCCGAGATGCGCGCCGCGCTCGGCATCGCCGCCGAGCGGCTGACGCCGACCGAGCTGATCAAGGCGGTGCTGCGGGCGCCGGTCGACCTGCTCTGGAACGGCGGCATCGGCACCTACGTCAAGGCGTCGACCGAGATCGCACAGCCAGGTCGGCGACCGCGCCAACGACGCGGTGCGCGATCGACGGCGCCGAGCTGCGGTGCCGGATGGTCGGCGAGGGCGGCAACCTCGGGTTCACGCAGCTCGGCCGGATCGAGTACGCGCTCGGCGGCGGGCTGATCTACACCGACGCCATCGACAACTCGGCCGGCGTCGACTGCAGCGACCACGAGGTCAACATCAAGATCCTGCTCGGCGACGTGATCGCCGCCGGCGAGATGACGCTCAAGCAGCGCAACAAGCTGCTCGACGAGATGACCGACGAGGTCGCCGAGCTCGTGCTCGACAACAACCGGGCGCAGACGCTGGCGCTGATGATCGCCCGCCAGCAGAGCCTGCCGATGGTCAACGTCCACGCCCGCTACCTCGACCAGCTCGAGCGCGAAGGCTGGCTCGACCGCGGGCTCGAGTTCCTGCCGTCCGACAAGCAGATCGCCGAGCGCCAGTCGACCGGCGCCGGGCTGACGACGCCCGAGTTCGCGGTGCTGATCGCCTACACCAAGAACGCCAACGTGGCCGAGATCCTCACCACCGACCTGCCCGAGGATCCGGCGCTCGTCGAGGACCTCGTGCGACTACTTCCCGATGCCGCTGCGCGAGCGCTTCGGCGACCGTAGATCCTGCGCCACCGGCTGCGGCGCGAGATCGCCACCACGCAAGCTCGTCAACCAGATGGTCAACCTGTCGGGGATCTCGTACGACCACCGCATGACCGAGGACACCGGGGCGTCGATCACCGACGTCGCCCGCGCCTGGCTCGCCGTGCGCGAGGTGCTCGACTTCCCGGTCTGGTGGGACGAGATCGGCGAGCTCACCGACGTCGCCCTCGACGACCAGCTCGAGCTGTACCTCGACTGCCGCCGCGCGGCCGAGCGCTGCTCGCTGTGGTTCCTGCGGCACCGCCGGCCGCCGGTCGACATCGCGCGTCGAGGTCGAGCGCTTCCGCGAGCCGGTGCAGGCGCTCGACGACCGGTCTCGCCGACTGCCTGCGCGGGGCGTTGCGCGAGGCCGTCGACGGCGATGACCGCGACCGCGGCTCGCGCAGGGTGTGCCCGACGAGCTCGCCGCGCGGTCGGCGCGTGTGGCGGCTGCTGCACACGACGTTCGACGTGATCGAGCTCGCCGAGCGGGTCGGCGTGTCGCCGCAGGAGGCGTGCGCCAGCTACTGGGCGCTGTTCGACCGGCTCGAGCTGATGTGGCTGTGGGACGGGATCGGCGCGCTGCCGCGCTCCGATCGCTGGCAGACCCAGGCGCGCGGGCTCGCTGCGCGACGACCTGCTGACGCGCGCTCTCCGAGCTCACCGAGAACGTGCTCGGCAGCCCGGAGCGCACGGTCGATCGCGTGGTGGGCCGCCAACCAGCGCTCGGTGCAGCGGGCGATGGCGCAGCTCACCGAGATCCGCCGCGCCGACGCGTTCGACATCACCAACCTGTCGGTCGCGCTGCGCCAGCTGCGCAACCTGGCGCTGGCGTCCGACCGCACGGTCGTGACCGCCGACGCGGTCGCACCCGGGTAGCGTCGAGCGGGTCATGAGCGCTGCTCCTCGCTATCGGTTCGCGCCGTCGCCGACCGGCTTCTTCCACGTCGGCGGGGCGCGCACGGCGCTGTTCAACTGGGCGCTGGCGCGCCAGAGCGGGCGGCACGTTCGTGCTCCGCATCGAGGACACCGACGAGGCCCGCAACCGGCCGGAGTGGACGCAGGGGATCATCGACTCGCTGGCGTGGATCGGCATCTCCGCCGACGATCCGCACTTCGAGGGCCCGCTGTTCCAGAGCGACTACATCGACGCCCACCTCGCGGCCGGCCAAGCGGCTGTTCGAGGCCGGCCACGCCTACTACTGCGACCTGACGCCCGAGCAGATCCAGGCGCGGGCCAAGGCGGAAGGGCGTCACCGGCTACGGCGGCTGGTCGCGCGATCGCGGGCTCGGCCCGGGCGAGGGGCGCGTGCTGCGCTTCCGGGTGCCGGACGGCGACGACGGTCGTCGACGATCTCGTGCGCGGCGAGGTCGAGTTCGACAACGCCACGATCGAGGACTTCGTGCTCGTGCGCGGCAACGGCACGCCGGTGTTCATCCTCGCCAACGTCGTCGACGACATCGAGATGGGCATCACCCACGTCGTGCGCGCCGAGGAGCACCTGCCGAACACGCCCAAGCAGCAGATGATCTGGCAGGCGCTCGGCCAGCGCCGCCGGTGTGGGCGCACGTGCCGGTGCTCGTCAACGAGCAGCGCAAGAAGCTGTCGAAGCGCCGCGACAAGGTCGCCCTCGAGCAGTACCGCGACGAGGGCTACCTCGCCGACGCGATGGTCAACTACCTGATGACGCTCGGATGGTCGCCCGGCGACGACCGAGATCGTGCCGTGGTCGCAGATCGAGCCGACGTTCCGGCTCGAGGACGTCAACAAGTCGCCGGCCTTCTTCGACCTCAAGAAGCTCGCCGCGTTCAACGGCGAGTACATCCGCAATGCTGTCGGTCGACGAGCTCGTCGACGGCCTGCGAGCCGTGGCTGCCGGCCGATCGTGGGATCGCGAGCGGTTCGCGCGCGATCGCGCCGCACATCCAGCAGCGGCTGGTCACGCTCGCCGACGCCGCCACCGTCGGTCGACTTCATGTTCGCCGACGACCCGGTGATCGACGAGGCGGCGTGGGAGAAGGCGACTCGCGACCGAGTTCGCGGCGCCGCTGCTGCGCGACCTGGTCGACGGCCTACGAGACGTGCGACTGGGACGCGGCGACGCTCAAGTCGGTGATGGACGATGCTGGCCGCGCGCTACGAGGTCAAGCGGCAAGGCGCAGGCCGGCAGCGCGGGTGGCGGTCACCGGCCGCTCCGTCGGGCCCGCCGCTGTTCGAGGTGCTCGAAGTGATGGGCCGCGACGAGTCGCTGCGCAGACTGCGAGGCCGGCCTCGCCCGATTGTCATGACCGACGAAGTCGTCGAGACTCGCCCGGTGTGAGCGATCCCGGCCGGAGGCCGCGCGATCGCTCGCGACGGTGGTCGTGGAAGAAGGTGGCTGCTCGTGGGCTGCGCGTGTGTCGTGGCGGTCGTGCTTCTGCTACTACCTGGTCACGCTGTTCCAGGTGATGCGCGCCGGGCGCCAGACCGACCCCGATCCGGCCGAGGCGATCGTCGTGCTCGGCGCCGCCCAGTACGACGGGCGTCCGTCGCCGCAGCTGGCCGCCCGGCTCGACCACGCCGCTCGAGCTGTACGAACGACGGCGTGGCGCCGGTGGTCGATGGTGACCGGCGGCAACCAGCCGGGCGACCGCTTCACCGAGGCCGAGGCGTCGGCCAACTACCTCGTCGACCGCGGCGTGCCGGAGACGGCGATCATGCGCGAGGACGCAGGGCACACGACGTACGAGTCGCTCGACGCCGCCGCCGACCAGCTGCTCGGCGGCCGGGCTCGACGAGGTCGTGCTCGTCACCGACCCCTACCACTCGCTGCGCAGCCGGCTGATCGCCGAGGAGGTCGGCCTCGACGCATCGTTGTCACCGACGCCGACCAGCGTCGTCACCGGCTGGTCGTCGTTCCGGCGCGAGCTGCTGGAGGCCGGGGGAGTGGCGGTCGGGCGGATCATCGGGTTCGACCGGCTGAGCGACCTCACCGGCTGACTCGTCCCGTGGTCGGCCGTCGATCGCGAGCGGTACACTCGTCGCTCGCTCCGATGGGGTGTGGTGTAACAGGCAACACAGCAGATTCTGGTTCTGTTATTCAGGGTTCGATTCCTTGCACCCCAACCAACCGGCCTCGCCGGTTCACATAGCCCGACGGTAATGTCGGGCGCCGCAGCTTGGCCCGTTCGTCTAGAGGCCTAGGACACCACCCTCTCAAGGTGGCGGCACGGGTTCGAATCCCGTACGGGCTGCGAAGAAAGACCAGGTCAGAGGCCCTCGTTCGAGGGTCTCTTTCCATGTCCGGCGTCCGTCGCCGCAGCGTCAGCCTCCGACCCGCCTCGCCCGGCGGAGGGCGTTGTCGAGGTCGTACCAGAGGTCTTCGACGTCTTCGATGCCGACGCTCATGCGGAGCAGACCGGGAGCGACGTGGGCGTCGCCGGCGTACTTCTGGCGGCGCTCGATCGTGGTCTCGACCCCGCCGAGGCTGGTGGCGGGAACGAGGATGCGCACGGCGTCGCACACGGCGTCGGCGGCCGCGGCGCCTCCGGCGCACACGAACGACACCATCGCACCCGTGCCCGGGTAGCGAACCTCCTCGACGGCGGGATGCCGGCGGAGTCGGTCCACCAACTCGACCGCGTTGCGCTCGGCCGCCTCGAGCCGTATCGGCAGGGTGCGCAGGCCGCGCAACGCCAGGAACGCCTCCAAGGCGCCCGGCGTCGCTCCCTGGTACGTGCGTGCCTGCACGAGCCGCTCGAACGTGTCGTCGTCGTCGGTGACGCACAACCCGATCATCAGATCGCTGTGACCGCCGATGAACTTGGTCCCGCTGTGGATCACGATGGCGGCGCCATCGGCGAGTGGCTGCTGACGCAGCGGCGTGGCGAACGTCGAGTCGACCACGATCCGGGCGCCCGATCCGGCGATTCCGGCACTGATCGTCGTCAGATCGGCGACATCGAGGGTGGGATTGGTGGGCGTCTCGACCCACACGACATCGGCCCCCTCGGCGGCGGCGACGACGGCCGCGGTATCGGTGATGTCGACCCTGCGGATGGTGATCGACCCCTGTGCCTCGTACTCGGCGAACAGGCTGCGCACTCCGAGGTAGCTGACCGTGGGGATCACCACGACCTTTGGGGCGAGGGCGTAGATCGCCGCCGCCGCGGCCGCCATGCCGGTCGCGAACGACAGCGCCCGGCCACCCTCGAGCGCCCCGATCGCCTCCTCGAGCGCCGCCCAGGTCGCGGTTCCGTGCGTCCGGCTGTACTCACCGCCACCCCGGACGTTGGAGGCCAGCACGATCGACTGATTGAGCGGTTCACCCGCTGCCGATGGCCGACCGGCGACGACCGCCACGGTCGCTGGAGCGAGCGGTCGCGCAGGCACGGATGGTTCGGACATTGGGGCATCCTCGCGCACAGGTCTGCGAACGACCTGCGCCGCGGAGCCTGATCACACGCAGAGGGCCGGCGTCGACGTGACCCACGCCGTGGCGGGGTCGACGGTGAGCCGGTACTCCCCGGCGGCCGGGAGGTGGGCCACGATCCAGCCCTGCTCGTCCGGCTCGACGCAGGCCGATCCGTCGATCGTGAGGTACTCGCTGTGGCGATACCTGATCGTCACCGTGGCCGGACGATCGGTGTGCACGACGAGCGAGTCGGTGCCCTGCTCCACGAGCTCGGCAGGAAGCTCGACGATCGGCGTGTAGCGGTCGACCTCGAACAGCCGCCAGTCATCGTTGCTCCACACCAGGCGCAGCCAGGGGATCTGGTCCGGGTCGGATCCGTCGATCAACCGCTGCTCGATCGCGCCTGCATGGTCGAGCGGAGCGTCGGCGACGGCGATCCACCGCACGCCGTTGTCGAGCAACCAGTCGCGGTACTGGCCAACCGTGAGGTCGTGTGCGTACAGCGGCGCGTTGCGTGCCAGGTCGACCTGGCGCTCCCAACCACGCGCAAATGGCACCTCGGCGGCGACGAAGAAGCTCTCCCAATGGTTCTCCGTGAATGGGATCTCGAGCCTGCCCACCGGGCGTCCGTCGAGGTTGCGCGCCCGCACCTGGTCGATCAGCGGCTGGTGGAATGCGACGTCAGCCGACTCGTCACCCCACCACTCGACCGCGGCAACCACACCGGGCTGCAGGCTCCAGCCGAATCCGACGAGGAGCGCCACCGTGAACGGCACGAGCAATGCCCTGCGCACCGACGGCAGGGCAGCGACCGCGATCGGCACGGCGACGATCTGAGCGAGTCGCACGAAGTTCCCTCCGAGCGGGTTCGGCACGAGGAACAGCACGCCGGCTGCGAGCATCGCCAGCATCGCGGTGAACCGGACGACACGTCTGCCGATGCCGGCAGCGACCAGCGCCAGAGTGAGCATGCATGCCACGAAGTGATCGCCGCGGAACGGGAACCAGCCCGAATCGCCGAACAGCACTGCCGCGACAGCGATCGGTGCCGTTGCCGCGCACGTGATCGCCAGTGCCTCACGCATCGTCGTCCGCGCCGTTGTCGATCGTTTGGAGCGGGGCCAGGTGGCGAGAGCGACGGCGGTCGAGGCGATCGCCAGGAACACCGCCGCCACCGGGCTGACCAGTGGGGTCAGGAAGGCCGCCATCACGGCAACGGCGATCCGTTGCCGGTCCCAGGCGTGAACGGCGATCAGGCCAAGCGCAAGTCCGAGGGCGAACGGCGCGCGCCCCACGACGACGTTGACGAGCATCGCCATCGCGAACACGTGGTTGGCCAACGTCGTCGTGGCGGTGGGCAGCAGGTCGACGGTCAGGCGACTGAAGCAGTACGTGGCGACGATCGATCCCACGGCGACGACGCTGAACGGTCCGATGGCGGCCATCAACGGCGGTGCGAGCACGCTGTAGGTCGGAGTCGCGTGACCGCCGTACCAGAGGTTGTTCCACGCCGACATCCCGGACCGCTCCCACAGCAGCGCTCGCAGGAAATGGGCGGGGTAGTCGGCGCCGCGCAGATCGGCGACGCCGATCACGATCGTCGACACGGCGACGACGAGGCAGGGACCCCACACGGCGATCTCGCCCGGGCGTCGCTGCGGACGGTATCGGACGTCGCTGATCGGGATCTTCTGTTGCTCGGGTGGGTGCGGACATGTGAGCTCTCCTGTCGGTGGACGACCGCAGGCATCGTCGAACGCCCGACGTCCCACCCGCATCGGGCGATGATCACGTCTCGTGTTCGGGCGAAAGGCAGGACTCCAGCACCAGCGAGCCGGGACATCGACAGCGTTGCCGGAGTCCTCACGTTTCGGCCCTCGAGGCTGCGGGGAACTGTCGGAGTGGATGGCAACACGCATCGATGTCGAACGACTGATCAGCCTGGTCGAGGGAGGGGCAACGTTGATCGACGTGCTCCCCGAGCCGACCTACGAGCAGGAGCACCTGCCCGGAGCGACGAGCATCCCGCTCCAGACGTTCCATCCCGACGACGTGCTCTCACTCGATCGTGACTCGCCGGTCGTCCTGTACTGCTTCGACCAGCACTGCGACCTCAGCGGCCGGGCGTCGCGCCGGTTGGAGGCCGAAGGTTTCACCGAGGTGTACGACCTGGTCGGCGGTCGCGCCAGCTGGACCGCACTCGGACTTCCGACCGAAGGCTCGGTCGGTGACCGGCGTCGGATCGTCCACTACGTCGAGCCGGCGGTCACCGTCGCTGTCGACGCCGACCTTCGCCGACGTGACCGACTGGCGAGCGGGTTCCGGTCGCGGTCGTCACCGAGGACGGCGTGCCTTGCTCGGCGTCGATCGACCCGCTCGGCGAGTCGAGCTTCCAGGAGACACACCGGTCGCGACGTGCCATGGTCGCCGGCGCCGGGCACCATCCGGCCCGAGCTGCGCATCGAGGAAGTCGCCGAGCGGCTACGTGACGACGCGCTCGACCACATCTTCGTCACGACCGTGAGCGGTGTCCTGCTCGGGATCGTGTTCACGGACCGACTCCATGCCTGAGTCGAACGGGTCGAGGTCAGGCGCTGGCGTGCGCCTCGGCTGGTGGCTCTCGAGCGAGGAGCACGACCCTCGCGCGCTCGTCGAGCACGCCGTCGCCGCCGAGCGGACCGGAGTCACCACGGCGATGATCAGCGATCATCTCCAACCGTGGGTGCGCGGCCCAGGGCCAGTCACCACACGTCTGGACGATGCTCGGCGCGCTCGCCCACGCGACCGAGCAGCTCGAGATCGGCACCGGCGTCACGGCGATCGTCCACCGCTAGCACGCCGATCACGTCGCCCACGCCGCAGCCACGGCGGCTGTCATGCTCGAGGAACGATTCTTCCTCGGGGTCGGCACCGGCGAGCGTCTCAACGAGCAGCCCTTCGCCGAACGCTGGCCCGGCGTCGCCGAGCGGCGCCAGATGCTCAACGAGGCCGTCGACCTGATCCGGCGCCTGTGCACTGGCGATCGTGTCCAGCACCGGGGCGAGCACTTCACGGTCGATCGGTTGCAACTGATGACGAGGCCGTCGAAGCCACCCCCGATCTTCGTCGCCAGCTCAGGGCCGCGCAGCGCCCAGCTCGCGGGCGAGGTCGGCGACGGGCTGATCGGTGTGACGCCCAACTCCCGCCTCGTCGATGTCTTCCGCGGCGCCGGCGGTGGGGGAAAGCCGTGCCTGGCGCAGGTCCACGTGTCGTTGGCGGCCAGCGACGAGGAGGCGCTCGACAACGCCTGGAAATGGTGGCCGATCGGATCGGTGCCGCCACAGGTGCTCACCGAGTTGGCGACGCCGGCCGAGTTCGAAGCCGTGGCCAAGGCTGTCGGCCCGTCACGCCTCGCCGACACGGTCGTGTGCGCGACCGGAGCCGCCCCCGTGATCGAGGCGATCGACCGCTACGTCGGTGCCGGCTTCGACACGGTGTACCTGCACCAGATCGGCCCTGACCAGGGGCGGCTGCACGACCTCCTCGAGCATGAGCTGCTCGGCCACTACGCCGGTTGACGCACCACCCGTTTCAGCCGACCGAGACTCGTTCGCCTCGCACATGCACGCCACGAAGCGCCAGCTTGCCGAGGCGATCGGGCCGGTTGGGTGCGGCCTGCAGCGCGCCGTCGACGACGTCGAGCCCCAGCAGCGTGCGCAGCGCCAGCAATGGAGCCGCTGACGACCATGCTTGAGGTCGCGATGCAGTGGGGTACTCGACCGGCACCGTCGTCGTCTCCCGGTCGAACCCGGCGAACACTTCCGGCGATTGGTGATCGAACGCCAGCGAGGCGTCGAACACGGACATCGCCAGCTTGCCGGCGTGCTCGCCGAAGCCGTAGCGACGTAGCCCTTCGGCCACGATTGCAGAGTCGTGCGGCCAGACCGTGCCGTTGTGGTATTCGATCGGGTTGTAGCCGCTCTCGCACGATGCCATCGTGCGCACCCCCCAGCCGTTGAAGAGCTCGTCGCCGACGAGATGCTCAGCGATGTCGGCAGCGCGGTCGGGGCTGACGATCCCGCTCCACAGCAGGTGTCCGATGTTCGAGGTCAGCGAGTCCACCCGCGACTTGGCGCCGTCGAGTGCCAGCGCCGGGTGGCGGCGCCCCTCGCACCAGAAGGCCGTGTCGAATCGCCTCGCCAACTCGGCCGCCTCCTCCTCGAGCCGATCCGCCAGATCGACGTCGTTCCACACGTCGCGCGCCAGGCGAGCAATCCTGCGCCGGGCGTCGAACGCGTATCCCTGGACCTCACAGGTGGCGATCGGCGGCTCGGCGGCCCGGCCGTCAGCGAACAGGATCGCATTGTGCGAGTCCTTCCACGCCTGGTTGGGAAGCCCCTTGCTCGAGCGTGTGGCGTACTCGAGAAAGCCATCGCGGATCGCGGTCAGCAGGTCCACGGACCCAATCCAACGCCCCACGTGCCGCGGGCTCGAGCCGTTCCACCAACTCGAGATCGCCCGTCCATCGCTCGTACTCGTCGAGCAGGACGAGGAACAGGGGAGTCACGTCGTGGCTCCCGTAGTACGGGTCGTGGGGCAGCTCGCCACTGACCGTCAACTCACCGCGACGAAGCTCGTGCATGATCTTGCCGGGCTCGGCGTCGCGGAATGGGTCGTCCTCGGTCGCCTGCGTCCGCGCCAGGACCTCGAGAGTTGCTGCCGCCAGCCTCGGCTGGAACGGGAGCGCCATGTAGGAGGTGATCACGCTGTCGCGGCCGAGCACTGCCATGAACCACGGAAGTCCCGCGGCCGGCAACGACGACTCGTCGCCGGCGAACGGCATGAATCGGAGGGCGGCCAGATCGAGCAGGCTGCGCCGGTAGGTGTGGGCGATCCCGTCGAGGTCGGTGTCGAGCTCTGGCGCCTCACTGATCCACTCCTCGAGAGTGTGCGGCATCTGGGGATGGAGTTGCCCGAAGCCGCCATGGCCTGCACGCGGTCCCTTGACGTCCTTGCCGTCGATGCATGAGACGTCGATGCAGAGGCTCCACCGCTCGTGAGGTTGCAGCTCGAGGTCGAAGCGGGCGGCGTCCGTGCCGATCTCGCCGTCGGCCGTGAACTCCAGCCGGGTGCCGCGCCGGAACCCGTCGTGCTCGTAGGCGAGCGTCACCACCAATCCGTCCACACTGCAGGTCACGGCTCGCTCACGAATCCGCTCGGCCTTGACCTCGAACAGATCTGCGAAGTCGGCGGCGTAGCGCAACTCCACGGCGATCCGCCGGGCGATGTCGGCGTGGTTCTCGACCGAGATGTCCTCGTGGATCCCGTCGGACACGATCCGGTCGCGTTGGATCGTCATCGTCGGGTTCTCGCCGACTCGGCCGCCATCGGCGACCCCCACGACGCGCGCCGAGTAATAGTCGATGTTGCGCGACGTCAACGGTGTGACGGGCGAGCCGTCGATCAACACCCGCCACACCGACAGGTGGCGGGTGTCGGCGTAGAAGAACCCGCGGCAGGTCCCGCCGTCGACCACGTCGCCCGATCGTTCGGACACGAGGAACGTGCTGCCGTCGAGGACCACGAGCTCATCGGACATGCGCCGCTGCTCTACCCAGATCCGCGCCCGACGAATCAACGTGAGCCGCCGTCCACTTGGCTCAATCCACCTGGCCCGAACAACTCGGCCAGGTGTGGCGAGGCGGCGGCACGGGTACAGGTGGCGCATGTCCGTCGATCCACCGCGAGAACGACCGACCTGCGTCGTCTTCGGTCCCCTGCTGTTCCTGACCGTGACGATCGAATCAGAGGCCGACGAGCCACGCGTGCACTTGCATCCGGGCGGGCAGGGCTTCTGGATCGCGCGCATGATCTCCGTGCTGGGCTGCGAGGCCAAGCTCGTCTCACCGATCGGCGGTGAGGCTGGCGACGTGCTGGCTGCCCTGTCGCCAGGGTGGGAGGTCGACCTGAGGCCGGTTCGGACCTCGATCACGTCCCCCACCCAGATCCACGATCGACGCTCCGGTGAGCGGGTCGAGATCGTGGGCGTGTCGATGCCGCAACTCGACCGTCACGAGTTCGACGACTTGTACGGCGTGGTGCTCGAGACGGCCCTCAACGCCGGCGCGGCCGTGCTGACGTCGGCGTCGGCGAGTCTGCTCCCGTACGACGACCTGGCCCGCCTCGCAACCGACTTGAACGGGCTCGGGGTTCCGGTGTTCGCCGACCTCCACGGCGACGCGCTCGAGGCCCTCCAGGCCGCAAGCTCGATCGAAGTCCTCAAGGTGAGCGAGGACGACCTGCTCGCCGACGGGTGGACGATCGATGGCGAACCCGGCGCCGCTGCCGCGGCGCAAACACTCCGCGAGCGCGGCGCCGGAACGGTCGTGATCAGTCGTGCCGAGTCCCCTGCGATCGTGGCCCTCGAGGACCGAGTGATCAGGGTCATCCCGCCGGCGCTCTCCGCCGTCGATCACCGCGGAGCGGGCGACTCGATGACGGCTGGGATCGCGGCCGGACATCTGCTGGGGCTGAAGCCGCTCGACGCGGTCCGTCTGGGGGCCGCCGCCGGCGCCGGCAACGTGACACGGCGTGGGCTGGGCAGTGGCAGCAGTGAGCTGATCGCCGAGCTGCTCCAGCTGGTGGATGTGGAGGACGTGACATGAGTGACGCAGACGAAACCAGCCCGCAGGTCGACCGGCGGATCGTCGTCGATCGTGCCGACACGGTGCCCGCCGGCGGTGTCCGCGTGCTGGTGACGAACGACGACGGTGTCGACGCGCCAGGTATCTCGTACCTGGCGAACGCGCTGGCGACGCGAGTTCGACGTGACGGTTGCCGCGCCCGATCGCGACTGGAGCGGCGCCGGAACCGGGATCGGCCGCTTCGACCCGGTCGCCGGGATCCCGATGCGGCGCGTCGACCTCGGTGGCGTGCGGGCGTTTGCCATCGATGGACCGCCAGGGTTGGCCGTGATGGCGGCCGCGCTCGGCGCCTTCGGAGAACAGTTCGCGGTCGTGGTGTCCGGTGTCAACGCCGGAATCAACACCGGTCATTCGGTGATCCACTCCGGCACCGTCGGAGCCGCGCTGACGGCGCGGACGTTCGGCTCGCACGGCGTCGCCGTCAGCCTCGCCCCGTCCGATCCCTGGCACTGGTCGACGGCCGCCGAGATCGGTCTCGCAACCACACGCTGGATCACGTCGGGCAGTCGCCAGCCCACGGCTGTCAATCTCAACGTGCCCGCCGTCGACATCGACGACGTCCGCGGCCTCGAGCGGGCCGAGCTCGATCGTTTCGGCTACTTCCGAGTCGCGATCGCCAATGAGGGCGGTCAGAAGCTCGAGTTCGAAGTGGCGGGGGACGATGACAGCGCACCGGAGGACGGGACGGACACGTGGTTCCTGCGCAACGGCTATGCGACGATCACTGCGCTCGGGCAGCTCGTCGGCTCGGCCGGCTCCCTACCCGATGACCTCGGCGAGATCTGGCGCTCGCCGAGCTCGGCGTCGGCTTCTGACGAGCCGTCCGCTCAGGCCGAGACCAGGGTCGTCGTCGAGCTCGTGGCACGTCTCGGCCGCCTGCCAGGCCACCGTGGCCGCTCACCGTGGCCGCTTCGCGATGCCCCGCCTCCACCAGCGCATCTCCGGTGACCACCCTTGCAATGCGCGTCGGAGGTGAGCCATCCCACACTCGGCCACGGCGACAGGGCTTCGAGCGGGATGTCCCCTCGAGCGAGGGTCCACGTCCTGAGTGGTTCCGGCAGCCGACCGACGTCCCCTTCGACCGACTCGCCAATAGCATCCAGCGGGCATCCCATGAACTCGCCCGCGACGCGGACTCGCGCGCATCCCTCATCGTCGTCATCCTCGCCCTGCTCGCTGTGGGGGTCGTGGTGTTGAATGCCCCGTTCTCCGACGATCGCGGCGCCCAGGCGTATGTCGTACAGCCCGGCGACGACTACTACACGATCAGCAGCGTGCTCGGCTCCGGAGACGTCGCCGCCGGTGCCGCCTACCTCGCCCGAGCCAACGGCGAGCTTCCGGCCGCCCCGTTGCGCCCAGGGCGGGTGTTGCTGTTCGAGCCATCCGCGATCGCTGAGATCGTGGTCGACCCGGCTGGTGTCGACGCCACCACGACCGTCCCGCGAGCTGCACAGGACCGGCCGGAATTGCTGGCGGGTGCGGCCGTCGAACGGGTCGAGGTGAACGGTGTGATGCAGACGTGGGACGACGCGACCACGGCGTTCGAGGCGGCGGTTGGCCAGCCGATCACGATCGCCCGTCGGTTCTCGCCCGACTTCCCGGGCACGTTCGCCGAGGTCGAGGCGTTCGCCGTCGATACCGGGGTTCGCGACCGCTTCATCTCCGTGAAGGGTGATCCCACGTTCGAGCAGTGGATGACGTTCCTCGACAGCGTCCCCGCCGACGGGTTCGACACGTGGGTCACCATCAACCACGAGCCCGAGAACGACGGAGACGAGATGACCCCCGAGGTCTTCAAGGCCAAGTTGGCGCTGATGCTGTCGGCGATCCGAGAATCCGCTCGTCCCGATCTGCATCCGGCGGCGGTCCTGATGACGTGGTTGGAGCGCGATGACGATCCGAACTCGTCGTCTGCTGTGTGGTTCCCGGACGAGCCTGCCGCGTTCACGCTCGGACTCGACCCGTACGACATCTGTGGTTGCAATGCTTTTCCGGAGCTGGTCGAACCGACGCTCGCACTGTGGCGAGACGCCGGTGGCGTCGACTGGGCGGTCAGCGAGACCGGTACCAAGCAGACCGGCGATGCCGGCGCGGCATGGATCGACGGGATGTTCGACTTCTGCCGCTCCGACGCCAACTGCGTCGGGCCGATGTGGTTCCACAGCGCGATCGGCCCGGTCGGCGACTGGTGGCTGGACGATCCGGCGATGCAGGTCGCTTTCGGCGCCCAACTCGCGGCCGGCTGAGCCCGGCACTTACGCTTGGCGTGACGCCGGGACCGGTGTCCTGGTGCCGCCGGCCTGCCTGGGGGGCGGGAGACATGACGATCCCATCATCGACCGAGCAGCTCGAGAACGGCAGTCGTTCCACCACGCCTGCCGGTGACAACCTGTTGCGCGACTTCGCGCTGGCCGAGGCCGACGCCTATGCGGCCATGGCGGCCGCCGCCTCGGGCCGGATCGCCCACGTGGAGGAACTCGGCCTGGTGATGGCCGATATCGGGTCCCCGTGCCCGTTCGGGAATGTGGCCCATCTCACGCGGCCACTCGTTGCCGGTGAGGATGTCGCGCGTCGTCGAGGCCCTCCGGAGGTTCTTCGGGGCGGTGAGCGGCGGCCCGTACCTGGTGTTCTCGCCCTGGCCGACCCCCGACTTCGCTCCCCACGGCTTCGAGCTCGGCGGTCACCCGCCGATGATGATCAGACCGGCGCTGACGGCAGCCGACGGAGGCGGCAGCGACCTGCGGATCGAGGTGGTTCGCGATCCAACGCAACTCGAGGAGTTCGAGCGCACGATGGTCGAGGCCTACCCAGCTGTCGAGCTGGCACCATTCGGTTCACAGCAACGACTGTTCGCCGACGGTCTGATCGACTCGGACTGGACGCTCTATCTCGGGTACGACGGCGATCGAGTGGTCGCCACCGGTGGCGCGTATGTCACCGATCGGTTGGTCGCCGTCGAGATGATCTCCACCCGCAGCGACTGCAGGGGTCGCGGCTTCGGCGCCGCGATCACTCTCGCTGCCGCCACGACCGCCACCGATCGTCCGTCGCTGCTGATCGCCAGCGACCCGGGTCGTCCGTCTACGAGCGGCTCGGATACCTCCCGGTCCTGCGCTACACGTTGTGGATGGGTGGGCGGTGACCGACACCTGACCGCTCGGCCATGATGATGCGGTGGCATCGATCGACGACTACGCACGTGTCAACCTGATGTTCGGGCCTTCACCGGTGCACCCGCTGCCACGCCTCTCGGCGGCGCTCGGTGGCGAGGTCGAGATCTGGGCCAAGCGCGAAGACTGCAACAGCGGCATCGCCTTCGGCGGCAACAAGGTTCGTAAGCTCGAGTACCTCGTCGCCGACGCTCTCGCCCAGGGCTGCGACACGCTGGTGTCGATCGGCGGGATCCAGTCGAACCACACGCGCCAGGTGACCGGTGTGGCCTGTCACCTCGGGCTGAAGGTCGTCACCGTTCAGGAAGGCTGGGTCGACTGGCCCGACATGGCATACGGCAAGGTCGGCAACATCCAACTCACGCGGATCATGGGCGGCGACATCCGGATCGATCCAGCCGGGTTCGACATCGGGTTCCGCGACTCGTGGAAGCGGGCGATCGACTCGGTGATCGAGGCCGGCGGCACCCCGTATCCGATTCCGGCGGGTGCATCCGACCATCCGCTGGGCGGGCTCGGCTTCGCCAACTGGGCCGCGAGGTCGCTCAGCAGGAGGCGCAGCACGGGGTGTTCTTCGACCACGTCGTCGTGTGCACCGTGACCGGCTCGACCCACGCCGGGATGATCGCCGGTTTCGCGCTCGAGCCTCGACGGAACCGCCGGGTGATCGGCATCGACGCGTCCAAGACACCCGAGCGCACGCTGGACCAGGTGACTCGGATCGCCGGCGACACCGCAGATCGGATCGGTGTCGGCCGGGCGCTCGGGGACGACGAGATCACCCTGATCTCGGGCTACGAAGGCCCGGCCTACGGCGTGCCCGACGCGCAGACCATCGAGGCCATCCACCTCGCGGCCCGCACGGAGGGCATGTTGACCGACCCGGTCTACGAGGGCAAGTCGATGGCAGGCCTGATCGGGATGGTCCGTTCCGGCGAGATCGCGCCGGTTCACGCGTGCTGTACGCCCATCTCGGCGGCCAGCCGGCACTGTCGGCGTACGCCGGCGCCTCCGGACTCGGCTGACTCCGCCGATCAGCGTTCGATGTGGGCCCGCACGCGCCGGCCGTTGGCGTTGAGCCAGCCCTGCTTGCCGGCGTAGGCGATCATGCCGTCGAAGCGATCGGCGAAGCCCGGATCGTCGACCTGGACGGCAGCGGCGGCGCGCAGCCACTCGATGTCGACCCACACGTGATCGGCATCGGGACCGGGGACGCACGCCCGTCGTCGTACTTCGCCGTCTTCGGATCGCCCGCGCACGTTGGCGTGCATGCGATCGAGTCGGTCGGCGTCGGTGAGCGTCGGGGGCTGGTCCTGGCTGAGCTCGACGATCATCCCTCGCTCCGTGACAGCGCCTCGATCACCTCGGCGACGATCTGTTCCTGAGGCGGCAATCCGGGTGTCCCGCGACCCTGGATCGGATCGACCTGCTCGGCGATTCGGTGGAAGCGTTCGACGGCCATCTCGAGGAAATCTGCGTGGGGGAAGATCCAGTAGCGACCCTGGCGCACGGCGTCGATCACGAGGTCGGCGACGGCTGCCGGTTGCATCCCTTCGTCGATCGCCCGCTCGACGTGGCGCCTGACGATCTGGTCTGCGGCGTCGGGCGTGGGCGGCGCCCCGAGCTCGCTCGGCCAGTTGCGCTTGGAGTCCATGATCCCGGTGCGCACCCAACCCGGGCAGAGGCAGCTGACGCCGACCGGGAGTCCGACGGTCCGCATCGAGTTGTAGAGCCCCTCGGAGATGGCGACCACGGCGTGCTTGCTGGCGTCGTACGACGGCGAGAACCCGGGATACAGCACCGGCGATCGACGCAGTGTTGACGATGTGCGCCGATCCGGAGGCGATCAGATGGGGGAGGAAGGCTCGAACGCCGTGGACGACGCCCCAGAAGTTGACGCCGATCACCCATTCCCACGACTCGATCCCACCGAACCACGGATCGGCGAGGCCCGCTACGCCGGCGTTGTTGCAGAGCACGTTGACGTGCCCGAAGCGCTCGATCGTCGCCGTCGCCAGCTGTTCGAGCTGGTCGGCCTTGCTGACGTCGACGCGGACGGCGAGGGTGTCGATGCCCGATGCCGCGATCTGCTGTTCGGCGGCCCGTAATGCGTCGTCCTGCACATCGGCGAGCACGAGCGAGCAGCCTTCGCGGGCGAAGGCCTCGGCGAGCGCCAGACCGATGCCGCTCGCGGCCCCGGTGACCACGGCGACCGTGTCGTTTCCCAACTCCATGTCGACCCCCTCTGTGGCGTGCGGCGGGACCCTACCGCCCGCCGACATCGGCCGACCAGCGGGCATCGTGGTGATGGATGCGAGATACCGTGCGGCGCGTGCACGCCGTCGCGTACGAGGTCGAGATCCGCATTCCCGACGCCCACTCGCTCAAGGATCGACGCCAGGTCGTGCGCTCGGTGCTCGCCGTGACCCGTGAGCGATTCCACGTCTCGGCGGCCGAGGTCGGACGGCAGGACACGTGGCAGCGCGCAACGCTCGGGTTCGCGGTGGTCGCTTCCGATGTGCGGATCGCCGAGCAGACCGTCGACGAGATCGACCGCTACCTGTGGTCGCGCCCGGAGCTCGAGGTGCTCGACGGCACCGTGCACTGGCTCGAATGAGCATGTCACAGAGGTTTTCGTCGCATCGGCTTCGCGTTTTCGTGCCACGCGTCGATAACGTTCCGGCGATGTTCGGGTCCTACGGTGGGACTCGGCGCGTTACAGAAAGCAGCAAGTAAATGGCCACCGGCACTGTGAAGTTCTTCAACGATCAGAAGGGCTTCGGTTTCATCAGCCGTGAGGACGGCCCCGACGTGTTCGTGCACTTCTCGAACATCGAAGGAACGGGTCGTCGCACCCTCCTCGACGGTCAGACGGTCGAGTTCGACATCGCTCCGGGCCGCAAGGGTCCCGAGGCGGTCGGCGTTCGCGTCGTCTGATCGTGTGACGGGCGCCGGCTGACGTCAGCGCTCGTACGGCGTGACACCGGTGGCGTACTGCTCCCGGAACAGCGCCAACACCTCACCCGGATTCGCGTGGCGGCCGGTCCCGTGCTTCGAGTACAGGGGCCGGCCGTCCACCGCGACCTCGAAGACGCCCTTCGACCCGGTGACCAGCGTCAACGACTCGATCACGTGCTGGTAGTCGTGGAGGAGATCACGTGCAGCGCTCACGGCGCGCTCGGAATAGTCTCAAGGCACGCAGTACGTGATGCTGATGACGTGCTTGGCGTCGCTCATGAGACGGATCGTAGCGGCGAGGTCGGCTCAGCCACTGTTGCGGAGGCCGGTGGCGATCGTGTTCAGGGTGAGCTGGATGCCGCTGTCGACGCGCTCGTCGCGCTCACCGGCGCGATGGCGACGGAGCAGCTCGACCTGCATGACGTGGAGCGGATCGAGATAGGGGAACCGGTTGCGAATGCTGCGCGCCAGTGCCGGGTTGTCGACCAGCGGGTCATCCGATCCCGTCAGCAACGCGTGCCAACGCCGCGCCAACGTGTGCTCGCGTTCGATCATCCCGAAGATCTCGTCGCGGACGGCCGGGTCGACCACCAGCTCGTCGGCGTAGCGGCGCCCGATCGCGAGGTCGGTCTTGGCCAGCACCATGCCCATGTTGTTGAGCATCGCCCGGAAGAACGGCCAACTCTCGTGCATCGCGTGCAGCGTCGCCAGGCGACCTGTCGTCGGTGGCGTAGGCCTCGAACGCCGACCCGGCGCCGTACCACCCGGGCAGGTTGAGCCGGCACTGGCTCCACCCGAACACCCACGGGATCGCCCGCAGGTCCTCGATCCGGTCGGAGCTCTTGCGTGAGGCCGGCCGGCTGCCGACGTTGAGGGTGGCGATCTCGCCGATCGGGGTGATCTGGCGGAAGAACTCGACGAACCGGTCGTGCCCGTCGACCAGGTCGCGATAGGTGGTCGAGCGCCAGTGTCCGGCAGCTCGCTCATCGCCGTGTCGAACGTCGGCCGAGCGATCGCCGAGGTGCTCGCCGTCGAGGCAGCTCGCCTCGAGCGTCGCCGCCAGCAGCGTCTCGAGGTTGCGTCGCGCCGAGGTCGGCTGCGAGTACTTGGCGGCGACCATCTCGCCCTGCTCGGTGATCCGCAGTGCACCGCGCACCGAGCCCGGAGGCTGGGCGAGGATCGCCTGATAGGCCGGCCCGCCGCCGCGGCCGACCGTGCCGCCCCGGCCGTGGAACAGCCGAAGCCTGCACGCCGTGGCGCTCGGCGGTCGGCGACGAGCGCGCGTTGGGCGTGGTACAGCTCCCACTGCGAGGTGAGGTACCCACCGTCCTTGTTCGAGTCGGAGTAGCCGACCATCACCTCCTGCGAGTTCGTCCGGCTGGCGACGATCTGGCGGTACCGGTCGTGGGCGAGCATGCGCGTCGAGCGTGCGGTCGGCGTCGCGGAGGTCGGTGATCGTCTCGAACAGCGGGACGATGTCGAGCGCCGCCGTGATCGGTTCCGGTCTCGGCGTCGACGCGCACCAGCCCGACCTCCTTGAGCAGCACCGCCTGCTCGAGCACGTCGCTGACCGACTCGGCCTTCGAGATGATGGCGTGGGGGATGATCTCTGGTCCGAACCGGGCGTGCGCCGACGCCGCCTCGCTGCAGCACAGCCAGTTCGGACGCGACCAGCGCGCTGTAGCTCGACGTACGGCGTGAGCAGCGGGCGGCAGCCTCGGAGCTCGGCCGTCAGGACGGCCACGCGTTGTTCCTCGTCGAGGTGCTCGTAGTCGTCGGCGACGCCGGCGACGCGCAAGCATCTCGCCGATCACCTCGGCGTGGACGTCGGAGTTCTGACGCAGGTCGAGCCCGCACAGGTGGGTTCGGAAGATCTCGACGCGCCCGGCGCAGCGGCATCGACACGGGCGGCCGCCAGCGCCGCTGCGCCGTGCGCGCTGCAGCGAGGCGGCCACGATGTCGAGGTCGGCGATCAACTCGCTCGGGCGAGGCGTACGCCGGCAGGTCGGCGTGAGGCGGCGGGCCGGGTACCTCGGCCGAGCACCTCGGCGGCCGTCGTCCACAGCCGGGCGTGCATGCCGCGCAGGGCGCGCCGGTACGGCTCGTCGGCGCGGAACGGCGAGTCGTCGCCGGACGCGTCGGCCAGCACCGCGAGCGCGGATGTGGGATCGATCAGGCGGGCCGACATCGACAGCTCCCGCGACAGGGCGTGCAGCGCCGTGAGGTGATGCTCGAACGCGGTCGTCGGCCTGTGACGTGACGGCCAGACGCAGGACGTCGGCGGTGACGTACGGATTGCCGTCACGATCACCCCCGATCCACGACCCCATCGACACCGCCCGCCGGTTGTGGATCGGTTCGCCGAGCCTGCCCAGCGCCAGACGGTCGAGGTCGGCGAGCAGTTCGGGGACGGTCTCGAAGATGCTCGAGTCGGTAGTAGCGCAGCGCCTCGTTGATCTCGTCCCGCACGCGGAGCTTCGACAGCCGCACCTCGGCGGTCTGCCACAGCATCAGCACCTCCAGCCGCAGCTGGGCGTCGATCTCGGCCTGCTCGCTGGCGCTCCCGGCGGCGCCGTGCGCGGCGCTGGAGCAGATCGGCGACGGCGTCGACGTGGTCGAGCACGGTCTTGCGCCGGACCTCGGTCGGGTGGGCGGTGATCACCGGCGAGACGAACAACTCGCGCGAGTTGCGGCGGCGATCGCGTCAGGGGCGACGCCGCTGGCGAGCAGGCGGTCGAAGGTGGCGGCGATGCTGCCCTCCTGCGAACCGCTGCCGGCGTCGCGGTGGTAGCGCCGGCGGCGCTCGTGGTGCAGGTCCTCGGCGGTGTTGGCCAGCAGCGAGAGCCACCCGAAGGCCCGGATGAGGTGCAGCTGTCGATTCGAGGTCGGCGCCGGCGAGCTCGCCGGTCAGGGCGTCGAGCGGGTGTTGCCGTCGCGGCGCTCGGTGACCGCCAGCTGGCGAACCCGCTCGACGAGCTCGAACGCGGTGCTCGCCCGCCTGCTCGCGCAGCACGTCGCCGATCAGGCGACCGAGCAGGCGGATGTCGTCCCCGGATTCGGGCTCAGTTGCGTCGCAGCGTCGCCCATCGCCCCAGTCTGCTGCCTGGCGCGGCGCTCCGTTCGCGTTTCACATGGAGTTCATCCGCCGTCGTGCTCGCAGTTCGTCGACGCGCCTCGGTCCGCGTGACTACCCTGCGGGGTCGATGGCTGAACCGAAGGTGCTCGTGATGGTGCTGGCCGGCGGGGAAGGCAAGCGCCTGCTGCCGCTCACCAACGATCGGGCCAAGCCGGCGGTGCCGTTCGGCGGCACGCTACCGCATCATCGACTTCGCCCTCTCCAACTTCGCCAACGCCGCGCTACCTGAAGATCGTGGTGCTCACGCAGTACAAGAGCCACAGCCTCGACCGCCACATCAGCCAGACGTGGCGCTTCTCGACGTTGCTCGACAACTACGTGACGCCGGTGCCGGCTCAGATGCGACGCGGCCCGCAGTGGTTCCAGGGCTCGGCCGACGCGATCTACCAGAACCTCAACCTGATCTACGACGAGCGCCCCGACATCGTGTGCGTGTTCGGCGCCGACCACATCTACCGCATGGACCCGGGCCAGATGGTCGACCAGCACATCGCCAAGGGCGCCGGCGTCACCGTGGCGGCGATCCCGGTGCTCGAAGCGCGAGGCGTCGCAGTTCGGAGTGATCGAGTCCGACGCCGACGGCACGATCCGTGGCGTTCCACGAGAAGTCCGACGACCCGCCGACGATGCCGGGCGACGACACGCGCTGCCTCGCCAGCATGGGCAACTACGTGTTCGACACACAGACGCTGATCGACATCGTCACGCCCGACCAGACGCAGCCGCTCACCGACATGGGCGGCGACGTGATCCCGGCCCTCACCAGCCAGGGCGTCGCTCACGTGTACGACTTCTCGACCAACGTCGTGCCGGGGCAGGACGAACGCGAGCGCGGCTACTGGCGCGACGTCGGGACGATCGACGCGTACTACGAAGCCAACATGGACCTGATCGCACCGGTGCCGGTGTTCAACCTCTACAACGACCAGTGGCCGGTGTACACGCACCAGAAGGCGCTCCCGCCCGCGAAGGTGTCGCGCGGCGTCGGCGGCGAGCCCTCGTTCGTCGACGGCTCGCTGCTCTGTCAGGGGTCGATCGTGTCGGGCTCGCATGTCGAGCGGTCGATCATCAGCCCGAGCGTGTTCATCGACCACGACGCCCACGTCACCGACTCGATCATCATGGAAGGCGTCCACATCGGCGCCGGGGCGCGGCTCAAGAACTGCATCATCGACAAGAACGTCGTGGTGCCCGATTGGTCGCGGATCGGGCTCGACCGCGACGACGACGGCAGCAAGTTCACGATCAGCGACGCCGGCATCGTCGTGGTCGAGAAGGGCCGTCACCTCGGCCGCTGATCGCGTCGGCGTCAGGTACCGGCGCAGGCGGGCGACCACCGGGGCGAACGCCTCGATGTCGTTCTGGCCGACGATGACGTAGCTGAAGCCCCATCGCTGGCGGCGCTCGAGCAGGTCGTCGACGAGCTTGGCCGGCGGCCCGACGAGCGCGAACGGCGAGCGCGCGATCATCTCGGTCGGGGCCCCGGTGAAGTCGGCCAGTGTCTGCAGCGCCGGCGTCGATGTCGTCGGTGACGAACACCATGAAGGCGCGGACGTTCAGCTCGATCGCGTCGAGGCGGCCGGCGGCGGCGGCGGCGTCGTGGACGATCGCCGACCTTCTCGTCGACCGCCTCGGCCGTCATCGAGTCGAAGGTCGTCTGGTCGATGGCGCCCGACGTCAGCGTGGCGTTGATGCCGACGATGTCGGCCTGGCGGGCGGCGAATCGGAGCAGCGCGCGGGCCGCCGCCACCGATCAGCACCGGCAGCGGCGACTGGACGGGCTTGGGGAGGCCGTTGTAGTTCGGTGATCGTGTAGTGCTCGCCGGTGAACGAGAACGGCTCCGGGCCGAGCGCCGACCTGATGATCGACAGGCCTTCGATCATGCGGCTCGATGCGGACGCCGGGCGGGTCGTACGGGATGCCCGACTGCTCGTAGTCGGTCGCCATCCATCCGGCGCCGAGGCCGATCTGCACGCCGCCCGTCGGAGAGCACGTCCATCGTCGCCAGTTCCTTGGCGAGCACCACCGGGTGCTTGTAGTCGTTGTCGTGGACGAGTGCGCCGAGCCGCAGCGTCGTGGTGGCGTCGGCGGCGCACTGCAGCGCCGGCACCGGCGCGAACTGATCGTCGAAGTGGTCGGGCATCGTCGAGCGTCGAGTAGCCCGCAGCCCTCGACCCTGCGAGCCAGCTCGACCCACTCGGCACCGCGTCGCCGCCGACTTGGCCTGCACGCCGAACCGAAACGGTCGGATCGGCATCTGGGTCGTCGGACGGCATCGCGCCACGGTAGACCGCGATGCCGGGGCTGCCACGGGTACGAACCTGGGCGTCGGTAGTGTCGAACTCACTGTGTCGAGGCTGAGCTGGGTGCTGCGGATGGTGCTGGTGATCGGCGCCGGAGCGCTGCTGCTCACGGCGATCACGGTGGCCGTGGCGCCGCGGATGTGGCGGATCGCCAACGCCCACGAGGAGACCCCGGTCGAGCTTCCCGACTTCGCCGAGCTGGCGTCAGCGCTCGTACGTGTACGACGCGCAGGGCAACGAGATCGGCGTGTTCGAGGTCGAGAACAGCCAGCCGATCGCCCTCGCGCGACGTCCCGCAGCACGTGATCCACGCCTTCCTCGCCGTCGAGGACCGCGAGTTCTACGTCCACCACGGCGTCAACGTCCGCAGCCTGATCCGGGCGACGCTGTCGAACTTCGCCTCCGAGGGTCCGGTGCAGGGCGCCTCGACGATCACGATGCAGGTCGTCAAGAACGACTACATGGCCGGGTTCGAACGCGACGGTCGCTACAAGCTGCTGCAGATGACCTACGCCGTGCGGCTCGAGAAGCACAAGACCAAGGACGAGATCCTCGAGCGCTACCTCAACACCGTGTTCTTCGGGCAGAACTCGTACGGCGTCGGCGCCGCCGCCGAGACCTACTTCGGCAAGCAGGCCGGCGACCTGACGTTCATCGAGGCGGCGTTCCTGGCCGGGCTGGTGCAAGCGCCGTCCAGCTACGACCCGATCATCCATCCCGAGCAGAGCCGGAACCGGTTCACCCAGGTGCTCGACCGGCTGCGTCGAGGACGGGTTCGTCACGCAGGCCGACTACGACGCGGCGATCGACACGTTCGTCCTGCCCGAGCGGGTGCAGCGCCGGGCGGAGCGGGTCAGCGAGCGCACGTACTACAGCGAGGCGCTGCGCGACTACCTGCTCAACCGCAGCAACATCCTCGGCGACACGTACGAGGAGCGCTACACGCGGCTGTACCGCGGCGGGCTGAGCATCCACACCACGCTCGACCCGTTCGTGCAGGCGCGGGCCGAAGAGGCGCGCAACCAACTGCCCGACAACACGCTCGGCATCGACGCCGCCGTCACCTCGCTCGAGACCAAGACCGGGGCGATCCGGGCGATGGTGGGTGGCAAGGGGTTCGTCGCCGGTCAGCGCGAGGTCAACCTGGCGCTGGCGCCGAGCCAGACCGGATCGAGCATCAAGCTGTTCGTCCTGGCGGCGGCGCTGCAGGCCGGCGCCACCCCCGACGACCTGCATCGACGGCACCCACCCGTGCACGCTGCCGAATCCGGGCGATCCCGCCAATCCGGAGTTCCAGATCACGGGCGGTGTCAACGGTGGGCTCGACACGCTGCGCCAGCCACACCGTGCGTTCGATCAACTGCGCCTTCTCACGGTTGGCGCAGATCGTGGGCCTCAACCGCATGGTCGACACGGTGTACCGGATGGCGTCGAGCCCGTACCTCTATCCGGGCCAGCCGGCCGAGGAGCGGCTGCCGATCTAGCCGCACGGTGCGTTCTCGATCGGCGCCAACGAGATGAGCACGCTCGACATGGCGGCCGGGAATCCAGACGATCGCCAACGAGGGCGTGCACATGCAGCCGTACTACGTCGAGTACATCGACGATGCCCGCGGCGATCGGGTCTACACCCACAGCGATCCCGGCACACAGGTGCTCGATCGGCAGGTGGCGCTGACGCGCGATCGACGTCATGAAGGGCGTGCTCACCAGCGGCACCGCACGCGGCGAACTGGCCGATTTCGCCAGCCGCCGCCCGGCGTTCGGCAAGACCGGCACGCAGGAGAAGAACTGGACGGCGTTCTTCGTCGGCGCCACCCCGTTCCTGTCGACGGCGGTGATGGTGCGCGACCCCGACCGGTACACGCCGATGGCGGGCATGCCGGAGTTCGCCGCGGCCGGCGTCGACCGGGTGCAGGGCGGCACGTTCCCGGCCCGCATCTGGGGTGCCTTCATGGAGACCGTCGGCCTCGAGCGGGTCGGCTCGACGCCGACTGGGAGCGCCCCGGTCCGCCCGCTCGCCCGCCGGCGCGGCTCTACCTGCCCGGGCAACGAGTGCGTCTTCGAGGTGGTCGGGCTACGAGCCGTCCGAACCCGAGCCGGCGGAGGAGGGCACGGTCGCCCCCGTTGACGATCTCGCCGGCGATCCGGCGGGTTTCCGGTCGCCGGCGGCGCCGCCCGCCACGCGAGCCCGCCGGCCACCGCTCCGCCAGCCACGGAACCGTCGCCGACCACGACGATCGCACCATCGAACACGGTGCCGGAGGTCACCGAGCCGGAGCCACCCCCGACGACGCTCCCGCCGAGGCCGATCCTGGCGCCCTCCGAGACCGGCACTACCATCGCGCCCGATGTGCTCGACCCGCTCGCTCCGCTGCCGTCGGTGCCACTCAACGCCGTTGTGCGGGCGCTGCGCCGTAGGTAGCCGCGTGACCCATCCGATCCTCGAGCTCCAGGCCGCCGACACGCTCGCCGATCAGCTCCGGCACCGGCGCCAGCATCTGCCCGAACAGGCCGCAGGTCGACGCCAGCCGAGGCGCGCTACCGCGAGTGGGAACTGCCGGCGCGATGGCGCTGCGGCGCCAGCTCGACGAGCTCGACGCGGCGATCGCCCGATCCGAAGCGGACTCGCACGAGATCGACCTGCACCGGGCACGCCTCGAGCGTCAGCTGAAGACCGTCATCGCTCCGCGCGAGGCCGAGGCGTTGCATGCACGAGATCGCCATGCTGAACGAGCGACGCAGTGGCCTCGACGACGCCGAGCTCGGAGCGCTCGAGGAGCAGGCGCTGATCGACGACGAGCTGGTGGCCCATCTCGGCGACGAGGCGGCGCTCAACACCGCGGTCGCTCTCGCCGACGACGCGGCGAGCGACGCCGGCACTGCAGCATCGACGCCGAGCTGGCCGACATCGCCGACGCGCCATGACGAGCCTGCGTGCCGCGGTCGACGAACGACTCTTGCGGCGCTACGACGAGTTGCGCGAGCATCCACGTGGTCGCCGCGGCGGCGCTCAACGGTCACCGGTGCGAGGGCTGCCACCTCGACCTGTCGGCGGTCGAGATCGACGACGGTGCGGGCCGACGCCGGCCGGCGGCGAGCTCGCCGACTGCCCGCATTGCGGCCGCATGCTCGTGCTCTGATCGTGTTCTTCTGGTTCATCGGCACGGCGGTCGTGACGGTGTGGTTCGTGTTCCGCGATCCGCTGTTCGACTACCGCCTGCTGATCGTCGGTTCGGTGCTGCCGGCCGTCGTCGACGCCGTGTTCGGCGGGGCGCGAGTGCTGCACAGCGTCACGTTCAGCGTGGTGCTTGCTGGTCGTGCTGATGCTGGCGACGCCGGCCGCTCGCCGATCCGGCGGACGCTGCTCGGGTCTGCCGGTCGGCACGCTGCTGCACCTCGTGTTCACCGGGGCGTGGACGAACGCCGCAGGTGTTCTGGTGGCCGTTCGGTCGGGCTCGGTCGTTCGACGACGCCGCGCACCCGGTGTCGGCTCGCGGGTGGTGGAACGTGCTGCTCGAAGCTGATCGGGATCGGGCTGTGCTGGTGGGTCGTCACGCCGCGCCGACCTCGCGCGACCGAGCCGAGCGCCGCACGTTCTGGCGTACCGGCGCTAGCCTCGCGGTTGCCGACGCTGCGTCAGCTCGATCTGTGGTTCACTGAGCGCGTGCTCTACCTGGTCCGCCACGGCCGCACGGCGGCCAACGCCGGCGGGTTGCTGCAGGGTCGGCTCGACCCGCCGCTCGACGAGATCGGGCGCAAGCAGGCGGCCGCCATCGCGGCGTTGGTCGGCCCGGTCGACACCGTGATCTCGAGCTCGTTGGTGCGTGCCCAGGAGACCGCCGAGTGCTTCGGGCGGCCGGTCGCGATCGACGACCGCTGGATCGAGCTGGCCTACGGCGAGTACGAGGGTGTGCCGGCTGACGAGGTGCCGCCCGAGGTGTGGCAGTCGTGGCGGACCAACGCGATGTATCGCCACCAAGGGCGGCGAGAGCTTCGGCGCCCTCGACGCCAGGGTCCGGTCGGCGTGCGAGGAGCTCGCGGCACGGATCGCCACGCGAGGACATCGTCGTCGTCAGCCACGTGTCGCCGATCAAGGCCGCCGTGGCGTGGGCGCTCAACACATCGCTCGAGATCATGTTCCACTGCCACCTCGCGCAGGCCAGTGTGTGCCGGGTCGCCATGGGCAAGTTCGGGCCGTTGCTCCACAGCTTCAACGAACAACCCGTCCGCATCTGACCGATTCGGGTCGCGCCGACACCCGGGCGCGAGGATCGCGGCGTGCAGGTCATCTTCGATCACGTCGGTTACGAGCCGGATACGCCCATCCGTCTCCTCGTGGAAGCGCCGGCCGACACGGTTTGGGAGGCGCTGGCCGTTGTGCGCCTGCCGTCGGGCGACGCGATCGCCGAACCGGCGCCGCAATTCGCCGGGTACGTCGACGGATGGTCGTGCGGGCCGTGGTGGTCGGTTGCGGTCGAGCGGAATTTCCGTCCCCGGGCGGTACGCCCTGCACTGGCGGGTGGGTGGACGCTCGGGGCAGAGCGAGGGCTTCACGGTCGCCGAACGAGCGCATGGCGACCAACTCGTCTCCGACATCGTCCACTACATCAAGGGTCAGCGGTGCTCCGGTGTGTGGGACGCCGCTGATCGCTCGGCGCCACGTGTCGGCGACGGTGCCGTGCGCGACGTGCACGGCGGCTGGTACGACGCCTCCGGGGACTACAGCAAGTACTTGAGTCATCTCTCGTATGCGAATTTCATGAACCCCCAGCAGACGCCGCTGGTGGTGTGGGTGCTGGCGCGTGTCTGGCACATCTACTCCCAGCGCGGGGCGCCGGCCCTGCTCCTGGAACGGATCCGGGACGAGGCGCTCCACGGCGCCGAGTGGTTGCTGCGCATGCAGGACGGGGCGGGGTTCTGGTACACGACGCTGTTCGACGCCTGGTCGAAGGATCCCCAGCAACGCGAGCTGTGCTCGTATCGCACACAGCTCGGACACAAGGGCGACGACTACCAGGCGGGCTGGCGCCAGGGCGGTGGCATGGCTGCTGCGGCGCTGGCGATCGCATCCACGCTCGGCGACGGCACCGAACGGCCGGCCGACGAGTACCGGCAGGCCGCGCTGCGTGGTTTCGAGCACTTGCGGCTCCACGGATTGGCGTACCTCGACGACGGTCGCGAGAACATCATCGACGACACGTGCGCCCTCTTGGCGGCGGCGGAACTGGCGGCGGCGTTCGACGGTGGGGCGGCGCCCGACAGCGTGACGAGCGAGCTCGCGCATCGCGTCGAACGCCTGCTGTCACGGCGCCGTGAGACCGACGGTCACGTGTGGCTGGTCGCTGACGACGCCGATCGATCGTGGTTCCACGCCAGTGACGAAGGCCTACCGGGCCTGGCGCTGCTGCGATTCGCCGAGCTCCGCCCCGACGCCGCGCAGAGTGCCGCCGCGGCCGATCTCGCATCCGAGCTCATCAATGCCCAGGTCGCGCTCGGCACGTCGTCGAACAATCCGTTCCGCTACCCGCCGCACTGGGTTCGGCGAGAAGCCACGCCAGCACAGGTCCAATGGTTCTACCCGCACGAGAACGAGTCGGGATACTGGTGGCAGGGCGAGAACGCGCGTCTCGCCTCACTGGCGGCGCTGGCCCTGGGCGTCGGCACTCAGCCGCCGACGCCGCGGCCCCCTGGATCAGCTGGATTCTCGGCGCCAACCCGTTCGACGTGTGCATGCTCCAGGGTCACGGCCGCAACAATCCGCCGTACGAGCCCGGGTTCCACAACGCACCAGGCGGCGTGTGCAACGGCATCACCTCGGGCCTCGACGACGAGGCCGACATCGCCTTCCGTCCGATGCCGGCTGCGAGCCAGCGGGAACAGAGCTGGCGGTGGGGCGAGCAATGGATGCCGCACGCCGCCTGGCTGCTGCTGGCGCTGGTGCTCGCCGACACCGACGTGCCGGCGAGCGATGCTCAGGAGACCTGAGAATCCTCGACGTAATGCCCTCCATCGCTGGAGACGTGGCGCTCGGTGTGGGCGTGGACGTTTTTCGATGACATCCACCCCAGCCCCTGGATCAGAGCAACGAGCAGCGCCAAGGCGCCGCCGGCCATGAGGATGTAGCCGAGGGCATGGAGATCGAAGCCCTCCGCCTCGCGGTCGATGGCAAAAGTGACGATCGCGCCAGCGACGAGCAAGATGATTCCCAGTCCTGCATACATGTGTGGTCCTCCTGTTTGAAGATGAGGCACGCAACCTCACATCGGTCGCAGTACCCGCACAGTCGTCTCACTCAAACGTGTGCTGTCTCACTTGCCGATACCTTGACGGCCAGTGTTTCCGGCCACCGCTCGGGTGGTATTTGACCTGCGATAACGAGTGCAAGCAATGCTCTCCGAAATTCCATATGCTGCGCCCGGGGAAGAAGCCGAAAGTGCATGTAGTTCATATGGGGGAATCGTGACCTCGAGGTCGCAGCACGACGACGACGTGATTCCGCGCGTGTTCGTGGGCCACGTCGTGGCCGACGAGGATCGCTTCGTTCGAGCGTTCGACGCGCGCCTCCGCGCCGACGGCCTCGATACCGGGCGTTTGGATTGGGTGCTCACCCCCGGTGAGAGCCTGGTCGAGCGGATCGCCGGCGAGCGGCTCGAGGCGGCCGATGTCGTCGTGCCGGTCCTGTCGCGATACAGCGTCGAATCCCGGTGGGTTCGCGACGAGCTCAGCACGGCGACCGTGCGCGAGATCGACAACGCCTGCCGTCTGCTGCCGGTGCTGCTCGACCATGTCGCCGTGCCGATTCCCCTCAAGGCAACCGTGTGGCAGGCGATCCCCGATCCGACGTCGTACGACGCCGAGTACGAGCACATCCTGGCTGGAATCTTCAATCGTCAGCTGGCTCCGCCGGAAAGCGTGCCGCCCCGATTTCGTGATGACCGGCTCCTCAGCGGGCTCACACCGACCGCCAACGCCTTGCTGTTCGAGCTCGGCAGGCGAGCGCTGAGCTCCGAGAGCGACGTGTTCTCGGCCGAGCAGGTGAGATCCGTGAGAGAGACGCTCGGACTCGACCACGGGTCGATGCTCAAGGAGGTCGTCAGGCTCGGGCGCGAGGGCTTGGTGCTGTTCCGCCGGCAGGGCATGCGCATCCAGCAGATCCACATGACGCTGTCAGGGCTGATCGCCTACCTGATCGTCTCCGACCACGACCTCGAACGCAGCTACGTCGACGTGTCGGCGGTGCTCGTCTACAGCAAGATCAGGCGCGTCGACGAGCTCGCGGCTCGCACCGGTCAGTCGGAGTTCGTCGTCGAGCTGGTGTTGCGGCTGCTCGACCGCAAGCACGTGATCGACTTCGTTCGTGGTCCCGAGACGAGGGGCAGTCAGTTCGTGCGAACGATCAGCCCGCTGCTCGAGGACGAGCTGGCGCCGGTCGCCGAACCGGACGCGGCCTCGAACGTGGCAACGGAGTCGTAGCTCGGGCGATCCTCGTGGGCCACGGCCGAACGGAAAACCAGAGATGCCCATCGCATAAGGGCGGACGGTGCGATGGACATCTCACACTCGGTTCACCGGCCTCGGAGAACTCGAGTGGTTACGCCATTCCTACCCCGTCGAGCGCACGCACAAACGCGGCGAGACCGGGTCGGACGTGTGTCACGGGCGTCACTCGTCCGGCGACGTGTCATCCGGGACCGCCGCGTGCGTCGTCGGAGACGGCCACGGTGATGGAGGCGACCACGGGAACGCGGGCAGGGGAACGACGTCCTGGTCGCCATGGGCAAAGACGATTGGGTGGGTGACGGCGCCGGTACGACCGACGCCACACCAGCGTCAGGATCACTGCGAACGTCAGCATCGCCAGCAGGAAGATCCGAGCACCCCAGACCAAGACCTCGCCCGACACGAGGCCATAACGTATCCATAACGACGCTATTGCGTGCGAACGCTGGATGTTTACGGCGGCCCAAGTCGCCCAGCTCTGGAGATCTCGAGCGACTCAGGACCGCCGCCGGCGACTGGTCGCCGTCAGTCGTTGCCGATCGGGTTGCCGGTCGGATCGAGCACGAACCACACGCCGCCCTGGCCCTGACCGTTGGTGTCGCCCGGGGCCGAGTCGCCGGCGAAGAAGTACAGCGGCCAGCCGTTGTACGTCACCTGGGTGCCTGCCGGGTGGTCGACGGTACCGAGCAATGATGCGTCGACGCCGTCGCCGCCGGTGACCTGACCGGCGTCCTCGACCGTCAAGGGCTCCCACGTCTCGGCGCAGGCGTCGGTACAGGTGGGGGCACCCTGCTCGTCTGGTGCGAACAGATAGACGGTCATGCCATTGGCGGCAGTGATGACCTGGCCGAGCTCGGTGTCAGCGACGGCGACGGTCGCCTCACCACCCGGTTCAGGGGCAGGTGTGGTGGTTGCCGGCGCCGTGGCCGGGGGACTGGTCGCCGGAGGAGCCGTCGGGGGGACGGTCGTGTCCGGTGTGCGTTCCGCGATTGGCGAGCGCCTGTTCGAAGGCGGCCAGTGTGGCGGCATCGACCTCGCCGGTGGGCTCGACGCCGAGCGCGGTTTGGAACGCCTGCAGCGCGGCGGTCAGCTCATCGGTCCAGACACCGTCGATCGGGCCCGTCCAGTATCCGGTCAGGGTGAGCACGGTCTGCACCGATGCGGTGTGCGTCATCTGTGCCGCCGTGGTCTGCAGCCCGAGCTCGGCCAGCAACGCATCCAACGCCACGGCGGTCGCCCGGTCGACGAACCCGGTCTCGGGGAGATCGCTGTCGGCCTGCAGCTGCTTGACGGCGGCGACCGTCTCCGGGCCGTAGATCCCGTCGATCGCTCCTGTGTAGAGGCCGACCTGCTGCAACTCGGTCTGCAACGTGATCGTGTAGGCGGTCACCAACTCGACCGCCTCGGCCAGCTGCTCATCGCTCAGGCAGCCGGCATCGGCGAGCAGTCGCATCCAGGCGATCTGCAAGGCGAACGCCGCCGAGTTGTACTCGGCCGTCGCCTCCGCCAGCGGCGTGTCCTCGGTGATCCCTTCGCCAGTCTCGGCCAGATCTTCTTCGGCTTGCTGGACCCGCTCGACCGTCGCCTCCGGCACGATCGTGGTGGTGGTCGTCGTCTCCGGGGTCGTCGAGCTGGTCGGCACGCTCGACGCAGTCGCGATCGCCTCCGCCAACGCCGCCTGGGCCTCGACGAGCTCCTGTCCGGCCACCGCCAGCGCATCCCTCGCGGCGAAGAACGCGTCAGCGGATGTTGCCACCGTCTCGCGCGGCTCGACCAGATCGGCGCCACCCGTCGTCACATCGCCGACCGTCGCCGCCTCGTCGGTGAACAACTTGCCGTACCGGTCCAACGCCTCGACGTAGCCCTCGGCGTTCACACAGAATTCGTCACCAGCCGCGGTCAACGCCTCCTGGGCGTCGGCAACCCCGGCCTCCGCTGCCTCCACCCGCGCCTCAGCAGCAGCAACCGGATCCCCCGGCTCGGTCTCCTCGGGCGCGTCCGTGGCGCTCTCCTCGGACGTCGCTGCATCGTCGTCGTCGCTGCACGCCGACGCCATCAGCGTCAGAGCCACGACGGCCACGATCGACGGAACCTTGCGAATCATGAATCTCGTGTTCACGCGCTCTCTCCAGATTCGTTTCGATGGACTGACTCGGATCGATACTCGCGCAACCGGTATCGTGGTGCCATCACCTCGTCCGGGTGATCCCACCCATTCCCTGGCGAGATGCTCGACGTCTCGTGGGCGGCGTCCAGCCCACGAAATGCCTTGTAGGTACCGACGACGCAGTACGTCAGGTCAACGATGAGCCGGACAGGGGCGAGGATCGTCGTCGACGGGTCCTGCCACGGATGCACGGCCGAACAGTAGGCCGAGAGTGTCGAGGTGCCCGGATCCTCGGGGAATCATGACGGCTTCTTGATCTGCCGCGAGCCGGACGCTGGGTGCCTCCTTTGCGGGGCTGACCTGCCCGCGTCGAGTCGACCGGCAACGCGCCTCGGCCTGCTCGACGCCGACGCGGTCGACGCGCCTTGACGCGCCGAGGCACTCACAGAAAGCGAGTCAACGCGAGCACACCCATGGCTAGCGGCGCGAGGATCGTCGAGTACAACCGGACACGGGTCCATGCCGGCTCGGGGGCCGGGGCCGGCATCGACGGCCGAGGGTGCGGTGTGATGGTGGTGTGTCGCGGGCGGCGATCGTCCAACTGCAGGGGCAGTGGCCGTGTCGGCAGTTGGGTGTCCATCGTGTGTCGAACTCCTCGCGTCGAGCCATGGCGTCGGGGGCCTCACGTCCGCACAGGGCCGCAGGCCCCCGGCCCATGTGCGGTCGAGTCATCTCAGGCTGTGGATGACACAGCGTCCACTACATCGTTTCGGTGTCACGATTCGTTACAGAGGGTGACAGCCGTTCGCCCCTTCGCCGGCCTCGAGCGGGCGCCCCGAACGACAAACCCCGCGAACGTCATCGCCTGAGCTCCCCATCGCCAGAGGATCAGCGGCGTCGGCGGGGCCACAGTTTGCCGAAGGCGAGTGCGGCGTAGACGACGGTGTTGAAGCCGACGAAGACGACGAGCAGCACGAACCAGCGGTTGCTGGCGAGGCTCTGACGCGGCCAGGACGCTCATGGGGATGGAGCCCTGACGGTGGCGGCGTTCCAGTGTTTGGAGCGGCCGAGGGCGATGTCGATGAGTGACTTGACGTAGACGAGCTGCAAGAAGATGGCGTAGACGAGTTCGATCAGCAGCGGCGCGGCGAGCAGACGTGCGCGCCAGCCGCCGGGCCACACGGTGACGGTGCGTTCCACGGCGAACAGGGCGCCGACGAGCGCCCAGAAGACGACGACGGTGAACACACCGAAGGCGAAGTAGGACAACACGGTGAGCGCCAGGTAGGCGGCGAGGGCGAGGACGCCGTAGCCGAGGGCGAATTGTTGGGTCCAGTATCGGGCGGTCGCCGAAGACATCCCGTACATGCCGATGTTCTCGAGCGCGCCCCGCTGCCAGCGTTGCCGTTGATGCCACAGGTCGCGCCAGGTCGGCATCAGTTCGGTGCGCACCCGACAGCCTCGGGGTGAGACCATGCGGGCGCCGAGCGTCTTCAAGGCGAGCGTCAGTTCGTTGTCTTCGGTGAGCGAGTACGTGTCGTAGACGTCGCCGGGATGCGCCGGGCAGCACCGATCCCCGGGCGGCAGCGACGGCAGCCAAGGCGTCGGCACGAAACAGCGACGCCGTGCCGGTCAACACGAACACCCGGCCTTGGCGTCGGGAGATGTCGCGTCCGTAGCGGAGGTATTCGTTGCGCTGCAGCTGAGCGAGGAGTCCGGGTGAGTCGTCACCGACGAACACTCCGCCGACGGCATCGAGGTCCGGTAGCGCGTCGAACTCGGCCACGGCCCGCTCGAGGAAGTCGTCGACCATGACGGTGTCGGCGTCCATCACCAACACGGCGTCCAACGGGCCCAGCGTGGGCAGCAACCGGGCCAGCAGCTGGTTGAGCCCGCCCGCCTTGCGATGATGATTGTCGACCGTCGTGTACACGTCGGCGCCGTGGGCGCGGGCGACGTCGGCCGTGTCGTCGGTGCAGTTGTCGGCGATCACCCACACCGCTGCGGGAGGCACGGTCTGACGACGCAGCGATTCCAGCGTGGCCGCGATGTGGAGTGCTTCGTTGCGGGCCGGGATCAGCGCGGTCACCGAGACTCGTCCCGACGGCCGAGTGATTGTCGCCTCGGCGCGCAACGGTCGCGCCACCACATCGCCGGGACGACGAGCCGGATCGAGTGACGCGCTTCGCCGCCCACGCATCCAGGCCGAACACGAGCACCACCAACGCCAGCGCGGTGACGAGCCCGGCGACCACCAGCATCGGCGTCGGTGTCGAGTACACCAGCACCACCTCGAACGGTCCGATCGACACCTCCTTCGATACGCGGCGGGTTCACGCCGCTGCGAGCGGCCAGCAGCATCGCCGCCGCCATCGCAATCAAGCCGCACCCGAGGATCAATCCGGGCACCGCCCGCACCAGCCACGACGGCCCGGCACGCCCAGCGACCGCCGATTCCGTCGACCTCACCATCGACCAGCCATGCGCACCCTGGTCGACGCCACTCGCACGAGCGCACCTTACAGCGCGTCTCGCGGCCTCGGAGATGTCCGTTGATATCGGCCGTTTCTGCGCTAGTGGTCCGTCTGCGAAGTACCGCGGCCGTTGCATACGTTCCGATCGAACAGGAGCAGCGCTCGGACGCAGTCGCCGTCGGTGGGCTCGAGGTCGAAACCGAGGCGGCGCAGCACGCCCAGGGCGCTGGTGTTGCCCGTGGTGGTGTCGGCAGCATACCCCCTGAGCGCCCAACGCGGCCGCCGTCCGCAGCACCGCCCGCCATGGCAGCGACGGCGACGCCCCGCCCACGGCTGCTGCGAGTCAGCCAGACGCCCGTCTCCAAGACGCCCTGCTCGTCGGTGCACTTCAGACGCACTGAGCCCACAACGATGTCAGCGACCACGACAGCCCACGTGGTCTCAGCGGCCGCTCCGCTGAAGCCCACACATCGGTCGCGGTGGAACGTCTCGAGCCACGCGACCCTGGCAGGCGTCCATTCTGAACCAGCGCCGAGTGGTGGGGTTACCTCATCGGCAGAGGCGTCCGGGACCGCGGCTTGCACCAGCTGTTCGAGCACCACCTCGTCGACCGCGATCAGCCCCACTGGCGACGGGCCCTCACTCGTCACGACTCCGAGCCTACGCACCGGATCTTGAAGGGGTCGTCTCCCTCAACGGCCGAGTCCGATGAGCCCGTCGCCGAGCACCTTGGCGCCGAGGATCAGCAGGATGAACACCGTGATCACCGCGCTGTTCGCCACCATGAAGTTGCGCACCGTCGAGCAAGGCCTCGCCCCGTCGCCCGCCGACCAGATCGAGCACGACCGCACCAACCACGGTGAACGAGCCACGAGCACGAACACGACCACGGCCACGACGAGATCGGTGCCATACGCCCTGGCTTCAACCATGGATGTGGCGGCTGGCCGCGGCGAGCACGAAGTTCTTGGGGTTGGCGCCCGACAACAATGCGCCCAGAACCAGTGCCTTCCCGGGCGTCGCCGAGTCGAGTGATGCCATCCAGGTCGGTGCGGCGACTTCCATCACCAGGACCGGGGCCGAGCCCGCCACTTGCGTACCCCCAGGATGATGAGGGTCGCTCCACGAGGACGCGCCCCCAGTCCGCGATCGCCGACGAGGTGCTGTCGGGATCGTCGGCGCCGCCGAACACGACCACGACAAGCACGGTGACCACTGAGAGGCCGACGAGCCAACCGGCGGCGAACAGCGGACCGTTCACGACGACCATGCGGCCCGGCCAGGATCAGCACGACACCGATCACGGGGAACGGGCTGAGAGCGATCGCCAACGCGGCAGGCAGTCCGGCGCCGATCGCCTGAAGAAGCACGACGATCCCTCCCTCGCGACACACCGGCCGATCCGGTGCGCCTCCGCATCGTACGCACCCTGGCGTGACGCCGATGTACGCGAAGGACACGAGTACCGGGCGGCTCTCCTTGACCATTCGCGGACTGAATCGTCGTCGAATATTCCGCACGGTTCTGCTCGGCGCTCGCGCAATCTGCGCTCGTGAACGACATTCGTAAAGCGCCGGACCGGGCATTCGGGGCGGGCGCGCTTGTGATGGTTCAGCGTTCGCTGTACCGTTGCTGTCGTGCCGACCGCGTCCGCACCCGACCTCGACGTCCTCGCTCGCATCGGGACTGCACTCGCCGATGACTCGCGTCGACGGCTGCTCGTCGCATTGATCGATGGGCCGGGTATCCGTCCGAACTCGCCGACGAACTCGGACTGACCCACGCCAACGTGTCGAATCATCTGACCTGTCTGCGCGGGTGCGGAATCGTCACCGCCCGTCCAGAAGGCCGACGGGTCCGCTACGAACTCACCGACCCGCGACTCGGCAAGGTGCTGCGCGACCTCCTCGGCCTCCGACTCACCGCCGACCCGACGGTGTGCCCCAACGCCGTACACGACGGATGCTGCTGATGTCCATCGAACCGACCTCGCCGCGCCTGCCGATCATGGACGACTGCGCCGACGACTGCTGCGCAGCCGAGGCCGCCGCGGTCTCACGGTCCGACGGTGGAGCGTCGCCGTTCGTTGACTCGCCGCGTGCGGCTGCTCGTCGCCGCCACGATCACCTACAACGTGATCGAGGGCATCATCGCCATCTCGGCCGGGACCATCGCAGGATCGACCGCACTGATCGGCTTCGGACTCGACTCGATGATCGAAGTCAGCTCCGCCGCGATCGTCGCCTGGCAGTTCTCGGCCCCCAATCCCGAAACACGCGAACATTCGCCCTGCGTGTCATCGCCTACTCGTTCTTCGCGCTCGCCGGATACGTCACGTTCGAGTCGATCCGCTCACTCCTCGGATCCGGCGAAGTCGACCACTCCACAATCGGCATCATGCTTGCATCGGTGTCGTTGCTCGTGATGCCGTTCCTCTCCTTCGCGCAACGCAAGGCGGGTCGCGAACTCGGCTCATCCACCGCCGTCGCCGACTCGAAGCAGACCCTGCTGTGCACGTACCTCTCGGCGGTGCTGCTGGTCGGACTCGTTGTCAACAGTCTGTTCGGGTGGTCATGGGCTGACCCGATCGCCGGACTCATCATCGCCGCCGTCGCCGTGCACGAAGGCCGCGAGGCATGGAAGGGCGACGCCTGTTGCGCTCCCGCCGTCCGGTAGCACATAGCGCCCGATCGGTCGCGAGGCGTCAGCCGTAACTGGCGTCGACGACGCAGAATCGGTTGCCTTCGATGTCGGCCAACACCACGAAATCACCATCGGTGGAGTAGTCCCACGGCACACGAGTTGCACCGAGCTCCACAAGCCTGTCGACCTCGGATGTCTGCTCGGACGGGCTGTCGACGACGAGATCGAGATCGACCCGCGGCCGCTCCTCGATCGAAGTGACCGACCGATGCACAGCGGACCCGTGTTCCGACGCGGTCTGGCGGAACCAGGATCGTGAAGTCGTCACCTCGAGCCGGAAACGTGACGACTTCGTAGCCCAACACGTCAGCCCAGAGTCGGCGGCACGATGCACGTCGTAGCACCCAACCCGATCACCGAGGCGTAGCACGACGAGATTGTCGCGCAGCGGCGACTTCGGAGCTCTTCTCGGCACCTCGTCCGGACAGTCGGGCGCGGCGACCTCGGTCAGCCAATTGCCATTTGTGGTCCGGCGATTCCGTGCTGTCCGGCCTGAATCCCTTCCACGCGCGACAGATGTCGAGCGAATCCGCCTCCCACGCCGGCCTCCGGCAGTGCTGAACAGGCCGGCAAGTGCTGAACCGTCGTCGTCCACGTCGCACAGCTTCAGCACGAAGGAAAGGATCAGCAGCGGGCCACCAATGAGACCCAGCAGCGCCAAGCGAGGCGGCACCAGTGCCGATCGGTGCATCAAATAGCCCAGCATCAAGCCGTTCCCGATCCCCGCAACGAGTCCGGGTCCCCACTGGAACGCCCGGTCATAGGTATTCACCAGCGAATCGCCTTGAACGGCGAGTGCTGCGCGTCGGCACCAGTACCTGACGCCAACGCCTCCGCCACGCTCACAACTGACATGATGCTGATGATGCCGATCGCAGCGAAGACCGACTCCATGGTGCGAGCGGCTCGACGTATCCGAGCGAGCGGTTTCGCTTTACCGTCTGACGAGTGGATAGATGACGACAGCGGTCCCGATTTGGGTCACGATCAGTCGAACTCGAGGACCGCACCGAGCTTGAGGCTGTTGATGGAAGTGTCCCCAGGGACGAAGCGCATGTCGCTCCAGCTCGCGCCCAGTCCGTTCACGAACAGCAACCGTGCCGGGATGCTCGTGACGAATGTGCCGATGAACAACCAGCCGAAGATTCGCCCCGTTCGCTGAACATCCACTGAGGCACCCCCTGTGTCTCACGCCGCTCGACGCTTTCGGGTAATCACCGTAGCGGTCGTCGTAGTACGCGTGCTGTGGCACCCAGAGAGCTGTCCATGCTGCGGCGACGCGGCCTTGGTCACCAGAATGGCCACGGGTAGCGGCGGAAGCGGTGACTGAGCGAGTCCATCGCGCACGTTCGTGCGGTGGCGATCTGCGAGGCCAGAGCAGCGCGTTCGTCGAAGATTGTGCGTGCGGTGGACCGGCCGTGCGGTCGCACCACGCCGGCGACCGCATCCGCCGCCCGGAGGATCGTCAGCGGGCCGAACCTCAGGGTGAACTGATGAGGCGGGGAACGGCGAGTTTCTTGGCTTGGTCACGCTTCTTGCTGGCCGCCTGCTTATCAGGCCCTGACAGATCACATCGGAACCAGGTCGCCTCGGTCACCGAGGAATCCCACCGATCCCGCAGGGCTGGTGATCGAACGTCGTCCGGTGACCACCGCTGAGCGGACGCGCCTCATCGCGACGATCCGCAGACACTCGATTGCGACGATGTCGGCGAAGCATTCTGGGACTACGCCGACTCGGTCGCGCCTCGGACGCCCGGCCGAACTGCTGATGACGCATTACTCGAGGTGATCATCGAGTTCAACGAAGAGCACGCACCGATCCTCGCACGCCCCTCGACTACGACTTCGTCCCGCTGACCGGTTGGATTCGAGCTTGACGGACGGCGATTCGTCAACCTTCGTACACACCAACGGCAACTGGCGGTTCGCGATCCAGATCCGCGGTGACGCAGGCCTCAACAACTGGAGGCCTCTCGGTGCTCGGATGTGTCAGCCAGACCTCGACTCGGTTCCGAACCCGACGCATGAGCGTGTAGCCAGCGCTCACCGCTCACAGGACCTTCGAATCAGGACGCGACGCGAGCGAACTCGGCCCTCGAAGCACCGAGCCAAACTCGCGGCATGTACAAGATCCTTTCCGTTGGCAGCGACTTCCACGAGATCTGTGACGAGTGCGGGTTCCACGGCGGCACGCTCGACCTGTCCGCCGCCGTCGCTCGAATCCGCACTCTCCCCGACCGATGGTCCGATGTGATGTCACAGGATGAGGAGCGGCTTCGAGCGCGCCCCGAACCCGACACGTGGTGCGCCGTGGAGTACGCGCAGCACGTGGTCTCAGCCATCGTCGGCATCGAATGGGCTGCCCGTCTGTTCGCAGCGGGCCGCTCGCCTGACTGGGGCGAGCTGCCGGAGGACTCACTCCCGGGTGTCTTCGAGCACGACACGCACGATTGCGGGCGATTCGACGTCGCTGAAACGCTCGAGTCGCTTGGTGCCGCGGCCAGGTCGATGGCGGCGTTCGCCGAGTCGCTCACACCCGACGAGCAGGCTGCGACCGCCGTCTACGTCGATGAGCGGTGATCAACACCACCGCCGTCATCCGACACGCACTCCACGACGCCGAGCACCATCTGCTCGACATCCGCCGCGGCATCGCCCGGCAGGATCTCCGCCGCTGACGAACAGGCCTTGCGGGCGGTGTGGGTATAACCAACGTTCCTTGTTCGCCGTGCAATACCGTGCTTGCGTCAGGCTCAGCGGATCGACCACACAATGGCCGGTGAGTCAACACGAGCGCGCCGCATTGGCGCCACCACAGTCATCGGTGGGGTCAACTTCAGTTGCATTCCATCGGCCTGTGTCGCCGACTCGATGAGTTCCGGTTCGATTCGATGACGTCGTTTTGAGCCGCCGGAACGTGCTGGAAGCCCGTGGGCGAGCATCGAGTCGAGCCCAGCGTCGGATCGATGAACGCTACGGCCTCGTTTTCCTGGACAGCTGGTGCACGGAGGTCGAAGGAACCGTCGATGTCGGACCAGCGCGACATCCAGTTCCCAAATCGGGCCCGGGTTTCGTCTGCACGAACACGGACTTCGCCTGGGTCGCGCCGAAGCTGCACGCCGACATGCACGTTTTCCATGACGGAGCCGTCGAACAGCAGACGCACGCCCAGGCAAGTTGATCTACCTACGGTGATGACGACGCGCATCGGGCGATCATGCCCTCGGACAAGCGCAGGACGATCGTTGCGTCAGGAGCGATAAGATACAAAGTAACTGTCCCATGACCAGTCTGCGGGAACGAAACATCGAACACACGCGAACGGCCGTCGATATGGGTTCCAGGCGAGACCTCTGAGTTTCCCGTTGAGCACCGGCCACGACCGCGGTTAGTCCGGTCGTCGACATTGCAGAATGATACCGCGCTCGCCGGGTCGTCATGTTCGACCACGCCGGTCCTTGATACTGTCGGACATTCCAGGCCGATCATCCCGGCCCGTCCAGCGGTGCTGGTGCGCCGCTGGCCGATGCGGAGGCTGGCGGTCGTCTACCTCGAAGATGGGCTTCAACACCGATCTCGTCGATCCCAGGTATCCAACATCGCCGACGTGGCTCGACGCTTTCCCCCGGGCTGGAGGTGCGTTTCGATTTAGTTCGAGTCGCCCGACGGGCAAGCCATCGCGGTCCTAGATCCACCGCACTGCTGGAGCAACGGACATCGTCCCCGAGCTGAAGCCGATGGACGGCGGACGCGGATTGCTCTACGAGGCGCGCCTGCAGCGGCTTCTATGGCACGTCGCTGGACGAGGTGCCGAAGAGAGGGCATCAAGCAGTTGGGTCGTCGTCGGTGAGCGACCCCACAGAGCATCTCCTATCGCTTCGACCGTCCGCGATGCGATGTTCAGGACTCGACCACTACCCTCGTGATCGCCGATGCGGACGGCCGGAGCCCTGGCAGCGCACGCCCCCGCGAGTCCAATCGCGGAGCGTCGCCCTCGCTCACTTTGGAGTTTGTGCCTGCTCGCGAGCAGTGACTGTATCCGCAGATCTCATCGCAAGCCTCCGAGCCGCCGCCGTCGTGGGACGACCTGAACAGACGCCAGCAACCCACAGGCCGGACGCGGCCAGTCGGCCTCGGATAGGCTCTCAGTTCGGCTCGCGGAATAGACTCACCGATCGCCGACCGGTCCGAAGTGTGGGGGGGCTTGACGTCAATGATCGGCGTACCGTCGAGCGCCTCGAGATCGGTGACGGTCAAACGTCGATCCGTCGATCGACGTGGCCGTGGACCGCGGTGAAGTCCGATGGGATTCGGACGATCGAGCCGACCTCGTACTGAAGCACGCCCTGCTGCGGCCGGGTGCAGATGGTCCGCGAGGGTGTACAACCAGCACCATCACGAGGGGCACGATCGAGCCAGGTCAACGGCGCCGATGGCGTCGCCGACGTGGACGTCCTTGAGCCCGTCGACGAACTCGGCCTCGAAGATCAATTCCGCTTCTTCGGCGCGCCCTCATCGCCCTGCTTAGGGGCGTCGGCGAGGTTGACCAGCGACAGACGAACTTCCCTCCCGATCGGACCCCACTGGAACTCGCCGCTGGACACGGCGTCGTCCTTGCATGCGGGTCGCGCCGCTAGAAAACGGCATGGCGTCGACGGCGCCGTCGAACGATGGGCGATCATTGAGCGCGTCCGCGCTCACAGTCGCACGTCATTCTCGGGTGTTGTGACCAACCTGCATCGGGTATCAGCTCCAACCGAGTGATAGGGACGCGCTGACATGCTCGCGATGAGTTCGGAACGGTATCGAGTCTCCAGGACCATCGAAATAACGACAACCTTGGTAGAGGCCGATGGGCTGCCCACGATCGGTGACTTTTTCCACAAGACTGAGACCCGCCGCTCGCCGATTGCTGATGCACGACGACCGCGCTCGCCGAACCGCTCGACGTTCTGGCTGACGACCCTGAACGCCGACGGAAGCCCGCACGTGACAGCGGCGTCCGCAGCGCTTTGGCACACGAGCTGGTGTAGACTCAAGTTTCACGGAGGCGCCCCGCAAGGCGAAGAAACATTGCACACAACCACGCTGCACGATAAGAT
>CAWKMO010000021.1:0-327413 GCA_963850755.1 Ilumatobacteraceae bacterium | reverse complement strand
AGGTCGAGAACGGGCATCAACCTGCTGATCGGTGCCATCCAGCCGCGATTCTGGCCTTTCGCGAGTCGCAGCGACTGGCGCAGGGTGATGATCATCGGCATGCTCTTCGCCGGGTCCGTATTGGTCGGTTCCGTCATGGCTCAATGGGCGCCTGTCGCCGTCGTCGGGATGTTCCTGATGGGGCTGGGCGCCTCCCTGCTCGCAACACGAAGGACGTTGGGGTACGCCGTGCTCACGATCTGCCTTCCGCTGGCAGCGACCGGCCTGACATTCGACGGGCTCGATGAGTCCGGCGGCGTGAGCGTGCTCTTTCTCACAGGGTCGGCGATCGCATTCGCGGTGGCCCTGTGCTTTCCCGATTACGACGATCCGGAACCGGTGGGGCCGACCCTGCCGACTGTCACCGCAGCGCAACGCTACGGGGGCCGTCCGGACTCGCCGCCGCCGTTGCAACCGCGATCGCTTTCGATTACGCGGCTGAGCACACCGGATGGATCGTCATCTCCACGGTGATCGTCATGCGACCAACAGAAGAGATGATGAAGGTGAGAAGCGCAGGACGTGCCTCGTCTCCGTGTTCATCGGTGCGTTGGTGGCCGCTTGGTTGCTCAGCGTGGATCTGTCGCCGAGGCGCGATCGTGGTCGCTCAAGCTGGAGCCATCATCGCTGCATCGGCAACCAATGCCAGTCGCTGGTACATCACTCCCGCATTCACCACGTTCCTGATCTTGTGGAGTGTGCTGTACAGCAACCCAACGACCGAGAACATCTCGTACCGTTCGTGGGAGCGCGTCATCGACACGCTGATCGGCGTTGGCATCGCATATTTCTTCGGGCTGCTGGTTCCGACACTGTCCCGCGAACGTCACGCCGCAGCTCCCTCGGCAACTCCACCGACACCCGTATGACGGGTTGAATGCCGGCATCGGACGCCGTGACTCCCACTGCTCACGGCATCCCGAGCGATCATCTCCTCCGTCAAAGGCTCTTGCCGATCGACAAGCCGATAGCTGCGAATGTCACACAACCGGCGAGACATGCCGACCCCGCTGAGCACCGCGGCAGCATGCTTGCGTTCCCTGATCAGGGCAACAGTTTCGTAGCTCGCCGTCGAGGAACTGCTGCGTCGCTTGGCGGTGCACGACGAACGAGTGCTCGGATCGGTGCTCGCCATGCCCGTCGCCTGCGACGTGAACTCCGGAACTCGGCACGAAACCCAAGCGGCCGTGCGGCTGGCAGGTTGCGTCGCCACGCAGGCCGCACCGCAGTCGTACGAGTGGAGCGTGTCGGCATATCTCGACGCTGAAGCGCAGATCTAGAGGACGTGGTGGGGGTGCTGATCGCTCTGGCTCCGGTGATCGGCATTGCGCGAGTGAACAGGGCCGCCGCCGAGATTGCGTCCGCCCTTGGAATCGACGTCGTGCTACCCGGATGCGAGTGATCGCACTATCTGGCACGGGTGACGACGCCGCCGCGGTCGCCGTCCTCCGCTCGCTCGTGATCCACGGTCGTATGCCGACCGAAGCGCCGCTCGAGTCGAGCCATCGGCGCTCTGCCGATACGGATCGGAAGACCCGAGCGATGGTGGTCGTCGCAGCGGTCGTCGCGACCGGCGGGGGGCCGAGCTCGTACCGGGGATGCGTTGATGCTGCGATCGCCGCCGGCGCCTCGGCAGAGGAGATCGTTGACGTCTTGGTGGATGTAGCGCCGATCATCGGCCTGGCGTGTTTGGCATCGGCGACTACCGAACTGGCTGCGGCGCTTGGATACAGCATCGATCACGCGTTCGAGCGCTTGACCCGCCGAGTACATGACTCAAGGGGCTCGCTGTAGATCGTCGGGGTTCATCCCGTTCGGGTGATGCCTTCGGCGACCGATGGTGATCATCGTTGTCTGCGCTGGGATTCCGAACGAGCGGGCCTGAAGCCATCCAGCGAGGTGGAAGCATTGACTCGATGCCGTGGCTCAGCTCAATCCACGCTTGTCTGTTGCTCGAGAAGGCTGACCGTCAGTGCAACCCGAACAACGAGGTGCCGAGCCGACGCCCCGAGCGAGGCGCGCCCAGTCGCGGTGGCCGCCCGTCGTGGCCGTGCTGGTGTTCATCGTGCTCAACGTCACCTTGCGACTCTGGCTGCCGAGGGAGAGCGTGATAGGCCTACCGTGGCTGCTCCCGGCGATCGAGCTGGCTCTACTCGGCGTGCTGTTAGGAGCGATCCGCTAGGCGTCAACCGGCGGTCAGTATGGCTTCGGCGCTTCTCGATCGGGTTGGTGTTGTTGATGGTCGCCGCCGCGTCGTGGGCGACCGTCATCCTGACCGACCACCTCGTCCATGGCGTGCCGCTGACGAACTCGGCTGGATATCTACTCGCGTCGGGTGCGCTGGTGCTGGTTGGCAACAACCTCGCGTTTGCGCTCCTCTATTGGGAGTTCGACTCCAAGGGACCGTTGGCCCGGCTCGAACGCCAGATCGAGTATCCCGACTTCGCGTTCGTGCAACACGTCAACCCGGACCTTGCCCCGCCCGGCTGGCGCCCCAGCTTCATCGACTACCTGTATCTCGGGTTCACGACCAGCATTGCGTTCAGCCCGACAGACGTCATGCCCCTCGCGTCGTGGGCAAAGGCGGCGATGACCGTGCAGTCGACGGTCTCGTTCATCGTTATCGGCCTCGTCATCGCTCGGGCTGTCAACGTCCTGGCGTAGCGCGATCCATCGATCGGCACCGACCCGATCAGCGAATCGCCAGAGCTGGTCGCACCACGATCCCCAGACGTGATCGGCCGGGCGGCTGTCGTCGCTTCACGTCACCGAGCCGACGACCCCTCGTGTCGTTCCAAACCGGCGGTTTCACCCGGTTTGGATGATGCCTCATGTGACTCGGTGGGATTGAGTAGTCGTTGGCCTTGGGCCGCATCAGTGCGCGGTCGTGTTCGTTGACGTGGGCGCACATGCAACAGCGGCCGCGTACGGCTGTCGAGCGATGTGGACTGCGTCCTTCGCAGGCTTGCCCAGCAGAAGAGAGGTGCATGATGAGCACACAAGATCAACCGCTGCCCAGCGGCGACGTGGGTGTGGAGCGCCGGACCGACGAGTCGGGCCGTGGTCGTTCGATTGCCTCTGGTGTGCTGTGCGCGGTGGCCATCGTGGCCGCGCCGTTGTTGATCGTCGGCCTGTGGGTCGATCAACAGCTCGACGACACCGACCGTTACGTCGCCTCGGTGTCTCCCGTGTCGCACGATCCAGACGTGCAGCAGCTTGTCGCCTCGGAGCTGGCCACCGCCTTCTCCGACCAGGTCGATGTCAACGCAGAGTTGGCGAAAGACTTGCCGCCGGAACTGCAAGCGCTCAGTCAACCGATCGCCGCCGGTCTGGACGGCGTGATCGAGGACGCCGCCAATCGATTCACGCAGAGCGAGGCGTTTCACAAGATCTGGATCGAAGCCAACCGCATCGCGCACCCCATCCTGGTGGGCGTGTTGACCGGCGAGCGCGACGCCGTGGAGGTGACCGACGGCCGTGTCACCGTCGAGCTCGGCGACGCCCTGCGGGAACTGCAAGCCCGACTCGTCGCCGACGGGCTGGCGATTGCCGGTCGCGTCGACTTGAGCGGCGTCAACCACCCGATCGTGATTGCCGACGGCCCATCCATCGCAGCCATCGAGGACGCCCGCGAGATCATTGGCACCATCCAGGACCTCGTCTGGCCGCTCGCACTCGTGACGATCCTCGCTGGCGCCGCCTCCATCATCGTCGCACCGCGCCGAGCCGAGCCGTGGTCCGCCTCGGTGTCGGGCTCGCAGTCGGCGTCGTCCTGGCCTTGACCGCAGTCAGCATCACCAAGAACGCATTCCTCGACGACGTTGGCACCGTGCCGTCACCCGTCGTCGAGGCCTACTTCGATGCGCTCTCGGATTCCTTGCGCATCGGACTCCGCTTCGCATTCGTGGTCGGCCTGGTCGTCGCCATACTCGCCGTGGTCGTGATGCAACCCGCCTACTCCACAAGATGGGCACGACCAGCACAGTTCAGCGTGCTCGGGATCGGTCTCATCGCCATGATCCTGCCCGATCGCCTCACGACTGAGTACACACTCGCGGTAGCACTCTGCACCGTCGCCGCCATCGTGCTCCTCGAGGTCCTCCGCCGCCAACCTCCGGGCACATCTGCGGGCACCGACCGCGAGCCACCGCTCCCCACGACGGCCGCCCCTCCGACGACGGTGGCCCCTGGCTGAAGTCAGCCACAGGGATGATTCCGACGATGAACCTCTGAAGGCCACAGCGTCGGAGGCTGACGATGGAGTGCTACTCGATGCGCAGGCCTGATATCGCCCGGGCGATCACCAGTTGCTGGATCTCGCTGGTGCCTTCGAAGATCGTGTGGATCTTGGCGTCGCGGTGCCAGCGCTCGACCGGGTACTCACGCGTGTACCCGTAACCGCCGAGGATCTGGATCGCCTCCTCGGTCGCCCGCACGGCGACCTCGGATGCCTTCCACTTGCTCATCGAGCCCTCGGCGTTCTTGAAGCCGCCGTTCTTGGCGAGCCACGCCGCACGCCAGATCAACAGCCGGGCGGCGTCGATCTCGGTGACCATCTTGGCGAGCTTGAAGGCGATCGCCTGATTCATGATGATCGGCCGGCCGAAGGCCTTGCGCTCCTTGGCGTAGTCGAGCGAGTACTCGTAGGCGGCGCGGGCGATGCCCAACGCCTGCGCGCCGACCGTCGGGCGAGTGGCCTCGAAGGTCGACATCGCCGGCTGCTTCTCGCCCGACGAACCGATCTCGCGCGCCCGTGCCAGCTTGGCCTCGAGCCGTTCCCTGCCACCGAGCAGACACGAGCCGGGCACACGCACGTCGTCGAGCACGACCTCAGCGGTGTGCGACGCACGGATGCCGTGCTTCAGATACTTCTGTCCCTGCGACAGGCCCTTCGTGCCGGGGGGCACCACGAACGAGGCCTGTCCCCGGCCCCGCAGCTCGGGATCGACAGTGGCGACGACGACGTGCACGTCGGCGATGCCACCGTTGGTGATCCAGGCCTTGGTGCCGTTGATCACCCACTCGTCGTTGGCCTCGTCGTACACGGCGCGTGTGCGCAGCGACGACACATCGGAACCGGCATCGGGCTCGCTCACACAGAACGCCCCGAGCTGAACCTTGTCGGCCGTTCCGTAGCACTGCGGCACCCACTCGATCGCCTGCTCGGGAGTGCCGACGCCGGCGATGCCGGCCGCCGCCAGCGACGATCCCATGATCGCCATGCCGAGACCGGCGTCACCCCAGAAGATCTCCTCGACGGCGACCGGCAACGTGAGGCCGGTCTGATCGCCCATCGCGTTCATCATGAATTCCCAGCCGTACAGGCCGATCTCGGCAGCCTGCTGGACGATCTCGAAGGGGAACTCCTCGCGCTCGTCCCACTCGTGGGCGGCGGGTCGGAGCACCTCCTCGGCGAAGCCGTGCACCCACTTCTGGATCTGGACTTGGTCCTCGTTGAGCTGGAGCGAAAACTCGGCCATGCACACAAGTTACTCACCGGTAACCGGATTGTCTACTGGCCGGTAACTTCCGCTCCCACGATCGATCGGAATTGCCAGCAGAGCAGGGGCGACGGTCTCGAAAATGAGCTTGGCGCCGCGCTGGTAGACGTGCACACCGTCCCATCGGTAGTCGGGGTCGGTGGCGATCGGCACGTCCTCGCACCACTCGTCGGGGCCCTCGATGAACGTCACGTGCTCGGGATCGCGCGCCGCCGCTCGGCGGAGCAGCATGTTGATGTGAGCGACTCGACCGTCGTCGCCACGCTCGGGCAGCGCCGGGACCGCCGCGCCGCGGGCGTCGACCGGTCGCATGCAGGCGATCTCGAGCAAGGCCGCGTGGGCGCCGGCGAACGCCAGGGCGTCGAGGCCGGCGCGGAGCCGGCGCGAGAACAACCGGTCGTATTCGGCCGAGGCGAACTCGACCACGCGATCGTCCAACCTGAGGTCGAACACATCCCACGCCCCGAGCACGACCAACGCCACGTCGGACCGGTCGGCGGCGCTCGCCCATCGTCGCGCCCAGCCTTCGCAGATGCCGAAGTCGTTGTGGAATCCGGGTCGAGCGGTGATCACTTCACCGGAGTCGTGCACGCTGCAGCCGCTGACCGCACCGTCTTCGAAGGTGAAGTAGTCGCCGATCCCCCGCGGCAGGTTGACGAACAACGAGTGCGCCTGCGAGTCGCCCACGATCGCCACCGATCTCGGTAGCACCGGCAGTGTCGTCGTGGTCGTTGTGCTCGTCGATGTGGACGGCTCCGGCGCGGCGGTCGTCGCCGCCGCCATCGGTGGTCGGAGCCGTCGTCGACGGCACCGCGGTCGAGGTGGAAGGCGATTCAGCTCGTCGGCACCGCCGGCGGGCTTGGAGTCGGCGACTCGCTCCCCTGCCCCGGAACGGCCAGCACGAACTGCTCGAGCTCGCCACCGGCGGCGACGTCGAACGTGCTCACCTGGGTGAGGCCGACTGCGACCACGGTCACCGACGCCACCGCCATGCCGCTCGCCAAGACCGCCGCCGGACGACGGCGGCTCCAGGCCCGGCCGAGCGCACCGCGCCGGACCGGGATCTCGACGTACCGGTAGCACAGCTCCGAGAGCACGATCGCGATCGCCGAGCCGGCGAGGAAGCGCCACCACGAGCCGGCCGTGGCACCCACGATGACGAACACCGGCCAATGCCAGAGGTAGATCCCGTAGCTGCGCCGCCCGATCGCCGCCATCGCCGTTCCACCCAGCACCCACCGCATCAAGCGCGAGTTGGGATGCACGGTGAGGAGTACGGCCAGCGCCGATGTCCACGACACGGTGGCCATCAACCACGGGTAGGTCACGGCCGACGTGACCCTGCCGACCACGAAGCACACGATCAGCACCGTCAACACACCAACGGTCAACGTGTCGAGCAGGATCGGCGGGAGGCGGGTCTCGCGGTTGCGCCACAGCCGCCACCCGAAGGCGAACCCGGCGCCGATCAGCAGGCCGGCCGAGCGGGTCACCGTCGACAGGTACATGACGTTGATCCGGTCGGCTCCGTCGAGCCACAACGGACCCGACACCGGTGCGCTTCCACCGCGCTGCACGAACCACACGGCCGCGAACACCGCCCCGGCCGCGGCGGCGAGGAAGATCGTCGTCTGACGCGACCGCCAGCCGAGACGGCTGAGGCCGACGAACACGAGTGGCCACACCAGGTACCACTGCTCCTCGACCGCCAGGCTCCAGAGGTGACGCAGCAGCGGCGGGTCGCCGGGCGCGAAGTAGGGCACCTCGCCGGCGATCTGGCCCCAGTTGGCTGCGTACAACATTGCCCACGGCATGTCGTTGCGCAGCTGCGAAGCCTGCTCCGCCGATCCGGCGAGCAAGGTCCATGCGCACACTGCGAGCAACATCACGCCGAGCGCGGGCAGCAATCGGCGGGCACGCCGGAGCCAGAAGTTCGAGAGATCGTTGGTGCCGCGGGCCACTCGCTCGTCGATCAGCAACGAGGTGATCAGGAACCCGGAGATGACGAAGAACACCTCGACACCGAAGAAGCCGCCGTGCATCCACTCGAAACCGGCGTGATAGAGCACGACGGCGATCACGGACACCGCCCGCAGGCCATCGAGCGCAGGCTGGTACCCGAGGCCCGCCGTGCCGGCGGGCGGAGCGGGCTGGTTCACGGCCGACAGGCTACGACGGGGCGGCGGCCGACGAACGGCGGACCGTGGTGCCCGCCTTGCCGGTCTCGACGGTCCACCCGTCGGCCTGGAGCGCAGCGCGAATCGCGTCCGCTTCGGCGAAGTCCTTGCCGGCGCGGGCAGCGTCGAGCGCCGCGGCGCGTTCGAGCACGTCGTCCGGCACCTCAGCGGTGACGCCCAGCTCGAGCCCGAACGTGCCGGCGATCGAGGAGTGCGGCGGCGACCAGCGCGGCCGCAGCCGGATCGCCGGCGTCGAGCGCAGCGTTGGCGCGGCGGACCGTGTCGAACAGCAGCGCCGTCGCCTTCGGCGTGTCGAGGTCGTCGTCCATCGCCGCCACGAAGGCGGCGACCACTTCGGCGTCGGGCTCGGCGCCGGCATCGACGACGTCCGGCGTCCGGGCGACGAAGGCGTCGAGGCCGGCGAGCGCCTTGGTGGCCGCGTCGAGCGTGTCGAGCGTGATCGTGATCGGGCTGCGGTAGTGCGACTGGAGCAGCACCATCCGATACGCGCGCGGGTCGTACTGGTCGATCAGGTCGAGCAGGTTCGACACGTTGCCGAGCGACTTCGACATCTTCTCGCCCTCGGCGTCGACGACGAACCCGTTGTGCATCCAGTGGTTGGCGAACCGCTTGCCGAGCGCGACCGCCTGGGCGCGCTCGTTCTCGTGGTGCGGGAACCGCAGATCCTGCCCGCCGCAGTGCAGATCGAACCCCTCGCCGAGCAGGTCGAGGCTCATCACCACGCACTCGCTGTGCCAGCCCGGACGGCCCTCGCCCCACGGCGACGGCCACGACGGCTCGTCGGGCTTGGAGAACTTCCACAGCACGAAGTCGGCCGGATGGCGCTTGAGGTCGGCGCCGAACACCTCGCGCTCACCACCGCCCGACCGCATGTCGTCGAGCGACTGCTGAGCCAGCAGTCCGTAGCCGTCGACGGTCTCGACCGACAGGTAGATGCCGTCGTCGGTCGCGTAGGCGTTGCCGCGATCGATCAGCTCGCCGATCATCGCCACCATCTCGTCGACGTACTCGGTGGCGTGCGGGACGTCGGTCGGGCGCTTGACGTTGATCCCGTCCATCGCCTGGAACCACACCCGCTCGCACTTGTCGGTGATGTCGGTCCACGGGCGCTGCTCGCGTTGGGCGCGCTCGATGATCTTGTCCTCGATGTCGGTGACGTTCGAGACCAGCCGCACCTCGAGCCCGGACAACTCGAGGTAGCGGCGCAGGATGTCGTAGACGAGCGTGGCCCGACCGTGGCCGATGTGGGGTGGGCCGTAGACGGTGGGGCCGCACAGGTAGATGCCGACCTTGCCGGGCTCGCGAAGGGCGAGCTCACGTACCTCTCGGGTGGCAGTGTCGTACAGCTTCAGCACGCCGTCGATACTACGAGACCGTGCACGCCCGAACGGGTGGCTATCGAGGCCCCAGAGCCGTTCGACTGACCGGGGAGATTCTCGCCGGTGGTCGGGCGGCGGAAGTTGGGGTTCTCGGGGGTTTCGATCTCGGTCAGGTGGCCGTGCCACGGGCCGCCGCCGGCACCGAGCTTGAGCGCCATGATCGTGGCGTCACGGGTGTTGGCGAACACGGCTTCCTCGTCGTCGGCGTGAGGGCCCACCCACACCGAGGCGATCAGGCAGTGGTCGCCTGCGGGATCGTCCATCTTGAGGTCGAGCACGGCCGCCGCGACACCCGCCTGGGCGGCTCCCATCGTCAACTCGGCGTGGCGCTGAGCGACGACACCCACCGCCGGCACCAACAGCGTCAGCGGCACCACCGGAAGGTTGGGCCTGGCGACGACGACGAACGGCGAGTGCCCCATCGACGGCGTCGCCAACGACGTCGTCCATGCCATGCCGACCGGACCGTTGCGATCGCCGAGGACCGTGCTGACTCGAACCTCGTCGGCGCCGTCGCCCGCCGAGCCCTCTCCGATCTGGGGTGTCATGGACAACGACAATACGCTGGGCGCATGCCGATCCACCTGCGCGCCGATCCTGGCGACTACGCCCCCGCCGTGTTGTGCCCGGGTGACCCGCGGCGGGCGCACGTACATCGCCGAGACGTTCTTCGATGCCGGCTTCCGCTGCGTCAACGAGGAGCGCGGCATGCTCGGCTACACCGGAACCTTCGAGGGCCAGCCGATCAGCGTGCAGACGACCGGCATGGGATCGCCCTCGGCCGGCATCGTGTTCGAGGAGTTGGTGATGCTCGGCGTCGCGACGGTTGATCCGCGTCGGCACGTGCGGTGGATTGAAGGACGGCATGCAGATGGGCGACACGGTGCTCGCCGTGAGCGCCACCGCCGAGGATCAGACCGCCGCTGCGGTACGCCCAGATGCCGTCGTACGCCCCGGCCTGCACCTTCGAGCTGGCAGAGGCCGCTGCCCAGTTCAGCCGCGAGCAGGGGGCGACGGTGCACGTCGGCCCCGTCGTGACGAGCGGTGTCTTCTACGACCCCGACAAGGCCACCTTCGCCAGGTGGAAGCGGGTCGGCCACATCGGCGTCGAGATGGAGGCGGCGATGATGTACACGGTGGCCGCCGTCCACGGCATCGAGGCGTTGGCGATGATGACGGTGTCCGACCTGCTCGCCGAGAGCGGCGAGACCAAGCGCATCAGCGACGCCGACCTCAAGCAAGGTGTCGACGACATGATGCGGCTGGCCTGCCGGGTCGCCGTCTCCTGAGCGACGCCTCGATCCGAGCCGTTCCATGAGCGACCAGTCAGGCGACATCGGGTTCGTTCCCGCCACGGACGAGAACTTCGACGAGCAGCGCTACCTCCAGGCCAACGTCGACGTCGCCCAGGCCGTTCACGATGGATTCCTTCCCTCGGGTCGATGGCACTTCGACGTGCACGGCCACAAGGAAGGTCGCTTGCTTGCACCGCCCGCCGCCGCTGCTCGCACGAGCGGCTGGCACCGGCTCGCCGGGCGATGGCGGCGCGGCGGTGGCAGCGACGTCACTCCCGAACTGACCCAACTGGCGACCCGCGTGTACGACCTCGAGGTCGCACATGTCCAGCTGCAGCACATGTTGCAGTTCGCCCATCGGATGGGGCCACCTCCACCCAAGCACCTCCAGGTTCGGGTGGTCGGCAGCTACAACGGCGACTTCATCCGCAGCGGGTTCCGCACAATCTGTCCAGAGCTCAACACCGCGCTCGCCTGCGTGGGCAAGTCGCTCAGCGACTTCTCGCGGATCCTCGACTTCGGCTGCGGCTGTGGGCGGGCGTTGTTCGCCCTCGCATCACTGGCTCCGCAGGCCGAACTGTTCGGGACCGACATCGACCCGGAGGCGATCGACTGGCTGACCGCCAACCATCCCGATCTCGCCAGCTACACCGTCAGCCCGCACCTGCCACCGCTCGCTTACGCCGACGATTCGTTCGACTTCGTGTTCGGGATCAGCGTGTTCACGCACCTGCCCGAGGACATGCAGTTCCAATGGCTCGAGGAGCTCCGACGAGTCACCGAGCCAGGTGGCTTCGTCGTGGTGACCACGCACGGCGAGCACCATTATCTCAAGTTGCTCAGTGAAGGTGACCGCGACGCGATGACCTCGAAGGGCTTCGTGTACATCGACTCCGGCTACGGCGAGAGCGTCGCCGCTACCCGGCTTCTACCAGACCGCGTTCCACTCCGGCACGTACATCCGCGAGCACTGGAACCGGTACTTCGACGTGATCGACATCCTGCCTCCGGGCGCCAGCGGGCATCAGGACACCGTGCTGCTCCGCAAGCCGAACACCTGAGGTCGAATCAGCTGGCGCCGCCGCTGGCTTCGGCGACCTTCTGCTTGCCGGCGCTGATCCAGGGCATCATCCCGCGCAGCTGGGTCCCGACGACCTCGATCGGGTGGGCCTTGCCCTCGTCCTGCAGCCGCTTGTAGTTGGGACGACCCGACTCGCTCTCGGCGATCCACTCGTCGGCGAACTTGCCGCTCTGGATCTCGTCGAGGATGCGCTTCATCTCGGCCTTGGTGTCGTCGGTGATGACCCGCGGACCACGCGTCAGGTCGCCGAACTCGGCCGTGTCGGAGATCGAGTAGCGCATTCCGGCGATGCCCTCCTCGTACATCAGGTCGACGATCAGCTTGACCTCGTGGAGACACTCGAAGTACGCCATCTCCGGCGCGTAACCGGCCTCGGTGAGCGTCTCGAAACCGGCCTGCACGAGCCGCGTCAGACCGCCGCAGAGCACGACCTGCTCACCGAACAGGTCGGTCTCGGTCTCCTCCGGGAAGGTGGTCTCGATCACACCCGCCCGGGCGCCGCCGATCGCCTCGGCGTACGACAGGGCGAGCGCCTTGGCGCTGCCCGTGGCGTCCTGGTCGACGGCGATCAGGGCGGGCACTCCCCCGCCCTCGGTGTAGGTGCGGCGGACCAGATGGCCGGGGCCCTTCGGGGCGATCATGATGCAGTCGACGCCCTCGGGCGCCTGGATGCGACCGAACCGGACGTTGAACCCGTGGGCGAAAGCGACCGCGTTGCCGGGCACGAGCCCGGCGGCGATGCTCTCGTCGAAGATCTTCTTCTGCTCGGTGTCGGGAGCCAGGATCATCACGACGTCGGCCCATGCGGCGGCGTCGGCCATCGACTTCACCGTGAGGCCGGCGTTCTCGGCCTTGGTCTTCGACGACGAACCGTCACGCAGGCCGACGCACACCTCGACCCCGGAGTCCTTGAGGTTGAGCGCGTGGGCGTGTCCCTGTGAGCCGTAGCCGATGATCGCCACCTTCTTCGACCGGATGATCGAAGGGTCGGCGTCCTTCTCGTAGTAGACGTTGGCGGCCATCTCAGCCCACCTTTCCTTTCGTGTTGGAGGAGTTGACGGCGCGCAGGTGGGCGCCGCGATCGAGCTTCGGCAACGCAACGCGGCCACTGCGTTGGAGCTCCACGATGCCGTAGCCGGCGAGGAGCTCCTCGAAATCATCGAGCTTGTCGGGGTGCCCCTCCAAACTGAGCGTCACCGCATCGGGGGCGACGGCGACGATCTTGCCCTCGAAGATGTTGATCAGCTCGACCACCTGGTGGCGGTTGTCGGCCGGTGCCCTCACGGTGGCGAGCAGCAACTCGCGCTCGACGCAGCGGCGCGGATCGAGCTCGCTGATCTTCACGACCTCGATCAGCTTGAACAGCTGCTTCACGATCTGCTCGAGCGGCGACGAGTCGACGTCGACCACGATCGTGATCCGGCTCATGCCCTCCTCCTCGGCCGGGGCGACGGCGAGCGAGAAGATGTTGTAGCCACGTCGGGCGAACAGGCTCGCCACGCGGGCGAGCACGCCGGGCCGGTTCTGCACGAGCACGGAGAGGATGTGGTGGTTCACCGAGGCGCCCTCGGGGTTGATCGCAGTCATGAGCGCAGCTCCTGACGGCCCGGCTGAGCGAGCGCGAGCGAGCCGGACGGTGATGGGGTTCGGGGGCGCAGCCCCCGGGTCATGGCAGTCATGTCGTCGCTCCTCTCACATCAGCCGGTTGCGGAGGGCTTGCTGGGTGGGATGGACGATCAGGTCGTCGTTCGACTGGCCGGCAGGGACCATCGGGAACACCTTCTCGTCGGAGTCGGTACGGAACTCGACGACGACCGTGCGGTCGTTGATCGAGTTGGCCTTCTCGATCGCCGGCTCGACCTCCTCGGGCGACTCGACGCGGATGCCGACGCAGCCCATCGCCTCGGCCCACTTGACGTAGTCGGGGCAATCGGTCGAGAGGTACACCTCGCTGTAGCGCTCGTCGTAGAACATCTCCTGCCACTGGCGCACCATGCCCAGGTAGCTGTTGTTGAGCAGGGCGACCTTGATCGGGATCCGCTCGACGGTCGCCGTGACCAGCTCTTGCGCCGTCATCTGGAAGCAACCGTCGCCGTCGACCGCCCACACGGTGCGATCGGGACGGCCGACCTTGGCCCCGATCGCGGCCGGGATCGAGAAGCCCATCGTGCCCAACCCACCCGAGTTGACCCAGGTGTAGGGCTCCTTGAAGTTCCAGTGCAACGACGACCACATCTGATGCTGGCCGACGCCCGAGGTGAGGATCGTTCCCTCGGGGGCCGCGTCGCGCAGCTTCTCGAGGCAGAACTGCGGCTTGAGCGCGGCGCCCGGCGCCGACGGCTCGTACGTCAGCGGGAACTGCTCCCGCCAACCCGAGATGCGCGACTTCCACGCCGACGTGTCGGGAGCGACGGTGCCGCTCTCGCGGAGGTCGCGGATCGCCTTGATCAACTCCTCGGTGACGAGCCGGCAGTCGCCGACGATCGGCACGTCGGGCCGGCGCACCTTGCCCTGCTCGGCAGGATCGATGTCGACGTGGATGATCTTGGCATCGGGCGCGAACGCCGAGACCTTGCCGGTGATCCGGTCGTCGAAGCGGGCGCCGAGGGCGATCAAGAGGTCGGCCTTCTGCATCGCCGTCGTGGCCGTCGCCGTGCCGTGCATGCCGGGCATGCCGAGGTTGAGCGGGTGATCGTCGGGGAACACGCCGCGCGCCATCAGCGTGGTGACGACGTGGATGCCGGTCAGATCGGCCAGCTCGCGGAGCGCTTCGGCGGCGCGCGCCTTGAGCATCCCGCCGCCGACGTAGAGCACCGGGCGCTCCGACTCCATGATCAGCCGCGCCGCCTCGCGGATCATCCGCGGGTGGCCCTTGGTGGTCGGCCGGTAGCCCGGCAACGAAGCCGCGACCTCGTCGTCGGTCGGCCAGTTCCACGTCATCTCGTTCTGCAGCACGTCCTTCGGGATGTCGACGAGCGTCGGCCCGGGACGTCCGGTGGTGGCGATGTGGAACGCCTGGCGAATCGCCATCGGCAGCTCTTCGGCCGTCATGACGAGGTCGTTGTGCTTGGTGCACGAGCGGGTGATGCCGACCGTGTCGCATTCCTGGAAGGCGTCGGTGCCGATCGCCGGCGTGCTCACCTGGCCGGTGATGCCGACCATCGGGATCGAATCCATGTAGGCGTCCATCAACGGCGTGACGAGGTTGGTCGCCGCCGGGCCCGAGGTCACCATCGCCACGCCGGGCTTGCCGGTGACGTGGGCGTAGCCCTCGGCCATGTGACCCGCGCCCTGCTCGTGACGCACCAGCACGTGGCGGATCGACGATTCCAGGAGCGGGTCGTAGGCCGGAAGGATGCACCCGCCCGGCAGACCGAACATCACGTCGACGCGCTCGAGCTCGAGCGCTCGGATCAGCGCTTGTGCTCCGGTCATTCTGGTCATTGCTGTCTCCTGGCTGGGACGGGGTCGATCGGGCGAAACTGTCGGGAAAAACGAAACGACCTCCCGGTCTGGGAGGTCGTGGCGCACGCGGCAGGTGAGGCCGGTGCGCTAGTCGATGAGTACTACGAGGGCGCGGAAACTTGCTCGCATCGCCTCCGAGTCTGCCAGATCCGCCGAACGAACGCAACCAGGGTTATAACCGCCACTGCGCGTCGGGTTTCGATAACTGCGTTGTTAGCGTCGAAGCGTGCTCACCGTACGAGAGATCTGGCGCTACCCCGTGAAATCGATGGGCGGGGAACGACTGGAACAGACCGCCGTCGGCGAGTCGGGGATCGTCGGCGACCGGGCGTGGGGCGTACGTGACGAGGTCACCGGAATGATCCTCACCGCCCGTCGCGAACCGCGACTGCTGATGGCTCAGGCATCGCTCCCCGACGGTTGGCCGATCATCAGCGTCGACGGCGGGCGCCAGCTGACGTCGTCGAGCGAGCTGTCCGACTGGCTCGATCGCCCGGTCGAGCTCGTGTCGGCGCGCACGGCGCCGGGCACGTTCGAGAACCCGCGCGACATCGACAACGAAGACGACTGGGTGAGCTGGCAGAGCCCGGCCGGATCGTTCCACGACAGCTCGTCGTGCGTGTCGATGGTGTCGATCCGCTCGCTGGCCGACTACGAGCAGCCCCGCTTCCGCATCAACCTGATCCTCGACGGGGCCGACGACGAGCTCGACGAGGAGATGCTCGCCGAGCACGACATCACGATCGGCAGCGTCGGATTCCACGTCGGCAAGCCGATCGATCGCTGCATCATCGTCTCCCGGGCACAGCCCGGCATCACCGCCGATCTGGGCGTCCTGAAGCGCTTGATCCGCGAGCGCGACAACCTGATGGGCATCGGCGCCCGCGTGTACCGCGAGGGCACGCTCGCCGTCGGCGACGCGATCCACCCGCTGCCCGACTGATCCCGCCCCGCGCCAAACGTCACGACAATGTGACAAATCGGTGGATTTGTCATCCATCGCTACCCTGGCCGGCGTGACTCCTCCGCCGCCCCCCACCATCCAACCGGCCGAGGGCCGACTCGGTGTGCTCACCGTCGGCCTCGGCGCCGTGTCGTCGACACTGATCGCCGGCGTCGAGCTCGCCCGGCGCGGGCAGGCCGCTCCGATCGGCTCGCTCACGCAGATGGCGACGATCCGACTCGGCAAGCGCACCGACAACCGCACGCCGCTGATTCGCGACTTCGTCCCGTTGGCGGCGCTCGACGACATCGTCTTCGGCGCCTGGGACCCGTTCCCCGACGACGCCTACGTCGCCGCCCAGCGGGCCGGCGTGCTCGAGTCGGGCAAGCACCTCGAGGGCATCTCCGACGCGCTGCGCGAGGTGCGACCGATGAAGGCCGCCTTCGATCGCGAGTACGTCAAGCGCCTCGACGGCGAGAACACGATCGGCTCGATCGACAAGCGGGCGATGCTCGAGGCGATCCGCGAAGACATCAACCGCTTCCGCGACGAGAAGCAGGTCGACCGGGTCGTCATGCTGTGGGCTGCCTCCACCGAGATCTTCATCGAGCCCGGCCCGGCGCACCAGACGATCGAGTCGTTCGAGGCGGCGATCGACGCCAACGACCCGACGATCGCCCCGTCGATGCTGTACGCCTACGCGGCGATCCTCGAAGGCGTTCCGTTCGCCAACGGCGCACCCAACCTCACGGTCGACATCCCCGTCCTGCGCGAGCTCGCCGGCGAACGCGGCGTGCCGATCTCGGGCAAGGACTTCAAGACCGGTCAGACCCTGATCAAGACCGTGCTCGGCCCGATGCTCAAGGCGCGCATGCTCGGGTTGTCGGGTTGGTACTCGACGAACATCCTCGGCAACCGCGACGGCGAGGTGCTCGACGATCCCGACAACTTCAAGACCAAAGAGGAGTCGAAGCTGGGCGTGCTCGAGCACATCCTCGAGCCCGACAAGTTCCCCGACCTCTACGGCGACGTGTACCACAAGGTCCGGATCAACTACTACCCACCTCGCGGCGACAACAAGGAGGGTTGGGACAACATCGACCTCTTCGGCTGGCTCGGCTATCCGATGCAGCTCAAGGTCGACTTCCTCTGCCGCGACTCGATCCTCGCCGCCCCGCTGGCGCTCGATCTGGTGCTGTTCTCCGACCTCGCCCAGCGGGCCGGGATGTCAGGCATCCAGGAATGGCTGAGCTTCTACTACAAGGCGCCGATGACGGCGCCCGGCCTGTACGCCGAGCACGACCTGTTCATCCAGCTCACCAAGCTCAAGAACACCTTGCGCTGGATGATGGGCGAAGACCAGATCACCCACCTCGGCCGCGAGTACTACTCCGACGAGGATTGACGCTTGGGCTGCCGACGCGCTCCCGGCTCAGCTCGCCGCGCTGCGCTTTGCTCGACGCGACGTCGCGTGCGTCGCGAGCTCACCGGTCGCTCGCGTGACGACGAGGTCGAGGGTGACGTCGTGGGGTTCGACGGGGAGCTGCTCGACGAGTTGGGGGGCGAAGCCGACACCGACCTTGAGGCAGTCCGGGCGTAGGCGTGGGAGGAAGCGGTCGTACCAGCCGCCGCCCTGGCCGAGCCGGTGACCGTCGGGTGTGAAGGCCGTGCCGGGCACGATCACGACGTCGATCGACTCCGGGTCGGGGGCGGATCGTCCTCTGGCACGTGCACGGTCTTGCCTCGTTCGCGGCACCAGGCGATGAACGGCGCCGTGTCCGGTTCACCGGGAACCGAGGTGAATGCCATCACCACGCGCCCGTCGCGCACGGCCTGCAGTTGCTCCACGTAGGTCCACAACGACGCCGACCGCTGCGGCTGGTCGGGCAGTGCCTTGCGCATGGTGCGCATCTCGCGCCGGAGCGCGCGCTTGGCGTCGGTGTCGCTTCCAGAGTCGCCGGCGCTCGTCATGGTCGCAAGATCCTACGGATACGGGGCCGTCATCGGGTCGAGCGACCATCCTCGTCGGGGCTACTGTCCGCTCACCACCGGGCGTGCCGGGCCAGGAAAGGACATCCGATGACCTCGATCCCTGATTCGCATCGTGACCTGCTCGACGCCAAGGTCGCCACGTTGGCGACGGTCGGCTCCGACGGCCGACCGCACCAGTCGGTGGTGTGGTTCGTCGCCGATGGCGACACGATCAAGCTCTCGTTGAACTCGGCCCGTCAGAAGACCAAGAACCTGCGCGCCAACCCGGTCGTCGACCTGCTGATCCTCGACGTCGGCAACACCCAGCGCTACCTCGAGGTGCGTGGCGACGCCACGATCGAGTCCGATGCCGACTACGTCTTCTCCGACGCATACATCCAGCCCAAGTACGGTTTCGATCCACGCCTGATCGATCTGCCGGGCGACGAGCGCACGGTCGTGACGATCAACCCGGTGCGGATCAACGCCGTCGACATGGACGCCTAGGAGACGAGCCGACAGGCGAGGCGACAAATCGTTGCGGTGTCCTTTCGCCGAGCAAAGCGAGGCGAACCAGACCCGACGGCGCGAGACGTGAACCATTCCGCTCACGTCTCCACTCACCGGGCGCGAGGACGGTGACTCGCGTAATGTCGCCGGCGTGACCGATCACACCCACCCCCCTGTGTTCGACGCCAAGCAATTCCGCACCGTGCTGGGTCATTTTCCGACCGGCGTCACGATCGTCACCGGCATGCAGGGCGACAAGCCCACGGGATTCACGATCGGCTCGTTCACGTCGGTGTCGCTCGATCCGCCGATGGTCGGCTTCCTGCCGATGACCACGAGCGACACCTGGGAGGCGATCGCGCCCTCCGGGCGATTCTGCGTCAACGTGCTCTCGCGGGCGCAGTCCGACCTGTGTTGGAAGTTCTCCAAGACCGGCGACGAGGACAAGCGATTCGACGACGTCGCCTGGTTCCCGGGTCCGAGCGGGTCGCCGATCATCGAGCGCGCCGTTGCGTGGATCGACTGCGTGGTCGAGCAGGTCTACGAGATGGGCGACCACTACTTCGTGCTCGGTCGTGTGATCGCGCTCGACGCCGACGCCGATCACGACGGCGACGGACCTCACCCGCTGCTGTTCTTCAAGGGCAGCCTGGGCGGGTTCACCCACGAGGACTGAGCGATGACCGAGCGCACCCGCCTGGCCGTGTACGCCGGTCTGTTCGACGTCGCTTCGATCGTCGTCTTCGTTCTGATCGGACGCCGCAACCACGACGAGAGCGCCGGCATCGGCGGGCTGCTCGAGACGGCGGCGCCGTTCCTGATCGGGCTCGGCGTGGGGTGGTTGATCGTCCGGGCGTGGCGATGGCCGATGGCGATCGTCACCGGGCTGGTGATCTGGCCGATCACGATCCTGGTCGGGATGATCGTCCGCAGCACGATCTTCGACCGCGGCACGGCGGTGAGCTTCGTGATCGTCGCCACGTTGTTCCTCGGCGCCTGCCTGGTCGGCTGGCGCGCTGCGTTCCGGGCTCTCACCCGCCGCCGTCAGAACTCGACAGCGACAGCCGGAACGTCGTAGCACCAGGCGGGGTATGTCAGCCCGATGTCGGGGTCACCGCCCCAGACGTACTTGGCGCCCATCACGTCACCGACCCGACGACGCTCGTCTGGGTCGTCGACAACCCGCGCTCGCCCGGAACGCGTCTCGCCCTCGATGCGCACCGTCACGTCGCCATCGGCCACGAGATTGAGGTACCAGTGAGCCGTCGGACCGTTGCCAGAGATCAGGTACAGCGAGTCGCCGATCACACCGAACCAGATCTCGATCTCGTGCGGCCGCCCGGACCGGCGGCCGGTGGTCGTCAGGTAGCAACAGTCGACGGCCGCATGATCGGCCAACCACTCGCCGGCACTGCTCACGGTGCGGCCGCCACGATCGCGATCTCCACCTTCCACTCCGGTCGGGCGAGGGCCGGAACGGTGACGAGCGTCGAGGCGGCACGCCCGCCCTGCATGAACCGGTCGCGTGCCCGCATCACCGGTGCCAGTTCCTCGCCCACGACCACGTAGGTGGTGATCGACACGATGTCGGACGCTGACATCCGTGCCTCGCCGAGCATCGCCGAGATGTTCGACCACACCTGGTCGGCCTGGTCGTCGAGTGCCGGCGGCACCGAGCCGTCAGGGGCGACCGGCACCACGCCCGACGTGTGCAGCCAGCGCCCGGCTCCCTCGGTGAGCACGGCGTGGGCGTAGTTCGCCGCGGGTGGTGCGATGTCGGGCGGTCGGAGCTCGCGGTTCACCGTCACAGTGTCGCGCGAGGTCGTGAGTCGTCGTCGATGCGTCGGGCCGTGCGAGGTCGGTCAGGGATACGCTCGCGACATGGCCATGACCGAGAACGACGTGCGCACGATCGACGGGATTCCGTTGACCCCGAAGACCGATCTCACCATGCCGTTGCCCGAGCCGTTCGCCACCGTCGAAGAGGAGCGCGCTCATCGCAAGGCCAAGCTCGCCGGCGCCCTGCGCATCTTCGGCCGGCTCGGGTTCGGCGAGGGCGTCGCCGGGCACATCACGGTGCGCGATCCCGAGTTCCCCGACCTGTTCTGGGTCAACCCGTTCGGCTACAGCTTCCGCCACATCAAGTCGAGCGACCTGATCCTGCTCAACCACTCCGGTGAGGTGGTGTACGGATCGCACCACGTCAACCGGGCCGCCTTCGTGCTCCACTCGGCGATCCACGCCAGCCGGCCAGAAGTGATCGCCGCCGCTCACTCGCACTCCGTCAACGGCAAGTCGTTCAGCTCGCTGGGCATCCCGCTCGCCCCGATCACCCAGGATGCCTGCATCTTCTACGACGATCACACGGTGATCACCGAGCAGGGCGGGGCGGTCGTGTTCGAGGTCGATGCCGGCAAGGAATTCGCTTCCAAGTTCCCCACCGGCAAGGCCGCCATCCACCAGAACCACGGGCTGTTCACCGTCGGCGAGTCGGTCGACGAGGCGGCGTTCTGGTTCATCACCATGGAGCGCTCGTGCCAGGCACAGCTGATGGCGATGGCCGCCGGCACACCGCTCGAGATCCGACCCGAATACGCCAACTACACCCGCGAGCAGACCGGCTACCACCTCGCCGGCTGGTTCTCGTTCCAGCCGCTCTGGCAGGAGATCTGCCGCACCGATCCTGAGCTGTTCGACTGACCGCCCGTGAGAGCCGGCCCCGCACGGGTCGAGCGCACGCTGGCAACAGCGCCGCCGGAGGCGCTGTTCATCCTGTCGGCGGTGTCGCAGTACATCGGCGCGGCGATCGCCGTATCGCTGTTCGACCAGGTCGAGCCGCAGACGGTCGCCTGGTTCCGTGTGATGGGGGCCACGATCGCACTGCTCGCGATCTCGCCCGGCTTCTACCGCGGATGGACACGCCGCGACCTGCTCGGAGCGGCCGTCTTCGGCATCGCCACGGCGTTGATGAACCTGTTCTTCTACCTCGGCATCGAACGCATCGACCTCGGCAAGAGCGTGGCCATCGAGTTCCTCGGCCCGATCGCAGTCGCCGCCGCCACCACACGCACGATGCGCAACGCGGGCGCCCTGCTGCTGGCGGTCGCCGGCGTCGTCACGCTCGGCGGTGTCGAGCTGGACGACAACGCCCTCGGCGTGTTCTTCATCCTGCTGTCGTCGGCGATGTGGGCGCTGTACATCGTCGCTGGTTCTCGGGTCGCCCAGGTGCGGCCCGGCGTCGCCGGCCTCGGCGTGGCACTGGCGATCGGCACGGTGGCGATCACGCCGGTCGGCGCGCCCAACAGCGGTCCGGTCTGGACGTCGGCCACCCTGCTCCTGCTGTGCTGCGCGACGGGCGTGTTCTCGAACGCGATCGGCTACGGCATCGACCAGTACGTGTTGCGGCGGATCCCTGTGCGGAGATTCTCGGTGCTGCTGGCCTTGCTCCCGGTCACGGCGCTCGTCGTCGGTTGGGTGGCCCTCGATCAACGGCCGTCGGCGCTCGACCTGGTCGGCATGCTGGCGGTGCTCGCCGGCGTCGCCTTGCAGGACCGCGACGAGATCCACCTCCCCGAGCCCGAACCGAGCTGATGCCGGGCCGAGCTCAGGGATGAGAGAGGGCGGGTCGTGGCGTGGCTCAGCGGAGGCGCCAGCACATGCCGAACCGGCGGCCGATCAGCTCGGCGATGCGGACCCAGCGAGCGGTGGGGTGTGGTCGTGGTCATGACGTGGTCTCGATGACGAGCTCGTCGGTGGCTTCGTAGCCGACCATCGCCATCGGTTCGCCCGGCTCGTTGCCGAAGACCTGCCTGATGGCGGGGAACAGGCGCTCGCTGGTGAAGCGGTCGGAGTCGGCTTTCGAAGCCCAGACCGTGGTGATTCCGAGGCCGAGCTCGTTGACGCCGACATAGCGCGCGAGCAGCCCGATTGGTCGCTCCGGCCCGAGGGCCTCGTCGACTTTGCCGAACTCTTCGAGTCCCGCTCCTGTTTGGGTGGTGAGGATGTATCGCATGTGTCAACGAGTACCTGACCAGGCCAGGCGGCGGCATCGGCCGGATCACTCATCGTGGGTACTCATCCGGTGAGTACGGTCCTCGTTGTGGGGACGACGCTGGTCGGGCGAGACAGCGAGCTGGCGGCCTTGTCGGGGTGGCTCGACGAAGCACTGACCGGCATCGCCGCGCCTCGTCCTGCTCGGCGGCGAACCAGGCATCGGCAAGACGCGTCTCGCCGACGAGCTGAGCTCGGTCGCCGCATCCGCCGGTGTCACCGTCGTGTGGGGCAGGGGCACCGAGGAGGAAGGGGCGCCGCCGTTCTGGCCGTGGCGCCAGGTGCTGGCGCGACTCGGTCGTGATGACGTCCTCGACTCGGGGTCGCACGCCGAGCCGGAGGTCGAGCGGTTCGCACGCTTCGTCCAGGTCACCGACGCGCTCTCCTCGGCTGCCGCAACGGACGGCCTGCTGGTCGTGCTCGACGACGTCCATCAGATCGACGTCCCCTCCGTCCGGCTCCTCGTGCACGTCGCCGGCTCGGTCACGGGCCGTGTGCTGCTGCTCGCCACTCACCGCTCGAGTCCCGTCGACGACCGATCTGGCTTCGCCATCGGCGATCGAGGAGCTCCAGCGCCTCCCGCTCACCCGTCGCCTCGACCTCGGCGGTCTCCAACGCGACGCCGTCGCCGAGCTGCTCGGACTCGGGCCGAACGATCCGCTGGTGGTCCAGGTGGCCGAGCGGGGCGGCGGCAACCCGCTGCTCGTCGGCGAGCTGGCCCGACACCTCCGGGCAGGGCACGACCCGTCGTCGGTCCCGCCGTCCGTGCGCGACGCAGTCCGCACCCGGCTCGACGCCCGCACCCCGGCCTGCGCCCGCACGCTGGCGATGGCGTCGGTCGTCGGCCGTGAGTTCGACGCCGGGCTGGTGGCGACGGCGACGGGCGAACCGGCGATGGCCGTGCTGGTGGCGATCGACGAGGCCGTCGACGCCGGGCTGGTCGAGCCGGCCGACCGGCCTGGTCGCTACCGCTTCGTGCACGCCCTGGTGCGCGACGCCGTCGCCGCGACGCACGGCGCCATCGGCGCTTCCGCCCGCACACCGGCAGGTCGCCGAAGCGATCGAGCGCTACCACGGCGACCGGCGACGACGTCTGCCCGAGCTGGCGCGCCACTGGAGCATCGCCGCCGCCGTCGGCGACCGCGAGGTCGGCGGCAGGCTGGTGCGAGCGGGCCGCCGAAGCCGCCAACCGCAGCACGGCGTGGGAGGAGGCGGCGACGCCTCTACGACCGCGCCGCCGAGCTGACGGGATCGGACGCCGAACCCGACGGCGCGCTATCGGCGGCTGCTCGGCTCGGCGCGGGCTCGCCTGCATTGCGACGAGATCACCGCCGCCGTCGAGCGATCGATGGCGGCGGCCGAGGCGGCGCGCCGGCTCGGCCGTCCCGACCTGCTCGCCGAGACCTGTCTCATCGCCGAAGGCCGGGCCGGGGCACCCGAGCTGTTGGGACAGCTGCACGCCCTGGCCGAGGAAGCGCTCGCCGACCTCGACCCCGACGACCATGCCCTCAGGGCGCGCCTGCTCGGCCAACTGGCGGTGACGGCCTTCTACGTCGATCCGGCGGCGACCGAGCCACTCAGCCGCGAGGCGCTTGCCGAGGCCGACATCGCCGACGACCCGCTGGCGATCGTGGCGGCCGTCAGGGCGCGCCAGATGTGCCTGATCGAACCGCAGCACGCCGCAGAGCGGCTCGCGCTGGCGGCCCGCATGGGAGCCGACCGGGCGGGTGCTCGGCCGACCGACCGATCACCCAATGGGAGTCGATCTGGCGCGTCGACGCGCTGCTCGAGCTCGGCCGAGTCGGCGAGGCACGGCACGAGCTGGTCGAGCTCCGACGACGAGTGGCCGCGGTCGGGCTGCCGATCTCGCGATGGCATCTGGCGCGTGTGGAGGCGCTGCTCGCAGACGCCGTCGGGCAGGTTCGACGAGGCGATCGCGTGGAGCGAACGTGCCCGCGACCTCTTCGAGATGCTCGAGGACGAGCGCGGGCGCGGCGCCATCCACCTCACCTTCCTGCTCGCGGTGCAGCGTCATGTCGGATACGACGCCGACACCGTGGGTCGGATCGTCGACTTCGATTACCACGAGGCGCCGGCGTTCCTCGGTGATCTGCCGGCGCTGGCTCCGATCCAAGCGCTCGCAGGGATCGGCGACCTCGAGCAGGCGCGCGCTCGTTACGACCGCCTCGCCTCGCCGACGAGCTGGGTCGCACCACCGTTCCTTCGATTCGCCATGACCGTGCTGCGGATGGAGCTCGCCGTCGCCCTCGACCGCCACGACGACCTCCCGCCGCTGCATCACAGTGCTCGAGGACCACCGAGGGCTGCACGCCGGTGCGACGGGCGGCGGCGTCAACTACCTGGGCTGCGCCGAGCTGTGGCTCGGCGTCGCCCGCGCCGCGCTCGGCGAGCACGACGCCGCCGTCGCCGACCTCCGGATCGCGCTCGACGTCGCCGATCCGCGCCGAGACGCCTCCGATCGCCGTGCAGCACCGCTGCCGAACTCGCCACGACGCTCGCCGCCCGCGGCGAACCGGGCGATGGCGAGGAGGCTGCGCTGCTGGCGAGCACGTGGCGACCCGAGGCGCTCCGGCTCGGGATGCAGCCCTGGGTCACCCGCCTCGATGCGGTGACCACGGCGGCCTCACCCGTCGAGCGAGGGCCGCTGTCGGCTCGCGAGCTCGAGGTCGCCGAGCTGGTGTCCCGCGGGCTTCACCAACCAACAGATCGCAGACCGCGTTGTTCGTCTCGCAACGAACCGCGCAGAACCATGTGCAGCACATCCTCACCAAGCTCGGGCTGAGCAACCGAACCCAGATCGCTGTGTGGTTCAACGACCTGTAGCCGTGCGCCCGATCCGTTGACGGCTGCCACGCCGGGGCGATGGCTGCCGCTGCGCTTGCAACGCCCGACGCGCCGATTGGGGCATCCATTGCCTGGCAGCGCCGACTCGACGACGCCGAGCACTCCGAGCACCGACGCGGCGCTCACGTGGCCCATGTGGCCGATCCGGAACGCGCGCCCGGCGAGATCACCGAGCCCGACCCCCAGTGTGACCCCGAGTTGTCGCGGCAGATCGCCGGCCAGCCGGCCGGAGTCGATCGAGCCGGTGCGGATCGTGGTCACCGAGTCGGCGCGATGCTGCGGTTCGGCGACATGCAACGACGAGCCCGTCGGGTGCCGACCAGGCGTCGACGCCGGCCGAACTGCGTCGGCGAGCACGTGTGGCGGCGCCACCGCTGCTCGAGCGCCTTCCTCGTCGATCATCCGCAACGCCTCACGGAAGCCGAAGATGTGGGACACCGGGGCCGTACCGCAGAACCGCAGGTACTGCGGCCCTTCCTGCAGCGGAACGTCCAGTCCCAGTAACGGGTCCGCATGTCGGCGGTGCGGTGCGCCTCGATCGCCCGCGGTCCGGCCCACACGAACCCCAGTCCGGGCGGCGTCATCAGCCCCTTCTGTGAGGCGGCGAGGGCGACGTCGACACCCCAGTCGTCCATCTCGAACCGTTCGCAGCCCATCGAGGCGATGCAGTCGACCATCAGCAGCGCCGGATGGTCGGCGGCGTCGAGGGCCCGCCGGATCGCGGCAACGTCGTTGCGAGCCGACGAGGCGGTGTCGGTCTGCACCATCAGCACCGCCTTGATCGATCGCTCGGAGTCGGCGCGCAGGCGCGCCTCGACCGCCTCCGGGTCGATCGCAGCCCCGTCGGCGGCGACCATCATCTCGACCCGCAGCCCGTCGAACTCGGCCATCTCGGCCCACACCTGTGCGAACCGTCCGCACTCGAGCACCAGCACGAGATCGCCGCGCGACAGCGTGTTCGAGAGTGCCATCGCCCACGCCCCGTGTCCGTTGCTGATGGTGATCAGGCCAGGGTAGTCGTCCGGGCGAGCCCTGGGAGGCGGTCGTAGATCTCGTCGGTGATCGTCAGCAGTTCACCGGCGTAGATGTCGGGCATCGCCCGGTGCATCGCCGACAACACGCGGTCGGGGACGATCGTCGGTCCCGGGATGGCGACGATCTCGGGTCCGGCGGCAAGTGTGAAAGGCACCGGCCAAGTCTGACATCACGCCCGATCTGGCCGCCCAAGGGTCGGTGGACGGGTCAGGCGAAACTCACGGCGACGCTGCCGACGCCCTCGAACTCGGCCTCCAGCACGTCGCCGGCCACAGCCTCGAACACGCCGGTGGTCACTCCGGTCGTCACCATGTCGCCGGCCTGCAGCCGGCGGCCGAACCGGGGCAGCTCGTCGGCGAGCCAGGCCATCACGTCGAGCGGGTCGCCGAGCACGGCCGCGCCCGAGCCTTCGGTCGCACCTCGCCGTTGACGCGTCACCGTCACGCCGGCCGCCCACCAGGTCGAGGTGGCGCCAGTCGGTGAGCGGCTCGCCGTAGACCCATGCCCCGTGGATGGCGTTGTCGGCGGCGACTTGCAGGGCACCGATCGTCCAGGCCTCGTAGCGGTAGTCGACGATCTCGATCGCAGGGATCACGGCATCGATGAACGACGCGATCGATCCTGCGGTGTGGCCTTCGGGACGGGGCTCGACGTCGGCGCCGATGCGGAAGGCGAACTCGGCCTCGATCACACGGTGCACGAAACCGCGGGCGGCGAGCACCGCGCCGGAAGGCTGACTGGTGTGCGACAGCAGCTGCCCGAACAGCGGGCCGTCGATGCGCAACGCCTCCTGGGCGATGGTGCTCGTGCAGGCCACCTTGTAACCGATCCGACGCCCGCCCGAAGGAATGAGCCCGGCGACGACGATGTCCTGGATCGCATAGGCGTCGGCGAACGTGGCGGGTCGCAACGCCGCCGGCAGGTCGGTCTCGATCCGGTGCGTGGCCCGCATGTCGAGCAGCTCGGCTGCCGCCGCCTCGATCTGGTCGGGAGTCATCGGGGGCCAGCGTATTCAAGCCGTCCTTCGGCCGAGCCGGTCGGTACGCTCGTCGCCGGATGTTGCGCCCGAACGTTGACCAACGCAAGTCGGCAATTCTCGACGCCGCCGTTCAAGTGATCATCGAGGTCGGCTTCACCGAGATGACGGTCGCCGACGTGGCCAAGGTCGCCGGGGTCTCGACAGCGCTCGTGCACTACCACTTCTCGTCCAAGGTCGACCTGATCACTGCTGCCCTCGGGGTGGCCTGCGACGACGACAAGGAGCTGCGCGACTCGGTCGCCAACGGTCCAGGGAGCGCTGTGCACCGGCTCGATCGTGTGCTCTGCGGAAGCCTGCCGTCAGACCCGAGCGATGCGTCGTGGTTGCTGTGGATCGAGACCTGGGGCGAGACGCGACGACTGCCTGCGCTGCGCGAGGCGATGGACGACCTCACCGAGCACGAGATCAAGGTGATCTACCGCCTGTTCGCGGAGGGTGCCGCCAACGGCGAGTTCGCCTGCACCGACGAGGTCCGGGCGGCGGCGCGATTGTCGGCACTCCGCGATGGGCTCGCGATTCAGCAGACGCTGTTCGGCGCCGGACAGTCCCCCGATGTCTACATCGACGAGTTCCGGGGTGGGATCTGCCACGAGCTCGGCTTGTCGCGCTCCGATTACGACCGCCTCGCCGCGATCAGCGAGTAGTCGCACGCGCGTGGAGACCGTCCGGACCCCGCGCGTGGTGACGCTCGCACCGTTGATGGCATTGAGCGCCGGTGCGATCTGGAGCTTCGGCACCGTGCTGGCACGTGTCGCCGACCAGTCGGACGCCTTCCAGTACCTGATCTGGCGCTCGGTCGGGATCATCGCCATCGTCGAGTTGTGGGCGCTGTGCACGGGCCGGCCGCAGAGCACGCTGCGGGCGTTCACGTCGGGTCGCCGAATGCTCGCCGCCAATGTGGCGTTGCTGCTCGCTTCGATCGGTTTCGTCTACGCGGTCAAGACCACCTCGGCTGCCAACGCCGCCTTCCTCGGATCGACCACTCCGCTGTTCGGCGTCATCGTCGCCCGCCTGTTCCTGGGCGAGAAGATCCTCGTGCGGACCTACCTCGCGATCGCGATCGCGTTCGTGGGGCTCGTCATCATGGTGGCGGGCGATCTGCAGGTCGGCGACTTCGCCGACAACATCGTGGGTGACGTGGCGGCGCTCGCTTCGGCCGCCGGCTTCGCCTTCTATGCCGCCATCGTCCGCTCCGCTCCCGAACGCGATTGGTCACCCGTGTTGCCCGGCTATGGAGTGCTGATGATCGTGATCTGCGCCACGGTGACGATCGCCGACAGCAACACACTGGTGCCACCGGCGCCGGACATCGGGCTGGCCCTGGTGCACGGGGCGGTGTTCATCGTCGGCGGCACGTTGATCTTCAACATCGCCTCGCGCAGCATCCCGGCCGCGGCGATGACCGTGTTCGCCCAGACCGAGATGGTGCTCGTGCCCGTCTGGGCGTTCCTGTTGCTCTCGGAACGGCCGACGAGCAGCACGCTGGTCGGAGGCACGATCATCGTGATCGCCGTGGTCGGGATGGCGGTGCTCGACGCCCGTCAGTCACCCCCGACGGAGGTGCTCACTGCCGTGTGAGGCGTCGGAACCGCACCGGTAGCCTCGCCACGGGCACGACGCGAACGACATCCCTACGGAGCACACGACATGGCGCACGAGTTCATCTACACCTGCTACAAGCTGGCCCGGCACTACCCGCCCGACCGCACGGTGCTCGAGAACATCTCGCTGTCGTTCTACCCGGGCGCCAAGATCGGCGTCATCGGCGGCAACGGCGCCGGCAAGTCGAGCCTGCTCAAGATCATGGCCGGGCTCGACGACGGGTTCAGCGGTGAGGCCCGCCTGACACCCGGCTTCACGGTCGGCTACCTGGCCCAGGAGCCACAGCTCGACCCCACCAAGGACGTCCGCGGCAACGTGATGGACGGCGTCGTCGGCGTGCAGTCGATCATCGACCAGTACAACGAGGTCATGGCGATGTGGGCCGACCCCGACGCCGACTACGACAAGATCGGGAAGCTGCAGGCCGAGCTCGAGGACAAGATCGCCGCGGCCGACGCGTGGAGCCTCGACCGCAACGTCGAGATCGCCATGGACGCGCTGCGCTGCCCGCCCGACGACGCCGACGTGTCCACGCTCTCGGGTGGCGAGAAGCGCCGCGTGGCGCTGTGCCGGCTGCTGCTCTCGCACCCCGATCTGTTGCTGCTCGACGAGCCCACCAACCACCTCGATGCCGAGTCGGTGTTCTGGCTCGAGCGCTTCCTGCAGGAGTACCAGGGCACGGTCGTGGCGATCACCCACGACCGCTACTTCCTCGACAACGTCGCCGAGTGGATCCTCGAGCTCGACCGCGGCCGCGGCATCCCGTTCCAGGGCAACTACACCTCGTGGCTGGAGCAGAAAGAGGCACGGCTCGCCCATGAGGAGAAGGGCAACGAGGCCCGCCGCCGCACGTTGCAACGCGAACTGGAATGGGTGCGCATGTCGCCCAAGGCCCGCCAGGCCAAGGGCAAGGCTCGTCTCGCCGCCTACGAGAAATTGCAGACCGAGGCCGAGCAGGCGACCGACGTCGATCGCCGCCTGGAGATCGCGATCCCGCCCGGCCCTCGCTTGGGTGACACCGTGATCGAGGTCGACGGCCTCCGCAAGGGATTCGGCGATCGACTCCTCATCGAAGACCTCTCGTTCTCGCTCCCGCCGGCCGGCATCGTCGGCATCATCGGCCCCAACGGCGCCGGCAAGACGACGCTGTTCCGCATGCTGGTCGGTGAGGAGAAGCCCGACGACGGCGCGATCAAGATCGGCGAGACGGTCCAGCTCAGCTACGTCGACCAATCACGTGACTCACTCGACCCCGAGAAGACCGTCTACGAGGAGATCACCGACGGCGTCGAGCACATGAAGGTCGGCAACCGCGAGATCCACGGGCGGGCCTACGTCGCCAGCTTCAACTTCAAGGGGACCGACCAGCAGAAGCCGGTCGGCAAGCTCTCGGGAGGCGAGCGCAACCGGGTCCACCTCGCCAAGGTGCTCAAGTCGGGAGGCAACGTGCTGCTGCTCGACGAGCCCACCAACGACCTCGACGTCGACACCCTGCGCGCACTCGAGGCCGGGCTCGAGTCGTTCCCGGGCTGCGCCGTCGTGATCAGCCACGACCGCTGGTTCCTCGACCGGATCGCCACCCACGTGCTCGCCTTCGAGGGTGACAGCGAGGTGCGCTGGTTCGAAGGCAACTTCACCGAGTACGAGGACTACAAGAAGCGCGAGCTGGGCGAGAGCGTCGACCAGCCCCACCGCATCAAGTACAAGAAGCTCAGCTGACCGTCGTCACGGATCGTCGACACCCGAGCAGTCGATCAGTCTGAGGCGTAGGTGACATGGGGCTCAGTCGGGCAGCTTCGGCGTTTCGAATTGCATCGTGCGCCCGATCAGCGACGCCCGCGTGAGCGCGGCGTGGCCGAAACGCCGTCGCAGTGAATCGACGGCATCGTCGAGCATCGAGCGATCCTTGCGACCGAACGGCAGCAGCAATTGCTCGGGCTCGACGGGATCGCCGTCGACCGAGGCCAGGTTGCCGACCGACAGCCCGATCAGGGTCAGGCCGCGCTCGTCGATCGTGGCCATCTCGCGCAGCAGCACGGCCAGTGCCACCTCGCCGATCGGCTCGGTTGCGGCGGTGGCGTGGGCCAGGGAGCGGGCACGGGTGGCACGCCCGAAGTCGTCGTAGCGGAACCGGAGCGTGATCGTGCGGCCGACCCGGCCGGCCTTGCGCATCCGCCGCGTCACACGATCGACGATGCCCAGCAGCAGCGACTCGATCGTCTCGGGCGACTTCGGACCGCGCCCGAGCGCCGATTGTGATCCGATCGATCCGCGACGACGACCGGTGTCGACGCGTCGCGGGTCGCGGTTGTGAGACAGCGCCAGCAGCTGATGCCCGGAGGCGACGCCGAGGATCGAGACCAGCTGCGCCTCTGTCAGCGCCGCCACTTCACCCACGGTGCGAATGCCGCGGTCGTTGAGCTTGCGCTCGGTGATCGGACCGACACCCCATAGGCGGCCCACCGGGAGCGGATGCAGGAACTCGAGCTCGCGATCGGGCTCGACCAGGAGCAATCCGTCCGGCTTGGCGACACCACTCGCCACCTTGGCCAGGAACTTCGTACGCGCCACCCCGACGGTGATCGGCAGGCCGACCCGCTCGAGGACTGCCGCGCGCAGCCCGCGGGCGATGTCGATCGGCTCACCCGACACTCGCCGGAGACCGCTGACGTCGAGAAAGGCCTCGTCGATCGACAGGCCTTCGACGATCGGGGTGGTGTCGTGGAACACGTCGAACACCGCCCGGCTGGCCTCGGTGTACGCCTCGAAGCGGGGGCGCACGACGACCATGTCGGGACACAGCCGGCGTGCCTTGTGCTCGAGCATCGGGGTGTACACGCCGCGCCGCTTGGCTTCGTAGCTGGCGGCGAGCACGATCCCGCCACCGACGATCACCGGCCGGTTGCGCAGCCGAGGGTCGTCGCGCTGTTCGACCGATGCGTAGAACGAGTCGAGGTCGGCGTGCAGGATCGACGCCGTTCGGGTGGTGGCCGCAATCGTCATCGAACATATGTTCGCATACGAAGGCGTCTCCGGCCAGAGCCGACATACTGTTCGACGTGACGACCCCCCACACGGCCGCCGACGGGAGCTCGTCGACCCTCCCCGAGTCCGACATCGCCCTCGCCACCCGCCTCGCCAGGGAGGCCGGCAGCCTGCTCGTGTCGCTGCGCAACCAGATGGGCACCGACGGCCTGCCGGTATGGGACGTGATGGACCACGGCGACGCCACCAGCCACCGCTTCATCGCCGACGAGCTGCTGGCGCTCAGGCCCCACGACGCCGTGCTCGACGAGGAAGGCAAGGAAGACCCGCGACGCTTCGAAGCCGATCGGGTGTGGATCATCGATCCCCTCGACGGCACGCGAGAGTACGGCGAACCGGGCCGCAGTGACTGGGCCGTGCACATCGCGCTGTGGGATCGAGACCACTTCGTCGCCGGGGCGGTCTCGTTGCCGGCGATCGACCTCGTGCTCACCACCGATCCCGCACCCACCGTGCCGCCGGTCGATCGCGACCGACCACGACTCGTCACCTCGCGCACCAGGGCCCCGCAGGCGGCGGCGATCGTCGCCAATGCGCTCGGCTGCGACGCCGTCCGATTGGGATCGGCCGGGGCCAAGACGATGGCCGTGGTGCGCGGTGATGCCGACATCTACCTGCACGACGGCGGGATGTACCAATGGGACTCCGCCGCGCCGGCGGCGGTGGCGATGGCGGCCGGGTTGCACGTCAGCCGCATCGACGGCTCACCACTCGTCTACAACGACCGCGATCCCTGGCTCCCCGACCTGCTCGTGTGCCGGCCCGAGCTCGCCGACAAGGTGCTCGACGCGCTCTGGAAGTGAACCGGCGTTCGCGGTTTTCGTCACGAGCCGCTCCAGTCGAGCCGATGCCGAGCCGTAGAATTGCCTGATGGACACGTCGGGAGGGCCTGATCACCAGCGGCTGGCGATCCCCGCGATCGCGTCCGCGGCGGCGGCCATCCTGCACGCGACCGCAGCCGGCATCCATGCCGACCATCCCGACCTGTCCCGGTTGTTCGTCGCCCTGGCGGTCGCTCAGGCGGGCGCCGCCGTCGCCGGCTTCCTCCGTCCGGGGCGCTGGGCCGCGATCGCCCTCGTTGCCGTCAACGGTCTCGCGGTCGCCGGCTGGGTCACCACTCGACTGACCGGTATCTCCTGGTTCGACGGGCTCGAAACCGCCGAGCGGCCCCAGCTGGCCGACTCGATCTCGGCCCTGTTCGCCGCCGTCGCCGTCGTCGGGGCAACGGCCTTCCTGATGGGACGCGTCCCGCGCGTGCCCGGCCGCGGCGTCACTCAGGCGGCGATCATCGCCGGTGTGCTCGTCGTGCCGGGGCTCGTCAACGCCACCAATCACGACCACAGCTCGCACGCCCACGACGAAACGGCGATCGGCGACGGCCACGACCATGGTGACGAGACCGCCGTCGGAGCGGCAGGCGTCGACGGCGCTGCCGACGCAATCGCCGACGACGGCCACGAGCACTCCCACGACGACAGCTCGAACGCCTCGCAGACGTCGGTCGAGCCCGCCGACGGGCACGATGCGACGGCCGAGCACAGCCACGACACCGATGCTGCGAGCGACGAGCCGGTCGTCTGGCCGCGTCCGTGGGATCCGGCAGATCCGATCGACTTCTCGGGTGTTCCAGGGGTCACTTCCGAGCAGCAGGCTCGAGCCGAGCAGCTCGTCCGCGACACTTTGCGTGATCTTCCTGCCTTCGCCGACGTCGCCTCGCTGCCCGCCCTCGGCTACCAGTCGATCGGCGACGCCGGGTCGGGTTTCGAGCACTACATCAACTACGCGCTGTTCAACGACGACAAGATGCTCGACCCGACGGCACCGGAGTCGCTCGTGTTCGCGGTCGATGGCGATCGTCGCACGTTGGTCTCGGCGATGTTCATCGTCGGTCGCACGCCGATCGACGATCCCGAGCTGGTCGACTTCGGCGGACCTCTCATGCAATGGCACGTCCACGACAACCTGTGCTGGGGCCTCGACGACAACGGCCAGCCGAAGGTGATGGCGGTGCTCGAGTCACCGGGCGACGCCTGCCCACCGCAGACCATCAACACCGGCGGCGACAACCCGATGGTGCACGTGTGGATCGCACCCCACGAGTGCGGACCGTTCGCCGCCCTCGAGGGTCATGGTGCCGGGCAGGCCGACGCCGCCGACGGCTCACGCGTCGATCAATGCGGTCACGACCACGGTGGGGTCGCTCACGAAGACGTCACCACCTCCCCGTACGACCCGAGCCTGCCGATCGACCTGTCGGGCGTCGAGGGTGTCACGCCCGAGCAGCAGGCGTTCGCCGAGAACCTCGTCGCCGCCACCGTTCGCGACCTGCCCCAGTGGGCCGACCTCGACGTCGTCGAGGCGGCCGGCTTCCACTCGATCGGCGACGGCAGCACCGGCCACGAGCACTACATCCAATGGGACTGGATCGACGACGACGTGTGGCTCGACCCCGATCATCCCGAGAGCCTCGTGTTCGAACCGCAACGCGATGGTTCCAAGAAGCTCGTGTCGGTGATGTTCATGCTGCCCTCCGGCTATCCGCTGGAGGACGTGCCCGACTGGGGCGGGGCGCTGATGCAGTGGCACGTCCACGGCGATCTGTGCTTCACCGACGATCCCGTCGCCCCCCAGGTCGCCGGCATCAAGCCGGTCGGAGGGACGTGCCGGGCACCGCTCGTCGACTTCCCGTTGTCACCGATGATCCACGTCTGGATCACCCCGACGCCGTGCGGCCCGTTCGCCGCCCTGGATGGCATCGCCGGCGGGCAGGTCCCGGAGGGCGAATCGGTCCTCTGTGACCACGCCCACGGATCGACCTGACCGGCATCGCGGCATCCTTCCGACATCATGGAGGGGTGAGCGTGAGCGAACCGGCCGATCGCGAGTGGGGTGCGTTCGAGACCGACGCGCCCGTGGGTGCTCGATCGCACCCGCATCGACTGGCTCGCGGGCGTCGACCAGCTGCGCGCCGCGGCACGGCGCGAGGTGCCGGTGCTCACCGCACCGGCGCGGCTGCCACCCGGTCGCCGTGTCGTCACCGTTGTCTCACGTCTGCTGTGGGCCGTCGGCCCCTGGTGGTGGCGTCGCAGGCGCCACAAGTACGCCGGCCCGGAGGTCGCACGAGCCGACATCTCGAAGCGCCTGCGCCAGGCGGCGGAAGTGCTCGGGGCGAGCTACATCAAGCTCGGCCAGATCATCTCCTCCGGCGAGGGGCTCTTCCCGCCCGAGCTCGTGGGCGAGTTCAAGAAGTGCCGCGACCAGGTGCAGCCCGAGCCGTTCGACGCCGTGCGCCGCACGATCGAGGAGGACCTCGGCCGTCCGCTCGCCGACGTGTTCGAGTGGATCGACGAGACCGCCCTCGCCGCGGCGTCGATCGCCCAGGTCCACGCTGCCCGCCTGCGCACGGGCGAGGACGTGGTGGTCAAGGTCCAGCGCCCGGACGTGGCGAGGCTCGTGCGCACCGACCTGAAGACGATGGCGTGGCTGGCACCGCACCTCGTGGGGAGGATCCCGGTGGCGGCGCTCGCCAACCCACCGGCGCTGGTCGAGTTGTTCGCCGAGACGATCGTCGAGGAGCTCGACTTCCGGCTCGAAGCCGTCGAACATGCTCGACGTCGCCACCGTGCTCCGCGAGCTCGGTCAGGACGGCTACGTCGTGCCGCGTCCACACCCGACGCTGGTGACTCGTCGTGTGCTCGTCATGGAGCGCCTGTCCGGCTTCAACTTCGACGACGTCGCCGGGATGCAGGACGCCGGTATCGACACCGAGGCCGTGATCCGCACCGGCATGATCGCCTTCATGGAGGGTGCGATCGTGCACGGCATCTTCCACGGCGACCTGCACGGCGGCAACCTGTTCGTCCTGCCCGACGGCCGCACGGCGCTGCTCGACTTCGGGATCGTCGCCCGGCTCTCGGAGGAACGCCGGCTGGCCTTCCTGCGACTGATGCTCGGCGCCACCACGAACGACGTGCATGGGGCAGATGGCTGCCCTGCGCGACCTCGGCGCGCTCCCCCGCGACACCGATCTCGAGGCGGTCGTCCGCGACCTCGGCCTCGATCGCCCGCCGATCGACCCGACCACGCTCACCGGCGACGAGATGGTGAAAGAGGTCCAGCGCGTGGTCAAGGCACTGCTCGGCTACGGCGCCAGGCTGCCGAAGGAACTGATGCTCTACGTCAAGAACATGGTGTTCCTCGACGGGGCGATCGCCCGGCTGGCGCCCGATCTCGACATCCTCGCCGAGATCGCGACGATCTCGATGCTGTTCGCCCAACGCCACGGCGAGCGCCTCGAGTCGCGAGCTCGGCCTCGAGCCCGGTGCGGTCGAGTTCGACTTCGAGGGCGTCAAGGCCGGATTCGGTCTCGATGCCGAGGTCGACCGCCTGACGTACCGCGAGCTCCAGGCCCGGCGCCAGATCATCCAGAAGCGGCAGCTGCTGCGAAACGCCGCAGGTGGCAGTCGAGCGCGCGAGTGCCCGAGCTCGGAGGCGAGGGAGCTTGGCTGCGAACCGAGCCTCAGACGGTCGCCGCGTGCGTCTGGTGATCGCCCGTTGCTCCGTCGACTATGCCGGCCGGCTCTCGGCCCACCTGCCCGAGGCCACCCGGCTGATCATGGTCAAGGCCGACGGCTGCGTCGCGATCCACGCCGACGGTGGCGCCTACAAGCCGCTGAACTGGATGAACGCGCCCAACTCGATCACCGACAACGGTGATCACTGGGTGGTCGCCAACCCCAAGGGCGAGACGTTGACGATCACCCTCCACGAGATCCTCACCGACTCCGACCATCCCCTCGGCGACGACCCGGGCCTGCGCAAGGACGGCGTCGAGGCCCACCTCCAGGAGCTGCTGGCCGCCACACCCGAGTCGATCGAGCCCGGGCTGCGCCTGGTGCGCCGCGAGTACCCGACCGCGATCGGACCGATCGACCTCGTGTGCCGTGACGGTGACGACCGGGTCGTGGCGGTGGAGGTCAAACGGCGCGGTGAGATCGATGGCGTCGAGCAGCTGGCGCGCTACATCGAGCGGCTGAAGCTCGATTCGTCGCTCGGCGACATCCGCGGCGTGTTCGTCGCCCAGTCGATCAAACCGCAGGCCAAGGTGCTCGCCGAAGCCCGCGGTTTCCGCTGGGTCGAGATCGACTACGACGAGCTGCGGGGCCTCGCTCCGGACGAACTCCGGCTGTTCTGAATCGGCTACGTTCTCCGGCCATGCCGCAAGAAGTACGTGGAGTCGTGGCTCGTGCCAAGGGCGAGCCGGTCAGCATCGAGACGGTGATCGTGCCCGATCCGGGGCCAGGCGAGGCGATCGTCAAGATCCAGGCCTGCGGGGTGTGCCACACCGACCTGCACTACCGGGAAGGCGGGATCAACGACGACTTCCCGTTCCTGCTCGGGCACGAGGCAGCAGGCACGGTCGAGTCGGTCGGCGAGGGCGTCACCAACGTCAAGCCCGGCGACTACGTGATCCTCAACTGGCGCGCCGTGTGCGGCAACTGCCGCAGCTGCCTCAAGGGCAAGCCCTGGATCTGCTTCTCGACGTTCAACGCCTCGCAGAAGATGACGCTCACCGACGGCACCGTGCTCTCGCCGGCCCTCGGCATCGGAGCCTTCATCGAGAAGACGCTCGTCCACTCCGGGCAGTGCACGCCGGTCGACCCGCAGGCGCCGGCCACCGCCGCCGGTCTGCTCGGCTGCGGAGTGATGGCGGGCCTCGGCGCAGCGATGAACACCGGCAACGTCGGCCGCGGCGACTCGGTCGCCGTCTTCGGGTGCGGTGGGGTCGGAGACGCAGCGATCGCCGGCGCCTATCTCGCCGGGGCCTCCAAGATCATCGCCATCGACATCGACGACCAGAAGCTGGCGTGGGCCAAGGAGTTCGGGGCCACCCATACCTGCAACTCGAAGACCACCGATCCGGTCGAATACATCCAGTCGGTCACCGACGGCAACGGCGCCGACGTGTGCATCGAGGCGATCGGCAACCCTGAGGTGTACAAGCAGGCCTTCGCCGCCCGCGACCTGGCGGGCACGGTCGTGCTCGTCGGCGTGCCCAGCCCGACGGCGACGCTCGAGCTGCCGTTCATCGAGGTCTTCGGTCGCGGCGGGGCGCTCAAGTCGTCGTGGTACGGCGACTGCCTGCCGAGCCGCGACTTCCCGATGCTGATCGACCTCTACCAACAGGGCCGGCTCGACCTCGACCGCTTCGTGTCGGAGACGATCTCGATCGACGACGTCGAAGAGGCCTTCCACAAGATGGAACGCGGCGAGGTCCTCCGCAGCGTCGTGGTGATGTAGGTCCGATGCTAGGCGCTCGACGACTGAATGCACGTAGATGCCCCTCGAGCTGGTCACCACCAACGGCATCTTCGCCCTCGACGGCGGGGAGTGGGAGGTGACGAACAACATCTGGCTGGTCGGTGACGACCGCGAGGTGATCGTGTTCGATGCCGCCCACGACCATCGTCCGATCCTGGACGCGATCAACGGTCGGCGCGTCGTGGCGGTGGTGCTCACGCACTGCCACAACGACCACATCAATGCCGCCGTGCCGCTTCGCGATGCGGTCGACGCCCCGGTGCTGGCGCATCCCGACGACCAGATGCTGTGGGACGCGGTGTGGCCGAACGACACGCTCGACGGGGCCCTGTCGCCCGACGTCGTGCTGCGCGTGGCGGGGCACGAGATGAACGTGCTGCACACGCCCGGGCACTCCCCCGGTTGCTGCTGCTTCCACGACGCCGGTTCGGGGATGCTGTTCTCGGGCGACACGTTGTTCTGCGGCGGTCCGGGCGCCACCGGGCGCAGCTACAGCGACGAGCCGACGATCCTGCGGTCGATCATGTCGATGCTGATGACGCTGCCGGAGGAGACGGTGGTGCACACCGGTCACGGCGAGTCGACCACGATCGGCGCCGAACGCGACACCGTGATGGGCCGCGCCGCCGAGCTCGGCCTCGTCTAGGACAGGTCAGCCGCACGCGTCTCCGGGGAGCTGCGGCTTGACCGAGAGCTGGTAGGTCACGCCGGCTTCGACGAAGTACGTGAGCTGGGTGGCGCCGTCGAACAGCGGGGCGACCTCTGTGGCGGGCAGCGCGGCGCAGTCGAGTGCGTCGGCGAGACGGACCGACGAGTCAGCTGGCCAGTCGACCAGCGTCGGTGCGATCTCGCCCCCGGTGTCGGTGGTAGGCAGGGCACGCACCAGATAGGTGTCGGGCGCGAACACGTACTGCGTGCCGAACTCCGGGTTGTCGGCGTACGACCAATCGGTAGTGCTTCCGCCGGTCGCACGACTCACGAACGCCGCGAGGTTGGCGCGGGCGGGGTCCTGCTCGTCCTCGATCAGCCCGAGGGCGTAGGCCCGGTGGACGTACGTGCGGCCGTTGGCGGAGATCTCGACCACCGTGTCGGAGGCATCGGCGATGTTGGTCGGGCTCGAGTACTCGACGTCGGCGAGCAGCCCGTGCTCGTCGGCCAGCGTCAGCAGGTCCTGGATGCCATCCTCGGTGACCGACCGCTGCATCACCGGACTCACCAGCGGGCCGGGGTAGATCTCGGGTACTGCGCCCTGCTCGAATACCCGGCCGTCGCCGCTGACGAGCAGCACCGGCAGGTTGCGGAACACGTACTCGACGGGCACGAAGCCACCCTCGTAGGCGATCCGCACGACCACGTCGTCGGCGCCCGTGGGATGTTCGATCCCGGCCGGCGCGGGAGTCGTGGTGGCGGGTGATTGCGTGTCGGGTGGTTGCGTGCCGGCGGGCGGCACGGTCTCGACCGGCAGCGTGCCATCGGTGGATCCAGCGCCATCGTCGGAGGCCGTGTCGTCACCGCACGCCGCCAGCGTGACCAGGGTGATGACGAGCGCCGCGGACAACAGTGATCGAGTGCTCACGGGGGACATACTGCTTCGACGCCGCACGGCGAGCGACGGTTCCCGCCCGACGTGGTGGCTAGCGTCACGGCTGTGTTCAGCGTCGAGCCCGTGGTGCAGCACTACGAGTGGGGCGATCCGGCGTTCATCCCCGCGTTGCTCGGGGTCGAGCCCGACGGGCGTCCGTGGGCCGAGCTCTGGTTGGGCACCCATCCGAACGGGCCGTCTCGATTGACCGACGGGCGGCTGCTGAGCGAGCTGACGGGCGAGCTGCCGTACCTGCTCAAGGTCCTGGCCGCAGCCCGGCCACTGTCGCTCCAGACGCATCCGAACCCTGAGCAGGCACGTGACGGCTTCGGGCGCGGCGTGTACCCCGACCCCAATCCGAAACCCGAGCTGTTGTGTGCGCTGACCCGGTTCGAGGCGTTGTGCGGTGTACGGCCGATCGACAAGACCGTGGCGCTGCTGCACGAGCTCGACCTCCACCCGCTGGCACGAATGCTCGTGTCCGACGGTGTCGGGGCGATCGTGGAGGGGCTGTACCGCGGCACGATCGACGCCCGGCCGGTGATCGCTGCCTGTGCCACGAGCGAACGCCCGGAGGCCGGCTGGGTGCGCCGCCTGGACGCGATGTACCCGGGTGATCCGAGCGTCGCCGTCACGTTGCTGCTCAATCACGTGGTGCTCGAGCCGGGCCAGACGTTGCGACTCGACGCCGGCAACCTCCACGCCTACCTCAAGGGCGCCGGTATCGAGTTGATGGGCGCGAGCGACAACGTCGTGCGGGGCGGACTGACCGTCAAGGAGGTCGACGTCGACGATCTGCTGCGCGTGTTCGACACGTCGGAGCTCGCCGATCCGGTGCTGGCCGACGGCGACCGCTTCGATCTGCCGGCGGCCGGTGTGGCGTTGCTCAAGGTCGAACCGGGCACATATCACCTGGCTACCGGTCACGAGCTCGGGATCGACATGCAGGGCCGAACCCTCTACTGGCAGCCGGGCGACGAGCTCACCGCCGAGGTGACCACCTACGTGGTCACTCCGCTCGCTGCCTGAGGTCAGCCCTGCAGCGCGGCGTGCATGGCGTCGGTCCCCGCGACCAGTGCCTCGCCCTGCGACGGGGAGAGCCCAGCGAAGGCAGCGACGAGAGCGTCGTCGGTGATCGCCTCGGCACGGTCGTGGAGGGCACGCGCCTCGTCGGTGACCACCGGCAGCTCGTCTCCCCACCCGAACAGGGCGACATCGTCCGGTCGCTTGATGGCGTGGGCGACCTCGGTGCGGAGCCCGACCGTGGTGATCGCCGCCAGGTGTGCGCTGCCGCGCATCTCGCGCAGCACCATCGCCTGGTGGATCGCAGCTGCCGGGGGGTCGTCGGGCAGCGGCTCGGCCCGCACCCCTGCGAACAGCGCCATCGCCCCGCCGTCGACCGCTCCGATCACCTGGGTGGCGGCCTCGACATAGCCCTCGAGCCCGTCGACGTCGGCGAACATGCGCCGTCCGTGCTGGTGCGCACATTCGATGTACTCGCGTGCGGCATCGCGCGGGGCCAGCCTGGTGCGAGCCGAGTCCCACATCCTGGCGATCACGTACGGATGGAAGTAGCCGAACGCACTGCGCACGACGGCGGAGTCGACGTCTCCGAGCACGCCACCCCGACCCAGGAAGTAGAACCGGAACCCGTCGAGCCCGAGCTCCTTGCCGCGAGCCACGGTTTCGGGCACGAAGTAGAACGAGGCGCCGATGTCGCCCGTCTTCTTGGCGATCGCGAGCATCACGTCACGAGGCTGCATCAGGTCATCTTGATCGACAGCGACAGGTGACCGTCGAGTCGGTCGCGTGTGACGTCAGGCGCGGTCAGCCGCGGACGGTCTTGCGGATCTCGACGATCCGCTCGGCGTCGTGGTTGGCATCGATCCCCTGGGAAACCAGGAGGTCGGAGCGATCCTTGGCCGCCTCGCGCTCGGCGCGGGCGGTGTCGGCCTTGGCGATCGCGGCATCGGTGCCGTGCTCGTTGATGAACTCGGCCCACTCGACGAGCGCCTCGACCATCTCGTCCTCGGGCACGACAGCGATGTTGCGGCCCTTGACGAAGAGGTGGCCGCGCTTGTTGCCGGCAGCGATTCCGAGATCTGCCTCGCGTGCCTCACCCGGCCCGTTGACCACGCATCCCATCACGGCCACCTGCAGCGGCAGTTGACGTTCCCCGAACGCCTGCAGCGCCCGGTTGGCGACGTCGATCACGTCGATCTCGGCGCGTCCACACGAGGGACAGGCGATCAGGTCGACGTTCTTGCGCTCACGCAGCCCGAGCGCCTCGAGCAACTGGCGACCGGCGCGGGCCTCCTCGACCGGATCGGCCGTGAGCGAGTAGCGGATCGTGTCGCCGATGCCCTCCATCAACAGTGTCGCGATCCCGGCCGTCGCCTTGAGCAGACCGGCAGGCGGCGGACCGGCCTCGGTGACGCCGAGGTGGAGCGGGTGGTCGGTCACTTCGCTCAACTGGCGGTAGGCCTCGACCATCAGCGGCACGCTCGACGCCTTGACCGAGATCTTGATGAGATCGAACCCGACCTCGTCGAAGTAGGCGATCTCCTGCAACGCCGACTCGACCATCGCCTCCGGCGTGGCACCGCCGTGCTTCTCGTACAGGGCGGGGTCGAGCGACCCGGCGTTGACCCCGATCCGGATCGGCAGGTTGCGATCGCGCGCCTCGGTGGCGACGGCCTTGATGTGCTCGGGGCGGCGGATGTTGCCCGGGTTCAGCCGCAGCCCGTGGACGCCGGCCTCGATCGCCGCCAGCGCCATCTTGTACTGGTGATGGATGTCGGCGATCACCGGGATCGGTGACCGGGGCACGATGTGGGCGAGTCCCTCCGCGGCCTCCTGCTCGTTGCACGTGCAACGGACGATGTCGCATCCCGCCGCCGCCAGCGCGTAGATCTGCTGCAGCGTCCCCTCGACATCCGCCGTCTTGGTGATCGTCATCGACTGCACCGTGATCGGCGCTCCCCCACCGACAGGAACACCACCAACGTGGATCTGCTTCGTCAATCGACGCTCCGAGTACCCCACTCGGTGACATCCATGGCAACTCCGACGCTACCGCCCGCAGGGAGCGTGCCCGGCTCAACGCCCGCCGGAATCAGCCCGACGGGCTTGGGTGATGTCCAGATACAATCCGGCGACGAACAGGAACATCAGCAGGGTCATCACGGCCATCGCGAACGGCATCATCTTGGCGACGTCGGCGTAGTAGCGCTGGCCGTTGCGCTCGCGCACACGCTCGTAGGTGGCGATCGCGGCGTGACCGCCGTCGAGTGGCAGCAGCGGGAACATGTTGAACACGCCGACGAACACGTTCAGCACCGCCAGCAGGTACAGGATGCCGACGAACCCTGCCGAGTCGCCGACGTCGTCGCTGACGCCGGTGACGCCCGACCAGGGTCGTCGGCCGGGTCTCGAGATCTTCGTTGGTGCCCGCCAGGTGGGTGAAGATGTTGACCGGATTGAGGACCTTGACGGCGCCCTTGGTCATCTCCCACGAGGTCGGGAAGATGTCGGCGACGGCGTTGACGGCGGCGGCGGGTACCGAGTGTTCGACGGTTTCGAACGCTTCGGTGCTGGCCACCCCGATGAAGGGCTTGCCGAACAGCGGCGATTCCGGATCGGTCGTTGGCGGCGAGCACGACCGGGACGTCGATCGTCGCCCCGTCGCGCACGACCTCGACGATCAGCACGTCGCCCGGCTGACCGGCCTGCACGACCTCGCCCAGTTGCTCGGGATCGGAGAGCTCGGTGCCGTCGATCGACAACATCACGTCGTCGACACGGAGCCCTGCGGCGAGCGCCGGGCTGGCGACAACCAGCTCGCGAACCTCGACTCCGTCGGTGGGGGTGACCTCACCGTCGACCACGTAGACGGTGAACAGCAGCACGATCGCGATCAGCATGTGCATCAGCGACCCGGCGGAGATCACCAGCAGCCGCCGCGGATAGCTCTTGGAGCGATACGTCCGCGATTCGTCCTCGGGCGGCACGTCGTCCATGTTGTTCATGCCGATGATGCGGACGAAGGCCCCGAGCGGGAGTGCCCGCACGCCGTACTCGGTCTCGCCCTTGCGGAAACTCCACAGCCGGGGGCCGAAACCGATGAAGAACTGGGTGGCCTTCATGCCCGTCCAGCGGGCGGTGACGAAGTGGCCGGTCTCGTGCAGGAAGATCGAGATCAGCACGCCGACGACGAACACCAGCCACCAGATGTTGAACAGTCCCAGCACTCCGATCAGCGCCACGACTCCGAGCACTCCCAGCGCACCGCGCAGACCGCCGACCAGCTCGTCGTCGTCCTTCTCGACCACGGAACCGCCTGCCATCACCTCGCTCGTGAACCGGCCGGGACGCCGCGGCGACTCGAGCGGCGCCGGCGGTACGGGGGGAGGTGGGAGCTCTTGGTCGGTGGTCATGTTCGTACGAGGTTGTCGATGAAGTGGATCGCCCGGCGCCTGGCCTCGGCGTCGGCGTCGATCACTTCGTCGACGGTATCTGGAGTTGCGCCGTCATGGGCGTCGAGGACTGCAACGGAAACATCGGCAATCTGATTCCACGAGATGAGTCCCGACAGGAAGCTGTCGACGGCGACCTCGTTGGCGGCGCTCAGCCAGGCCGGCGCCGTGCCCCCCGTTCGCCCGGCGGCGTAGGCCAGATCGAGGCAGCGGAAGGTCTCGTTGTCGACGGGCTCGAAGTCGAGCCGGCCCAGGCTCGACCAGTCGATCCGGCCGAAGGGGGTGGCGATGCGGCTGCGGATAGCCCGAACGCGTATCCGATCGGCAGGCGCATGTCGGGCATGCTGAGCTGGGCGATCGTCGAGCCGTCGGTGAACTCGGCCATCGAGTGCACCACCGACTGGGGATGGACGACGACCTCGATCTGGTCGTACCCGACCCCGAACAGCTCGTGGGCCTCGATCACCTCGAGGCCCTTGTTCATCAGCGTGCTCGAGTCGACGGTGATCTTCGGGCCCATCGCCCACGTCGGGTGGGCCAGCGCCTCGTCGACGGACACTTCTGAGAGCTGCTCGGCGGAGCGCCCACGGAACGGGCCCCCGCTGGCGGTGAGCACGATCCGAGCGACCTCACGAACGTCGTGCGAGGAACGCAGGCATTGGTGCACGGCGCAGTGCTCACTGTCGACCGGGATCAGCTCGGCACCCGGGGTGGCCCGCAGCGGCTGGACGACCGGCCCGGCGGCGATCAGGCTCTCCTTGTTGGCCAGCCCGAGGCGCTTTCCGGAGCGGAGCGTCTCGATCGTGATCGGCAGGCCGGCGAAACCGACGACGCCGTTGATCACCACGTCGGCTCCGCCGACCAGTGCCGTCTGTTCGGAGACGACCTCGATGCCGAGCGGTTTCAGCGCTTCGGCCACCTCGGCTCTGACGCCGGCATCGGCGACCGCCACCACCGACGGCCGGAACTCCCGCGCCTGCTCGACGACCGCCGACGACGTCCCGACACCGAGCGCCACGACCTCGTAGCGATCGGGACCCTCGGCTCGGATCACATCGAGCGTCTGCGTCCCGATCGACCCGGTCGAGCCTGCGATGGCGACGCGAACGATGCCCACCCGGGGCTCGCTAACCGGCGCGGACGACGGTCCAGGGTTCGAGCACCTGGGTCAGGTAGTAGACGGCGGGCAGCGTGAACAGGAACCCGTCGAACCGATCGAGCACTCCGCCGTGGCCCTTGACGATCGAACCGAAGTCCTTGGTGTCGAGGTTGCGCTTGAACATGCTCTCGACGAGATCGCCCATCGGCGCCATGATCGAGATCACCACCGCCAGCGCGAACAGGTGCTTCTGCGACTTCCAGGTGTCGCTCCATTCGCCGATCCCGACCACGACCATCGCCACGATCGTCATCAACGCACCGCCGATCAGGCCCTCGACGGTCTTGTTCGGGCTGATCCACGGACGCAGCGGGGTGCGTCCGGCAGCGGAGCCGACGAACAGTGCCCCGACGTCGTTGGCGACGACACCGAGGGCGACCAGGAACAACGTGTCGGTGCCCCGATTGCCGGCGCCGGGCAGGTCGCTGCCGGCGTTGGTGGAGAAGCGCAGGATCAGCATCGCGAACGAGCCGAGCAGGCCGATCCACACGATGCCGAGGGTGGTGATCGAGACGTTCGGCATGGGGCCGGCCTCGACGCTGCGGGCACCGATGAAGCTGGCGGCGGTGGCCATGAAGCCGAAGGCGATCGCCAGGGGCAAGGTGCCGTCACCGAGCCAGTAGGCGGCGGCGGGAGCCGCCACACAGGTGATGATGCCGGGCACGACGGCCGGCCGGTATCCCTTCTCGGAGACCTTGTCGTAGAACTCGACAGCCGCCAGGCCGAGGATCACGACCACCAACACGGCGGCCGCCCACGGGCGGTACATGAGGGCGGCGAGGAAAACCGCCGCGATCAGCAGACCGACTGCGATCGCGACCGGCATGTCGCGGCCCGACTTGGCAGGCGGCGCCGAGCGCGAACGCGATGTCGACTGCTGCGGGGCACCGCGCCGGCGGCCGGTCGGCGCCGGGGCTCGACGTGGGATGCCCGACGGATCGGTGCCGATCGTGATCCGGCTCGGTTCGCGTGTGACGACGTCGGACTCGCCCGACACCCTGCGGTGCTGGCCGCTCGACCCGGCGGGTCGTCGGTGACGCGCCGCTGCTGAGTGGTGCGGTGATCGGCGGTCTCGGCCGCCTGGGCTTCGACCTGTTCGTCCTCCTGCCAGACGGGCGACTCGGACGAGAACGACGACCACACGTCGAGCTCCTCCGACTCGTCGGCGGCAGGTGGCTCGCCTTCGGCGTCGAGCCGCGGGACCTCGCCCGTCGGTGGGTCGGTCCAGTGCGGCAGGTTGCCGGTGGTCCCGGCCCCGAACGTGATCGCGTCGGAATCGCCTTCGCCGGCCACCTCGTCGATGTTCTGTGTGGGCTCGGCATCGTCGAAGAGCGAGCCGTACTCGCTGAAATCGTCGCGATCCCTGCGCTCACGCCACATGTCGTCGCTCACCGCTGCATCCGCCGGTTCGTGCTCGCTGCGCTCAGTCATCATGTGTCCTTTCCCCAAGTCCTCGTCCGGTTCGCGCCGACAGTGCGGCCCCGAACCTAGACCTCGAGCAGTTCGCTTTCCTTGCGCCCGAACGCCTTGTCGATCCGCTCGACATGGTCGTGCGTGACCTTTTCGAGCTCTTTTTCGGCGCGGTCGAGGTCGTCCCTCGAGATCACGCCCTCCTTCTCGGCCCCGTCGAGGTGCTTGCGGGCATCACGACGGATGTTGCGGACGGCGACCCGGCCGTCCTCGGCCATGTTCTTGACGACCTTGACGTATTCACGCCGGCGTTCCTCGGTGAGGGGCGGGAAGTTGAGGCGGATCACGACCCCGTCGTTGGTGGGTGACACGCCGAGATCGCTGTCGCGGATGGCCCGCTCGATCGGGGCCAGGGCCCCGCGATCGTGGGGCTTGACGACCAGCGACACGCGCCTCGGGCACCTGGATCGACGCCAGCTGCTGGAGTGGCACCGGGGCCCCGTAGTAGTCGACCAGCAGCCGCTCGAGCAGGGCCGGGGCGGCACGCCCGGTGCGAACCGTGGCGAACTGGTTCTGGACGTGCTCGACCGCCTTGTCCATCTTCTCCATCGCGTCGAGCAGCGTGTCCTCGGTCACGAGCACAGAGTAACCATGTATCCGGAGCGACCGGAACATGCCCGCCCGCCGCGAGCAGGTGATTCGTCGTCGGACGGGAGGCCTTCGATGCCGCCTGTTCAGGCGGTCGTCACGACACGATCGTGCCGACGCGGCCACCCGTGAGAATCGTGCGCAGGGCGCCCTCGGCGGACATGTCGAACACCACGATCGGGATCTTGTTGTCGCGGCAGAACGCGATCGCGGTGGCGTCCATGACCTTGAGATCGCGGTTCATGACGTCCATGTAGCCGATCTCGTCGAACCGGACGGCGTCGGGGTTGGTCCGCGGATCGGCGTCGTAGACGCCGTCGACTCCCGAATGGGTGCCCTTCAGCAACGCCTGGGCCTCGATCTCGGCTGCCCGCAACGCGGCCGCCGTGTCGGTGGTGAAGAACGGGTTGCCCGTGCCGGCGGCGAAGATCACGACGCGGCCCTTTTCGAGGTGGCGGACGGCGCGCCGGCGGATGTACGGCTCGGCGATGCGGGGCATCTCGATCGCCGACAGCACGCGGGTCGGCTGGCCGCAGCGTTCGAGCGCGTCCTGGAGGGCGAGCGCGTTCATCACCGTCCCGAGCATGCCGATGTGGTCGCTCTGGGTCGCGTCCATGCCCGACATGGCGCCGGTGCGTCCACGCCAGAAGTTGCCGCCACCGACGACGACGGCGACGTCGACATCGAGGTTCTCGCGGATGTGGGTGATCTCGGCCGCAGTCTGAGCGAGGGTCGTCCCGTCGAGCCCGGTTCCGGACGGCCCGGCGAGCGCCTCACCCGAAGGCTTGAAGACGATCCGCTTCCAGCGAGGCTTCTCGGTCACGGGTTCAGTGTGTCAGATGCCGAGCGTGGCAGTTCCATCTCAGGCTCCTGGAGCCTGAGATGGACGTGGATTCAGCCGATTTCGACTTGGGCGAAGCGCACCACCGCGGCGCCGCCCAGCACCTGCGTGATCGACTGCTTGTCGTCCTTGGCGTAGGGCTGCTCGAGCAGGCAGACGTCCTTGAAGAAGCCGTTGAGGCGACCCTCGACGATCTTCGGCACCGCCGCGCTCGGGCTTGCCCTCGTTGCGCGTGATCGTCTCGAGCGTGGCGCGCTCGGCCTCGACCACGTCGGCCGGCACGTCCTCGCGGCGGAGGTACTTGGGCCTGGCGAAGGCGATGTGAACGGCGATGTCGTGAGCGAGCTCGGCGTTGCCGCCCGCCATCTCGACCAGCACACCGTTGACGCCGCGGCCACCCTGCACGTGCTCGTAGTCGCCGAGCACGTTGCCGCCGGCGGCCTCGAACCGGACCACCTCGCCGAGCTCGATCTTCTCCTTGAGCAGGATCTTCAGCTGCTCGAGCTCATCCGCTCGCTCGGACACCGCATCGGTGCCCTTGCTGGAGACGAGATCGAGCAACGCCTCGGCTTCGGCCTTGAACTGCTCGCTGCCGGCGACGAAATCGGTCTCGCACTTGAGCTGCACGATCGTGCCGACGTCGCCGTCGACCCTGAGCGCCACGACACCCTGGTTGTTGTCGCGGTCGTCGCGCTTGGCGCTGGCGGCAAGGCCCTTCTCGCGGAGGAACTGCTTGGCAGCGTCGATGTCGCCGCCGGTCTCCTCGAGCGCCTTCTTGCAATCCATCATCCCGGCGCCGGTGCTGTCGCGGAGGGCCTTGACGTCTTGAGCGGTGAATGACATGGCAATCGTGTTCCTGGACTCGTGTGTTGACGAAGGGGTCTGGGGGTCGGGATCCGGGTCAGGCGTCGTCGCCGGTGACGGCTGTGTCGTCAGCCGGCGTCTCGTCGGCAGCGACCTCGTCGGCCGGCGCCTCGGACGCATCGGCCTCGACCGCCGCTTCGGCGGGCGCCTCGTCAGCGACGACGTCGTCGACGGCGACGGCCTCGGGCGTCTCGTCAGCGGCTGCCTCGGCGGGCTCGTCAGCGGCCGACTCGTCGGCCGGTGCCTGCTTCGACTTCTTGCCGGCGGTGAGGCGAGCCTCGCGATCGGCCTGGGCCCGGGCGGCCGCGTTGCGGGCCTCGGCCTGGGCCTGGGCGAACGCCGCTTCCTCTTCCGGGCTGCGCTCGGGCTTGGCCGGCGTCTCGTCGACTGCGGCTGCCGGACGCGGACGGCGGGAGGCGATGTAGCGGCCCTCCTCGACGGCCTCGGCGATCACGCGGACGAGCAGTCCGTTGGCACGGATCGCGTCGTCGTTGCCGGGGATCGGAAACTGGACGACGTCGGGATCGACGTTGGTGTCGACGACCGCCACCACCGGGATGCCGAGCTTGTTGGCCTCGGTGACGGCGATGTGCTCCTTCTTGGTGTCGATCACGAACACCGCGTCGGGGAGCTTCTTCATGTCGCGCAGACCGCCCAGGTTGCGCTGCAACTTGGCGAGCTCGCGGTCGAGCATCAAGGCTTCCTTCTTGATCATGGCGTCGAACTCGCCGGACGCCTTCATGCGCTCGTAGTCGAGCATCTTGGCGACGCGCTTCGAGATCGTCTCGAAGTTGGTGAGCATGCCACCCAGCCAACGCTCGTTGACGTACGGCATACCGACCTTCTCGGCGTAGCTCTGGACCGGATCCTGGGCCTGCTTCTTCGTGCCGACGAACAGCACGGTGCCGCCCTTGGCGGTGAGGTCGCGGATGAAGCCGTACGCGGTCTCGACGCGGCTGAGCGTCTGCTCGAGGTCGATGATGTAGATCCCGTTGCGCTCACCGAAGATGAATCGCTTCATCTTCGGGTTCCACCGGCGGGTCTGGTGTCCGAAGTGGACACCTGCTTCCAGCATCTGACGCATGCTGATGACGGCCATGAGAGTCTCCTCGTGCGGTTGCGTACCCTTCCCAGGCGCCGGAGCGACCGCTGTCGGGGAGGGCTGTGTGAAGTGGATGGCTGCCGGTCGGCAACCGGTCAGCCATGCTAGCTGGTGGTCAGCGCGATTCCGACCGGCCGGCTGCTGCGCACACGAGGCGCGGGGGTGGCGCCGGCGCAGGCGCGCTGCCGTCGGACGGCACGAGTCGGAGCGACGCCGACGAGGCGACCGATCAGAGGACCGGGATCGACGTACTGATCGCCGACTCGCAGTCCGAAGTGGAACCGCCCGGCGGCATGCCCGACGATCGCATTCCGGGCGACGACGTCGCCGGCTGCGAACAGCCGATCCGACAGGTTGCCGTACGTCGCCCGCATGCCGTCGGCGTGACGCACGACGAGGTACGCGTGACCGGCGACGCTGCCGCTGAAGGTGACCTCCCCGGCCGCCACCGCTCGCACCGCATCGCCCGGTGACGTGCCGTACTCGATGCCGCGGTTGCCGGGGCACCACTGACATGCGGGTTGGCGATAGGGGTCGACGACCGGCGCCGCCACCGGTGGCCGCCAACACGGCGCCGCTCGCACCACCGACCCGCTGGCTGCGACGAGCACCGCCAGCGAGGCCAGCGCCGGCAATGCGACCCGCCGCGACACCCTGACGCACGCAATTCGAGCACGTCGACCCTCCCCGAACACGATCTGCAGTTGGGGCGGCGATCGCCGCGATCGACGGTGCGGCGTGTCAGCCGACGCCGGCAGCGGCCAGGCGCGACCGGAGGTGCAGCACCGACTTGGTGTGGATCTGCGACACGCGACTCTCGGTGACGCTCAGGACCTGGCCGATCTCGGCCAGGGTGAGGCCCTCGTCGTAGTACAGCGAGAGCACGAGCTTCTCGCGTTCCGGCAGGCGCCGGATCTCGCTGCGCATGATGTCGCGCAGCTCGCGATCTTCGAGCGCCGCGACCGGCGACTCCATGCCGACCGAGCTCACCGACTCGGGCTCGTACCCGGCGGCGACGGCACGATCGAGAGGCCCGATCGTGGTGGCGGCGATCGACGCCAGCCATCGGGTGAGCTCGGTGCCGTCGATCCGGAGGTGGGTCGACAGCTCCTCGTCGGTCGGCGAGCGGCCGAGCGTGTGCTCGAGCTCGGAGAACGCCCGCTCGACCTCGCGGGCGCGGCTGCGAACCGAACGTGGGACCCAGTCGAGCTGGCGCAGACCGTCGTAGATCGCACCACGGATGCGCGGCGCGGCGAAGGTCTCGAACTTGACGCCGCGTTCGGGATCGAAGCGATCGATGGCGTCGATCAACCCGAACACGCCGGAGCTGACCAGATCGCCGGGGTCGACGCTGCTCGGGAGCCCGGAACCGACACGACCGGCGACGAACTTCACCAGTGGTGAGTAGTGCACGATCAGATGGTCGCGGGACGCGGCGTTCTTGCGGTTGAGCCAGCGCGTCCAATGCATCGCCAGATCGGGGTCGTCGGGAACGATGCTCATGCGCGTGGGTGGCTCTTGCTGTAGGCGGACTTCAACCGCTCTCGGCTGACGTGAGTGTAACGCTGGGTGGTTGCCACGTCGGAGTGGCCGAGCAGTTCCTGGACCGACCGGAGATCGGCCCCGCCGTCGAGCAGATGGGTGGCGAACGTGTGCCGCAGGGCGTGTGGATGGGTGGGTGTGGGCGAGCGGCGGTCGAGGATCCGCCGGACGTCGCGCGGCGTGAGCGGCTTGCCGAGCTCGTTGGCGAACACGACCGCACCCGCATCGGAACGGACCACCTCGTGACGGACCTGCAACCACGACGCCAGGGCGGCCGCCGCCGGTTCGCCGAGCGGTACCCGACGCTGCTTCGAGCCCTTGCCCCACACCACGAGTGCCTGCTGGGCGAGATCGATCTGATCGAGTTGCAGTGAGCACAGCTCGGACACACGGACACCCGACCCGTACAGGATCTCGAGCACGGCGTCGTCGCGTCGCTTGCGCCAGATCGGCTCGTCGTCGGGCACCGGGCCATCGAGCAACTGCGTGAGCTCGCGTCCATCGAGCACACGCGGGAGCCTGCCCGAGCCACCGGCGACGTGCAGTCCGATCGTGGGATCGGCCGAGGCCAAACCTTCGGCAACGGCCCACACGAAGTAGCGCCGGATCGCGGCCGCCTTGCGGGCGATGCTGCGGCGGGCGAACTGGCGCGTCGACAGGTACGCGATGTAGCGACGAACCAGCGTGCGGTTGACCGTGTCGGGAGCGTCGACGCCGGAGCGCTCGACCCATTCGGCGAACAAGCGCACGTCGGTCGCGTAGGCCGCGAGTGTGCGATCGGCGAGCGACGAGTGGGCGCGCACGAAGGAGTCGAGCTGCCACGGATCGTCGAACCCCGCCACGCCGCACACCGTATTCGCTCACGGTGCCCCGCCCTTGGACCACGCCAACTTCGACGTGGGCGACTCGAGCCAACCGCCGGTGTCGATCAGCAGACCGAGGTCTTCGAGGTGCCGCGCCGCGACCGCGGCCTCGGCGACGGGGATGCGGAGTTGCTCGGCGATGGTGTCGAGCGTGCACGGCCGTTCGGCGCAGAGCTCGAGCAGGTCAGCGGTGACGCCTGACGTCGCCGACCGACCCGACTCCGGGCGCGGCGCCTGACGGCTGTGGTCGAGACCGAGCGCGACCAGTACGTCGTCGACGCACGTGACCGGCGTTGCGCCGTCGACGAGCAACTTGTTGGTGCCCCGCGATGCGGGGCTCCGGGTCGAGCCGGGAACCGCCATGATCGTGACCCCGAGGGTGCCGGCCGCGTCGGCCGTGATCAGGCTGCCGCCACTCTCCCGCGACTCGACCACGACGAGCACCTCGCTGAGGGCGGCGATGATCCGGTTGCGGAGCGGAAATCGCCAGGCGTCGGGCTGGGTGCCGGGCGGCCACTCGGAGACGAGCAGCCCGTTGCCGGCGACCCATTCCCAGAGGTCGGCGTTCTGCTTCGGGTACGGCCGATCGGGACCGCAGCCGACGACGGCGACGGGGCGACCGCACGCCGAACGAACGCCGCGGTGGGCGGCGCCGTCGATGCCGCGGGCGAGACCCGAGATCACGGCGACGTCATGGGCGGCCAGTGCCTCGCCGAGCTCGAACGCTGTCGCCCGACCCGCGGCGGTGGCGTTGCGGGTGCCGACGATCCCGACCCGGCGGGCATCGAGCGCCTCGAGCCGACCGCGCACGAAGAGCACGTTGGGCGGATCAGGGTCGATCGACAGCGCCGCCGGGTAGTCGGGATCGCCGTGCACGGTCACCGCGATCCCGCGCTCGGCACAGTTGCTGATGACTCGCTCCGGTTCGACCGAACGAGCCTGGGCCCGCAGCCGGTCGAACAGGTCGCGTGTTCGCTCGGCTTCGACCGTGGCGTCGAGCCGGCGCCCGGCCGCCAGCAGCGCCAACGCTTCGCCCGGGCGGTAGTGCTCGAGGATCGACCGCAGTCGTTTGGGCCCCATCGACGGCAGGGTCGCCAGCCCGACCAGCGCCACCCGGTCGCCGGCGCTCACGCTGCCCGACCGACGGCGCTCAGTCCGATGCGGGCGCGCATGCCGAGCGCCGAGATCACGAACATCTCGTCGATCGCATCGGGCTGACCGTCGAGGTCGGCGAGCGTGCGTGACACCCGGCGGATGCGTTGCAGGCCGCGCGCCGTGAGACGTCCGCGTTCGACCTCCCTCCGCAACAACTCGCTGGCTCCCTTCGTGAGGGGTGCGAACTCGTTGAGACCGTTGTCGTCGAGGGCGGCGTTGAGCGACCCGCTGCGTTCGAGGGCGACGCGCCGGGCGGTTGCCACACGCGGCGCGATCTGTGCGGTCGACTCGCCCGGCTCACCACCGAACAGCTCGTCGACCTCCGGCCGGGCGACCGCCACGCGGAGGTCGAAGCGATCGAGCAACGGCCCCGACAGACGCCCGATGTAGCGCGCCCGCGAGCGCTCGTCGCAGTCGCAGGCGCCGGGCATTCCGCCGCCGCCGCACGGGCACGGGTTGGTGGCACCGATCAGCTGGAAGCGGGCCGGCATCGGCACACGATCGTGCTCGACGCGCCCCACCATGATGCGGCCCTCCTCGACCGCCTCGCGCAGGGCGTCGAGCACGGTCGCGTGGAACTGACCCATCTCGTCGAGAAAGAGAACCCCTCCGTGAGCCATCGAGATCTCTCCCGGACGAAGGGCGTGGGAGCCACCGCCGACGAGCGAGCCGGACGAGCTCGTGTGATGCGGCGATCGGAATGGCGGCCGAGTCACCAGACCGGCGCGCGGGAGTGCCGCGCCCGAGGCGGAGTGGATCATCGTCGTCTCGAGTGCGACCGCCGGATCGAGGTCGGGCAACAAACCCGGCAGGCGTCTCGCCAGCATCGTCTTGCCGGCACCGGGCGGACCGACGAACAGCAGGTGGTGGCCACCGGCGGCAGCGACCTCGAGCGCCAGACGGGCGTGCGGCTGGCCACGCACGTCGGCCATGTCGTGCAGCTCGGGCTCGACCCACACCACGCCGGACGTGTCGTCGTGCTCGGGCCACGACGCCGCACCGGTGAGTGCCTCGACCAGGCGATCGAGACGGGCCACGGGTCGGATCACGCCGCGTCCGACCACTCGGGCCTCGGTGACGGCATCGGCCGGCACGACCCAGTCGCCGTCGGCGTGGACGCCGACCATCGGCGCCACGCCGGGCACCCGGCGGATCGACCCGTCGAGCCCGAGCTCGCCGCAGAAGGCCAGCTCACGGACTGCGTCGGACGGGATCACCTCGAAGGCGACGAGCAGCCCGACGGCGATCGCCAGGTCGAGCCCGGAGCCGGTCTTGCGATACACCGGCGGGGCGAGATTGACGGTGATCTTCTTGTCGGGCCAGGTGTACCCGCACGTGACGATCGCCGCCCGCACGCGATCGCGCGCCTCGCGGCACGATTCGTCGGGCAGCCCGAGCATCGTGAAGCCGGGGATGCCCTTGGCGACGTGGACCTCGACGCTGACGGGGTGCCCCCGCGCTCCGAGGATCGTCGCCGACCGAACCGTTGCAATCATCTCGACCTCCCGAGACCGCCCATCCGCCGGTGCGGGTGGTGACGTTCAGGAGGGAGTGGCGACTGCCCCTCGACAGATGCCGGGCACCTTACCGATGGGGTGTCGCATTGCCACCGTGGCCAGCCGGGGCGGATTGCTCATGCCACACTCGTCGCATGCTCCGCCGACCCTCCGGCCGCGCCGCGGCCATGTGCGTCATCGTTCTGGCGACGCTCGTCGGATGCGGTGACGACGAGGTGTCGAGCGATGCGGAGCGCTTCTGTGGTGAGGCCACGACACGGCGCGACATGATCGTCGCCCCGCCGATGGCGACCGAGGCCGAGCTCGAGCAATCGCTCGAGTTCTACCGCCTGATGGGGCAACTCGCCCCGGCCGCGATCGCCGACCAGTGGAACGACATCGTGGTGGCGATGGAGACGGCGTCGACCGTGGTGCCGGGCGACCCGAACTCGGAGCAGGCGGTGGCGCTCCAGGCCTACGCCACCGAGCGTTCGGCGTACGAGGTCGCCGTCTGGCTGCGTCGCAACTGCGGGGTCGACATCCCCATCACCACGATCGCCCCCCAGGACGCGATCCCCGCCCGCACCACGACCACCACGATCGCCGGCACCGGCACCACGGTCCCGTCCGGGTGACGCGAAGCCGGTCGAGCACTCCTGCGACGCACCAAACACCCGCGGGTCGGTGAGGCGGGCGAGCGTCGAAGCGCAGCGGAGACGGCGAGCTCGGAGGCGAACACGAGCAGCTCGGCTGCGAGCCGAGCCCTACAGAGGACAGATCAACTCGAGCTCGTCGCCGAAATACAGCTCGCGGCATTTGGCGCGTTGGAGCTTGCCGCTGGAGGTCTTGGGGAGCGTGCCGGGCTTGACCAGCATCACGTCGCGGGGCGGCAGGCCGCACACCTCGAGCGTGCGGTGGTGGATCGAGTCGCGGACGCCGTCGAGATCGTCGGCGCGGATCTCGGCCACGACCACGACCGACTCCTTGCCCTTGTAGCCCTCCATGCCGAAGGCGATCACGTTGCCGGCGCGGACACCCTCCAGCCCGCCGACGGCACGTTCGATGTCCTCCGGGAACACGTTGCGGCCACCGACGATGATCACGTCCTTGATCCGCCCGCAGATCACGAGCTGACCGTCGAGCAGGTAGGCGAGGTCGCCGGTGCACAGCCAGTCGTCGTGGAAGAGGGCGGCGGTCGCCGCCTCGCGCTTGTAGTAGCCGGGCGTCACCGATGTGCCCCGCAGCATCAGTTCCCCGACGTGACGCTCGGGCAGCGCTTCGCGGGTGACCGGATCGGCGACCTTCATCTCCATCCCGGGCACGGCGGTGCCGAGCAGCGGCAGCCGCCGGGCCACGAGCGCCAGGTCGTCGGGATCGGAGACCTCGATCGGCTTGGCGACCCGGCTGCGTTCGAGCACTTCGCGATCGACGGTGTCGCACACCAGGCCGGAGCCGCGTCGCGGGAATGCGGCACCGATCGCCGTCTCGGCCATGCCGAACGCCGGGAACACGCTGCCCGGCCTGAAGCCGAACGGCTCGGCGGCGGCCACGAAGGCCTCGACCGCCTTCGGATCGACCGGCTCGGCGCCACTGCAGCGCGAGCGTCAACGACGACAGGTCGAGCCCCGACGCCCGCTTGAGGGCGCGGGTGGCGAGCACCCACGAGAAGTTCGGTCCGGCCGTGGCCGTGCCACGCCAATCGGAGATCCACTGCATCCAGTTGCCCGGCTTGGCCATGAAGTCCTGCGGGCGCGGCCTGCACGAGATCGACGCCGGCCGTCATCGGCAGCGCCAGGAAGCCGACCAAACCCATGTCGTGGTAGAGCGGGAGCCACGACACCATCACCTCGCCCTCGCCGAGCACCGCCGCCTCGCAGCAGGCGTCGAGGTTGGCGGTGAGCACTCGGTCGGGGATCATGACCCCCTTGGGCTCGCTGGTCGAGCCGCTCGTGTACTGCAGGATGACCAACCGCTCCGGGTCGGGACGGGGGACCTCGAGCCGGTCGCCCGACGGGACGTTGGGCGACCCGGGGAGGATCGCCCGCATCGGCTCGATCGGCGGGTCGCCCGGCGCCGGCGCGTAGAACGGCGCCAGCTGCTCGTCGATCAGCACCAGCTTGGCGTCGCCGTGGCGGATGCGGGCCCGGGTCGAGTCGACGAACTCCTCGAGCGAGCCCATCCGCATCGGCAGGGGCAGCACCATCGACGCAACGCCGGCCATCCAGCAGCCGCGGACGATCGTCATCAGCTCGCGGCTGGTCGGTCCCAGCACGGCGACGTGATCGCCGGGGAGCACGCCCCTCGCCTGCAGTGCGGCACCCACGGCGCGGGCGTGGTCGTGGATCTCGCGCCACGGCACGAGCTGCGGGCCATCGGGCGCCACCGAGTGACCCACGAAGCGCACGCCGGTGCCGGAATCGGCGGCGCGCTCGAGCCGCTCGATCGTCGACAGTGTGGCGGTCACGGTCGCGACGCTACCGCGGGACGTGCCGGCGATCAGGAGTAGTAGGGATTCTCGCCGGTGGAGTGATCGGTGAGATCACGCACCCGCTCGACGGCCGGGATCGCCTCGCTGAGCATCGTCTGCACGCCCTCGAGCATCGTCATCTTGCTCATCGAGCAGCCGTGGCAGCCGCCACCCATCGTCATGTACGCCGTGCCCTCGCCGTCGTGGCCCATGTACGTGACGAAGCCACCGTGGGCCGCCAGCGCCGGGTTGACCTCGGACGTGAGCATCGCCTCGATCTCAGCAGACAGTTCGTCGTCGCTGGTGAGGCCTTCGACACTGGGCGCCGCCGGACGGTTGGGGTTGCGGATCACGAGCCCTTGCGAGTCGGTGTAGTCGAGCGTGGCGTCCTGCAGGCGCTCGACATCGCCAGCCGGGGATGACGACCTTGATCGACTGGCCGTCGGTGGCCGTGTGCGTACGCACCTCGTCGGCGAAGTCGGCCTTGAGGTACTCGTCGAAACTGAGGTCGTAGCGGAAGTCTTCGCCCGGCCCGGATGCGATCGCCAACCGCAAACCGAGCTGGTCGGCGTCGGCCTCGTCGGCCCGCAACTCGAGCATCTTGGCCAGCGCCGCATCGGTGACCGTGATGATCGGGCGACTGCCGCCCGACACCCCGCCGGACTGGCTGGCCAACGCTTCGAGAGGGCTCACGTGATCCAGGCTACCGTCGAGTCCGTGAACACCGAGCCCCATGCACACGACGAAGGTGCAGCGCCGGGTCACGATCGCGAGTGGTACATCGAACATCTCCTCGCCGACACCAGCCTGTTCGCGACGGCCGTGCGCACCGGCGACCTCGGGGCGCCCGTCGCCGCCTGCCCAGGTTGGGATCTCCGACAATTGACCGCCCATCAGGGCGTGATCCACCGCTGGGCCCGCCATTGCGCCGCCAACGCCGCCCCGCCGGAGTCGCGCGATGCGTTCGAGCCGTCCCCCGACCTCGACGCCGAAGCGCTGGCGGCGTGGCTCACCGACGGCGCCTACCAACTCGTCACGGTGCTGAGCTCGATCGACCTCGACGGGCCCACGTGGCACCCGTTCCCGGTCGCCAAGCTCGGCCGGGTCTGGCCACGGCGGCAGGCGCACGAGACGTCGGTGCACCGCTGGGACGCCGAGCACTGCGGGGGCGCCACCACAGCGATCGATCCCGAACTGGCGAGCGACGGCGTCGACGAGTACTTCGATCTGGTGCTCCGCCGGCATGCCGGCCGCCAGTCGATCTCGCTCCCAACGGGCAGCCTCCACCTGCACTGCACCGACACCCTCGGCGAGTGGTTCGTCACCATCGACGACGCCGGCTACCACCTCGAGCGCGCCCACAAGAAGGGTGACGCCGCCTTGCGCGGACCGGCCGAGGCATTGCTCCTGCGGCTGTGGAACCGCGACGGCGACCGGCTCGACGAACTGAGCCCGGTCGGCGACACTGCCGTGCTCGACGACTGGCTCACGTTGAGCTCACGCTGACCCCCCTCGCCCGCAGCCTCGTGTGACAACCTGGTCGTGTGAACGACGGCAGCAAGCGAGCGATCCTCGCTGCGTTCTTCGCCAACCTCGGGATCGCCATCTCCAAGTTCGTCGGCTTCCTGATCACCGGATCGGCGGGCATGCTGGCCGAGGCCGTGCACTCGGTGGCCGACACCGGGAACCAGCTGCTGCTGATGCTCGGCGGACGTCGCGCTCGCCGCGAGGCGACACCCGCCCACCCGTTCGGATTCGGCCGCGAGCGCTACTTCTGGTCGTTCGCGGTGGCGCTCGTGCTGTTCTCGATGGGCGGCCTGTTCGCGCTCTACGAGGGGATCGAGAAGTTCCGCCACCCGCACGAGGTCGAAAGCATCTGGGTGGGCGTCGCCATCCTGCTCGTCGCACTCGTCCTCGAGGCGTTCTCACTGCGGACGGCGGTCAAGGAGACGCGGCACGTCAAGGCCGACGGCGTCAGTTGGTGGAAGTTCATCCGCACGTCGAAGCAACCCGAGCTGCCGGTGGTGCTGCTCGAGGACACGGGAGCCGAGATCGGGCTCTCGTTCGCGCTCTCCGGGCTGCTCCTCGCGTACTGGACCGGCGACGGACGCTGGGACGCGCTCGGGTCGATCGCGATCGGCCTGCTCCTGATCGCGATCGCGATCGTGCTGATCATCGAGATGAAGGGACTCCTGATCGGTGAGTCGGCGAGCAAGGCCGACATCGACGCGATCGCGGCGGCGATCACGTCGAGCCCTGACGTCGATGCCCTGATCCACATGCGGACACAGCACATCGGCCCCGACGAGATCCTCGTCGCCGTCAAGATCGAGTACGACTCGAAGCTGACCTTCGACGACCTGAGCGCCACCATCGACGTCACCGAGGCCAACATCCGCGCTGTGGTGCCGGCGGCTCGGTTGATCTACATCGAACCCGACTTGAAGCGCGTTGCCCCCGCCGAGTGAGACGATCGACGCGCCACGGCATTCCGTGAACGACACAGCTGTCCATCGGCGGTCGCTGATCGTCGGCATGATCGCCGTGATCGCGTCGGTGATGTGCTTCGCGATCAGCTTCTCGATCATCAAGTGGCCCGGCATCTCCGGTTCGGTGATCGCGTGGTGGAGGCTGATCGGAGCAGGAGTGCTGTGGTGGTTGTTGCTCGTCGGGCGCCGGATCCGTGACAACACACCGTTGCCGGCGTCGTCGACGTGGCTCCAGGTCACGCCGGCGGCGCTGTTCTTCGGGCTCAACATCTCGTTGCTGTTCCTCGGTGTCACGCGGACGAGCGTCGCTCACAGCGAGTTCATCGCCTCGATGGGGCTGCTGATCCTGATCCCGGCCGGGATCGTGTTCTTCGGCGAGCAACCCAACTGGAAGGCACTCCGGTGGGGAGTGCTCAGCGTCGCTGGTCTCGTGATCGTGCTCACCAACAGCCCGACCGGCGGGGTCGCCACGGTCGAGGGCGACGTGATCGTCGTCGGGGCGGTGCTCGCCTTCGCGGCGTACCAGCTGCTGTCGAAGCGTGCCCGCACCAGCGGCGTGCAGCCCGGCGAGTTCATGACGATCGTGATGACGGTTGCGCTCGTCACCGCCACGCCGGTCGCGGTGCTGACCGCCGGGGACGAGATCTGGCCGCTCTCGGCCAAGGCCTGGGCGGCGGTCGCCCTGCTGTCGGTGCTGACCGGGGTGATCGGTCACGGCTTGCTCTACTTCGCCCAGCGCAGCGTGCCGATCTCGACGATCAGCATCATCCAGGCAGGTCAGCCCTCGCAATCGGCGATCTGGGCGTGGCTGCTGCTCGGCGAGGCGATCGCCCCCGCCCAGGTTCCGGGCATGATCATGGTGACCACTGGGCTGGTGCTGGTGGTGTGGTTCAGCCAGCGGCCGAACCCCGCCTCGCGGTCGATGGCGCCGGCCGCCTCGGCCGGGATCGACTGATCGTCCGGATGGCGCGGCGTACCGTAGCGACGTGGCGGAACCTGCCGACCTGTTGATCCACGGCGGTGTCGTGATCCCGATGGACGCCAGCCGGTCGTCGATCTCGGAGGGTGCCGTCGTGACGCGCGGGGATCGGATCGTCGCCGTGACGAGCCTGATCGACGCCCGCGCCCGCTTCACCGCCGACCTGGAGATCGGCGGCTCCGACACGGTCGTCATCCCCGGTCTGATCAACGCCCATCAGCACCTCACCGGCGACCGCCTGATTCGATCGACGATCCCCGACGACGTGCCGCCGGGAAGCCCGATCACCGATTGGGCACTCCCGTCCCATGCCGCCCACACCGCCGACGACGACGAGCTCTCGGCGACCCTCTCCTTGATCGAGGCGGTCAGCAACGGGGTCACGTTCACGGTCGAAGCGGGCACGGTCGGCCATCCGGCACGGGTGCTCGCGGCCTTCGAGCGGGTCGGTGTGGGCGGCACCCTCGGCTCGTGGGGATGGGACGTCGGCGACGGTCCGTGGGCGGCGTCACTCGACGACGTCGTCGCCCGCCAGACCGAGGTGCTGACGCTCACGCGCGACCATCCCACGGTCCACGGGTGGATCACCTTGGTCGGCCACGACCTGATGACCGATGCGCTCGTCGTCGCCGCCAGCGAGCTGGCGCGGGTGACCCGTACCGGGCTCACCTTCCACCTCTCCCCCAGCACCGCCGACGTGGTCGCCTACAAGCGGCGAACAGGTCAGCGTCCGGTTCGCCATCTCGCCGCATTGGGTGCGTTGGGCAACCACGTGCTGATCGCCCATGCCGTCCACATCGACGACTCCGAGGTCGACCTGTTGCTCGACCACGACGTCGCCGTGGCCGTCGTGCCCGTGGGCATACCTGCGGCTCGGCCAAGGTGTCACCGCATCGTTCAAGCACCCGAACCTGCTCCGGCACGGCGGCCGCGTCGCCATCGGGTGCGACAGCGAGAACGCCGGCGACGCGATCGACGTGTTCCTGGCGGCGCGCTTGTTCGCCGGGCTGGCGAAGGACACGACCGGTGATCCGACCCGTTTCTCGGCGCGCGCGGCACTGGCGCTGGCGACGATCGACGGAGCGCAGCGCGATCGGGCTCGATCACGACATCGGCTCGCTCGAGATCGGCAAGCGAGCCGACGTGGTGATCGTCGACACGTCAGGCCCGGCGTGGACACCGCATGCCGCCGATCCGGTCACGGCGCTCGTGTGGGCGAGCGACGGGCGCGCCGTCCGCGACGTCGTCGCCAGCGGCCGTGTGGTCGTCCGCGACGGGCGATGTGTGACGGTCGACCACCGCGAGTTGGCCGCTGCGTCGTACGAGGCTCATCAACGCCTGGTATCCAGGTGTGGTGCGCATCCTCGTGACCAATGACGACGGCATCGACAGCGTCGGACTGCTGCACCTCGCACGGGCGATGGCCGAGCTCGGCGATGTCGTGATCATCGCTCCCGACAGGGAGTTCTCGGGCGCTGGGGCTTCGGTCGGTGCGTTGCACGAGTTCCATCCCGAGGTCGTGCGCCACCACATCGACGGCGTCGCCGAGGCGTGGTCGCTCAACGGTCCGCCGGCGTTGTGCGTGATGTACTCGCGGCTCGGCGTGTTCGGTGATGCGTTCGATCTCGTCGTGGCGGGCATCAACCCCGGCGCCAACGTCGGCCGCTCGGTGTACTACTCGGGCACGGTCGGGGCCTGCCTGGCGGCCCGCAACGGCGGGATCTCGGGCGTCGCCGTCAGCCAGGCCGTCACCGGTTGGGGAATCGAAGGCCAGGGCTGGGTCGACGTCATCCAGAATCAGAAGTGGGACGTCGCCGCCGAGGTGGCGAAAGTGTTCGTGGCGGGCCTGATCGCCGACCCTCCGCGGTCGCCGGTCGTCGTCAACCTCAACGTCCCCAACCTCGAGCTGGCCGACATCGCCGGCTGGGAGCTCACGGAGGTCGGGCTCATGCCGCCCCGATCGATGGCAAGCGGTCGCCTGGTGGAGACCGACGATCCCGACCGGTTCAACGTCCAGATCACGTGGGGCGAGAAGCTCGACCTGCCCGAGCACACCGACGGCGGGGCGATCGAACGCGATCTCGTCACGGTGAGCTACCTGACGCGGCTCGAGGCCGAACACCGCAGCGACCTCGTGAAGCCGGAAGCTGCCCTCGACCAGCTGTTCGGCTGAACCGCCGGGCTAGGGCCGCACGGTGAAGGCCTGCAGGGGGAACACGTCCTGCGACACCTCGTAGCTCTCCCGCTGGTTGAAGTCGTAGACCGTGAGGTGGCCGTTGACGAGGTACATCGCGCTCGTGCTGTCGGGCGACCACCACAAGGCCGATTCGGGGTAGTCGCCGAACTGGATGAACTCGCCGGTGGTGAGATCGATCACGCCGTAGTCCTGGTCGGGCCCGTTCATGATGACCGGCGCATACCGGTTGTCGGGCGACACCGATGACATGAGCGTTGGGTAGCCGTAGTTCGCCGGGTTGTCGAAGAACGGCGACGTGACCTCGGTGGTCGGTTCGAGCAAGGTCGGGATCAACGGCGTCGCCTCGCCGGTCGCCCGGTCGATGACGACGAGACCGCACGTCAAGTTCTCGCCGCAATCGGTGGCGAGCAATTTCTGCGAGCCGAGCGCGATCACCTGGCCACTCGTGAGGCGGTAGGCACCGTCGGGCCCCACGTGGTACGTCCCGCCTGGAGCGCCGTAGACCACGACTCCGCTGATCGCGTCGGCGGCGGCGATCCAGTACGGGCTGTCGACGGCGAAGGCGATGCCGGTCTCATTGCCTTCATGATCGATCTCGCTGACCTGCATCCTGTTCCCCACCGGTTCACCGAAAGTGATGCTCCAGAACAGGTCGGAGTCGGGTTGCCGGTGGACGCTCCACACGTCGCCGATCTCGACCCGCCTCGGCTCGTTGCGACCGCTGAACAGCCATGCCCTCGACTGGTCCATCTCACGCAGCAGGATCCAATCGTCGCCGGCGTCGACCTGGGGCGGGTTCGTGAACCGGGAATTGGTGGAGATCGCCGCCAGTTCGCCGCTGCCGGTGTCGAGCTCGACGACTTCGCCGCCGCGGCCGCGAGCCGACGATGCGGATGTCGAGTGCCGCCGCCCGCTCGTCGACGCGAGCGGACGAGAGCGTCCACCCAGGCGGTGACGTCGTGGTGGGTGTCGGGTTCGAACGAACGACCGGTGAGAAGGCAGTCGTGGTGGGAAGCAGGTCGGGGTCGACCACGGGCACCGTTGCGCCCAACTCGTCACCTGGGGTGGTCGTCGTGGGCGAGGTGCTCGACGATGGGTTGGGATCGTCGGTCGCGGTGGTGCCCGGCCCGGCCCGGCCGAACGCCCAGCCGATGAACAGCGCCACGACGGCGGCAGCGATCCCGGTGGCGATCAGCCGCCGGCGCTCGGTGGACAGCGGGCCCTCGCTGACCGGCATCGGAGGCGTGAACGTGACGTTGCTCTCGTCGGCGGGGCTTGCGCGCTCGATCGGACGCTCGGTGCCCGGCTCGGCCAGCTCGGGCACGATCACCGGCGGTGGTTGGTCACCTCCGCGGCCCCAGCGCCGGCGACCGGCCGCATCGTCGCGCGAGGTCAGCTCGATCTCGATCCGGTCCGAACCGCGTCCCTCCTCCACCACCCTCCATCTCACCACACGGCGGCCGGTCGGGCCGATCGCGGGCAGTACCGTCTGCCCGGTGGGGATCGAGCGTGACGACACGTTGGCGGTCGTCACCGAGTACCTGTCGGCCCTGTCGAGCCACGACGTCGACCGCATCGTCGGCTGCGTCAGCGACGACTTCGTCAACCAGCACACGAGCGCGCTGGCGACGTCGTCGGAGGGCCGTGAGAGCTACCGCACCCGACTGCCCCACTTCCTGGCGGAATTCGAATCACTCCGCTACGACGTGCTGGAGACGATCGTCGAGGGCGACCGCGCGGCCGTGCGCTACCGGATGACCGCCGTCTACGACGGGCGTGCGATCGCCCTCCCGGGCGTGATGATCTTCCACGTCGCCGGTGGCCACATCTCGTCGCGCCTCGACGTCTGGGACAGCCTCACCTTCCTGCGACAGGCGGGTTTGGCGAACGCCGAGTAGGGTGTTCAGCAACCGATTCGACAGGGGAGCTCGCGAGACCGGCGGGCTGAGAGGGTGGCCGTCGCCACCGACCCGAGAACCTGATCCGGATAATGCCGGCGGAGGGAGCACCGTGAACGAGACCGTGGTCGTCATCACCGGAGCCGGCGCGATCTCGCCCGACGCCGTGGCAACCTGCCCCGCGGCGCAGTCGTGATCGCCGCCGACGGCGCCCTCGACCACGCCCTCGACGCCGGACTGGAGCCCGCCGGGTTGGTCGGCGATCTCGACTCGATCAGCGAGTCCGGGCTCGAGTGGGCACGCCAGCACGCCACGATCCAGCGACACGACCCCGACAAGGATCACACCGACACCGAGTTGGCGCTGACCGTGGCGGCCGACCTGCACCCGGAGCGATTGATCCTGCTCGGGGCCGGCGACCGGCTCGACCACACACTCGCCGCGATCGGCGCCCTCGGTCAGGCCCGCCTGACGAGCATCCCGTTGATCGACGCCTGGTGGGGCAGGCAGCGGATCAGGGTCCTCCACGGCCCGGGACAGACCACGCTCGACCTGCCGGCCGGAACGACGCTGTCGCTGCTGGCGATGCACGGGCCGTGCACCGGGGTGACGATCTCGGGAGTGCGCTGGCCGCTCGAACAGGCCGAGTTGGAGCCACTCGTCGGCGTCGGGATCAGCAACGTGGCCACCGACGAGCTGGTGACGATCCGGGTGTCGACCGGGGTGCTGACGATCGTCGTCCCCGAAGCGGTGACGCCCGACCTCGACGATCGGAGGGCCGTGGCATGAGCCGGTTGCTGCTCACGGTCACGATCGCGTCATGTGCTCTGCTCCCGCTCGCCTGCGGCGGCGACGAATCGTCGGACGACATCGTGACGCTCGTCGTCTACGACTCGTACCCCGACGACGACGCAGCCGAGCCGAACCCGCTGCAGACCGCCCTCGACGAGTTCACGACCGACACCGGCATCGAGGTCGAGCTGCTCAAGTCGCAGGACGCCGGCACGATGCTGTCGAAGGCGGTGCTCACCGCCGGCAACCCGGAAGGTGACGTGATGTGGGGTGTCGACAACACCCTGCTGTCGCGTGCCGTCGAGGCCGACGTGTTCGAGCCGTACGAAGCGGCCGGTGTGGGCGACCTGCCCGCCGAGTTCACGTCGCTGGTTCCCGACGGCGAGGCCACACCCGTCGACTACGGGGATGTGTGCGTCAACTACGACATCGCCGCCCTCGACGCGGCCGGCCTCCAGCCGCCGTCATCGCTCGCCGAGCTGGCCCAGCCCGAGTACGCCAGCCGGCTCGTGGTCGAGAACGCCGCCACCTCGTCGCCGGGGCTGGCATTCCTGCTGGCGACGATCGCCGAGTTCGGTGACGGCTGGGAGGACTTCTGGACCCGCCTCACCGACAACGGTGTGCTCGTCGTCGACGGCTGGAACGAGGCCTACTACGCCTCGTTCACCAGGGCCGGCGGCGATCGGCCGCTGGTCGTCAGCTACGGGTCGAGCCCGCCGTTCGAGGTGCTGTTCGCCGCCGAGCCGATGACCGAGGCACCCACCGGCGTCGTCGCCGAGACGTGCTTCCGTCAGGTCGAGTTCGCCGGCGTGCTGCGCGGCACCGACGCTCCCGACGCGGCCCGCCGGCTGGTCGACTTCCTGGCCTCCGAGCGGTTCCAACGCGAGGTGGCGATGAACCTGTTCGTCTTCCCGGTCAATCCCGATGTGGTGCTCGACCCCGCATTCGAGCAGTTCGCCACCGTCCCGAGCGACCCGCTCACGCTCGATCCGATCGAGATCGACGAGCACCGCGCCGACTGGATCGACCGCTGGACGGAGATCGTCACGTCGTGACCCGGCGACCCAACAGCCTGCCGCCGCTGGTTCGTCGTGAGCCTGGCCGTCGCTCCCGCCCTGTTCCTCTGCGTCTTCTACGTCTGGCCGGTGGTCACGCTGCTCGCCCGAGGCTTGGGCGTCGACCAACTCACGGAGACGCTCGAGGACGATTCGACGTGGCAGGTCGTGTGGTTCACCATCTGGCAGGCCGTGGCGAGCACGGTCGCCACGCTCACGATCGGACTGTTCCCCACCTGGGCGATCTCGCGCTTCACCTTCCCGGGCCGCCGGCTCCTGTCAGGAGCGCTCACCGCCGTGTTCGTGTTGCCGACGGTGGTGATCGGCGCCGCCTTCGTGGCCTTGCTTCCCGACTCGCTCGATCGCAGCGTGTGGGCGATCATCGGGGCGCACGTCGTGTTCAACCTGGCGGTGGTCGTGCGGACCGTCGGCGCCAGCTGGTCACAGCTGCCGGACGACCTCGAGCACGCCGCGGCCACGCTCGGCGCCGGCCCGTGGTCGACGTTCCGGCACGTCACCCTGCCGTTGATCAGGCCGGCCGTGCTCGGCGCGGCGGCGATCGTCTTCCTGTTCACGTTCACGTCGTTCGGCGTCGTCAAGGTGCTCGGCGGTGTCGGCCGGGCCACGCTCGAGGTCGAGGTGTGGCGTCAGGCCACGCAGATCGGTGACATCGGTCGCGCGGCCACGCTGGCGTTGATGCAGTTGTGCCTGCTGGGCGTCGCGATCACGTGGGCGGCGCGATCGCAGCGGCGGCACTCGCACGTGATCGAGCGCACGGCGTTGCCGCGTCGACGGCGCCCGGTGGGCCGCCAACGATGGCTCGTCGCGATCCTCGGCGGGCGGTGCAGCCGTGATGATCGCGGCCCCACTCGTGGCACTCGTGGAACGGTCGTTCCGCGTCGGCGACTCGTACTCCACCGCCGCATGGCGATCGCTCGATGGCAGTGAGGTTCGTCCCGGCCTGCAACTCGGCGTCGACCCGATCGGGGCCCTCACGCGATCGTTCACGACTGCGGCGTGGGCAACCCTGTTCGCGGTCGCGATCGGTGCCGCGGCGGTCGTCGCGATCGAAGCCCTGAGAGGCTCGGGTCGATTGCTCGACACCGGCTTGATGCTGCCGCTCGGCACCTCGGCGGTCACGATCGGCTTCGGCATGCTGATCACGTTCGACACATCACCCGTCGACTGGCGAGCCGAGTGGTGGCTGGTGCCGGTCGGGCACGCACTGGTGGCGGTGCCGTTCGTCGTGCGCACCGCGCTCGGTGTCGTGCGCAGCGTGCCGCCCGATCTGCGCAACGCCGCCGCCACATTGGGCGCCTCGCCGATCCGGGCCTGGGTCACGACCACGCTCCCGTTCCTGCGCCGGCCGCTGATCGTCGGCGCCGGGTTGGCGGCGGCGATCTCGCTCGGGGAGTTCGGGGCGACCAGCTTCCTCAGCCGCTCCGGCTCCGACACGCTGCCGCTGGCCATCGATCGCCTGCTCGGGCGAACGGGCGGCGTGTTCCAGGCCCAGGCGTTCGCGCTGGCGACGATCCTCGCCGGCGCCACGATCGCCCTCGTGTTGCTGGTCGATCTCGCCGGACGGGAGGACGAACGTGCTCGCGCGTCGATGACGTGACGGTCCGGTTCGACACGCACGCTCGTGCTCGACGGGGTCGATCTCGACGTCGGCGACGCCGAGCTGGTCGCCCTGCTCGGGCCGTCCGGCAGCGGCAAGAGCACGCTGCTGCGCGTGATCGCCGGGATCATCCCGGCCGACTCGGGCAGGATCGAGCTCGACGGTGTCGACGTCACCCACATGCCGACCCATCGTCGGTCGATCGGCATGGTGTTCCAGGACGAGCAGCTGTTCCCGCACATGGACGTGGCCGGCAACATCGGCTTCGGCTTGCGGATGTCCGGGCACGACAAGCGCCGCCGGATGGCACGCGTGGACGAGCTGCTCGACATCGTCGGGCTCGCCGGCTTCGGCGCGCGCCGGATCGACGGCCTGTCCGGCGGCGAGCGCAAGCGCGTGGCGTTGGCCCGGTCACTCGCCCCGCAACCGAAGCTGCTGCTGCTCGACGAGCCGCTGACCGGGCTCGACCGTGAGCTCCACGACCGCCTCGCCGTCGAGCGTCAGGAGCATCCTCGAGGCGACGGCCACGACCGCGCTCTGGGTGACGCACGATGCCGCCGAGGCGGCGACGGTGGCGACCCGCACGGTGCCTGCTCGACGAGCTCTAGATTGCGGGCCGTGCTCGCGCCTGTCGTGGAACTGACCGCCGACGACACCCACCCGTTGCGACGCGAGGTGCTCCGCGACGGCACGCCCAGCGACCAGGTCGTGTTCGACGGCGACGAGCTCGACACCACGTTCCACCTCGGGATCCGCATCGACGGCGCGCTGGTGGCGGTCTCGACGTGGCTCGAGCGCCCCTACCCGGATCGCCCGGCCGAGGCCGGCTTCCAGGTGCGCGGGATGGCGACGTCGCCGGCCCACCAGGGTCGCGGGCACGGGGCGCGGCTGCTGGCGGCAGGGATCGACCGCTGTGCCGGCGCCGGTGCGACGCTGGTGTGGGCGCGTGCGCCGCGACTCGGCGCTGGCGTTCTACGACCGCCACGGGTTCGTCACGGTCGGCCTCGGCTACGTCGACCTGACGACCGGACTTCCGCACCACGACGTGCTGCGATCGCTCGCCTGAGGAGCTGCGCCGGTAGGCGCAGAGCGACGCTCGACAACGGAGGACATGAGCGGAATCACAAGGAGCGAAGCGACGAATCCGCTCATGTCCTGAGAGCAGCGCCGGTCCCGCTTCCGTTCGGGGCGGCTCGAACCCTCACGCCGGCGGCACACAAGACGTCGGACGAGGAGGAGCCATGCCGTCGGAACCCATCAACCATCCCCACCCGTATGCGTCGGTGCTGCGGCTGCGCGCCGCCAACCTGCGCCACCTGGCGGCGGCGATCGAACGTTCGCTGGTGATGACGCTCGACGAGGTCGCCGGCGACGACACGTGGTCGTCGCCGCGGGCGCGCCTGTGCGAATCGATGCTGGCGCGCAACCTGCAGCAGCTCCATCAAGCCGCCGACGACCTCCGCGACACGGCGTTCCGGATGCTGGCCCGGGCGGGCGAGCTCGACCTCGTCGGGCGACCACGCGAGGCGGCGTGAGCACGTACGACACGGTGCGCGTCTCGCTGTTGCAGTCGCGAGTGGGCGCCGCCGTCACCGAGCTGCGCAGCCTGCGCTGCTCCGACCTCGCCGCGTCCGAGGCCCTGAGTGCGGTCAAGCTGGCGATCCACACGCTCGAGTGTTGGTGGCTGCCGGCACTCGACGAGCTCGCACCTCGTCGCGGAGACGGCTAGAACACGCCCGCCGGGTCGACCCCGGCGACGTCGAGTCGCCCGAACAGCCAGGCCAACCGGTCGTGTTCCGGGAGCTGCAGCACGGCGTCGGGCAGAGGCGTGAGGCCCATCGGCTGGCGCGCCTTCCAGACCATCTCCATCAGACGCGAGTCCTCACGCACGAAGTCGCCCGGGAGGTCGGCGAACCCGTAGCCGAGCCCGAGGTCGGCGCGGTGGATCTCGACCTCACGCCGCCGGAAATGCGGCACGAGCGCCTTCGGCCGTTCGGCGACGGTGGCTTGCACCGGTCCCGTCCAGTCGGACACCTCGTGCATGCGGCGCACGACGGCTCGGTTGGTGGATTCGACGTCGTCGACCAGCTCGTCCCAGGTGCGGCTCGCCCCCAGCTCGATGTCGGCCTGACGGCTCTCGAAGCCCTTCCAGTACTGCGGAAGGCCCGACAGCATCCGCAGCATCGAGTCACCGTTGCGGGCGATGTGCGAGAGCACGTGGGCCACGGTCCAGTCGGGCAGCAACGACGGAGTCGCCGGATCGACCGATCCCAGCGAGTGCAGGTGTTGCACGAGGCGCTGCTGAGAGTCGTCGAGGGCGGCGATTCGTCGCTCGACCTCGATCGGGTCGACCTCGGGTTCGTCGCTCACGGGCTCCGAACGTAGTCCCGACGTGGCAGGCTTCGCCCATGCAGATGGCGATGATCGGGCTCGGGCGGATGGGCGCCAACATGGTCAGGCGATTGATCGAAGACGGTCACGAGTGCGTCGTCCACGACGTGGTGGAGGAGCCGATCGCGGCGCTCGAGGCGGGCGGCGCCACCGGCGCCCGCACGCTCGAGGAGCTCGTCGCCGGCTTGGCCACGCCCAGACACGTGTGGATCATGGTGCCGGCGGCCTTCGTGGGCTCCACCGTCGACCGGCTGGCGCCGCTGCTCGATGCCGACGACACGATCATCGACGGCGGCAACTCGTGGTACCGCGACGACGTCGACCGCGCCGAACGGCTGCGGGCCGATCACTCGATCAACTACCTCGACGTGGGAACGAGCGGCGGCATCCACGGGTTCGAGCGCGGCTACTGCCTGATGGTCGGGGGCGAGACGGCGGCGGTCGACAGGATGGCTCCGATCTTCGACTCGCTCGCTCCCGGCGTCGATGCCGCGGCCCGGACCCCGGGGCGCACCGGCAGCCCGGCTCCGGCCGAGCACGGCTGGCTGCACTGCGGCCCGCCGGGCGCCGGCCATTTCGTCAAGATGGTGCACAACGGCATCGAGTACGGGCTGATGGCGGCCTACGCCGAGGGCATCAACGTGCTCGCCAAGGCAGGCATCGGACGTGACGATCACCCGGCCGATGCCGAGACGGCGCCGCTGTCCGACGCTCGCTACTACCAATACGACCTCGACCTGGCGGCGATCACCGAGCTCTGGCGCAGGGGCAGCGTCGTCACCAGTTGGCTGCTCGACCTCACCGCAGAGGCGTTGCTCGCCGACCCGAAGCTCGACGCCTACGCCGGCAACGTGAGCGACTCCGGCGAGGGTCGTTGGACGATCCACGCCGCGATCGACGAGGGCGTGCCGGCACCGGTGCTGTCGGCCGCGCTCTACGAGCGATTCAGCTCGCGTGGTCGCGCCGACGTCGCCGACAAGGTGCTGTCGGCGATGCGGGCCGGTTTCGGCGGCCACCACGAAAGGACGGTGACGTCGCGATGAACTCAGCAACCCCGCGCCGACGCGCTCGTGCTGTTCGGGGCCACCGGCGACCTCGCCAAGCGCAAGCTGTTCCCCGCCCTCTACGACCTGGAACGCCACGGCAAGCTCGACATCCCCGTGATCGGCGTCGCCCGCAGCGACTGGACCGACGAGACGTTCCGGAAGAACGCTCGCGAAGCGATCCTCGCCGACGACCCGAACGCCGACCAGGAAACGATCAAGCCGCTGATGCAGCTGCTCGACCTGATCTGCGGCGACTACTCCGATCAGGCCGTGTGGGACACGCTGCGCGACACGCTCGACAAGCACAAGTCGGAGCACGCCGTGTTCTACATGGCGATCCCGCCCACGCATGTTCCCCGAGGTCGCGAGCAGGCTGGCGTCGGTCGGGCTCAACGACCGCGGGCGGATCGTGGTCGAGAAGCCGTTCGGCCGCGACCTCGCCTCGGCCCAGGAGCTGAACGCCACGCTGCACACCGTGTTTCCCGAGGAGCGGATCTTCCGGATCGACCACTACCTCGGCAAGGAGAGCGTCGAAGACCTGCTCGTGTTCCGCTTCTCGAACACGTTGCTCGAGCCGATCTGGAACCGGCGCTACGTGCGCAGCGTGCAGGTGACGATGTCGGAGACGATCGGTGTCGAGGGGCGCGGTTCGTTCTACGACGGCGTCGGCGCCATCCGCGACGTGCTCCAGAACCACCTCCTGCAAGTCGTGTCGCTGCTGGCGATGGAGCCGCCGGCCGGGCCCGACACACGGTTCCTGCAGGACGAGAAGGCCAAGGTGCTGGCGGCGATGAAGCCGCTCGACGCCGCCCAGATGGTGCGCGGTCAGTACGTCGGCTTCCGCGACGAGCCGGGGGTCGCCCCCGACTCGTCGACCGAGACCTTCGTCGCCGCCAGGGTCGAGATCGATTCGTGGCGCTGGGCCGGCGTCCCGTGGTACGTGCGCGTCGGCAAGGGCTTGGCGGCGGCGGCCACCGAAGCGGTGGTCGAGTTCCACTCGCCACCGCGACTGCTGTTCGACGAGGCCGGTGGGCCTCCCCCCGGTCGCAACCTCGTGCGCCTGCGCCTCGGCAAGCGCGACGGTGTGACGTTCACGCTCCAGGCGAAGACACCCGGCGAGCACCTCGACAGCCAGGCGGTCGACATCGCCGTCGACTTCGCCGCCGCCCTGGGCGAGCGGTACGAGGCCTATGAGCGGCTGCTCGGCGACGCGATCGCCGGCTCGCCGCGCCGGTTCGCCCGCCAGGACGTCGTCGAGCAGACCTGGGAGGTGGTGCAACCGGCGCTCGACACACCGGGCCCGGTGCATCCCTACTTCCGTGGTTCGTGGGGCCCGTCGGAGGCCGACCGGTTGCTCCACGGCGGGGACCACTGGTTCGAACCGAGCGTCTAGGCGCACGCGTGACGTAGTCTCTCATCGTTCGGGATCCTTGTCCCGAATGATGAGATGACTATGTGGATTCCGATCACGCTCGCCGCTGCCACGTTCCAGATCCTGCGGACGTCGCGACAGCACGAACTGCGGTCCGTGCTGTCGGCCGGCGCGGCCGGGTTCGTGCGCTACCTCTACGGCGCCCCCTTCGCACTGGCGTTGGGCGCCGTGTGGTTCGCCGCCCTCCCCCACGATCTGCCTGACGTCTCACCACGCTTCTGGGTCGACGCCACACTCGCCGGCGTGAGCCAGATCGTCGCCACGATCGCGCTCCTGCCGCGCGTTCCGCGAGCGCGACTTCGCGATCGGCACGGTGTACTCGAAGTCGGAGGTGATCGCCGTTGCGGTCATCGGCGCGATCGGGCTGGGCGAGTCCCTCCAGCTCCCAGGTTGGTTCGGCGTGTTGCTCGTGACGATCGGCGTTGCCTGGCTCGCGTCGGACGGCTCGATCGTGTCGCTCCTGCGGCGGGCCGGCGACCCGGCGGCGGTGATGGGTCTGATCGCCGGGCTGTTCTTCGCCCTCGCCGCCGTGTTCATCCGCGCCGCCTCGCGAACGATGGGCGACGCGCCGGCATTCGATCGCGCCCTGGTCACGTTGATGGTGATGCTGACGATCCAGACCGCGATCAACACGGTGGGGTTCGCGATCATCGATCCGTCGTCGCTTCCCAAGGCGATCAAGGCATGGCGACCGGCGGTGTACGTCGGGCTCTTCAGCCTGCTCGGCTCGATCGGATGGGCCTGGGCACTCACGCTGGAGAACGCCGCCAAGGTGCGCACGCTCGGCCAGGTCGAGTTGATCATGGCGTTCGCGATCGCCTACGTCCGGCTCGGCGAACGCCACGGACGATCCGACTACCTGGCGAGCGCGCTGGTGCTCGTGGGCGTGGTGACGGTGACGCTGCTCGGCTGAGCGCTGCTCATGCCAGGCGACAGGCGACGCCTGCGAGCTCCGGACTCAGTGCCGGGTAGCGCTCGAGCACCTGCGGGTCGTGGCCCGGCACGTACATGTCGGGGCCGGCGGCCAGCTCGCGCACCCGGTCGAAGCCCGCCAGCATCGTGTCGACGTCGAAGACGATCGTGAACGGCCGGCGGGTCTCGAGGTTCTCGTAGTAGTGGGCGGCGTCGGATGCCAGGACCAGCCATCCCCGCCCGGTCGACACCCGAACGATCTGCAGGCCATCGGTGTGACCGCCGACGTGATGGACCGTCAAGCCCGGCGCGATCTCGTCGTCGCCGTCATGGAACACGACCCGTCCGGCGTGGACGGCGAGCACGAACTCGGCCACGTGTCGAGGCGTGAAACCGTGCTGCTGCGAAGGATTGATCATGTGACGGCCGGTCGCGAACGCGACCTCGCGGTCCTGGACGTGGAACCGCGCCGACGGGAACTGGTCGAATCCCCCGACATGGTCGTAGTGCAAGTGGGTGACGATGACGTCGCTCACCGACTCGGCATCGATGCCGATCAGCGCCAGCCCTCCCGATGCCGAGCGCAGCAACCGGCGCCCGCGGCGCTCGGCGTCCTCGGCGCCGAAGCCGGTGTCGACGACCCACGTCTGGGTCGGCCCCACGACCGCCCACACGAAGTAGTCCATCGGCATCGAGACGTCGTGGTGCGGATCGCCGCCGAGGAAGTGCTCGCCACGCACGGCGTCACGCTCGGCGTACTTGACGGCGAACACCTGGTATTCGGGGAGATCTTCCGCTACGTCGTCGGGCGCGTCCACCGGCCTACGTTACGGCGATGGACGAAGCCAAGTTCGAGACCGGCCTCGAAGCGCGCCGTCGGGTGCTCGGCGACGAGTACGTCGACCGCGCCTTCGACACCGCCGACGCCTTCAACATCGAGTTCCAGAAGCTGGTCACCGAGTACTGCTGGGGCGAGGTGTGGGGTCGTTCGGCACTGACCGATCGGCAGCGCAGTCTGAACAACCTCTGCATCCTCGCCTCGCTCAACCGCAGCCACGAGTTCAAGGTCCACTTCCGCGGCGCCCTGCGCAATGGCTGCACGCTCGACGAGCTCCGCGACACCCTGGTCCAGGTGATGGTGTACGCCGGCGTGCCGGCAGGGGTCGAAGCGTTCCGGCTGGCACGCGAAGTGCTCGCCGACGAAGGGATCCAGCCCGGCCCCAAGGAGAGTGCCACCGGATGAGTGACGACACCGCCCTGGCTGTCGGGTTCGTCGGGCTCGGCAACATGGGGGCACCGATGGCGGCCAACATCGCCGCAGCCGGGTTCCCCTTGACCGGATTCGACGCGGCGGGCACGGCTGGGCGGCTTCCGGACGGGTGTTCGCCGGCCGGGTCGATCACCGAGATGGTGGCAGGCGTCGACACGGTCTTGCTCAGCGTCCCCGACGGCGCCGTCACGTTGTCGATCGTCGACGAGATCGTCGTCGCCCGCGAGCGACGCGTCGGCGTCGTGATCGACCTGTCGACGGTGGGTCCCGTCGCCGCCCAGCAGGCCGCGCGACGACTCGCCGAGGTCGGTGTCACGTACGTCGACGGCCCGGTGTCGGGCGGCGTCGCCGGCGCCCGGGCGCGCACGATCTCACTCATGTTCGGCGGGCCCACGCCGGTGTTCGAGGCCCACCGGAGACTGCTCGAGAGCTTCGCCGGCAACGTCTTCCACGTCGGCGAGCAGGCGGGTCACGGCCAGGCGATGAAGCTGCTCAACAACTTCCTGTCCGCCACCGCCCTGGCCGCCTCCTCGGAGGCGTTGGCACTGGGAGAGGCGTACGGGCTCGACATGCACACGATGCTCGACGTCGTCAACGTCTCGACCGGTCGCAACTCGGCAACCGCCGACAAGTTCCCCAATCGGGTGCTCACCGGCACCTACGACACCGGCTTCTTCACACACCTGATGGCCAAGGACGTGCGCCTGTTCAACAGCGTCGCCGCCGAGGTCGGCACCGCGCATGCCGTCAGCGGGGCCGTCGGCGAGGTCTGGAACGCCTGCGAACAGGCCCTGCCGGGAAGCGATTTCAGCGAGATCTGGAAGTTCGTCTCGGCCCTGTCGAGCGACCCCGCCTGAGGGCCGTCACCCCTGCCGAGATGGGCTGAAACTGCAGATCACGGCATTTTCCAATCATTTTGATTGGAAATCTCCGAAAGCGCTTGTGTCGAGTGTCAAATGCTGGTAAACCTGACAAATCCGGTCAGATATCGAACCGGACTGTCCAGTTTGGAGCACTCACATGTCGACCTCGCCGCACTCAACACTCGATCTCGTGTTCGACACTGCCGAGTGCCTGGCGGCCGACATCGCCACCGCCCTCACCGAGGTCACACCGGCATGGGAGCTCGCTGCGGGTGAGTCGCCCGACGAGCGCCACTACGAGCTGCTGCTGAGGACGTCGACGTACGAGGCCTGGCTGATCTACTGGCCGGCCGGGACCGGCTTGGACATGCACGACCACGGCGGCTCGGCCGGCGCCTTCGGCGTCGTCTCCGGCGCACTCGACGAAGCGACGATCGACGAGGACGGTCTGCAGACGCGCCGGGTCGAGCGCGGACAGGTCACGAGCTTCGGTCCCGATCTGGTGCACGGCGTCAGCAACCGCGGCGATCGGCCGGCGACGAGCGTGCACGTCTACTCCCCGCCGCTGACGTCGATGTCGTTCTACACGACCACCGACGGGCGGGCGGAGACGACACGACTCGACGACAGCAGCTGGGGCCGTCGCCGGTGACGACCCTTGTCGAGACCACGCTCGCCTACGAAGGCACACGCGTCGGGTGGGCGGCGCCGGCGCGTCGAGGGCTCGGCGGCGTCGTCCGCCGGCCGGCGCATCGCCGGTGGCGCGGCCGCCGTGAGCCTGGTGCTCGTCCTGTGGTGGGCGCTCGCCGCCTCGGGCTCGTGGAGCGAGATCATCCTCCCCGCCCCGGGCCGGGTCTGGGACGCCTTCGTCCAGTCCGTCACCGTGCACGACGGTCGTCGCGGGCTCAGCGGCTACTTCCTCTGGGAGCACCTCTGGGCCAGCCTGTGGCGCATCCTCCGCGGCGTCTTCTGGGCGTTCGTGATCGGCGTGCCGATCGGCCTCGCGCTCGGGATGTGGCGGCCGTTCGAGCTGCGTCGCCGAACCGATCGTCGGCTTCCTGCGCAGCCTGCCGCCGCTCGGCTACTTCAGCCTGCTCATCATCTGGTTCGGCATCGACGACACGTCCAAGGTCTGGCTGCTGTTCCTCGCCGCCTTCCCGCCGATCGCGATCGTCGGTCGCGTGCCGGCGTCGCGACGGTCCGCACCGAGCGGATCAACGCCGCCCTGGTGCTCGGCGCCTCGCGGCGCGCAGCTGCTGCGCTACACGGTGCTGCCCGTCGGTCCTGCCCGACCTGATCACCGGGCTGCGCGTGCGCGGTCGGCTTCGCCTGGACGACGATCGTCGCCGCCGAGACGTCGAACGGCATCCCCGGCATCGGTGGCCTCGCCTGGGCGACCAAGAAGGAGCTCCGCAGCGACGTCGCGATCCTGTGCGTGATCGTGATCGGCGATCACCGCCGTGGTGCTCGACTCGCTGCTGCGCGCTCGCCGAGCGCCGTCTCGTCCCCTGGAAGGGGCGCGCCTAGCGACCGCACGGCCGACCCTTCGTCCAGCCCACCGGCGCCGCCATTCGCAGCTCGAACACCCCAACCATCAGCAAGGAGTCACACCCCATGAAGCGTCCGTCACGCTCGCCTGCGCACGTTCCGCTCGCCCTCGCCGTCACCGGTCTCACGCTCGTCGCCGCGGCCTGCGGCGACGACGACGGCGACGACGACGTCGCCGCGGCAGAAGCCACCGATGCGGCGACCGCCGACGGCCGACGCCGGCGGCGGCATCCGCCGCAGCTTCCCGACACGATCACGATCGGCTACCAGAACGTGCCCAACGGCGACCTCGATCGTCAAGCACGAGGGCTTGCTCGAGCAGGCCTTCGGCGACGACGTCACGATCGAGTGGAAGCTGTTCGACTCCGGCGGCTCCGTCAACGAGGCCGTGCTCGCCGGCGGCGTCGACATCGGCCTCGTCGGATCGAGCCCGGCCTCGCGCGGCATCTCGTCGGGGATCGAGTACAGCGTGCCGTGGATCTTCGACGTGATCGGCAAGGCCGAGGCGCTCGTCGTCACGGCCGACAGCGGGATCACCTCGCTCGCCGATCTCAAGGGCAAGACGATCGCCACGCCGTTCGCCTCGACCAGTCACTACAGCCTGCTGGCGGCGCTCGCCGATGCCGGCGTCGCCGAGTCCGACGTCAACATCATCGACAGCGAGCCCGACGCGATCTACGCCGCCTGGCAGCAGGGCGACATCGACGGCGCCTACGTCTGGAACCCGAACCTCGCCAAGCTCGTCGCCGAGGGCGGCACGGTGCTGGTCACCAGCGAGGATCTCGCCAAGAAGGGCAAGACCACCTACGACCTGGCGATCGTGACCAACGAGTTCGCCGCCAGGCCTACCCGGCAGCCGTGCAGATCTGGATCGACCAGCAGAACGCCGCCATCGCAGACGATCAGGAACGACCCGGACGCCGCGGCCGAGGCGGTCGCCGCCGAGCTCAACATCACGCCCGCGGAAGCCAAGCAGCAGCTCTCCGAGTTGATCTTCCTCGACGCGTCCGAGCAGGCCGGCACCGACTACCTCGGCGGTGGTCTCGCCGCCAACCTGTTCGCCGCCGCCCAGTTCAACCACGACGCTCGGTCAGATCGAGAGCGTGCAGCCCGAGGCCAACTACCAGCAGGCAGTGGTGACGACGTTCGCCGCCGCGGTGCAGTGATCACGATCGCCCGACGATCACCGTCTCCCCGAGCGACGTCCCGGTCGGTGCCGTCGAGCACCGACCGGGACGCTGCACGTGCGCGGCCGTCGAGCACTCGCTACGCAGTCCGATGCCGGAGCGGTCGCAGGCCCTCGACCGGCTCGATCTCGACGATCGCGCGCCGGCGAATTCGTGTGCATCGTCGGTCCGTCCGGGTGCGGCAAGTCGACCCTGCTCGAACTGCTCGCCGGGCTGCGCACGCCCGACGACCGGCATCGATCACGCTCGGCGGGCGCACGATCGTCGGCCCGTCGCGCGAGTCGCGGCGTGGTGTTCCAGCAGTCGTCATCGCTGTACCCGTGGCTGACCGTCGCCGGCAACGTCGAGCTCGGGCTCAAGCTGCAACGGATCTGCGGCGAGCCGAGCGCCGGCGCGCGTGTCGACGCCGAGCTGCGACGGGTCGGGCTCGCCGAGTTCGCCGACCACCGCGTCTACGAGCTGTCGGGCGGCATGCAGCAGCGCTGCCAGATCGCACGGGCGCTGGCCGCCGACCCGGAGGTGCTGCTTGCTCGACGAGCCGTTCGGCGCACTCGACGCGCTCACCCGCGAGACGCTGCAGGGCGAGCTCCGCCAGATCTGGCTGGTCGACGGGACGCACGATCGTCTTCGTCACCCACAGCATCGAGGAGGCCGCGCTGCTCGCCAGCCGAGTGCTCGTGATGAGCCCGCGGCCGGGGCAGCATCATCGTCGACCGCGCGATCTGCCGTTCTCCCGGTCCGGCCGAAGCAATCCATCGAGCTTCGGCGCCGATCCCGACGTTCGTCGAGGCCTGTCAGCAGTTGCGTGCCGCGGTCACCAGCCAGATCACCCCGGGAGCAGCACCGATGACCGACCGGTCGAATGCGACTGGACCGTCACGCCGATCACCGGGGCGTTCGGCGCCGAGCTCAGCGGGCGCTACGTGCGGTCGACGGCGTTCGACGCGGCGTGGCTGACGTCGCTGACTCGAGCAACATCGTCGTCGTGGTGCTGCCGCGACCAGCACCTCACGCACGCCGAGCAGGTGGCGCTGGCGCGGGCGACTCGGCGAGCCGACGCCGGCCCACCCGGTGGTGCCCGGCCATCCCGACCATCCCGAGATCCTCGAGCTCGACGCCGCGCAGCGGCGGCCGCAACGCCCGCTGGCACACCGACGTCACGTTCGTGGCCGCGCCGCCGGCGGCGTCGATCCTCGTCGCCGACGCCGTTCCGCGAGTCGGGCGGCGACACGCTGTGGGCCGACCTGCGCACCGCCTACGAGCGCCTGTCGCCGCCGCTGCGCGAACTGGTCGACGAGCTCGCAGGCGGTGCACCGCATCTCGCCGCTGGCGTACTGGGGTGAGCCGTTCGACTCGGCGCTCACGCGCGACGACGCCGAGCGAGCTGCTCGAACAGGCGGCCGCGGTGCCCCCGGTCGATCCATCCCGTCGTGCGCGTCCACCCCGTCCACCGGCCGTACGCGGCGCTGTTCGTCAATCCCGGGTTCACGAGCCACATCGTCGGTCTGTCGCGGATCGAGAGCGATGCGCTGCTGCAGCTGCTGTACGCCCACGCGACCCAGCCCGAGTTCGTGCTGCGGCATCGTTGGCGGCCGGGCGACGTCGTGATCTGGGACAACCGGGCGACGATGCACTACGCCACCGACGACTACGGCACGGCCGAACGGCGGATGCGCCGGGTCACCCTTCGCGGCGATCGGCCGGTCGGGCCGACGGCTTCGAGAGCTTCGTGCCCGACGACCCACTCGTCACGATTCGCTGACCGGCGTGCTCCGCCGGCTGGGCGCCCGTTCGACGAGCGTGCGCGCGCTGCGGTCGTAGGTGAGGTAATTCCACGACCAGTTCACGAGCACCGCAATCCGATTGCGGAACCCGATCAGGTAGAGCAGATGCAGCCCGAGCCACATCAGCCACCCGATCCGGCCGTGGAAGCGCAACCCGTTGGGGAACTCGGCGATCGCCTGATTGCGCCCGATCGTCGCCATCGATCCCTTGTCGTGATAGGCGAACGGCTCGGTCGACCGTCCGTCGATGAGGGCGATGATCTGGCGGGCGGCGTGGAATCCGCCCTGGATCGCCGGCTGCGCGACCTGCGGCAACGGGCGCTCGTCGGGGGTGGGCGAGGCGGCGATGTCGCCGATCGCGAACACCTCGGGGTGGCCGGCCAGCGACAGGTCGGCGTTCACCGGGATCCGTCCGCCGCGCCCGAGCGGAACACCGAGCAGTGCTGCTACCGGGCTGCCGGCCACGCCGGCCGCCCACACGATGACCGCCGCCGGCAGCCTGCGTCCGTCGGCCAGGACCACCGCGTCGGCCTCGACATGATCGACACCGACACCGAGGATCACCTGCACACCACGTCGCGTCAGGGTGTCATGCGCATGCTGCGACGACTTGGGATGAAATGGTCCGAGCACGCGCGGTGCCGCCTCGACGAGCGTGATCGGCAGGTCGTCGAGATGCAGTTCGGGAAAGTCCTTGCGCAGCACGAGGTCGACCAGCTCACGGAGGCCTCCTGCGGTCTCGACCCCGGTCGGGCCGCCGCCGACGACGACGATCGACAGGTCGGGTCGCGGCCTGCCGGCGGTGACCTCGCGGCCGGCGTGCTCGAACGTCGACAGCAGTCGGGTGCGCAGCGCGATCGCGTCGTGCAGTGTCTTCAGCGGATAGGTGTGCTCGTCGACACCGGACACGCCGAAGCTGCTCGAGACCGACCCGGCGGCGACCACGAGGTAGTCGTAAGCGATGGTGGCGCCTTCGTCGACGGTCACGATGCGGCGCTCGAGATCGATCGCCGTCACGGCGCCGAGCACGAACCGGGCCGAGCCCGAACGCCGCAGGATGCCGCGCACGGGAAAGCTGACATCACCGGCGTCGAGCCCGGCGGTGGCCACCTGGTACAGCAGCGGCTGGAAGGTGTGGAAGTTGTTGGGGTCGATCACGGTGACGTCGACTGCGGCACGACGAAGGCCCTTCACGACCCTCAGCCCACCGAACCCGGCTCCGATCACGACGACGTGAGGTCTCGATGCCATGTGCGCTCCTTCGCCTTCCACGCTACGGCGCCATCGGTCGCCGCCGGACACGTGCTCAGGGTTCGAACGACTCGCGCCGCGGGATCACGACGACCGTGCCGTCGGGCTCGTGGTGCACGGTCACGCGCACGCCGTAGAACTCCGCCAGCGTGTCGGCCGACAGCACCTGCGTCGCAGTTCCGTAGGCCACGACGCTGCCGACGTGCATCAACGCCAGGTGATCGGCGTACATGCCTGCCAGGGTGAGATCGTGCATCGCCGAGATCACCGTCAGCCCGTGATCACGGCGGAGCCGGGCGACCAGCTCCAGCGCTTGTTGCTGATGACCGATGTCGAGCGCGCTCGTCGGCTCGTCGAGCAACAGGATCGGTGCTTCGGTCGCCAGCGCCCGGGCGATCACAAGTCGCTGCTGCTCGCCGCCGCTCAGCTCGCCGAGCTTGCGGTCGGCGAACTCGGCCACGTCGAGCCGTTCGAGCACGCCGGCCGCCAACGCGCGGTCCTGGCGCGACTCGGTGCCGAAGTAGCCGACGAACGGCGCCCGCCCGAGCAGCACGTACTCGAAGGCGGTCATGTCGTGCGGGAGCAGCGGGTTCTGTGGCACGTACGCCACCAGTGCCGCCCGCCGCGTTCGCGACCTCAACGCCATCGAGACCCCGTCGACACGGATCTCGCCGTCGTGCGGCACGAGACCGACGGCGGCACGCAGCAGCGACGACTTACCGGCCCCGTTGGGCCCGATCAGCCCGAGCCACCCACCCGAGGTGACCGTCGCGTCGAACTGGCGCACCACCTCGCGCTTCCCGTAGCGCACCGTCACCGCAGAGAACTCGATCGAGCTCACTGGTGCCGCATCCAAGGTTGTCCGGCGAGCATCGTTGGTGGCCGTTTCAGTGCACCAGTGAGCATTTCGCCGCTTCGCGGCGAACGACACGCCGTGACATCGAGCTCGCTTCGCTCGCTCACCGAGCCACCTGCCGCGTGCGAAGCAGGATGATGAAGAACGGGGCGCCGAAGAACGCCGTGACGACGCCGATCGGCAGCTCGGCCGGGGCGGTGAGCGTGCGGCCGGGAATGTCGACCAGGATCAAGAAGGCGGCACCGAAGGCGGCCGTGAGTGGCAGCAGGCGGCGGTAGCTCGAGCCGGCGACCAGTCGCACGGCGTGGGGGATGATCAGCCCCACGAACCCGATCAGTCCGCTCACGGCGACGACGGCCGCCGTCCCGAGCGTCGCCGCCGCCACCACGATCAGGCGCACCCGCCCAACCGGCATGCCCAGCGTCGCCGCTTCCTCGTCGCCGACGCGGAGCATGTCGAGATGCCGCCGGTGCAGGAACAGCACGACGCAGCTGATCACGACGTACGGGATCACCAGACGGACGTCACTCCAGGTCGCCGTCGAGACTCGGCCGAGGATCCAGTTGTAGACCTCGCGGACGACCTCTGTGTTGCGTTGCAGCACGAACGTCTGGATCGCCGTCGTCAACGACACCATCGCCACCCCCGCCAGCACGAGCGTGCTGGTCGACCGCAGCCCGCCGAACGACGCCCCGACCACGTACGTGGCGGCGACGGTGAGCAGCGCGAACACGAACGACACCAACGGCACCGGCGCGATCGGCCAGCCGCTGCCGACATCGCCCCAGACGGCGATCATCAGCGTCGCCCCCAATCCCGGCACCTGCGGCGGCGCCCAACAGGTACGGGTCGACGAGCGGGTTGCGGAACACACCCTGGTAGGCCGCGCCGCCGACCGACAGCATGGCTCCGACGATCCCCGCCAGGATCACGCGCGGCATGCGGATGTTCCAGATCAACGACCATTGGGCATCCGAAACCCCGGAGTCGATCTCGATCCCTGGCAAATGGTCGAGAAAGGCCAGCGGCACCCGCCAGGCCGGAGGCCCGGCGGGGCCGATCATGGCTCCGAGCAGCACGGCGAACACGACGGCGGCGACCGATGCGAGGTACCAGGCGAGTCCACGCAGTCGCCGGTGGCGTCGTGATGTGCCGTGCTGCTCGAAGATCATGTGGTCACCCGGCGGGCACCGCCGCGGCAGCGGCGACAGCCGCTCCCACCTGCTCGATGTACTCGACGATTCGCGGGCCCCAACGCGAGGCGACATCGTCATCCATCGGGATCACGTTGCCGTTGACCACCGCGCTCAAGTCGCCCCAACCGTCGCGCGCGGCGACCGTCTCGGGCGTCTCGCCGCAGTACTTGGTGCACGCGAGGAAGATCAGGTCCGGATCGGAGGACACGATGAACTCGGCGCTCAGTTGCGGGTACGGATTTCCGTCACCGATCACGTCGGCGATGTTGACGAGCCCAGCCTCGGTGTACACCAGCCCGATGAAGGTGTCGCCCGTCACCGAGAAGTAGGTCGGGTCGAGCTCGTGGTAGTAGGTGAGCGGTTCCGGCAACTCGGGCAGTCCGTCGACCACGGCGGCGATGTCGGTCTGCATCTGCCCGACCAACTCGGCCGCTTCGGCGACGTGGCCGGTCACCGCTCCGAGCTGCTCGATCTGGGTGTAGATGTCGTCGAACGTGACGGCCGCCGGGCCTTCCCAGTGAGCGATTCCGACCGTGTCGAGCTGACCGAGGAACTCGGTGTTGGTGCCGTCGGTGACGACGAGGTCGGGCTCGAGGGCGGCGATCGCCTCGACGTTCGGCTCGAATCCGTTCAGACCAGGCATCTTGGCGGCGGTCTCCTCCGGGTAGTTGGAGAAGTCGTCGACCGCCAGCACCTGGTCACCGGCGCCGATCGCGTACAGCATCTCGGTCGCCGTCGGCGAGATCGACACGATCGCGACCGGGACGTCGCCCTCGGCGGGCGCCGTGGTCGCAGTGCTCGGTTGTGTCGGCGGCGACGTCGTGGCGGCCGGCTCGGACGTGGCCGGCGGGGTCGTGGCGCCGGCATCGGTCGCCTCGGGAGCCTCGGTCCCGGCATCGTTGCCGGCCGACTCGGAGTCGTCGCCGCAGGCGGCGAGGACGAGTGTCAGTCCGACGATCACGCCGGACAGTGTTCGCTTGCGCATGGATCTTCCTCCACGTTGGGAGGACAAGTGGGTCACCGGCCGATCGGCCTGCGCACCGCCCTTGCCTCGAGGGGCTGGTTATCGCGCACGGAGCGGTCGACCGGGCTCGTCCTGATCGTCGTCAGGAACCACCGTTGCGGGACAGCGCCGGGATCTCACCGGACTTCGCACGAACCGTGCAAGCACAACGCTACACCGCGATGACCGGGCAGCCGGTGTTGACGTCGCTCGTATGCTCGATCGGGTGATCACCGATGACGACGAGCTCGCTCCCACCGAGGATCCTCGACCCGACGGTCTGCGATCGGTGCCATCGCTGGTGCTCGTCAACACCGGCAACGGCAAGGGCAAGAGCTCGGCCGCCTTCGGAGTGATGCTGCGGGCGTTGGCACTCGACTGGAAGGTCGCCGTGCTGCAGTTCGTCAAGTCCGGCGACTGGAAGGTCGGCGAGGAGAAGATCGGCCGGCAGCTCGGCGTCGACTGGCAATCGTTCGGTGACGGGTTCACCTGGGATTCCGAGAACCTCGAGAGCGACAAGGCCCACGCCCGCAACGGCTGGGCCGCGGCCAAGGCACTGATCGAGGCAGGCCAACATCGTCTCGTGATCCTCGACGAGTTGACGTATCTGTGCACCTGGGGATGGCTCGACACCGACGATGTGGTGGCGACGATCCGCGATCGACCGGGCGATGTCAGTGTCGTGATCACCGGTCGCGATGCGCCGGCGGCGATCATCGAACTGGCCGACACGGTGACCGAGATGAACGAGATCAAGCACGCCTATCGCCAGGGCATCCGCGCCAAGCGCGGCATCGACTACTGATGCTCACCGTGCTCGTCGGTGGTGCGCGCTCGGGCAAGAGCGCGCTCGCCGAGCAGCTCGGAAGCCGAACACCACAGCGATGTCACGTACATCGCCACATGCCCGCGCATCGCAGGCGACGCCGAGCTCGCCGATCGAATCGCCCGCCACCGCTCGGTGCGGCCGGCGGCGTGGACCACGATCGAGGAAGAAGTCGATCTGGCGGGCGCGATTCGCGAGGCAGGAGATGCGATGGTCGATCATCGACTGCCTCACGACGTGGGTCGGCAACCTGCTCCACCACGGCAAGACCGCTGACGAGGTCGTCAACGCCTCCGCCGAGGCGTTGGCGGCGGCACGACACCGCACACAAGCGACCATCGTGGTCAGCAACGAGGTCGGTCTCGGGATCGTGCCGAGCGATCAATCGACGCGCGAGTACCGCGATCTGCTCGGTCAGGTCAACCGGGCATGGGTCGCCGGCGCGGATCGCGCCCTGTTCCTGGTCGCCGGACGGGCACTGGCCTTGCACGATCCCCACGAGCTGCTCCGATGACGTGGTTCCACGACGCGCTCACACGGATGCCCGGGCCGGACACGGCATCGGCGGCCGCCCTTCGAGCACGCGCCGACGACATCCTCCGCCCGGCGGGCGCCCTGTCGCGGCTCGACGACATCGCCGTCCACATGGCTGCCTGGCTGCGCACTCCGACGCCCCGGATCGAGCGTCCCGCGGGCTTGGTGTTCGCCGGTGACCACGGCGTTGCCGTTGCGGGAGAGGTCAGCGCCTACCCGACCGCCGTCACGGCGGCGATGCTCGACGCCTGTCGCCAGGGCCGGGCGACGATCTGTGCCCTGGCGAGGTCGGTCGGGGCCACGCTCGACACCGTCGACGTCGGCGTCGGCAACCCGACCGGCGACATCCGCTACGAACCGGCGATGTCGGCCGAACGCTTCGACGAAGTCGTCGACGCTGCCGTCGCCGCCGTCGACCGGCTCGACTGCGATCTGCTCGTGATCGGCGAGATCGGGATCGGCAACACCACGGTCGCCGCCGCGCTCGCCGGCGTGTCTGCTCGGCGGTGATCCCGCGACGTGGGTCGGTCGCGGCACGGGCGTCGACGACGCCGGCCTCGCCCGCAAGCGCGCCGCCGTCACGCAGGTGACCGAACGCGTGGGCGGCATCTCCGACCCGATCGAGATCATGCGTGAGGCCGGCGGCACCGAGCTGACGGCGATGGCGGCGGCCACCCTGGCAGCGCGCCTGCGCTCGATCCCCGTCGTGCTCGACGGGTACGTCGTCACGTCCGCGGTGCTGCCGTTGCACGTCGCCGACCCTGCCGCGCTCGATCACTGCATCGTCGGTCATTGCTCGGCCGAGCCGGGCCATCGCCGGGTGCTCGAGACGATCGGGAAGCCGGTGCTGCTCGACCTCGGGATGCGACTCGGCGAAGGCAGCGGGGCGATGACCGCCGTTCCGATCATCCGCGCCGCCTGTGACGCCGTGGTCGAGGTCGCCACGTTCGGCGAGTGGTTCGGGCAGGGTGCCGGGTGAACGGACTGCTCGGCGCGATCCAGTTCCTCACCCGCGTCCCGATCCGCTTGCCGGAGGCGGTCGCCGCGGAACGCATCGTTCCCTGGTTTCCCCTGGTCGGAGCGCTGATCGGGGCCGCTCGTCGGCGGCGTCGCCGTCGGTCTCGGCGAGCTCGTCCCGTCCAGCGTCGCCGTCACCTGCGCGGTCGTGGTCGGGCTGCTCGTCACCGGGGCGTTCCACGAGGATGGGCTGGCCGACGTCGCCGACGCGTTCGGCGGAGGGGTCACCCGTGAACGGCGGTTCGAGATCCTCGCCGACTCGCGACACGGCACGTACGGGGTCGCCGCCCTGTGCGGTTCCGTGGTGCTTCGCGTCGTCAGCGCCGCGGCCATCGCCTCCTCGGCCGCAGTGTTCGCCGGCTTCGTCGTCGCCCACACCCTGGGCCGCGCCGCTGCGGTCGTAGCGATGGGCGTCGTCCCGTCGGCGCGCGACCACGGGCTGGGCGCAGAACACGCCGAGCGGCTGAGGCCCATGGCGACGACCGTCGGGGTGCTGACCGGTCTCGCCGTGTCAACCGTGCTCGTCGGCTGGTGGATCGGTCCGATCGTCGCCGTCACGCTCGCCGCGCCGAGCGCCACCGTGTGGTTGGCGTTGCGCAAGATCGGCGGCCTCGTCGGCGACGTGTTGGGTGCGATCGAGCAGGTCGTCGAATGCGTCGTGCTGGTGACGGTGAGCGGGCTCGCCGCACGGCATGCCGTGTGGTGGGGATAGCTCGATACCTGGACAGATGCGCCGGCGCGGAATACGTTTCGCCGGATGAACACTGCGCCGGCGATCGTCGATCGGTTCTACGAGCTGATCGGCGCGGGCGACATCGACAGGTTGGTCATGCTCTACTCGCCCGACGGCGAGGTCGTCCGCTACGACGGTGTCGCGTCGGGTCCATTGGAGATCGACGCCTACTACCGCGGCTACCTGGCGGGCCGGCCCGGCCTCTCGTTGCGCGAGATCGTGCAGGTTCGTCATGCCGGCGAGGTGCTGATGTGGGATGGCTTGCTCGACAGCGATGTCGGCGTGCTCCAGACGATCGACGTCGTCATCCTCGACGACGAAGGACTCATCCGTCGCCACATCCCTGGCTTCCGTGGCTACTGGGGTCGCTGACGGAGATGCCACTAGCGTCGCGGCGGTGATCCGCGATGCCCATGTCGTGCTGGCGACCGATCGTTTCGACGACGACCTGGCGGCGCTCACCGGCGACCACGGCTTCCGGGTCGACGCGATCTACCCCGCCGACTCACCGTCGACGGCGATCGTCTCGGCCCACGGCCTTCGGCTGCGCATCGAATCGGCCGACCGACCGCGTCCCGTCTCGCTGCACCTGATCAGCGACGATCTCGACGGTTCGTGCACACTGCCCGGTGGGTCGACGATCGAGTTTCGACCGTTCACCACGACGTACGACGTGCCGACCAGCGTTCCCTCGCTGGTGATCTCGCACGACGACGGCGACACGGGTGCGGGGCGGGCAGGGATGCGTTACCGCGACCTGATCCCCGATCGCTGGGGTGGCAGCTTCGTCGCCTCGCACATCACGATCCCGGAGGGTGGTCCCGTTCCCGACTACGTGCACTTCCACAAGGTGCGCTTCCAGATGATCTTCGTGAAGTCGGGATGGGTGCGCCTGGTCTACGAGGATCAAGGCGATCCGTTCGTGATGGTTGCCGGTGACTGCGTGCTGCAGCCGCCCGAGATCCGGCACCGGGTGTTGGAGTCGTCGCCTGGCCTCGAGGTGATCGAGATCGGCTGCCCGGCCCTGCACGAGACGATCGCCGACTGGTCGTTGGCGTTGCCCAACGGAACGGGTGAAGCCGCCCGGGCATGGGACGGGCAGACATTCGTCCGTCACGTCGCCGCCGAGTCTCCCTATCGGCCGTGGAAGATCGATGGCTGGGAATGCCGTGACACCGGAATCGGCGCCGCCACCAAGGGCCTTGCCGAGGCGCGGGTCGCACGCGTGACGAACGGCTCGGACGAAGCGGTCGACGACGATCGCCGAGTTCGCGATGTTGGTGGTGCTCGCCGGCGAGGTCACGTTCGAGTCGGAGGCCGGGTCGGCCAGGCTGCGCGAGAGCAGCAGCGTGGCGATCCCACCGAAGCTGCGCTACCAGCTGTTGGCGGCGACGCCCGACTGCGAGCTGCTCGACGTCACGCTTCCCGACTGAGGAGCTGGAGCCGGCGGAAACCGTCGAGCAGGAACGCCGTTGCCGACCCGATCGGGTCGTCCACCGACAACTGCGTGCGCGCCAATGGCGGCGCCGAACGGGGCGTTCCAGAACGTCGGGTCACCGGGGCGGGCATCGGTCCACGGACCGACGTACAGATACGGCTCGCTGCTGAAATCGTCGCCTGGCGAGCCGCCGAGGTTGACACGGAGGTCGGTGGCGGCGGCCGCATCGAGCGCCACATCGAAGTGCTCGGGCCACAATCGGATCACCGACGGCCTAGCGGCCGCTGGGATTCCGGCCAGTGCCCGATCGAGGGCGGCGGCAACGATGCCGAACCAGGCGGCGACCTCTGTTGCCGCCGCGCGATCGAGCTCGATCGGGGCGTGGATGTCTCCCACCTCAGGTGTGTCGTGACCGATGTCGAGATCGGCCGCGAGGTCGACACCAGCGACGGCGGCGAGGTCACGGAGACTGGCGCCATGGATCGGCTGTGCAAACGACCGGGCCTCGCCGGCGGCGTCGGATTCGACGATCAGATCGCCACCGGCGACGCGCACGCGCCGTGCGTCGGCGCCGAACTCGGGAGTGCCGAAACCTCCCGGCGTCACCCGCAACGAGAATCGGCCGGTCGCCTGCTGCCGCGCCCTCGCCACGACATGCGCCGCCACGCGATGCAGCGCACCGAGCGAAGGTGTTCGATCCACCGCCACATCATCGCCGATCAGATCGGCGCGATGACGATGCTCCACATGATGGCCTTGGACGACGAGGCCGAACTCGTCGCGCTCGCTCCTGGCCAGGTGCCGGCAGCGAGCGGTCCGGAGTCACCGGCGACGGCGCCGACCTGACCACCGCTGCTCCCCAGCGACTCCGCCCGTTCGGTGACGCCGGCGGAGACCGACCAGCCCGTGTTGCCGCTCGTCTTGTCGGACCAGTAGCTGAGAACCAACGAACCGGCGCTGGCGATCGTCACCGCCGGCGTGGTGTGCGTGGTGGTGGCGGCCCCGGTGACCGACGAAACCGGGGCCGTGACCGGTGCTGCACCGCTGTATGCCAGCAGCACCATCGACGTCTTCGTGGTTCCGACCAACGTCGTGCTGACTGCCGAACCCGGCGATGCGGCATTGGCAGTTCGGGTGAACACGAACGACATCATGTCGGGCGTGCCGTCGGCGGCCTGGCCGAGCAACGTCCATCCGGCGGGCGTCGAGAGTGTCGTCGAACGGTTGATCGTGACGATCAACACGAGTTGGTCGCCCGACTGCACGGACGCCGGAACGACGACCGACGCATTCGTGGTGTTGGCATTCGACGACGCGGCAGCGCGGAATGCAGGGCCGGCCGGGACGACATCGGTCACCTGAACGACTTGCGAGTCGGTGTCGGTCTCACCGTCGCCGTCGGTGACGGTCAACACGACCTGGTATGCACCCGCCCCACTGAAGTCGTGGTGAGCAGTGATTCCCGACTCCTCGCCGTCGCCGCCGAAGTCCCATTCGTACGAGGCGATCGCCACGTCGTCGGACGAGCCCGTGGCGTTGAAGTCGCAGGCCAGCGCCGAGCACGTGTACGTGAACGCTGCCACCGGAGGTTCGTTCGGCAGCACGTCGACCGTCACCTGCTGGGACTCGGTGTCGGACAATCCCGGTCCGTCCCTGACCGTCAGCGTCACGGTGTATTCGCCTGGGGCGCCGAAATCGTGATCGGTGATGACACCGGTTTCGGTGCCACCGCCTTGGAATGCCCATTCGTACGACGTGATCGCCACATCGTCGCTGGAGGCGCCGGCGTTGAAGTCGCACGACAGGCCGGAGCACACGGCCGTGAACGACGCCATCGGTGGCTGGTTGGTGGTCTGGGTCGGGTTGCCCGTCCAGACGAACATGTCGCGGCCGCGCCAGTCGGTGCTGGCGTCTGCCAGCACCGCGTTGCCGCTCACCGCCCCGGCCGCGAATCCGATGCGGAACAGGTTGCCGGTGGTGTTGTCGGCGAAGAAGATGTTGCCGCCGCTCAGGAACATCCCGCGCACGCGTGTCGGATTGAGCGAACCGACGCTGCCGGTGGCGGTGAAACGAGCGGCGCCGATGACACCGCTCTCGGGCGTGAAGCCGCGATAGAACAGCGAGCTCTGCCCACTCATCGTGTAGTAGATGCGGCGCGTCGACCGGGTCGTAGAACATGCCCGTGATGTTGGGGAGGTCGGCGATGATCGTGTTGTTGAACAGGTCGATCGTCGTGGCGGCGCCGAACGTGGTGCCGTTGAACGAGCGCCGCTGTGAACGTGCCGTTGGACTGCCCGGCGAAGAGCGTGCGAGCCGACCATGAAGGCGCCTCGCGTGTTGCGCCACTGCACCGTGCCAGGAGTCACCGTGGTCGCTCCTGGCGCGCCGGTACCCGGTGTAGAAGCGCCGCTGCACGTCGTCCTGCGTCGTGCCGCCTGCCCGACAGTCGGCCGAGCGTGTAGACGTCGCTCGGCAAGCGAGCCGACCACGTCGGGGGCACCGGCGATGCCCCCGGCCAACGGGAAGAAGGCGAGGCGGTGGCGCTGCTCACCCGCCCACGTCAGCGTGTCGCTGCCGGCCCACAGGCCGGCGGCGGTGACGTGGAAGTCGAACACGCCGACGCCACGCGCCCGGCCAGGATTCCAGGAGAACGGCAATCCGTTGACGACGTCGAGGGCCACGATGCCCTCGCGGGGAACGGCGCCGGCGCCGGCGGAGTCGCCGGCGAACGGGTTGTTGACCCACCGCATGTGACCGCCGACGTAGGCCACCCCGTCGTGGATCTCGACGGCGTAGCTGGTGTCGCCGCCGGTGTAGTTGATCCAGGTCGGCGTGAGATTCGCAGCATTGGTCTGGACCGGGAACCGCGAGATCGTGTCGCACGCGGTGTTGGCGCGGTAGGCCCCGGTCGTGGACACCACGGCGAACGTGCCGTCCTCCGAGATGTCGAGGTCGCGCATGTACGTGTTGAAGGCCGACGCACAGGTCGACGTGTAGAAGTTGGTGTGCCAGCCGGCCAACGTTGCCGGGTTGGTGGTGAGGTCGATCATCGCGATCTGGCGCCGGTTGACACCGGCGACCGTGGCGAAGTTGCCGATCGCCAACAGCCGTCCGCCGTCGGGCGTGACGTCGATCTTGAACACGTTGGTCGAGCCGCCGTTGTGGACCCCGGCGAACGGGAGATTGAGCGAGCCGAGCACGGCGCCGGTGTCGGCGTTCAACGCCGGCCAGCCGCGATCGTGACGAGGTGCCGACGGTCGAGAAGTCTCCGGCGATGTAGAGCGTCGACCCGACCAGTCGGATGTCGCGGACCTGTCCGTTGACAGTTCCGGCGTTGAAGGTCGTGATCACCTGGCCGGTGGCGGTGCTGACCCGGGCGATTCGCTGCCGGGCAGTGGTGCCGACGCTGGTGAACGTTCCGGCGATGTACATCGACGCCGGATCGTTGGACGGGATCACCGCGTTGACGCTCCCGTTGACGTTCGGCGCAAACGCTGTGTCGACGACACCGGTCGTGGCGTTGAACGCAGCCAGACGGTTTCGGGTGTAGACCGCGCCTCCGTTCTGCGTGGCATTGGCCACCGTGGTGAAGGTGCCACCGATGATGACTCGGCTACCGATCTGCCAGATCGAGTCGACCTCGCCGTTCTCGACGTTCGGAGTGAAGTTCGCCGGGTTGGCGGTGGGGAGCGTGGCCGGGATGGTCGCCGCCGACACCTCGGCCGCGGGTGCTGATGTCACCGCCACGTACGCCATCACCGTCGCTGCCGCCACCAGCAGTGAGACCCTGCGCCCGTGCCTCGTGGAACGCCCCGTCCGTCGCGTCATGATTCCCTCCCTGCGCTCCCGTCCGCTGAGCGCTCGCAGGACACTGCCGCGTGCGGAACGTGGCTGTCAACTCGAAATTCCCACGATCCGTGAGAACGCCTGTTCAGGGCTGCCCGGAAATGTCAAGAAACGTTCCGTTTGCAGGGGCTGGATTTGTGAGCGCTGTCTGTCGGCATTCCCGCCTCGCGTGTCCTGTCACAGCGCCGCGTCGAGCTGCTCCAGATCGCGCCGGGCGTAGCGGTTGTGCCAGAACTCCTCCTCGAAGACGGTGTAGATGCACTCCTGGACAGGGTTCGTGCCGTTCTCCAGCACCTCGACCGGTCGTGCGAAATCGGCGGTCGCGACCGAGCCGAGGTAGTCGCGGAAGCGCGTCGCCCGATCGGCGCGCACGGCCAGCGCCTCGGTCACTGATGGAGAGAGTTCGTCGTCGAGGCCGGGCCACGGGAAGTCGACCGAGCCGCTGTTCGGCAACCCGATCGGATCGAAAGGTTCTCCGAGGATCGGCGACGTGAACCACTTGTCCATCGCGAAGACGAGATGTCGCAACGTCTGGACGAACGACCACTCGCCGTCGACCGACTCGTGCAGCTTCGCCTCGGGGAACGCTGTCGCGATCGTGATCGTCTTCGTCCACTCTTCCTCGAGTGCGGCCCACGTTGCGCGCATGTCCTCAGGGTTCGAAGCACGCAGCATCGCCCGCAACGGGTACCACGGGTCGCGCTCGTTCACGTACGCCGTGACGTCGACGCCGTTGATGACAACCGCGTCGACCAGCGCGTCGATGTCGACGTTGACGAACCAGGCGTGACTGATGGTGGCGCCCGTGAGGTTGACGTCGCGGAACCGGGCACCGCTGAGGTCGGCGCCCCAGAACACCGATCCCGCGAGATCGCCTTCGAACTCCTCCGGCATGTTTGCTCCCGTCGCTGTCCGATGATTCCGTCAGACGATCAGCGTGTGCGGTTCGAGACCGCAGAGCACTCGTCCGTAGATCTCGGTTCCGGTCTGGGCGTGCATGATGGCATGGTTGGCGAGACCTTGGATGTCGCGCTGGAAGCGCTGGATCGGCACGTGTTGCTGGATCGCCGATGCGCCGCTGGCGTTGAACAGGATGTCGACCGCCTGACGTGAGAGCCCGGTCGAATAGGTCGCATGGGCACGTCCCTTGGCGCGCTCGAAGAACGACGGGAAGCCGTCAGCGGGGTGGTCGAGCACACCCGTCGCCAGCCGCATGTGGGCATCCGCCGAGTCGATCATCAGGGCTGCTTCGCCGACCTGCAGGTGTGTCACCGGCGCCTCGCTCTGGCGCTCGTAGTGCGTGTAGGTGATCGCCCGGCCGGGGAGCCGCTCCATGAACGCATCCATCGCTCCCCGCGCCGTGCCGACCGGAGTGCCTGCGGCGTTGATCGCCAGCACCGGCGCCAATGGAAGGTTGTAGTACGGGTCGGCGGCGTTGTGCCGGGCGTTGGTGTACTGGCCTTCGAACATCCCCACCATCGATTCGACGCGGTGTGACGGCACGAACACGTCCTCGGCGAGCACGGTGCTGCTGCCGGTGGCAGCCATGCCGCTCGCATACCAGTCGTCGAGCCGCTCGAGCTCGGACGATCTCACGATCACTGCCGTCGGGACCCCTTCGAGCAGGGCGTTGAGGATCGTCCAGTTCGATCCGTGGCCGCCCGTGTTGAACGGCCACCGACCATTCAGTGTGTAGCCACCGCTGGCGGGCTCGAGTGTGCCGGTGGGCGAGAGCACGCCGCTGATGCGCGGGTCGCCGTCGCCGAGCACCTCGTCCTGGGCTTCATCGCAGAACGTGCCCGCCCACCACACCATCGCGCTCAGAATCGTCGACACCCATGACGACGACGGACAGCCGCGGGCGACTTCGGCGAGGATCTCGCACTGCGTCTCGAACGGCAGCTCGTCACCCCCGTATTTCTTCGGGCCGCACATCTTGAGGATGCCTGCCTCGGCGAGGGCGTCGAACCCATCGGGCGACACTCGTCGCGCCTGCTCGTTCGCCTGGGCGTGTTCCAAGAGGTACGGAACCAGCGCCGTGGTGCGAGCCAATACTGAATCCTCCGGCATGACTACCCCTCCTGATGTCGCGCCCTTCGCCGTTCGTGTCATCCCGGCGAGACGGGAACGTACCACCGGGCCCCGCTTCGAACTCATGCGACGTGCCGGTCGTGATCGAACGTCACAGCACTACGGTTCGGTGCGTGGTCAGTCTCGAAGACGCCGGACGGATGGCGATGGAACTTCCGCACGTGAGCGAGGTCGAGCGCTACGGCAACCGGTCGTGGGCGGTGGCAGGCAAGGTGTTCGCCTGGGAGCGGCCGTTCAGCAAGGCCGACATCAAGCGCTTCGGTGACACGACACCTCCCGCCGGCCCGATCCTCGCGGTCAGTGTCGACGACCTCGGCGAGAAGGAGGCGGTGCTCGCCGCCCAACCCGAGGCGTTCTTCACGATTCCCCACTTCGACGGGTATGCGGCGGTGCTGATCCAGCTCGCCAAGGTCGGCAAGCGCGCGCTTCGCGAAGCGCTCGTCGACGGCTGGCTGGCGTGCGCCCCGGCCGAACTGGCCGACGAGTTCGTGCGGAGCAAGTCCCGCCGTGACTGATCAGTGGCACTTCGACCCAGACAGCTACCTCGACATGGTTCGCTCCGAGATTCCGAGCTACGACAGGCTGCAGTCTGTGCTCGCCGACGCCACGTGCGGGTCACCGAGGCGGCGGATCCTCGATCTCGGCTCGGGTACGGGCGTCACCGCGGCGGCCGTGCTCGATCGGCATCACGGCGCGATGCTCGTCGGCGTCGACTCGAGCGCCGAGATGTTGCGCCACGCACGCGCCCTCGTGCCGTCGGCGACGTTCGTCGTCAACGCACTCGAGGATCCGTTGCCCGAAGGCGAGTTCGACCTCGTCGTCTCGGCCTTCGCGATCCATCACCTCGCGCCGGAGGCCAAGGTCGATCTGTTCAGACGGATCGGCGAGGTGCTTGCCCCGGGCGGTCGGTTCGTGCTGTGCGACGTCGTGACCCCGACACACGACGTGGCCGAGCCGGTTCCGCTCGAGGACGGCGTCGATCGCCCGAGCTCGCTCGACGATCAGCTCGACTGGCTGCGCGCCGCAGGGCTCACCGCCGAGGTGATCCTCGCCGAGGATGACCTGGCGATCGTCGCCGCCGACAACCTGTAGCCGTGTGACGAAGGTGCGTCACTCGGGTTGCAGGGCGCCCCGCAGGATCGAGCGTCCGGAATGCGCGGTGTCGCCGTCGCGGGGCTCGATCGAGATGTCGACCACGTAGTGCGACGCTGGATCGAGCTCGTCGGGCACACGGTACGAGCCGGATCCCGACCCTTCGACGACGGCCACCGGTGCGACATCGAGCGGGGCACCGTCGGCGTCGGGTTCGATCAGCCACAACTCGAGATCGTTGTCATCGAGCGACGGTAGCTCGGCGTCGGCGAGGCGGATCTCGTAGTGGTCGTCACGCCGCACGAGCACCGCCGTCGCCGACGATTCGGCTCCGAGCGGGTCGAAGGCGACCGGGTCGTGCTCCAGTTGAGCGCTGGACACGATCGTGTCGTCGGTTCCACTCGGGGTGGCGACGAGCACGCCTGCAATCACCAAGACGATCGCTGCGGCGGCGAGGAGCAGCCATTGAACTGCACGCGATCGACGAGGTTCGAGCTCGACGACGGCGGCCGAGCTCGACTCGGCGGCCAGCGTGCGCTCGATGCCGGCCCAGACACTCTGGGGCGGCACGGCACGCTCGAGGTCGTCGACCTCGAGTTGCCGCAAGCGTGCCTCGATCTCGCCGAGATCGGCGTCGTCGCCCATATCGTCGCTCACGAGCGAACCCCCTCTGCTCGATCGATCTGCTGGCGCAGGAGCTGCAACCCGCGACGGATGTCGCTCTTGACCGTGCCGAGCGGATACCCCGTGCGGTCGGCGATCTCCTGGTGCGTCAGGTCGTGCACATAGGCGAGCTCGATGATCTGGCGGGCACGGTCCGGTAGCACGACAAGCGCGTGAGCGATGGTGATCCGCTCGGTGATCCGCTCGACATCCGTCTCGGTGATCGCTCCCAGTCGGTCGTCAGCAGCATCAGCCCGCCGGTCAGCATGCCGGCGTTCACGACGCACGTGATCGATGATCCGACGCTTGGTGATGCCGACCAACCAGGCCGGCAGCGAGCCTCGACTGGGATCGAACTGCTCTCGTGCCCGCCAGGCGCTGACGAACACGTCCTGCGTCACCTCGCCGGCGCCGTTGTCGCCGAGTGCTCGCCGGCAGATCGAGTAGACCAGCGAGCCGTGGGCGTCGTAGACGGCTCTGAGGTCGGCCTCTCCACGCGAGAACGCCTGCGCCAGGTCGGCGTCATGTTCTCCGCGTTCGGCTCTCCGACACGATTCGATCGTAACGGTCGCACCGGTGGTGACCCCGCCGGTGGACGCGGGCGGGCGCCCACCGGCGGGCATCGCTCACGCCGCTGGGGGGAGGAGCACGGCGTCGATCACGTGGATGATGCCGTTGCTGGCGGGGATGTCGACGGCGGTCACCGTGGCGTCGTTGACCATCACCGTCTCGCCATCGACGGTGATCGAGACATCCGCGCCGTTGACGGTCGGCACGGATCTGACCGTCCATCGTCACGACCTGGCTGCTCGGGACCTCGCCGGCGATGACGTGGTAGGTGAGGATGCTGGTCAAGGTCTCGGTGTCGGCCAGCAGCTCGTCGGCGGTCATTCCCAACGACTCGAGCGCCTCGGCGAACGCTTCATCGGTCGGGGCGAACACCGTGAACGGGCCCTCGCCCGACAACGTCTCGACCAGACCAGCTGCCTCGACGGCTGCCACCAGGGTGTTGAAGTGCCGGCACCTGCCGCCACTTCGACGATCGTTCCCGGTTGGTCCGCCATCGCCGTGGTCTCGGGTGCCATCGCCGTGGTCTCGGGTGCCATCGTCGCCGGGTCGTTGTTTCCGGCGCCATCGTGGCGGCTGCCGTGGTCTCCGGCGGTGAGGTGGCGTCGACCGCCGAGTCGACCGCTGTCGATTCGGCGGCGTCGTCGCCATCGTCGCCGCAGGCAACCAGGGCAAGGCTTGCGAACGCGGCAATTGCGATGGTCCGTTGGACAGATGAACGCATGTGAGATTCTCCTTCGTAGGCGGGTACTGGTGCTACGAAGCGAGACCACCGTTTGGATGCAACGGTGATCCGGCACCGGCGATCACGATCTGCATCACCGTGCAATGGCGTTCCCGGAACCCGGCTTCGCAGTAGGCGAGGTAGAACTCCCACAGCCGGCAGAACCGTCGTCGAGCCCCAGCGCCTGCATCGTCGATCCGCGTCAAGAAGCGCTGGCGCCAGCGGAGCAAGGTCTCGGCATAGTGCGGCCCGAGGTCCTCGCACGTCGACCACCCGCATCGCCGTCGCCCGTGTCGACCGAGCTCGAGATCGCCCCGACGGAACGCGAGACAACCGTTGGGGAACACGAAGTGCTTGATGAAGTCGCTGGGTGTTCTTGGTCCGTTCCCAGCGCTCGTCAGGCACGCAGATCGCTTGAATCGCCACCAATCCGTCCGGTACGAGGCACGCGTTCGATCGTGGCGAAGTAGTCGTCGTAGTCGCGCCAGTCGACAGCTTCGATCATCTCGATCGAGACCACCCGGTCGAATCTGCCCGTGAGGTCGCGCCAGTCGTCGTCGAGCACCGTCACCGATCGATCGATGCCGGCGGCGGCGACCCTCCGCCGGGCTTCGCCGAACTGCTCGGCCGAGATCGTGGTCGTGGTGACCCGGCACCCGGTGCGCTCGGCGGCATCGGATCGCCATGCCCACCCCAGCCGCTGCCGATCTCGAGCAGGTGATGGTCGCCGATCAGGCCGAGCTTGTCGAGCAGCAGGTCGTACTTGTGGCGGCTGGCGTCGGCGAGGCTCGACGACGGCGTCGGGAACACAGCCGCACGAGTACGTCATCGTCTCGTCGAGGAACAACGCGAAGAAGTCGTTGCCGAGGTCGTAGTGGGCTGAGATGTCCTCGCGGTTGCGACGGCGCGTGTCGCGCCGCCGCTGACGCCTGACGCTGTCGGTGAGCGGACCGAGCACGCGCTGCAATCGATTGCGGCAGCGATCGATCGTCGACAGGTTGCGGATCAGCACCCGCACCACGGCGACCGGATCGTCGACTCGACCACCAGCCCTCGATGAAACCCGCGACCGAGGCCGATCGAGCCCTCGACGGCGACCGCCGAGTAGGCCCGCAGGTCGTGCACGGTCACGCGCGGCTTCGAGCGGGGCGTCGGATCGTCGGGTGCCCGCCGAAGACCGTCGTCGTGTGCGGCCGCCAGGGATCTGCTCGAGAGGCATGAGTCGGTCGTGGTCGAGCCGTCGCAGCAGGCGATCGAGACCACCGCGAGACCGACCGCACAGCTGCGAGCGCTGCAATGCGCCGCCCGCGACCGATCGCCACGTCCGAGCAGCCGGCGAGCACCGACCGACGGTCGACGACCGCTCATCGCGTCGCGCGTCTCGACGGATGTGGGCACGAACGCCACGCCACGGCGCCACAGCCGCATCGCCTGACGATGGATTCGCGACCGAGCACGCGATGGGTCGGGAGCGGGGACGGCGAAGCGCGTGCGCCCAGGGCCGCGCCGGTGACCGGCGCGGATGCGAGCCGAGATCGCGGTCTCGAGCACGATCTCGTGGGTCGTCCGGTCGCAACGACGTCGATCGCCGAGATGGATCAATCGCCCCCGCCGATCGGCAGTCACCGTCGATCGCGATACTCGTACTGCTCGTCGAGGAACGGCGACACGTGGAGCACCTTGGGGATCCGTGGCCCGAATCGCGGACTCGCCGATGACGCACGTCGGTGCAGCGCGAGCGACGTAGTGGTGGCGCTCGCTTCCACGGCGTGTTGGTGACCTCGAGCACGATCGCCACGGGCGGCGTCGGGATCGTCGTCCCAGGCGAGGTACACCGTGATCGGATTGAACAGCCATCCCCATCGCCGCACCTGGGTGAGCATCCGGATCGCGCCGGAGGGACGGTTGCCGAGCGTCGACGGCGATCAGGTCACGCACACTGCCGCCGAGCGGACGACGCGGAACCGTCGCCGTAGTCGCTGCCGGCGGAAGCGCGCCGGAGCAGGCAGGCGGTGCGACCAGAGCGCAGTGCTGCGCCGTCACCTCCTGCGGTTCGTCGGGGTCGAGCCACACATAGCTCACCGGATGGTCGAAGCGATGATCGACCGGGGCGGTCGCGGCGATGCCAGCACCGTGCCCGTCGCACAACGCTGCCGACACCGGGTCGCATCATCGGAACGCAACCTCCCGCCAGGTCGCTCGGACCACCGATCCGTGTCGCAGACGCGCATCGCCGACACCATCCCGTCCTCGTGGAAGCCGTGACCCCACCAAGCGCCGCAGTAGTGCACGCCGCCGGCGCCGTCGATCTCGTCGAAGCGCCGCTGGGCGGCGACCGCGTGCGCGGTCGAAGACCGGATGGGCGTACGTCGAACCGATTCGATCACGACCGTCGGATCGATCCACTCGTCGCTGTTGAGGCTGAGCAGATAGCGACGCTGTCCCCGAGAGCTGTTGCAGCGTCGTCAGGTCGTAGGTGACGGTTGGCGCACTCGATGCGCGGCCGCTGCGCCGGTCGTAGTTCCACGCCGCCCATGCCCGCGGTCGCGGCGAGAGCAAGTTCGTGTCGGTGTGCAACGTCGCCTGGTTGGTCTGGTAATCGAATCGCCCCGAGCACGTCGCGCTCCGCGGGCGCCGGATCGACGAGCATGCCGCAGCGCCTGATCGCGTGGACGGCGAGCATCACGCGATCGAACCGCTCGCTGCTGCGTGATCGTCTCGACGATCACGCCGTCTCGCTGCGCCGGACGCGGTCGACCGGCCGATCGACAGGCGAACCGATGCCTGCGAATCGATCGGCGAGGGCGTCGACGTAGCGTGCGGCTGCCGCCCCGCACCGCTCGCCATTGGGGACGATCGCCGAAACCGAGCAGGCCATGGTTCGAGAGGAACGTCAGCAGGCTGCGCGCCGGGAACTCGACGAACGTCGTCGGATCGGCCGACCAGACCGCCGACCCGAGCGGGATCAGGTGGAGGTCGATGAACTCGCTCGCGAGTAGCGGCCCTCGGCGAGCATCTCACCGAGCGTGCGTCGAGTCGTCGGGACAGCGCAGGAACTCGTTGGCGGCCCGGTAGAAGCGGACGATGTCGCGGAGCATGCGCCACACCGCCGGCCGTCCAAGGTTGCGACGGTCGGCGAACAAGCTGTTGGGCGATGTGGCCCGATAGGTCAGCCCGAGCGTCGGCGACGACGGGTCGCGATCGGTGACGGCGAAACTCATCGTCGTGTCGAACGTCTCGACGCCGAGTTGCTCGAACAGCGCGACCAGGTGTGGGTAGTTGCGGTCGTTGTGCACGATGAACCCCGTGTCGACGGCGAGCCGACCGGCCAGCGGGTCGTCGACGTCGACCGTGTTGGCGTGACCGCCGAGACGACCGTCGGCCTCGAACAACACGACGTCGTGGTGCGGGCCGAGCACGTGGGCACAGGTCAGCCCGGCGATGCCCGAGCCGACGATCGCGATCCGTTCGCCGCCGGACGGCACCGCCGGCGTCATGCGCGTCGTCCCGGATCGACGCCGCTGCGCTCGACGCACCACGTCCAGAGGCGTGCCCGTTGGTGCGCCGTGTCCGAGCGGCGCGTGCGCCGCAAGCGATGGATCTTCCGCGGCCGGCGATCGAGCCAGAACCCGCCGGACGACTGTCCGGCCTGCTCGTCACAGGCCAGCCAGACGATGGTGTCGGCGCCTTGTTCGGGTGAACGCAGCAGCGGGCCGGCGATCGAGCGAAATCTCGGGAGCGCGGATTGCACGCCAGGCGTGTCGGCCCAGCCGGGATGCATCGCCTGGAACACGGCGTGCGTGCTGGGGACGTGTCTCGCCCACAGCTCGTTGAGCGTCACCTGGGCGCGCTTGGCGCGGGCGTACTGCTCGCTGCCGCGGTACTCCTCCACGCCCATCTGCAGGTGCTCGACGGCGACATCGGCGGTGTACATGCCGCCCGACGAGACGGTGATCACCCGGCCAGGCTGACGCTCGGCCGAGCTCGTCGAGCAACAGCGTCGTCAGCAGGAACGGTCCGATCACCTGCGAGGCGACCGTCGCCTCGACCCCCTTCGAGTTGGTCCGCCGGGTGTCGGAGAGTGCTCCGGCGTTGTGGATCAGCACGTCGATCCGGTCGGTGGATCTGCGGATCTCGTCGGCAAGCGAGGTGACCTGGTCAGGCTCACCCATGTCGGCGGCGATGGCGAGCACGTCGACGTCGCCGGACAGGATCTGGATCTCTGCCCCCGCCCGCGCCGTTCGTGTCGTCTCGCGGCCGGTGACGACGACACGCGCCCCGAGCAACGCCATACGTTCGGCAGCGTGCCGCCCGAGACCCGATGTGGCTCCGGTGACGACGACGGTGCGGCCGGTCATGTCGTAGCTGTCGAGTGGGCGCCAGCGGTCGAGCCGGCGGCGGACGGCGTACCCGATCTTGGTGAAGCTCGGAGCGATCATCGTTTCGAGAGCCGTGTCCACGAGGTCGGCAGGGTTCATCGCTCCGTCCGCGCTCCCTCGAGCATCGTCTCCAGCCCGCGCGCGGCGCGATCACCGATCCGCCCGAACATCCATCCGAGCAACGGATCGAACAACGTCCGGGGGCCGTTGAGGTCGAGCTCGGCGTCGTACGTGACCAGGCAGCCTGAGCCGTCGTCCGCGACGTCGATACGGTCGACCGACGTCAGTGACCGCGTCCGGGCCTCCAGCCGCAGGCTCGTGAACGGCGCGTAGTGCGTCGTTCGATACCGGAACGTCGTCGACCCACCCGGATGGGCGACCTCGATGTCGAACTCCGTGTCGACCCCGCCACCCACACCCACCACCTGCACGACGCCGCGAATGCTCGGATCCCAGTCGACGAAGTTTCGGACATCGGCCATGTAGTCGAAGGCGCGCGCCGACGACCAAGGGCTACGGATGGTGGTCTGGTAACGAGCCACACAAGACATACGCATCGAGGAGCGGCGGTGGATGCACGAGGCGTGCCCTCGCGCCTCAGGCGTCAGCTGAGATGCTCTGGCAACACGGCACGATTCGCCGACATCGGAGCGTCGGCGCTCGGTGACAGATCGCGCCTTTCCTCACAGCGTGTTCAGCACCCCGTCGAGCGGGGGCGGCACGGCGTCCAGGTCGAGCGCCTCGACCAGCAAGCGGCCGTAGCGGATCTTGCGCCCCGAGCGGGTGCCCATGAACCGTCGCAGCTGCTCGAAGTCGGTTCGTCCCTGCTGTGCCGGCTGCTTCTGGAACGTGCGCAGTGTGCCCAGCTCCCCCGCCTCGGTGACCACCCGCTCGACCGCCGCCACGCCGAGTGCCCTGATCAACTCGTCCTCGAGGTCGGCCTCGCAGACGAAGAACCCGAGCGCCTCCAAGTCAGGGCGTGAAGCCGGCGCTCCGAGCCCGGCGCGCTCGAGCCCGCGCCGGAAGGCACGCTCCTCTCCCGCGTCGCACAGACCCGCGAGTCGCAAGTCGTAGCCGTGTGGCCCGAACAGCTCGAGGAACCGGGTGATGTTCGTGGCACCGCCGATCGGCACGACCGCGACCCCGTCGCCGGCGAGATCGATCTGGCGGCGTTCCGCCAGGGTGTGCAGCGCCGCCTGGTCACTCAACCCCTCCACCAGCACGACCGATCGCCACTCCTCCACCGGCGGGAGCATGCCAGGTGTCGCCGCCGCGGCGACGGTGGGAATCGCTAGCGTCGTCACGTGGACCGCGTGCACGAACCGGCCGAGCTCCCCGAACGTGGCCTGCTGCTGGGCTGGTTGGCCTTCCATCGCGACACGCTGGCGGCGAAATGCGGCGGCGTCGACCCCGCCGGCCTCGTCCGCACGGGTGTGGCCGGCACCACGATGTCGTTGCTCGGGCTGCTCCGGCATCTCACCGAGATGGAGCGTGTGTACTTCGTGTGGGCGCTCGGCGGCGGCGAGCTCCAATACGTCTACGGGCCGTACGAGGACGGGCAGCCCGAAGGCGACTTCGACAACCTCACACCGGACCTCGTCGACGGCTCGATGGCGGCCTGGTTCATCGAGCGTGCGCTCGCCGATGAACTGATCGCGGCGTGCGCCGCGCTCGACGACGTGGGTCCCGGGAACGGTCACACGCTGCGTTGGAATCTCGTCAAGGTGATCCAGGAGTACGCCCGCCACAACGGTCACGCCGACTTGATCCGGCAGGCGATCGACGGCGCCACCGGCGAATGATCGCGGCCCGGTTCTGCGCTGGAATGACGCCGTGAACGTCGCCGATGTGCTGATCGATCTCTACGGTCGCCTCCCGCCGCTGTGTCACGAGGCGGTCGAGGGTTTGACGCCCGAGCAACTCGTGCAGCCGCCGGCACCCGGCGCGAACACGATCGGATGGCTGGTGTGGCACCTGGCGCGCATCCAAGATGCCCAGATCGCAGAGCTGATCGACGCCGATCAGCTCTGGGTGAACGGTGACTGGGCGTCGCGGTTCGGGCTCGAGCCCGATCCCGACAACCACGGTTACGGCCACACGCCCGAGCAGGTGTTGCAGGTTCGCCCCGAGAGCAGCCAGGCGTTGCTCGACTATCTCGCCGCCGTCGGCGAACGAACCACAGCGATGCTGGCCGGACTCACCGCGGACGATCTCGATCGTGTCGTCGACCGCAACTGGGATCCGCCGGTCACACTCGGCGTGCGGCTGGTCAGCGTTGCCGACGACGGGCTCCAACACGCCGGCCAGGCGGCCTATGTCCGCGGCGTGATCGAGTCGCGGTAGCTCACCTGCCCGACGTCATGGCGCCGCTCTCCACGGCCGTCGCCACTCAGGGGCTTCCCACGGCTCCGTGATGTAGATCGTCTCGTGGGCGACCTTGTCGCCACGGAACTCGAGGATGCTGACGGTTTGCATCCACGGTCCGTCGTTGTAGCTGATCGAGTTCTCGGCCACCCACAGGTCACCATCGCCTCGGAGTCGCCGCATCTCGAAGGCGAGATCAGCGGGGTACTGGCGCCGCCACTCCCGGAAGTTGACGACGCCCTCGAACCGCTCTCCTGACTGCGGAAACTCGAGCACAGCATCGTCGTGGTAGATCTCGTGCGCGATGTCCTGGTCGCTGGCACTGAAGTCCCAGTGCCGCTTCAGACGCTCGCGTCGCTCTGCCTCGTCCATCACGACGACGGGATCACTCGTCGGCTTGGTACGTCAGCAGCTCGCCGTCGGCACCACTCAGCGTCAGCTCGCTGCCATCGATCGCGCTACGAAGTGACCTGGACGAACTCGGCGAGGTAAGCACCCTCGGCGGCCATGAAGTCGTCCTCGCACATCATGCGCGTGACCCCTGGTTCGCCGAGGGTGAGACCGCCGTCGTGGGTGATCGTGTAGGTGCCGGTGTAGTTGTTGCAGCCGGCGTGCCCGGCGAACGAACCGTCGGTCGTGAACGCCAGCGTGATCTCTTCCATGGTCGCCGGGACCTCGACGTCGATGCTGTCGTTGTCGAGGATCCACGCCGTGCCGCCGATGCCGGCGGAGACGTTCGCCGAGGTCTCCGCTTCCTCCTCGTCGTCTCCACACCCCGCAACGAGGACGCCAAGCCCGAGCGGTATCAGGAGCAGCAACGTGTGTTTGCGTGTCATGACCGACAGTCTTGCTGATCCGGGACGCCGAATGACTCGTCTTGCGAATCCCCGTCCACTAACACTTGTCGGGTGATGCAACTCGCCTCGGTGGCCGACGAAGGCTCTCTGCAGTCGGCAGATGTCGGAACGGTGCTCCTGGCCGTGGCTGTCGGCGCCGGTGTCGCCTTTCTCGTCGGTGTGCTGTTGACGGTCGGCCTGCGGTGGCTCGGCAGGCGGACCGGCCTGCAGATCGAGTGGACCGGCCTCCAGAAGTCGTCGATCGCGATCCTGTTCGTCGTCGTCGCGGTGAAGGTCATCCTGGAGTCGGCTGATCCCGACCGTCGGTGGGTGGAGCGGCTGATGAACGTGCTCGACGTCGCCTTGATCGCGATGGTCGGGTGGATCGTGTTGATCGTCGCTCAGCTGATCGAGCAGGCGACACTGCGCAAGTTCCCGGCGACGACGCTCGCCGATCGCAAGTCGCGGCACGCCCGCACCAAGATCACGTTGCTCCACAAGATCGCCAACGCGGCGATCATCACGATCGTCGTCGGCGCCATCCTGTGGACGATCCCTGGCGTCCAGGAGATCGGCGTCGCCGTGTTCGCCTCGGCGGGCGTGATCGGCATCGTCGCCGGTCTCGCCGCCCAGACCTCGTTGTCGAACGTCTTCGCCGGCATCCAGATCGCGTTCAGCGACGGAATCCGCATCGACGACATCGTCGAGATGGAGGGGCAGTGGGGCCGGATCCACGACATCAAGCTGACGTATGTGGTCGTTCGCGTCTGGGACGGCACGTCGCTGATCCTGCCCTGCACCTACTTCACGACGACCCCGTTCCGGAACTGGACCCACCAGGGCTCGGCGACAGTTGGCAAGGTCGACCTCGGCGTCGACTGGCACGTCTCGGTCGAAGATGTCCGGACCGAGCTCGCCCGGATCCTCGCCGCCTCGCCGAACTGGGACGGTCAGCGAGGCGAGCTTCACGTCGAGGACGCCTCCTTGAAGATCCTCCGGGTGGTGGTGATGGTGTCGGCCGCCGACGGGGAGAAGCTCGCCGCATTGCGGTGGGAGGTGCGCGAGGGGCTCGTCGACTACATCCAGCGCGAGCAGGCCGCGGCCCTTCCGCCGGAACCGCCGATCCCTGCCACTCCTCCACCCGAGTGACGCCGCGACTACCGTTGGCGAGGCGGTCGACACAGCCTTCCTGGAGGCAGCCATGCGCTTTCGCGATCGACGAGACGCCGGACAGCAACTCGCGGCGCGGCTGCGCGCGGAAGCACTGCACGATCCTGTGATCCTGGCGCTGCCACGCGGCGGGGTGCCGGTGGCCTACGAGATCGCATCTGCGCTCGGGGCACCGCTCGACGTCCTCGTGGTGCGCAAGGTCGGCGCACCCCATCACCGCGAGTTCGGCATCGGCGCCATCGCCGAGGGCGACGTGACGATCGCCGACGAGTCGGCGATGCGGGCCGTCGGTGTCGAACACCAACGCTTCGAAGCGCTCGCCAAGGATGAGCGGCGCGAGCTGGACCGACGTGTTCGTCGCTATCGGGGCGATCGCGCCCTGCCATCGCTCGCCGACCGCGACGTCGTGCTCGTCGACGACGGCCTGGCGACCGGAGTGACGGCCCAAGCCGCGATCACGGCCGTCCGTCGTTCGCAACCGAGACGCGTGCTGCTGTGCGCTCCGGTCTCAGCCCGCGACACCGCAGCGCGACTCTCCGAGATCGCCGAGGTGATCTGCGTCAGCACGCCGGCGCGATTCATGGCCGTCGGCGAGTGGTACCACGACTTCGGCCAGACGAGCGACGAGGAGGTCGTGGAGTTGCTCGACAAGGGCGTTTCGTGAGACTGGTACCCTCGATCGGGGGTTACGAACGATGAAGACCAATGCGATCAAGTTGGCGCGGGCCCTGGTGTGGCTCGTATACGCATGGACGGCGGTGACGATCGTTCTGTTGCTGCTGGCGTTCTTGCTGCAGCTGCTCGGTGCCGATCCGACAGCTGGATTCGTCGAATGGGTCTACCGCTCGACCCAGCGGGCGATGGCGCCGTTCCGGGGATCTTCGACTCGATCACCGCTGTCCGACGAGTCGGTGTTCGACGTCTCGATCCTGTTCGCGATCATCGTGCTACGGGTTCGTCTCGATCGGTCTCAATGTCGCCCTCGACTGGCTGTCGGGCATGCTGCGCACGGCCGAGGAACGTGAGCAGTACCAAGCCCTGCTCGCCGCCCAGAGCGCCGCTGCTCGGCCGGCGGCGCCGAGCAACAGCCGGGTACGTCGTGCGACTCGCAGGACCCGACGGGCTCGTCGGCGACCGCCGTGCTCACCGAACAGGCGTCGGGAACCTACATCGACCTCACAGCCAACGGGCTCGACCCGACGCGCGCAGTACTCCGTGTGGAGCGAGATCCGACACGGGTGGACGCGTGACCGCCGGAACGTTCCAGCCGAGCAGCATCGGACCGACCAAGCTGGCGATCACCAGCCCGCTCGGGCTCGCTCACACGAAGCTCTTCGGGTGGCGTTGCTGGGGCTACCAGGCGAGGTCGGCAGCACCGACGTGCTCGCCGCCCGCGTCCCGAGGCGCCGTACCGCAGGCGAGTTCTCGGCGCGCTTCAGCGGGTGACCACCGTGGTGAACGTCGACGGCGCGGAGACGCCCGCCAGCAGCAACGACACGAGAATGCCGAGCGGCAACGTTCCCCAGTACGACAAGCCGAGTCCGAGGTTGCCGAGGAACAGCATCAGCAGCCACGTCGCGGGGAACGTGGCGATGAGGAAGATCAGAACGGTGGCGATGAGACCACGGATCATGGCGGGAGCCCCTCTCTCTGCACGCTGTCTGCGTGCCCGGGGAGCATTCCACGCAGGGGTGACGCGCTTCAAGCATCCTCGTCATCCGGCGCTCGCTTGGGTTGATCCGACGCCCGGCGTGGTACCGGGGGGACGTGAGCTCGGGAGGCGAAGGCAGCGCCGCCATCAAGGAGACGACGGCGCCGGAGCCGGACGACCCACGCAAGCCGCGACTCACCCCCGATCTGCCGAAGCGCTCATGGCGGTACACGGCACGCATGGCCGTTCGCGAGTTCCGTCGCGACGACTGCCCTGACCTTGCTGCGGCGCTGACCTTCTATGCCATCGGCGCCGTCTTCCCGGCCTTCGTCGTGCTCGCCGCGTTGGTCGGACTGATCGGCGAGGGCCCGAGCACCGCCGAGACGATCGTCGACCTGATCAACGACCTCGGACAACCCGACGTCGCCGAGCAACTGCAAGGCCCGATCACCGAGCTCGCCGAGTCGCGTGGTGCGGGACTGGCACTCGTGCTCGGCACACTCGGCGCGCTGTGGAGTGCATCGGGATACGTCGGCGCCTTCGGCCGGGCGATGAACCGCATCTACGAAGTCGACGAAGGGCGCCCAGCGCTCAAGCTGCGGGCGCTCAACCTGCTCGTCAGCGCCTGCGTCATCGTCGGCGCAGCCCTCCTGCTGGTCGGCGCGACCATGAGCGGGGCGGTCGCCGAGCAGGTCGGCGACCGGATCGGCGTCTCCGACGGCGTGTTGACGGCTTGGAGCATCGCCAAGTGGCCGGCGATGCTCGTGGTGTTGGCGCTGATGGTGGCGGTGCTCTACTACGCGACGCCGAACGTCGCAACAACCGCGTTTCCGCTGGATGAGCGTGGGCGCCGGGCTGGCGATCACGTTGTGGGTCGTCGCCTCGCTGGGGTTCGGTGTGTACGTGCAGACGTTCGGCAGCTACGACCGGACCTACGGCTCGCTCGCCGGCACGATCGTGTTGTTGCTCTGGCTCTGGCTCACCAACACGGCCCTGTTGTTCGGTGCCGAGTTCGACGCCGAGCTCGAACGTGCCCGGCAGCTCGAGGCCGGCATCGAAGCAGAGCAGACGCTGCAGCTCCCCCACGCGACACGGTGGTGTCCGAGAAGGCGGCGGCGACGTTGGCCTCGGACATCGCCGCCGGCCGCGCCCTGCGCCAGCGCGCCCAGCGCGACCACGATCCCGAGCGCGCCGAAGCCGGCGCCAGGCACAACGACCGGGCGGCGTCGGCGATCGCCCTGTTCGCGCTCGCCGTGATGCTCGGACGCCGTCGCGACTCGAGCTCACACGCCCGCTGATTGCGCCGGTTCGATCGTGCTCTTCGCGATGTGCGTCCTCGAGGTCCGCGCTCGATCCGATGCGCACCACCACGAGCGCCGTGTCGTCGTTGCTGCCGAGTGGGCGACGCCGCCGCTTGAGAGGACGGATCGAATCGGCCAGCACCGCGACCGGCTCGTCGCCCTCGCGCTGCGACCAGATCGATCAGCTCCTCGATCGGCACGGCCTGGTCATGCGGAGCGTCGGTGAGCCCATCGGTGTACAGCACGATCGTGTCGCCCGGCTCGATGTCGACGGCGATGTCGGAGTGAACCGGCTCGAAGATGCCGAGCAGCGACCCGGGCTCGCCGATCTCGACGACGTCTCCGCTGACGCGCCGCAGCAGCGGACGTCGGGTGACCACCCAACGCCACCGTCAGCGTCTGGTGACCGTCGTCGGCCACGTTCGATGTAGAGGAAGCACACCGTGCAGAACGTCGACGGCTGATGATCGAGCAGCGCCTGGTGGATCGTGCCGAGCACCGCCGCGGGTGACGTCTCGCTACGGGCAGCGGCACGCATCGTGTGTCGAACGAGCCCGGTGATCGCAGCGGCATCGATCCCCTTGCCGCACACGTCACCGATCGCCACTCCCCAACGACGCTCGTCGACCCGGAACGCATCGTAGAAGTCACCGCCGATCAGGCTCGCCTCTCCGGCTGGCCAGTACCTGGCCGCGATGTCGCCGCCGGGCGGCGGTTCGAGCTGTTGCGGCAACAGGCTCAGCTGGAGCGTCTCGGCGATGTGGCGCTGCTCGTCGTACAGGCGGGCGTTCTCGTCGGCGAGCAGCACCGCCTGCTCACGACGCCGGTACAGCCGGCTGATCAACCACGCCACGATCAACGACAGGAGCACTCCGGCCAACGCGACCATCCACCACAGGTTGGCGAACAGCCAACTGTTGAGCTGGCCGATCGGCGTCATCACCAGCAACAGCTGCTCGTTTCCGAACGCCGACGTGGCCGTCGCCCGGCGACCGTCGATCGGGAGCGTACGCAGACTCGACCCGAGCAGTTGCTCGGCACTCTCCTCCGGTCCGAGGTAGATCGCGTAGTCGAGCTCGGCGAACGGTTCATCCGTTCGGCGCCGGACGTTCGGGTCGGTGCTCAACTGACGTTCGCCGTAGACGACGTACTCGGGTTGCTCGGCGTCGTCGACGACGGCGTAGCCGAGCCGGCGTTCGTGATCGAGCAGGTCGATCACCATGAACGGCTCGGATGCCGCCGTCTCGACGAGCGTGGCGATCGAGACCACGCCCTCGGCGGGGAGCTCGAGCGGGGCGCCGAGCGAGGCCAGCTGCTCGCCGGACCCGATCCGGTACAGCGCCGCCGACGTGAACGTTCCCTCGCCGCCGACCTGCTCGTCGAGCGCCTGGGCGAAGTACTCCGGATCGCCGTCCGTCACGCTCGCCAGCGTTGCCGCCGCATCGAGCGGTGCCCGGATGTTGGACACACTCGTCCCCAGCACGGCCGACGCCTCGTCGGTGCGCTCCTGGAGCAGGCTCTGTTCGGCTTCGTCGTAGATGACCCGGCAGGCGACCGCCAGCACCGCGAACACCAGCAACGAGGCGCACAGGACCGCGACTGGCAACCACCGTCCGCGCGCCGAGGCACCAGGAGGTGCCAGGCGGGCGGGTTCGCGACGTGGCATCGACGGCACTGTATCGCCGCCACGGTCTCCGGTGCCGTGCCTGCGACCGGCACCAGAGGAGTCGACAGATCGGCCCGCGGCTGGAACGCTGGTGCTATGACCGACGACGCTCAGCGAATCGATGAACTGGGCGACGACGGGCCAGTCCCGCACGATGACGCCCCCGTCGATCCGGAACACGAGAGTGAGGCCGCTCCGGCGAAGCCGTCCCGCCTCAAGCGCTCGGTCGACTCGGTCAAGACGCGTGCCGAGGGCGTGATCGACGACCTCGAACGGCGACGTGACGTACGTGCCCGTGATCGACATCGCCTTTCGTGGTGTCGAGCACGATGTCCGCACCGGCGGTGGGATCCTCGCCGGTGCAGTCGCCTTCCGGTTCTTCCTGTTCGTCGTCCCCTATGTGTTCGTCGTCGTGTTCGCGTTCGGCATCGGAGCCGACGCCGCCGACACCGATCCCACCGATCTCGCTCGCAAGAGTGGCATCGTCGGTCTCGCCGCCTCGGCGATCGACGCCAGTACCGAGGTGTCGCGGATCACGCAGGTCTTTACCCTCAGTCTGCGCCGTGTGGGCACTCGTCAGCGGGGCTCGCACGCTCGTGAAAGCCCTGTACGCCGTCCACTCGTTGATCTGGGGCGTGCCGGTCGTCAAGGTCGAGGCGACTGACCGTGCGGGCGTTGGCGGCGATCGGGATCATGACCCTCCTGCTCGTCGTCGTGCGCCTGATCGCCGCCATCGAGCGCACCTCGGTCGCGCTCTGGATCATCGCCATGGTGTTGATGGTCGTCCTGCCGGCGGCACTGTGGCTGTGGGTCACGCACAGGGTCCTGCCGTCGGCGCCGGGCACCACATGGCAGGACCTCGTTCCGGGTGCGTTGCTGTTCGGCATCGGCGTCCAGTTGCTGCACGTGGCGACTGTGGTCTGGATCGCCCGGTCGCTCGAGTCGAAGTCGGAGACCTACGGCGCGCTCGGTGCGGCGCTCACGATCCTGCTGTGGGCCTACCTGCTCGGGCGCCTCGTCACCGCCTCGGCGTCGTTGAGCACCGTGCTCTGGCAGGACAAGCTGCGCAAGGCGGAACAGACCACCTGACGTTCGACACCGGTGTCGACCTGATCACACCATCTCGTCGCGGGCGTCGTCGGCAGGTGAGGCGTTGCGGTCTCGCGCCACGCGAGCGATGAAGATGTACGACCCCACGCCGCACGTGACGTACAGGGCGGCCTGGACGTTGAGGAGCAGCTTCACGCCGACCTCGTCGAGCAGCAGGGCGACGGCCGCCGAGCCGACGATCGCCCCCGCCGCGCCGCCAGCCCCTTCCAGGCCTTGCAGCCGGCCCAGCATCTGCGGTGGGCACAACCGCTGGGCGGTGCCGACCGCGCCCACTTGTGACGTGATGTTGGGAAACCCGCTGAGTCCGAACAGCAGGAGGTACAGCCAGAGGGCCGTCGTCAATCCGCTGATGTTGACGAAGATGAACGCGACCGAGCCCAGGCCTGCATAGCCGAACGCCATCAGCATCGTCGGATGGACGTGCGTGGCTCGCCGGGCGATCAGCACCGACGCCGTGAGACCGCCGAAGGCGGCCATGCCACGGATGATGCCGACGGTCGCTTCGTCGCCTTCGAGCACATCGATCACGAAGGCGATGAACAGCACCGGGAACATGGCGAACGTCAGAGAGGCCAGTGACTGCACGGCGAGGTAGCCGACGAGCTCCGAGTGCTGCCGGATCTGGCGCCAGCCTTCTCGCACACTGGCTCGAGCCTGCTCTCCGTCGTCGCCGGCGAGAGCCAGGCTGGCCGTGTCGGCCCGGACGAAGGTCGTTGCCAATGCAACCGTCACGAAGGTGATGGCGTCGATGACGACCACGGCCGAGAGCCCGCCGTAGGCGACGGCGATGCCACCAAGGGGCGAACCGATCAGCCGGGCGATCGAGCCGCTGGCGGAGTTGGCGGCGTTGGCCTTGACCAGTTGTTCAGGTACGACGATGCGCGGGACGAGGGCGAACGACGCTGGGTCGTTGACGGCGCGGAGCAGGCCGTGGGCAGCGGCGACCACGAACGCCGGCCAAATCCGGTCAGGCGTGACGGCGAGCAGCGGCAGCAGGGTGACCGCTTGGAGAAGGTTGGTGCCGATGATCGTGCGGCGCAGGTCCCACCGGTCGGCGAGCCCGCCTCCGTAGGGCCCGAAGCAGATCCCGATCAACAACTCGATGATGACGATCGCCGCCGTCGAGCGACCCGAGCGGGTCTCGCTGTAGACGAACGCCGGCAGCGCCACCGCCAGCAACCAGTCGCCGACGTTGTTGACGAACCCGCCGCCGAGGACGAGCCGGAAGTTGCGGTCCCTCCAGACGCTCGTCCCCACGAGCTTCATGCTGACAGGCGGCAGTGCCGCTGCCGGAGAGGGTTACACGAGGTCGGTGCGAAGGTACCCACGTCACGCCGACCTGGCTCAGCACGTTGGATGCACCGAGCGTTGCGGGCCCCCAGGCCTCGATCGCGGCGCCGTTGGTGATCACGAACGAAGCCGTCACCGCACTCCAACGATCGCCGGAGCACCGGCAGCGTAGTAGGCAAGCCTTACAAGTGTCATCAAGCGGTATCGGTCGACTTGAATGGGGACATGTCGGACATCGATGTCGTGCGCGAGATCTACCGCAACATGGCGGACCGCAACGTCGATCGGCTGTTCGAGCTGATCGACGCCGACTTCGTGGTCACCCAGGACCCTGCCCTGCCGTGGGGTGGGCGCCACGTCGGGCACGACGGCTTCCTCGCCTTCGCCCTGGCGCTCACGTCGGCGATCGACTCGGCGGTCACGACCGAGGCGCTGTTCGAAGTCGACGGTGACGTCGTGCAGTTCGAACGCACACGCGGCACGACAGTGGCGACTGGAAAGGCCTTCGACATCCCGGAAGTCCATCGTTGGACGATTCGCGACGGCAAGGCCGTGCGAGCCCACTTCTCGATCGACACCGCCGCCATGCTCGACGCCCTCGACTGAACAGTTGGCCTTTTGTCCGCCGGGCGTTCACCGGCGGGACATCGGGGTGCCAGCTTCGTTTCCTACATTCCACGCGTCCGGAGTTGCGCGATCACCGATCGCCTCGAGAGCCAGGAGTGTCATGAGCATCATCGACGACGACATGGTGTCGAACCCGTCCGCCAACGAGACGTTCGAGAGCGTCGTGCGACGCCCGTCTCGTCGCGGCGATCCCTGCTCCGGGGCGGGATCGCCACGGCTGGTGCGGCGGTCGCCTTCACCGGCACCGAGGCGCTCGTGCGCAGCAGTTCCGGTGCACGCCGACGGCCACCGCCATCACGGCTACGGCAAGGGCTACGGCCAACCGGCGGGTGAGCCGTTGCTCGGGTTCGAGGGCGTCGCCCCCTCCAGCGAGGACACCGTGGTCGTCCCGCCCGGCTATCGCGCCGACGTGCTGATCGCCTGGGGCGACCCGGTCTCGAACGGTCCCGCGTTCAAGCAGGACGGCAGCAACACCGCAGACGAACAGGCCCAGCAGTGGGGCATGCACAACGACGGGATCGTGTACTTCCCGATCAACGGTTCGTCGAAGCACGGCCTCATCGTCCAGAACCACGAGTACACCGACGACGGCATGCTGTTCACCGACGGCGTCGCCAACTGGAATGCCGAGAAGACCGCCAAGTCGCAGAACGCCCACGGCGTCGGCATCATCGAGGTCAAGCGCCGACGCGGCGCATGGGAAGTCGTGCGGCCGTCGCGGTTCGCACGCCGGATCACCGGGCAGACGCCGATCGAGATCGGCGGTCCGGCGGCTGGTCACGACGCTCTGCAAGACGAGCGCAGACCCCGCCGGCACGACCGTGCTCGGCACGATCAACAACTGCGCCATGGGTTACACGCCGTGGGGTACGTATCTCGCCTGCGAGGAGAACTTCAACGGGTACTTCAACGGCCCGCCGATCGTGCCCGGCACGCTCCTGGCTCGCTACGGCATCGGTCCCATTGCTGCGACAGGCACACAGTGGTTCACGACCGACGCCCGGTTCGACGTCGGCTGCCGAGCCGAACGAATCCAACCGGTTCGGCTGGGTGTGCGAGATCAACCCGTTCGATCCGAACAGCACCCCCGTCAAGCGGACCGCACTGGGGCGCCTCAAGCACGAGGGCGCTTGGGTGCAGGAGGCCCGCGACGGGCGCGTCGTGGTGTACATGGGCGACGACCAGGCGTTCGAGTACATCTACCGCTACGTGTCGAACCAGCCGTGGAGGAAGAGCCTCCGCCGAGGCATCAACCCGCTCGACGATGGAATTCTCTACGTGGCGCGCTTCGACGCCAATGGCACCGGTGCGTGGCTACCGCTGACGCCCGACACGGTCGGCTGGCCGTTGGAGGAGATCCTCGTCAACACGCGTGGCGCGGCCGACCTCGTCGGCGCCACGAAGATGGATCGGCCGGAGTGGATCGACACCTATCCCGACGAGTTGATGGCGGTCGCCACGCTGACGAACAACTCCGGCTCGAACGGGCGCGGCATGGGCACGGGTGCAGCGGTGGACGCCGCCAATCCTCGGGCGAACAACGTGTACGGACACATCATTCGCTGGGGTTACGACATCGACTTCACCGGGCCGACGTTCTGGTGGGACATCTTCGCCCTCGCCGGAGACCGAGACGCCGCGGTTCCCGACGGCTCGACGATCAACGGCGACAAGTACGGGTCTCCTGACGGGCTGTACGTCGCGCCCAGCGGCCGGATGTGGATCCAGACCGACGTTTCCTCATCGACGATCAACAGCGGTGCCTACGCGGGATTCGGCAACAACCAGATGCTCTGCGCCGATCCGACCACGCGACGGACACGTCGATTCCTGGTCGGACCCAATCGATGCGAGATCACCGGCTGCTTCGCCACGCCCGACGAGACGACCCTGTTCGTCGGCATCCAGCACCCGGGCGAAGAGTAGCGGACCCACCGTGCCGGGGACCGAGAAGGCGTTGCAGCTCGTGGCCCGACGGCGATGCCGGAGGACGGCCTCGCTCGTCATTGCTGGTCATCACCAAAGACGACGGCGGCGAGATCGGAAGCTGATTCAGGAGGCCGTGAGGCGATTTTGTTCCTCGAAGTAGGCCATCGCGGCGGGGACGTCGTACTGCTGCTCGACCCGCGTGTCGAGATCCCATTCGCTGCGCTCGGCGGCGAACAGGTCGCCGCCGTAGATGTGGATCGCGCCGGCGTGCTCGCCGGTGGGGTTGGTCACGGCGTGGATCACCTCGTCGCCCAGCAACACGGTGTCGCCGCGCCTCAGGCGCTTGCCCCCGGACGGCGTCAACCAGTCGCCGGTGCGGCGATAGAACTCGTTGTCCTCGCCTCCGGTGTAGATGCCGATCGCCGCCCACATCTTGTGGTTGTGCGGCCGGAACGACATCCCGGGCGTCCAGACCACCTTGAGGATCGTGAGTGTCGGCGATGCGTGCAGCGGCGTGATCTCGGCCCGTTCCGGCGGCAACGCGGCCGCAACCGCTTCCGTGTCGGCCATCGCCCGCCCGAGCAGGTGCTTGATGGCGCTACGGGGCTCGCCCTCGTCACCGGCTCTGACGCACTCGTCGATGAACACGTCGATGTCGAACATCAGCGCATGATCGCGCTCGTTGCGGGGAGATGCACATCAATTCGAACGCGGCGACGATCTAGCTGGGCCAATCGGTTCGCGCTGCCTCGCAGAACAGGTTGCGCGTGCCGCCGGCGTTGGCGACCTCCCAGGCCGACGCCGGACCGGAGTAGGCCAGGACGATGCGCCATTCATCGTCGAAGAGGAGCTCGAAACTGCCCAGATACGGCTCCGGGGGTTCACCCGCCTGCGCGATCGAGGCCGTCCACGCCACGTGGTACGTGCGCCGGCCCGGCACATCGGGCCCGCACGTGCCCACGCCGACGATCGCCGGGTTGGCCACGTCGGTGAACAGCCGGTCCATCTCCGCCGCGTAACCCGAGTCGTCGAGCACGGTCACGATCAGGTCGGGACCGCTCACGCCGTGTCCCTCGAGCACGTCATCCGTGCGGCATTGCGGGAAGTACTCGGCCACCATCTCGGCACACACGATCGTGTCCGCCCGGCTGAGACCCACGAGCGCTGCCGGGTCGCCGACGCTCAACGCCGCGGCGATCTCGACTGCGACCTCACAGAACGTCTCGTCGTCAACCGGGCAGGTCGACAAGGCGACCAGCGGGACGGTGGTCGAACTGGTTGTGGATGGGTCGGTGGGCGGCACGGTCGAGGACGCGTCGTCCGACGAACACGACGCCGCCAACGCGACGATGGCAGTCACGGCGACAGCGGCTCTGCGCACCGGCCCGACGGTAGCCGGGCGCTCAGAGCCGAGCTCGGTACACCGTGGCCGATCCGTCGAGCACGACGACGCCGTCTTGATTGGTGATCCTCGTCCGCAACTGGTGGATCGGCTTGTCCTGCCGGGTGTGCAGGACCTCGACCTCGGCGGTGATCGTGTCGCCCGGATGCACCGCCCGCAGGAAGTGCCAGTCGACGTGGAGGAACACGCTGCCGGGTCCCGGCAGGTCTTCGGCGACCACGGCATTGAGCAGTCCGGAGGTCACCCCGCCTTGCACGATGATCCCACCGAACCGGGAAGCCGCCGCCAGTTCGGCGTCGTAGTGCAGTGGGTTGCGATCGCCGGTGAGCTCGGTGAACAGCTCGATGTCTCGAGCCGTCACCGAGCGCGTCCGGCGCGCGATCGCTCCGACATGAGGGGCGTTGGTGTCGAGTTCGCTCATGTCGACCGAGCGGGCTCAGGCAGGAGGTGCGAACAGCTCGAGGGCGATGTTGTCGGGGTCGCGGAACGACAGGCCCGATCCGTAGTGGGCGTCGACGATGTCGCCGTGGGCGATGCCGAGCTCGTCGAGCCGTGCCGCCCACTTCTCCAACTCGTCGCGGTCGGCGCAGCCGAAGGCGACGTGATCGAGCCCGGGACGGCGCTCGTCGAACTTGGTGGTGGTGGCGAGGTCCGGGAAGCCGTGCAGGCCGAACAGCGTCGTGCCCAGCAGGTAGACGACGTGCCGGAACGGGCCGGTGTCCTCGTCGAGAACGGGCTCGACTCCGAGCACCTCGGAGTACCACGGCACGCTGACGGCGAGATCGCTGACGGTCACTGCGACGTGGGTGATGGCGGGCATGGAAATCACTGGGATCCTCCTCGTTGGGACGGTTGGTGGCTTGCGCCGGCACGGACGCTAAGGACGCCGCCTTCCCCGCACCTTCCCTGCCGCTCGCCGTCAGATCGCCGGCGAGGGCGCTGCAGAGAAGGTCGAGCTGCGACGCTGCGGCCGACCAACACCAACCCGACACCAGAAAGGAGTTCCAGGATGTACACCAACGACCCCCTCGCGATGGCGGTGGCGATCCACGTCATCACACGCAGCAATCCGGCACGGCGCGTGCACCAGCCCACGGGGCGGGCGGCGAGCCGATCGACGCGGCCCGTATCGCCGGCCCGTGGCCGCCGAAGCGGTGCGGTGACCGAATTCGACGATTGACGGCCACCTCGCCGGGGAACCATTCGGACGTGAAGCACCTTTCCGATCCGAGCTCGACCCCGTCGTCTGTCGAGCCGGCACACCTGTGACCAGCGAAGACGCCCGTGACCTCCCTGGGTTTGACCTTCAACGGTGGGCGGGCCATCATACGAATGCACCAAAACTGAGAACGGACGGTGCCATGACGCGTCGTGATCTCCATCAGCGACGGTCGTCCAACTCGTGGCGTGCCTCGGGTGTGGTGATCGTTGCCAACCGCCTGCCGGTGGAACACCGGCCGGACGGAACGATGGGCCGCAGTCCTGGTGGGTTGGCCTCGGCGCTGGCCTCAGTGGCCGACGCCAACACGCACTGGATCGGCTGGGCGGGCGCCGACGCGCCCGCCGACATGTCGGCCGAGATCGACGACGTCCGCCTCCATCCGATCGAGCTCCGGCCCAAAGAGGTCGAGGGCTACTACCACGGCTTCGCCAACTCGCTGTTGTGGCCGCTGTTCCACGGCCGGCTGCGGCAACCGCAGATCAACCGCTCGTGGTGGCGCGCGTATCGAGACCGTCAACGAGCGCTACGCCGACGCGGTCGGCGCAGGTTGCGCCGCTCAACGGCCTGGTGTGGGTGCACGACTACCACCTGTTGCTGTGCCCGGCGCTGATCAGGGCCCGGCGGCCCGATCTCCGGATCGGGCTGTTCCTGCACATCCCGTTCCCTCGGTCGACCTGTTCGCCACGCTGCCCTGGCGCGGCGACCTGGTGCGCGGCATGAGCGGAGCCGACCTGCTCGGCTTCCAGACCGAGCACGACGCGGCCAATGCCGCGACCGCGATCGAGCAGTTCGCGTCCGAGCGCCGGCCGTCGAGCCGCGTGCCTGACGGCGGCGACGTCGAGATCGACACGTTCCCGATCTCGATCGACTTCGACCATTGGAGCGAGCTCGGGGCAGCGTCGACGCGACGTCGCCGCCCGTCATCGCCAGGACCTGGGCGTCGAGTTCGTGTTCGCCGGGGTCGATCGGCTCGACTACACGAAGGGCATCGACCAGCGACTCCGGGCCTTCCGCGAGTTGCTCGACGACGGCAAGATCGACCCGGCGACGTGCACGTTCGTCCAGGTGTCGGTTCCGAGCCGGGAAGGCATCGCCGACTACGGCGACGAGCGCGACGAGGTCGAGCGCCTGGTGAACGACACCAATCGGCTGCACCGCCGCCCCGACGGCAGCGGGCCGGTCCACCACATCACGTCCCAGCTCGACGAGACCGAGCTGGCCGGGTGGTACCGGGCCGCCGACTCGCTCGTGGTCGACCTCCTACGCCGACGGCATGAACCTCGTCGCCAAGGAGTTCGTCGCCAGCCGTGACGACCTCGCGGCGTCGGTGGTGCTGTCCGAGTTCACCGGCGCCGCCCACGACTTGCCGGGCGCGCTGATCGTCAACCCCTACGACATCGACGCCGTGAAGCAGGCCATGCTCGAACGCGCGACGGATGGCGCCGGCCGAACGCACGGAACGAATGGGACAGATGCGTGAAGCGGTGCGCAACCACGACGTGCACCATTGGGCGAACGCCTTCCTCCGGCGCCTGAGCCGGTCGCGCCTGCGCTCGGTCGACACGAAGCCCGCCTCCGGCCGCCGCGCCGCCGGTCTGGGTTCGGCCGGCGACCCATGAGGATCGCGATCGTCGCGCCACCATGGCTGCCGGTTCCGCCACCGGCGTACGGCGGCACCGAGGCCGTGCTCGACGGGCTCGCCCGCGGGCTCGTCGCCGCCGGGCACGAGGTGCTGCTGATCGCCCACCCCGACTCGACCTGCCCGGTGCCGAAGGCGTCGGTGGTCGCCGGCCGCCGACGCCGGTGCCGATGGGTCGTGCGATCACCGAGCTCGAACACGCGATCGGCGCCTACGCCCTTGCGGAGGGATACGACGTCGTCAGCGACCACACGATCGGCGGTCCGATCGTCGCTCTCTCCGTGCCCGACCTGCCGGTCGTGGCGACCAACCACAACCCGTTCGGTCGCGGGCGTGAGGCGCTTGTACAGCAAGCGCCGCCGGTCGCGAGTCGCCGTGGTCGCCATCTCGCAGTCGCACGCGTCCACGACCGACGTCTCCGATCGCGGCCGTGATCCATCACGGCATCGACGTCGGCGACTTCCCCGAGGGCGCCGGCGACGGCGGGTACCTCGCCGCGCTGACGCGGATGTCGCCCGACAAGGGCGTCGACCATGCCGTTCGGCTGGCGCGCGCACGCCGGCCAGCCACTTCGCATCGCGGCCAAGATCGGCGAACCGCGTCGAACAGCAGTACTTCGACGACTCGCGTGCGGCCGCTGCTCGGCGGCGACATCGAGTTCATCGGCGAGGTCGACGCCGCCGGCAAGCGTGAGCTGCTCGCCGGACGCCACGATGCTGCTCAACCCCACCGCGTGGGCGGAGCCGTTCGGCATGACGATGCTCGAGTCGCTGGCGTGCGGTACCCCCGTCGTCGCCACCCGCCGCGGCGCCGCGACCGAGATCGTCGACCACGGCGTGACCGGCTACCTCGGCGACACCGACGACGAGTTGATCGACGGAATCGCCCGGGCGGCAACGCTCGACCGCTCCACATGCCGGCGATCGGCGATGGAGCGATTCTCGATCGAAGCCATGTCGGCCGCGCTACGTCGACGCCTACGAGCGTGAGATCTCGAGATGCGCTGCCGGCGCGAGGCGATCGGAGATCATGCAATGACCACCGACCGAATGATCGTGGCCCTCGATGTCGACGGCACGCTGTTCGACGGTCGGTCCGTCGACCCAGCGGCGACAGCCGCGGTCCACGCGGCGGTCGACGACGGACACACGGTCGTGATCGTCACCGGACGACCGTGGAGTGACCTGGCGACGGTGATTCCGGACGTGCTCCGGCGGTGCGCCGTGCGCGGTGTGCGAGCACGGTGCGCTGCTCGTCGACGTCGACACGTCGGAAGTCAGCTTGCTGGCGCCTGCGGTCAGTGAGAAGGTCGTGCAAGCGGTGGCGGCGCGAGTCGCCCGAATCGATGGTGATCGGTCAGGCCACGATCGGGCTTCCCGTCGCCTACACCGATCTCGCCGAGTCGGTGTGCGCCGCCCCCGACTCGGGGTGCTACGTGGTCGCCAACAAGGACTCGATCGCGATCGTGCCCACCGGGTGCGACAAGGGCACGGGATTGACGGCGGCGGTCGCTCACCTCGGGCTCCAAGCACGACGCGTGATCGCTGTCGGCGACGCCACCAACGATCTGCCGATGTTCGCTCGCGCCGACGTTGCCGTTGCTGTCGCCAACGCCGAGCCGGCGCTCACCGCGACCGGCATCGAGGTCACCGATCTGCCGTTCGGCGCCGGGGTCGCCGAGGCACTCACCCGGCACCTGCGCACCACCGTCGGCTGAGCGTCGCTCAGCTCACACGCACGAGCTCGACCGTGTCGCCGGCGCGCACGTCGTACACGCCGTCTCCGCAGCGCACGCCGCGGAGCACGATGTCGCCGTCACCACCGGGTATCGGGTTCACCGTGAGCTGACCGTCGGCGCCGGGCTCGAGCCCCATCAAGAGCCGGAGCAGCAACAGGGGCGCCGCCGAGGACCACGCCTGGGGTGAGCATGATGTCGGCATCGGGATCGGGGTCGCGACGTCGCTGCGATCGAGCCCGCAGAAGAACTCGGGCAGCCGGCCGTCCCACGACTGCGACGCGTCGAGCAGCCCGTTCGTGACGGCCAGCGCTGCTTCGGTCAACCCGTAACGGGCGAGGCCGGCGGCGCACAAGGCGCCGTCGTGCGGCCACACCGATCCGCAGTGGTAGCTCATCGGGTCGTAGCCGCGCTCGTCGGAGGCGAGCGTGCGGACGCCCCACCCGCTCCACATCGGGGGTGAGAGCAGGCGTTCGGCGACAGCCTCGGCGAGACCGTCGTCGACGATTCCGGACCACAGGCAATGCCCGATGTTCGATGTCAGGGAGTCGACCGGCTCCTTGTCGGGGCCGAGCGCGACAGCGAACCACCCGAGGTCGGGGAGCCAGAACTGCTCGTTGAAACGCTGCTTGAGGACGGCCGCCCGCTCGGCACAGCGGTCGCGCACATCGAGCTCGCCGAGACGTTCGGCGATCATGCCGTCGCGCTTCGAGGGCGGCGTACGCGTACCCCTGCACCTCACACAACGCCAACGGGGCGACGGCGATGCGGCCGTCGCGGTATCGGATCGCGTCGCCGGAGTCCTTCCATCCCTGGTTGACGAGCCCGCGATCGGATGCCCGCAGGTATTCGAGGAAGCCGTCGCCGTCGCGGTCGCCGTAGTGCTCCATCCAATAGAGCGCACGGTCGGCGTGCGGCAACAGTCGCTTGAGATCGTCGTCCTCGAGACCCCAGCGACAGAGCTCGCCCAGCAGCACCACGAACAGCGGTGTGGCATCGATCGATCCGTAGTACGCGCTGTGGCCGGTGAGGCTGATCCGTTCCGCTCCGAGGTATCGGGTCTCGTGGACGATCCTGCCCGGCTCCTCCTCGGTGGCCGGGTCGACCACGGTGCCTTGCAGATCGGCGAGCGCTTCGAGCACGCCGAGTGCGAGATCGCGGTCGATCGGCAGCGCCATGTAGGCGGCGATCAGCGCGTCACGGCCGAACAATGCCATGTACCACGGGGCCCCGGCCGCGAGCACCGGCCGGCGCTCGCCCTCTGGGTCGTGCAGTCGCAGCGCGGCGAGATCCTCGATCGACCTGGTGTAGGCCTCGGCGAGGCGCCCGTCGGTGGTGCGCAAGCGCGGGCGTCCGGCCAGCCAGTCGTGGTTGCGCCGGGCTGCGCCCGGGGTGTCGGGGTGGTGGTGGTGGCGTCTGGCGATCCAACGCTTCCCGACGCCGACGGCGAGATCGAGACCGACAGTCCACGTCTCACCACTGTCGAGCTCGACGCCCCACCGGAAGCCCTGCTTGGTCACCTGCGGCGAGGGACCGGTGACCGACAGCTCGGCCTTGCGATTGATGTCACCCAACCGCCAACGGAACGCCATGCTCGTGTCGTGCACCTCGATCGAGTGCGCACCCTCGAGCTCCTCGCGCCCTTCCTTGACCGCGAAGACGTCGGCGAAGTCGGCGGCCACCTCGAGCTCGACCGAGATGGTGATCGGGTTCGGTGTGAAGTTCCGCAGTTCGATCTGCTCGTGCCACACGTTGCCCACGTGACGCCTGCGGATCACGAGCAGATTGCCCTCGACGTGGCCAGGCGGAACACACCGACCGACGAACGTCGCCGTGTCGGCAACATCCTGCTGGACGGCGAGCGGCTCGATGTCGACACCGCCGATGCGGAGGTGAGCACGGCTCAGCACCCGCATGTCGGCGAAGTACACGCCATGCGCCGGATTGGAATCGAAATCGCCGGATCGGCTGCTGAGGCAGAACGTCTGCCCGTCGACGAGCGTCACGAGCGAGGTCGGTTCGCCCAGCGCTGTGGGTGATCCGACGAGGACCCACGGGCTGGGCGCCGCTGAGACCGCCGTCATGCGTTCAATCTTGGTCGACCCGACCGCCGATCGAGCGGCATCCCCGCTCGATCGGCGCGTGGTCGAGGGTCAGCAGTCTGCCGCCGCTTCAGGTGCAGCTCGGCCGGCAGCCCGGACGATTCTCGTTCACATCAGGTTCACACCGCTGCGTCGAGAGTCGCTGTGTGCGAAGGATGATGTGCGTGCTGGGGGCGACGGCTGTGGTCGTGAGCGGATGCGGCTCGAGCGGCACCGCGACCGGGTGCGCCGATCTGACCGGTGAAGCGCTGGAGGCATGGGGCGATGCCGGATTCAGCGGGACGATCGCCGTCTCGTCAGGCGACGAGGTTGATTGTGTCGAGTCGTTCGGGCTCGCAGATCGCGAGCGAGCCACTGCCAACGACGCAGACACCGTCTACAGCATCGGGTCGGTCAGCAAGGCGTTCACAGCGGCCGCCGTGCTGGCCCTCGTCGACGACGGCTCATTGACGCTCGACGATCGCGCCGGTCAGCTACTGCCCACGCTCTCCGGTCCGATCGCCGACGCCAGCGTCGAAGAACTGCTGCTCCACACGAGCGGCCTCACAGGATCGCACGGCAGCGATCATCGTCCGTTGACTCGGGATCAGGCGCTCGACGCGATCAGTGGCCTGGAGCTCGCCTTCCAGCCGGGAACCGAGTTCCTCTACTCGAACGCCGGCTACACATTGCTGGCGTTGATCGTCGAGGAGGTGTCGGGCGTGCCGTACCGCGATTTCCTCGTCTCGCGGATCCTGCCGCTACCGAACGACCGCAGTGCCGGAGGATTCTGGGACGGCGAACCGGCAGCGCCGGGTCCGCGTGCGGTCGGGTACCTCGATGACGGTCCGACCGACGAGATGGGTGGTTTCGACGGGCCGCACTGGGCGCTCGAGCGGCAACGGGGATCTGGCGATGACGATGCCGGAGCTGGCGCTCTGGGCGAGCGCACTGTTCAGCGGCGAGGTGGTGTCGGATGACGCCGTGCGAATTCGTCGCCGAGCCAGGATTCGTCCACGACGACGGCACCGGGGAGTCCGCCGGCTGGGTCACGTTCGACGAATCGAAGTTCGGCGAGCCGTTCCTCGCCACGGCGGGCGGCGGCGGCGACATCGGCCACGAGGTGGTCGTGGTGTGGATCCCCGCCGAGCAGCGAGCGATCGCGATCGCCTCCAACACGCCGGCGGTCACCGCCGAGGAGCTGGTGCAGGCGATCGGTCCTGCGCTGATGACCGGCGAGCCGTTGCCACCGCCGCGAGCCGCACGTGACATCGATCCGGAAGCAGCGGAGGCGGCCACGGGGACGTACGTGCTCGCCCGGCGGCGACTCGCTGACCGTGACGTACGTCGATGGTGAGCTGGCCGTCGCAGCCGACGGCCCCGAAGCGATCGCGGCCTTGTTCCCGCTTCCCGACGACGTGCCACAGACCGACGTGGAAGCGCACGAGCGCGACGTCGCAGCACTCTTGGCCGGCGAGACCGAGCAGGGCCGCGAGGAGCTCGAGCTGCTCGAGTCGGACTTCGGGCCGATCGAGCAGGTGGTCATCGACGCCACGATCGTCGCCGACGGAGAGCTGCGGACCTACGTGACCGCCCATTCCGGGGGGCGATCGATGCTGCTCTGGTACGCACTCGACGACGAGGGAGGCATCGCCGCCGTCGAGGGGCCGACCCCGCCGCCGGCCCGCAGCATCGTGCCGATCGACGACCGCAGCTATCGCCCCGACGATCCGAGCGGAAGCGACGTCAACCTCACGATCGAGTTCGGCGAGGGCGCGATGACGGTCACGTCACCCTCGGGTGCCACCGTCACGGCGCGGGCTGACTGACCGGCGCACGACTGGGAGACTGCCGCATGCGAATCCTCGTGGTCGAAGACGACGCCGAGTTGGCCGAGATCATCTCGGTCGGCCTCCGCAACGAGGCGTATGCAGTCGACGTGGCGGGCACGGTGGCCTTCGCCGACGAGATGCTGCGAACGACCGAATTCGACCTCGCCTGCGTCGACCTCGGCCTCCCCGACGGCGACGGTCTCGACCTCGTCCGGCGGACGACGATCGACGACGCCCTGCGTCGGCCTGCCCGAGTGCTCGTGTTGACGGCGCGTGATGCGGTCGCCGATCGAGTTGCCGGCCTGGATGCCGGCGCCGACGACTACCTCGTCAAGCCGTTCGACTTCTCGGAGCTGCTCGCCCGCATCCGCGCCCTCGGCCGGCGCAGCGGCGAGGCCTCGACCCTGCGGGTGGCCGACCTCGAGCTCGACATCAGGTCGCACGCGGCCACGCGGGGCGGCCGCGATCTGCAACTCACGGCGCGCGAGTTCTCGCTCCTGCGCTACTTCATGCACCATCCGGGTGAGGTGCTGTCGACCGAACAGCTGCTCGAACACGTCTGGGACGCCAATGCCGACCCGTTCACCTCTTCGGTCCGCGTGATCATCAGCCGGCTCCGCCGCAAGCTCGGCGAGCCGGCGCCGATCGTCACAGTCACCGGAGCCGGATATCAGCTGCGGGTGGACTGGTGAGCGCCTGGTGGAGATCGCTGCGGGTGCGGATCGCAGTGCTCGGCTGGGTCGCCATCTACGTGCCGGTGCTGCTGGTCTTCGGCGTCATGGTCGCCACCGAGGACGAGACCTCGGTCGTCGTCGACGGGGTCGAGGTCGTCCAAACGACTCCGAGCGAGCGCTCGCCATGGACGACGTTCACCGTCGTCGCCCTCGGCCCGATCGCGGCCGGCGTGGCGTGGTGGTTGGCAGGACGCGCCGTGCGCCCGATCGAGCGCGTGCGTTCCGTGGCGGAGGAGATCGAGGCGACGGATCTCTCGCGCCGGATCAAGCTGCAGCGCGGCCCCGCCGAGGTGGTCTCGCTCGCCGACAGCTTCGACGCCATGCTGGATCGACTACAGAACGCCGCCGACGCCCAGCGCCAGCTGATCGAGCAGACGAGCCACGACCTGCGAACACCGCTCTCGGTGCTGACCATGAACGCCGACGTGTTGCTGCGCCACCCGGACCCGACGATCGAGATCTACCGCGACGGCATCCTCCGCACGCGAGCGGCAGCGACCCGGCATGCAGAGCACGATCGACGACCTGCTCGTCGACGCTCGCGGCAGGGCGCGCGCGATCGACCATCTCCCGGTCGACCTGGCGGCGCTGCTTCGTGGCGTCGTCGGCGACGTGGGCGAGCTCGCCGCGGCCAAGCACATCGCGGTCTCGCTCGATGGCCCCGACGCGGCGCCGTGCGCGATCGACGCCACGTCGGTTCGGAGAGCGCTGACGAACCTGATCGACAACGCCGTGCGCTACGCCCCCGACGCGTCGACGGTCGAGGTGCTGCTCGAGATCGATGACGAGCGGGCGCGGGTCGTCGTCGCCGATCACGGTCCGGGCATCGCCGAAGTCGAGTCGAACCAGGTGTTCGAACGCCACTGGCGCGGAAGCGCCGACTCGCACGGGACCGGACTCGGACTCCCGATCGCCCGTCAAGTCGCCGTGGCACACGGAGGCGACGTGACGGTGCGCTCACCAGGGCCCGCCGGCGACGGCAGCGTGTTCACGCTCACGTTGCGGCGCTGACGTCGCCGCTTGACGGAGACCAGACGTTTTTCCTGTCGTCTTCAGGCCATTTGTCGACAGCCAGTGAAAAGCTGCCGTGATTCGCCGCGATCCGTGGCACTGTCAGGTTGATGTCACGTATGATCCCGTCTGCCGTCGCGTGGGGCTGATCGGCGAACCACTGGGCACACGGCAGGAGGCCGCCATGAACTCGAACCAGAGAACGCGGCGTGTTCGCGCGGGGATCGTCCTGCTGCTGACGGCGTCGACGATGCTGGCGGTGGTCAACGGGTCGTCTCCGGCGAGTGCGATCGGAGGGCAACCGATCACGTTCGGCGCATTCCCCCAGCCGCAGAGCGGTCAGACCGCCCAGCAGGCCGTGACCCAGCTCGAGTCACAGATCGGACGCCAGCTCGAGGTCGTTCGCGTCTTCGAGACGTGGAACGACGCCTTTCCCGACAGCTACCACAACTTCCTGAAGAACGGCGATCGCACGCTGATCCTGTCGATCAAGCCGACTCGCAACGGCACACGCATCCCGTGGGCGTCGCTCGCCACCGCTGCCCCCGGCAGTCAGCTCGACAACGAGATCAGGTCATGGGCGCGACGCATCCGCGACTTCCAGGCGCCGATCTACGTGACACTGCACCACGAGCCCGAATCGGGCACCGGAGCCGGCACCGCCGCCTGAGTTCATCGCCGCGTGGCGCCACTGGGTCGACGTCTTCCGCGCCGAGGGCGTGTCCAACGCCCGCTTCATGTGGATCATGACCGACTACGCGTATCCACGTCCCCGTCAGCGACCGCCGCCACGCCCCGAAGTGGTATCCGGGCGACCAGTGGACCGACGCGATGGGGGTCGACGCCTACAACTTCCACGTCTGCCGCCCCAATGCGGACAACCCGTGGAAATCGCTGGGGACGATCCTCGAGCCCTATCCGCGTGTTCGGCGCCGCTCATCCCACCGTCGACCTCTGGGTCACCGAGTTCGCGTCATGGGAAGACCCGCAAGTCCCAAATCGCAAGGCCGCCTGGATCGACGAGGCGCGGGCGCTGTTCAAGACGCCGGCCTACTCGCAGTTCGCCGGCGCGCTGTACTTCAACTCGAGGAACATCAACCAGAGCTTCCCGAACTGCATCTGGCTGGTGACCACCTCGCAGTCGTCGCTCGCCAGCTTCAGGGCGATGGCGCTCGATCCGTTCTACATGGGCGACACGTTCGGCCAACCACCTCCCGATCCGATTCCACCCACGGCTGACTTCACGTTCGGCTGCTATGGCCTCTCGTGCGACTTCACCAGCTCGTCCACCGATCCGGACGGCACGATCACGCAGCACGCCTGGGATTTCGACGACGGCTCCTCGGCATCCACCAATGCTGCCCTGCACACGTTCCCCGCTCCTGGCACCTACTCGGTGACGTTGACGGTGACCGACGACGATCTGGAGTCCGGCTCGGTCACACACGACGTCGTCGTCGACGTCGCTCCGACCGTTGCGAGCCCGGCCTTCCGCGCCTCGAACCAGGCCACCGGCCTGGGCACCGGCGCGGCGATCACCGTGCCGGCGGCGGTCGCCGCCGGTGACCGCTTGTTGCTGATCATCACCGCCAACAACGCCACCACGGCGACGACGCCGGCGGGTTGGACGCTGCTCGGGACCCAGTCGGACGGCACCCCCGACATGCGCTCATGGGTGTTCACGCGCACCGCAGTTGCCGGCACCGCCGGATCCACGATCACGTCGACTCTCGGAACGTCGAGCAGATCGTCGCGGGTTCTGCTTGCCTATGCCAATGCCGGCGCCCCGACGTTGGCGTCATCGGTCACCGGGCGCCACGGCGACCAATGCGCATGCGACGCCGGGCACCGCTGCCGCGGCCGGCAGCACGGTCGTCTCGTACTGGTCGGACGAGACCGATACCAACACCGGATGGGCCTTGCCGGCGACGGTGCAGCTGCGCCAGTCGTCGGTCGGTACCAGCACCGGCCGGATCACGGCCGCTGCCGGCGACTCGACCTCGACGGGTGGCGCCCAACCCGTGCGCACAGCCGTGAGCACCGCCTCGTCGGCCAAGGCGATCATGTGGTGCGATCGCGCTGCCGGCCGCCGGACCGCCACCCCCCAACCAGCCACCGGCTGCCGCCTTCACCTCGGCGTGCAATGGTCTGGCCTGCACCTTCTCGGCAGTCAGCTCGACCGACTCCGACGGCATCGTCGTCAACGCCACGTGGGACTTCGGCGATACCGATGTCGGAGCCGGCCTCGACACGCCGCACACCTTCGACGACGCCGGCGCCTACACCGTCACCGTGACGGTCTTCGACGACGACGGGGCGCCGTCGGCGCCGGTGAGTCAGGTCATCGAGGTGGCCCCGGTGGCGGCGTCGCCGATCAGCTTCGTCGGCACGGCCACGTCGAACCTCAACGCCACCAGTCACCAGGTCACGGTGCCGGCCGGCGTGCAGAGCGGTGATGCGCTCGTGCTCGCCTTCACCGCCAACAACAACGCCACCGTGACCGGGCCGACCGGAATCACCGGCTGGCAGCTCCTGGGCGTCGAGAGCAACGGCAGCATGAGCACCCGGATGTGGACACGGGTCGCCACGCCAGGCAACGCCGGAGCGACCGTCGGCGTCACGACGTCCACCTACAGCAAGGGCAACCTCGTGCTGACGGCATACCGAGGGACGTCGACCGTCGCCCCGGTGGCTGCCTGGGACAGCACGCTCGAGAACGTGTCCCGGACGACGCACACGTCACCGGCGGTGCCGGTCGTCAACGACGGGAGCTGGGTCGTGTGGTACTGGGCACACAAGGACAACACCACGGTCCAACTCGTCCCGCCTGCGGGCGTCACGGTGCGATCCAACGCCAACCAAGGCGGTGGAAGCGGCAAGTGACGGGTCTGCTCGCCGACAGCAACGGCCCCGTCGGCGCAGGAGCAGCGACGAATCTCACAGCGACCGCGGCGGCTGCCAACTCGAGTGCCACCATGTGGACGATCGTGCTCGCCCCGGCGTGACGATGCCGGCCGTTGGGGTCGGTCGGACGACAGCGCCTCGGGTTGGCCGATCCGCTGACGTCGCGAGGACGCTCGCCTGGCTGGTCGGCGATGCCGAACGGGAGTACCGTCGCGATGAGACGACACGTCGACTCGCCGGGCCGCCCGGGAGTGGTGGCCCCGAAGGGAGGCCGCTATGCGCCGATATCTGGTCGTGGCTCACAAGACGCTGGGAGGCCAGCATCTCCTCGACGAGCTGCACCGCCTCCGCGAGGAGGATCCGTACTGCACGTTCCACCTGATCGTGCCCGAGCATCATCCGACACGCCGGGGTTGGACCGACCACGACGTGTTGATGGCCGCCCGTGCCACGCTCGATCAGATGCTCGAACGACTGGCCGAGATGCGCATCGGCGCCACCGGTGAGGTCGGCGACGTCAATCCCGTGTACGCCGTCGGTTCGACGCTGCGTCGGGAGGGCCGCGATGCCTTCGCCGGCATCATCCTGTCGACGCTCCCCAAGGGGATCTCCCGCTGGTGGCTGCTCGACGTGCCGCGGCGCATGGCCGCCGAGTATCCCGACCTTCCGCTCACCCACCTCGTCGCCGAGGAATCGCTCGTGCCCTGACCCTCGTCAGGTGGGCGGCGGTGTGCGAGACAGCGCTGCCGCCAGTGCGAGGGCGAGCGTCATCGTGAACAGCTCGAGCCCTGCGATCATGATGAACGGCCTCCGCCCGACCGGCGACTGACGGAACGTGTGACGCCGTTGTAGCCAGCCGGCCGTGATCAGCGCCGCCAGCAACACGACCTTGAGCAGCACGATCGCGCCGTAGCGCGAGGTGACCAGCTCGGCCGGCGAATCCAGCCGCCCGAACGTGGCGATCGAACCGAACACGGTGAGCGCCACCACACACACCAGCGCCAGCCGCGAGTATCGCGGGAGCGCACCGGACCATTCACCCTCGTCGACCGCCGCCAACCATGCCAGCGCTGCCAGGCCGCCCACCCAGACCGCGGCGCCGACGACGTGCACCGAGATCGTGAGGCTGGCGATGAACGGGTTGTTCGCCGAGCTGGGGTGTCCGACGAGAACGACTGGCAGCAGGCCGGCGCAGGCGAGGACGATCGCCACCACCGACGTCGGCCAGCGCTTGCTGAGCGACCACGCCAAGGCCGTGAGCGCGGCGATGACCAGTTGCACGAGCAGTGCCTGCACGCGGCTCGAATCGAACACGTCAGCTCGACCGCGCAGCTCCGACATCACCAGCCCGATCTGGAGCAGCGTGATCGACGCCCACAGGGTCGCTGCCGCGGCGGCGCCCGACCGGAGCACGGGACGCGGCCGGTCGAGCGCCCCACTCCCGAGCAATCCGAGGCCGACGGTGACGACGCCGATGACGAGCGACACGAACGATACGAGTGCTCCGAGCCAGGCCTGGACACGCCCGTCGTCGGGCAGCCCGGGCGGAGCCGGGGGCGGGGCGCCACCCCCGAGCACGAGCGCCAGGGCCATCGTCGAGGCACCTGCGACGAGCGCCGCGGCGCACCAGACTCCGACGAGCGAGCGTGGCTTCATCCTGTGGGAGCACCGTCCGGTCGAGCGACCAGTCGTCCGGTGACGAACAGCGCCACTCCGAGCGCTCCGGCGAGAGCGACGACGAGCAACGCCACCACCAACGGATCGGCGTCGGTCGAGTCGTCACCGGTTGCGGTGGGCATCGCCGCCGCCTCCTCGGCGTCGCCGTGCACCATGAACGTGATCGTCCCGGCGATCGGATGACCGTCGGCGGACGTGACCTGATAGCTGGCCGTGTAGGAACCTGCTGCGAACGAGGCCGGGTCGTACGTGCGGCTGAGTGTGTCGTCGACGAGCACCAGCTCGCCGCCCTCGACCTCGCTCCCGTCGGCGGCGAGCACGGCCAATGCCGCCGGTTCGCCGACGTTCTCGCTGAACACGAGCTCGACCATGTCGGGCGGCCCGGCGAGCATGCCGCCGTTGGCGGGCGTCGACGATTCGAGTGTGGCGTGGGCCGCCGCCGTGCCCGCGGTAGCGGCGAGGACGGCGATCGAGCCGGCCACCACCGCCACCGCGGCGACGATCCTGTTCATGCCTCGCTGCGCTTCGACCTGCGGGCGCTCAATCCGAGTGCCAGCCCGGCAGCACCGAGGGCGATGCCGACGATCGCCATCGTGCGGGCGACGTTGTCGGTCGCGTCGTCGCTGTCGGCGTCGGCGTCGTCGGTGCCAGGAGCGAGCTCGAGCACGGGTGCCGGATGCTCCGGTTCGGCCTCGCCCTCGACGGCGACGTCGGCCCATCCGACGACCTCGCCGTCGGAGTAGGTCTGGGTGGCGGGAAACACCAACTCGTCGACGTCATCGGGGAACGGTCCGACGCTGAGCTCGAACTCGGTGAACTGGCCGGGGGTCAGCCCTTCACCCTCGGCGGTCCAGCTCACGCGGGTCACCGCCTCGGTCAGCGTGAACCCGTCCTGCTCCACTGGTTCAGGGAGGGTGGTGGTGACCGATTCGGCGGTCCATCCGGGCACGGCCCGAATGCTGACGAACCGGAACGGGGTGTCTGTGGGCAGGTCGACCGTGAGCGAGGTCGTGTTGGCGGTGTCGGACTCGCTCGGCACGCGGAACACGAGCTTTCCGAAGCCGCCGGGGGTGGCATCGGGCGACGACACGGTGACATGGGCATGCGCGGTGAGAGCCGGAACGAGGGCGACGCCGAGCGCGGCGACCAGCGCCAAACCGGCCCGCCGAGCGCGAGCAACAGTGATCATGGAGAATCCTTCGTGAGATGAGAGATCGGCTGGAACGTGAGCACCCGTCGCGTGTGTGGACGGGTGTCGGGCGAATCACGTCAGCGAGGCGGTCCCCGGCAGGTCCAGGTCGGCATCGCCTGCCGCCCGCCGGCGAGCGCCGGCGTTGGCGTGAACGCCATCACCGGGGCGGGCGGCACGACTCCGATGCGGCGCGTGGCGAAAGCGATCGCGCGCACGAGCTCGGGCATCGACCTCAGCCACCGCAGGCCCCACCGGACCACGAGTGCGCCGGCAAGGGCGACCGCGGCGTGGACGACGGGCATCGACGGGTGACCGGCATCCGCAGGAGCCGTTGCCATGTGGTGATGGGCGTGGGCTGCGTGGAGCGGATCGCCCGCATGCCCGCCGGCCGTGAACAGCGCGTGCAGCAGGGGCTGAACGGCCAGCGAGACCAGCAGGACCCGTGGGAAGGTCCAGCGCAGCCGTGTTCCGAGCGCGGCGGCGAGGGCGACCACGCCGAGCAGGGCGACGATCGATCGGGTTCCGGCGACCTCGCCGCCCGCCGACACGTGAGCGACGGCCGCGAGGCCGGCGATCGTGACCCCGGCCATCGTGCCGGCGGTGAGCCCGTGTGGGAACCTGCCGACCACGACGACGAACTTATCGTGTCGACCACCCGCCCCACCCGGCGGGACCGGCCTGAGGCTCGGTCACTGGCGGGCGTTCTCGGCCGATCCTGTCTTCATCGTCCCGTCATAGAGGAAGATCGTGCACATCACCTCGCGGTCGTCGAGCTCCTCCCACGACCCTTGGCTGGGCGTGATCGTGCCGAAACCGTAGACCGACGATTCGTAGGCGACTCCGACGAATCGCGTGAACCGGTCGTAGCAACCCTGTTCAGCGTCGGCGCTGAGGGAGATGTCGCCCGGATACGCAGCATCCTCGTCCCCGGGCAGGTTGAACGCGGCGTAGACCTCGGACCTGTGCGGCTGCGAGCACGGCACCGCCCCGACCTCCTCGAACGTGCCTTCGATCGAATCGACGAAGCAGTCGCCGATGCGGATCCGGAAGGCCCCCAGGTCGCCACCTTCGATCACCTCACCGGCGTCGTTGCGAGTCGTTTCGTCCTGGCCGGCCAGGCCTGCGTATCCCACGCCGACGAGGCCGAGGCCGGCTACACCGGCGCCGACGATCTTTCCGAGAGCCATGACAGTTTCCTTCCTGTTCAGAGATTCATCGGCCATCCAGACGTTCGCTTGAGAATCTCGGCGGGGGCGTGTTTGATGGCTGCGTGGGGCGGGTACAGTCCGGCGGCCCCTGAGCGACAACGAACTGCCCCCGGGTCCACCGGGGGCAGTGACGCGTCGGGGGTACGCTGCGGCGATGGCGGTGCTCGACGACGTGCGCCTGTTGGGCGACGAGATCGAGGCGCGTGGTCGTTCCGTTGACCGCTTGCGCCGTCGTCGAGAAGCTTGCTGGCGCCGACGGGTCGACCGGCTGGGGCCAGATCCTGCTCGGTCAGCCGACCGACGAATGGCCGCTGTAGCGATGACGACCGAAGTGACGCCGCTCCCCTGCCACTGGCGATCGTCGACATCGACGGCGTCGTCGCCGACGTCCGGCACCGACTCCACCACCTCGAGCGGCGGCCGCGCGACTGGGACGCCTTCTTCGATGCCGCCGACGACGATCCGGTGCACGACGAGGGCGTGGCGATCGTCGCTCGACTCGCCGAGGATCACGAGATCGTGTTCCTGACCGGCCGGCCGCACCGGCTCGAGCGTGCCACTCGAGCATGGCTCGAACGCCACGATCTGGGTGGGCACCGATTGGTGATGCGTCCCAACGGAGACCGCAGGCCGGCCGTCGATCGTCAAGGCCGAGTTGCTCGCCCAGCTCGGGCACGACCGCACCGTCGCCGTCGTGGTCGACGACGATCCGACGATCGTCGAGGCGATGCGAGCCGCCGGGTATCCGACGTTTCACGCCGACTGGGAGCGCCGGCCCGCAGACGCCCAGCGTGAGCTCGACGCCGCCCAGGAGCGGCTGGGCAGGACGTGAGCCAGGCGGTCAGGAATCGGCGAGGTCGGCGCTGATCATCCAGGGGGTCCCGAACCGGTCGACGCACATGCCGAAGCTCGCCGACCACGACGTCGGGCCGATCGGCAGGTTCACCTCGCCACCCTCCGACAACTCGGAGAACACTCGCTCGGCGGTGGCGACATCGTCGGTGGAGTAGTTGACCATCATCCCCTGCACGGGACCGAACGAGTCGGTGGAGGGATCGTCCGATCCCATCAGCAACTGGTCACCGATCGCCAGCGCGGCGTGCATGATCAGGTCGTCGGCAGCCGAAGGTCGCTCCTCGGCAGGCATGTCGGCGGCGGTCAGCAGCACGAGCTCGCCACCGAAGATCTCCTGATAGCGGGTGAACGCCTGACGGCAGTTGGTGCCGAAGAACAGGTACGGGTGAAACGCCATGAGTCCCTCCTGGGTGTGTCTGAGCGGTCGCGTGTGGACGCTGACTCTTACCCCGATCGGGCGTTCAGGATGCGCCGACGCCGCTGGGCAGCGGCGGATCGTCGACACCGATGCTGTTGATCGCCTCGATCACGGCGGCGTCGACCGTGACCGTGCCCTGCTGGATCGCCTGACTGAGGTCGATCAGCATGTCGTGTTCCCAGAAGCTCGTGAGATGCGTTGCCACGGCCGCGACGGGATCGCCCGACTGTGCTGAGAACTGACGCGAGATCTGATTGGCCATGCGCACGAGGGCGCCGAGCCGATGCTCGGGGTTGGCGGTCTCGATCGTGGCTGCCGTGGTGCCGGGGCTGACCTGCACGGCGGTGACCTTGTACTCGGGGCAGTTGGTGGCCCAATCGGAGTGCTCGGTGGTCACGACGTTGGCGCCACTGACGGGATAGTGGAACGTGGTGTAGACGACGCCGGGAGGCATGCGATCGGAGCGTTGGGCCCGCAGCGTGGTGGCGCCGACTCGGCTCGACAACGTGACCTCGTCACCCTCGGCGATGCCGCGCTCGTCGGCGTCGTACGGGTTGATCTCGAGCACGTCCTCCCAGTGCCAGTAGATGTTGTCGGTGCGCCGCGTCTGGGCTCCGACGTTGTACTGGCTCAGGATCCGTCCGGTGGTGAGCAGCAGCGGGTAGCGCCGGGTCGAGCGTTCCTCGGTCGGCACGTACGGCGTCTCGACGAACCTGCCGAGGCCGCGCACGAAGGTCTCCTCGTGCATGATCGGCGTACCGAGCGGCTTGGCCTCGTTGCACGGCCACTGCACGCTGCCGACCTCGTCGAGGTGGGCGAAGCTGACCCCGGCGAACGTGGGCGTGAGCGCCGCGATCTCGTCCATGATCTCGCTCGCCGATCGGTAGGGCATCGGCGAGCCGAGGGCGGCCGACAGCTCGGCGACGACTTCCCATTCCTGCTTGCCGCACCTCGGCCGCATCACCGGGCGGACGCGGTTGATGCGGCGCTCGGCGTTGGTGAACGTGCCGTCCTTCTCGAGGAACGATGTGCCCGGCAGGAAGACGTGCGCCATCTTGGCGGTCTCGTTGATGAACAGGTCCTGCACGATCAACAGCTCGAGATTGCGCAGCGCAGCCGTGACGTGCTGGGTGTTGGGGTCGGACTGGGCGATGTCCTCACCCTGCACGAACATCGCCCGGAACGTGCCCTCGACGGCGGCGTCGAGCATGTTCGGGATGCGCATGCCTGGAACGGCCTTGCAGGGTGGTGTCCCACATCGTCTCGAACATCGTGCGGGCGGTGTCGTCGGACACGTGCCGGTAGCCGGACAGCTCGTGTGGGAACGAGCCCATGTCGCACGAACCCTGGACGTTGTTCTGACCCCGCAACGGGTTGACCCCGACACCGTCGCGACCGATGTTGCCGGTGGCCATCGCCAGGTTGGCGAGGCCCATCACCATCGTCGAGCCCTGGCTGTGCTCGGTGACGCCGAGCCCGTAGTAGATGGCGGCGTTGCCGCCCGTGGCGTACAGACGGGCGGCCGACCGCACCTCGGCGGCGGGCACCCCGGTGTAGATCTCGGTCTCTTCCGGGCTGTTCTCCGGCAGGGCCACGAACGCCGCCCACTTGGCGAATGCGTCGGGCTCGCAGCGACTCGGCGATGAACTGATGGTCGACGAGATCCTCGGTGACGACGACGTGGGCGAGAGCGTTGACGATCGCCACGTTGGTGCCCGGCCTGAGTTGGAGGAAGTTGGCGGCCTGCACGTGCGGCGTGCGGACGAGGTCGATGCGACGCGGATCGACCACGATCAGTTGTGCGCCGTCGCGCAACCGGCGCTTCATCCGCGAAGCGAACACAGGATGGGCGTCGGTGGGATTGGCGCCGACCAGCAGCATCACGTCGGACTGCTCGACCGACTTGAAGTCCTGCGTGCCGGCCGAGGTGCCGAACGTGCTCTTGAGCCCGAACCCGGTCGGTGAATGGCAGACGCGGGCACAGGTGTCGATGTTGTTGTTGGCGAAAGCGGTGCGCACCAAGCGCTGGACCACGAACACCTCTTCGTTGGTGCAGCGCGACGACGAGATGCCGCCGATCGAACTGATGCCGTGGCGTTGCTGGATGTCGCGTAACCGGTCGGCGGCGTACGTGATCGCCTCGTCCCACGACACGACACGCCACTCGTCATCGATCGACTCGCGGACCATCGGCTCGAGCACGCGGTCGTTGTGCGTGGCGTATCCCCAGGCGAATCGGCCCTTGACGCACGAGTGCCCTTCGTTGGCGCCACCGTTCTTGTACGGCGTCATGCGCACCACGGTCTCGCCCTGCATCTCGGCCTTGAACGAGCACCCGACACCGCAGTAGGCGCAGGTGGTGATGACCGTGCGGCGTGGCTGGCCCATCTCGATGATCGACTTCTCGGTGAGCGTGGCCGTCGGGCACACCTGGACACACGCGCCGCACGACACGCAGTCGGACTCGAGGAACGAGCCACCGGCGCCGGCGGCGACGCGCGAGCCGAAGCCGCGCCCCTCGATCGTGAGCGCGAACGTGCCCTGGATGTCTTCGCAGGCGCGGACACAACGCGAGCAGACGATGCACTTCGACGAGTCGAACGAGAAGTACGGGTTGGACTCGTCCTTGGCGAGCTCGAGGTGGTTCTCGCCGGCGTACCCGTAGCGCACGTCGCGCAGGCCGACCTGACCGGCCGTGTCCTGCAGCTCGCAGTCGCCGTTGGCGGCGCACGTCAGGCAGTCGAGCGGGTGGTCGGAGATGTAGAGCTCCATCACCCCGCGACGCAACCGCTCGAGGCGCGGCGACTGGGTGGTGACGGACATGCCCGGAGCCACCGGGGTGTGACACGACGCCGGCGTGCCCTTGCGCCCGTCGATCTCGACGAGGCACATGCGGCACGAGCCGAACGCCTCGAGCGAATCGGTGGCACACAACTTGGGGATCTCGGCGCCGACCAGGGCGGCGGCGCGCAGCACGGAGGTGCCCTCGGCGACGTGGACGGTCTGGCCGTCGACCGTGAGCTCGACCGTCGCCTCGGCCGGCGTGCGGCCGCGATCGGGTGCCGGTGTTCCGAGGTCGCGGTCGTCATCGAGCAGGCTCACGACGCGCCTCCCTGGAAGTCGTCGATGAAGTGCATCAGAGCACTCTTCACGGGCATGGGTGTCAACCCTCCCATAGCACACAGTGAACCGTCTGTCATGACCTCACACAAGTCGATCAGCACCTCGATGTTGGCTGCGCGGTCGGTGCCGGCGGTGATCTTGTCGATCAGCTCGACGCCACGGGTGGAACCGATGCGGCAGGGCGTGCACTTGCCGCACGATTCGATCGCGCAGAATTCCATCGCGAACCGTGCCTGAGCTGCCATGTCGACCGTGTCGTCGAACACGACCACGCCGCCGTGGCCGACCATCGCCTGGTTGGCGGCGAAGGTCTCGTAATCGACCGGCAGGTCGAACTGCTCGGCTGGGAGATAGGCACCCAGCGGGCCTCCGACCTGAGCGGCGCGGACCGGTCGCCCTGATTCCGAGCCGCCGCCGAAGTCGTTGATCAGCTCGTCGAGCGTGACTCCGAAGGCGGTCTCGACGATCCCGCCGCGGGCGATGTTGCCCGCCAACTGGAACACCTGCGTGCCCCGGCTGCGACCGGTGCCGAGCGCCGCATAGCCGGCGGCGCCGTCGGCGAGGATCGCCGGCACGGTTGCCAGCGTCAAAACGTTGTTGACGACCGTCGGTTTCGCCGAACAGACCCTCGATCGCCGGCAGCGGCGGCTTGGCTCGCACCACGCCGCGCTTGCCCTCGAGGCTCTCGAGCATGGCGGTCTCCTCGCCGCAGATGTACGCCCCGGCGCCGACCCTGACGTGCACCCGGAACGCGAACCCGGATCCGAGCACGTCGTCGCCGAGCCAACCCTGATCGGCGGCGGCCGCGATCGCCGCCTCGAGGGCCTCGATCGCGTCGGGATACTCCGACCTGATGTAGATGTAACCGTCGCCGGCGCCGACCGCGTACCCGGCGATGACCATCCCCTCGATCAAGGCCAGTGGATCACCCTCGATCAGCATCCTGTCGGCATAGGTGCCGCTGTCACCCTCGTCGGCGTTGCAGGCGATGTACTTCACATCGCCCGGAGCGTCAGCGACCGTCGTCCACTTGATGCCGGTGGGGAATGCCGCTCCCCCGCGTCCACGCAAGCCCGACTCGGTGACTTCGGCGATCACCTCGGCGGGCGTCATCGAGAGCGCCTTGCGAAGCCCAGCGAGGCCGCCTGTCGACTCGTACTCGACCGCCGACCTCGGATCGATCACACCGACACGCCGGAACGTGACGCGCTGCTGGCGTTGCAGCCAGGGCAACTCGTCGACGACGCCGAGCCGGAGCGGATGTTCACCGCCGGTCAGTGCCCCGGCACTCACCAGTTCCGACACGTCGTCGGCGTGAACCGGTCCGTAGCCGACGCGCCCCGCACTGGTTGCCACCTCGATCATCGGCTCGAGCCACAACATGCCGCGCGACCCGTTGCGCACGACGCGAACCTCCGGGAGCGCGGCGAGGGCGGCGGCGGTCGCATCGGCTCCCGCCGAACGCGCCGCGGCGTCGATCGGAACGTAGACCGTGACGGTTTCGACCTGCGTCGGCTGTGGTGCCGCGACCGGCGTCGCCGGTCGGGCGGAGAGAGCGTCGTCGAACACACCGCTGACCGCGTCGGGATCGAGGCCTCCGTAGAGCCGGCCCGTCGTGGCGGCGGACGGCCCCAGCGCGCAGTTGCCGAGGCAGAACACCTCGGCCAGCTCGACCGGTGCCCCGGAGTCGGACAGGGCGCGAGCGCGCTCCATGACAGCGTCGGCACCGCGCGCCTGGCACGCCTCGGCCCGGCAGATCTGGACGATCGGGCCGCGAGGCGCAGTGGTGCGGAAGTCGGCGTAGAAGGTGACGACACCGTGCACCTCCGCGACCGACAGGTTGAAAACGCCGGCCAGCACCGGCACCGCTGCCGGATCGATGTAGCCCAACTCGTGCTGGACCGCGTGCAGGGCCGGCATCAGCCCGCCGGGGACGTCGGCGAACCGCTGCGCGATCTCGTCGATTCGAGACGTCAGTCGCAGATCCTCCACGACGAAAGCCTAGATGCGGGGTTCTCGGAACGGCTTACTGCCCACGATGCGGACTGCCGATGCGGAGCCGCACCAGGTCGATGACCTAGCGTGACGCTCGCGATCGAGCGTGACAGATCCCTGGTCAACGTATTGGTTGCGGGCGGGTTGATCGACATCTCCACGGCCGAGCGCCCCAGCGGCCAGGTGAAGGATGGCTCTCTGCGATCCTGAACTAGCAGTCGAAGAACTAGTCGTCGTCGAGATCGATCGGGAGGGCGGGCAGTCCGTCGATGGCGCCGACGAGCGTGGCGACCCACGCCTGCTGGAGGGCCGAGAGATAGGTCGAGTGCTCGTCGACTCGGTGCTCGATGAGCTGCAGCGATCCGTTGTGGTAGACGCCGAGATCGTAGGGAGGGCCGACCGACAGGTTCGCCCGCGCCGTGCTGACCATCGAGCTGAGCGCGATCTTGATCGCGTCGACCATGCCGACGCGCGCGTGCACGGCCAGTTCGAGCATGAACTTGCCGTACTTGCTCTCACCGATCTGGAGGAACGGCCGCTCGTCCGACGGACGGATGTAGTTGCCCTCCGGGTACACCAGCATGATCTCCGGCCGATCGCCGGCGATCTGGCCTCCGAGGATGAACGAGGCGGTGGCGTCGGCGCCGATCGCTCCCAGCCCCGTGCGATGCTGCTGCACCACCGACTGGCCGAGCCGGCCGATGTACAACGCCGCTTCGAAGAGGTGGCCCACTGTCGCCAGGCTCTCGTGGTCACCAGGCTCGTCGAGGTCGCGTTCGATCATGTCGAGCACTTGCTGCGTCGTGGCCAGGTTGCCGGCCGACTGCAACACGAACAGGCGGTCTGGCGCGGGCTGCAGGACGTGCAGCTTGCGATACGTGCCGACGTTGTCGATGCCGGCGTTGGTGCGCGTGTCGGAGAGGAAGATCAGACCTTCGTCGAGTCGAAGGGCGAGGCAGTACGTCACATGAGCTCCAGGTCGGTCGGGGGCCGACGCAGCCTACGAGCAGGCACCGCGCGCTGCCTTTCCGACCCTTGACAAATTTTTTTGTCAATGAGACACTCGGAGGCGTGCGCGACGTCCACGTGATCGAGGATCCGGCCACCGCCGAGGTGGCACTCGACCCGGTTCGATCGCGGCTGCTGGCCGTGCTGGGTCGACCGGGCTGCGTCGGCGGCAGGCGTCGCGGCCCAGCTCGGAATCCCCAGGCAGAAGGTGAATTACCACCTCAACGTGCTCGAGGCGCATGGGCTGATCGAGCTCGCCGAGGTCCGTGCCAGGGGCGGGATCCAAGAACGCGTGATGCGCGCCACAGCGGCCTGCTACGTCGTGTCGCCCTCGGCGATCGACGAGGCCGGCGCCCGCCCGGAGCAGGTCGGCGATCGGTTGTCGGCGCGCTACCTCACCACCCTGGCGGGACGCACGGTGCGCGAGGTCGGCGCCCTCGCCCAGCTCGCCGACGCTGCCGGGCAGCGACTCCCGACGTTTGCGATCGACACCGAGATCGGGTTCCGTTCAGCCGCCGAACGGGCAGAGTTCGCTGACTGCTTGACGGCCGCCGTGCTCGACCTCGTGTCCCGCTTCCACCACGACGACGGTCGTCCACACCGCCTCGTCGTCGCCGCCCATCCCAGGCCCGGCGACCCACACAACCAGGAGCAGTAGCAACGATGACGACGCCAGACATCCCCCATCGCTTCGAGTTCGAGCTCGAGGTCCCCGGCACACCGGACGAGGTGTGGCAGGCGATCGCCACCGCCGAGGGCATCTCGGCCTGGATGATGCCGACCGACCTCGACCCCCGTGTCGGCGGCGCACTCACGTTCCACATGGGACCCGACGACGCGTCGCACGGGCACGTCACGGCCTACGAGCCGGGCCGTCGAGTCGAGTACGAGGAGGACTGGGCGACGCTCGTCGGCCACGCCGGCGCCGACGTCACACCGCTCGTCACCGAGTTCCTGATCGAGGCACAATCGGGCGGCACCTGCGTGGTCCGCGTCGTCACCAGCGCCTTCGGCACCGGCGCCGATTGGGAGAACGAGTTCTGCGACGAGATGGCCAGCGGTTGGGCGCCGATGCTCGACAACCTCCGCCTCTACCTCACTCATTTCCCCGGACAGCGCGCCACCAGCCTCTGGGCGTCGGCCAGCTTCGATGCCCCACCCCAGTCAGCGATGTCCGCGATTCGCGACGCGCTCGGGATCGTCGGGTCGGTGGGCGAGCCGGTATCGGCGCGTGGCATCTCCGGCCGGGTCGAGCGGGCGCTCGATCATCATTTCCTGGTGCGGCTCGAGCAGCCGGTCATCGGGCTGCTGTCGTTCTTCTCGTTCGGCAACGAGGCAGGCAGTGGTGTGCACTTCGTCGGCTACCTGTTCGAGGACGACGCCGGCGAGTACGTCGCAGCGCGAGCAGGCTGCCTGGCAAGCGTGGCTCGAGGGTGTCGCCGCAGGCGTCGCCGCCGATGCCCCGACGGCATGAACGAGTCCGCGGCTGCGACGTCCACCGTTCGGTCACCGATGCCGAGGGTGTTCCAGCAGCTGCTGGTCAACACCTTGATGACCGGCGTGACCAGCTCGTTCCTGTGGTTCGCGTTCGACGTTCTGGGTGTATCTCGAGACGCGCTCGGTCGTCGCCACCGGCGTGATCGGCGGCGCGTTCAGCATCTCGTCGGCCGTGCTCGGGCCGCTGTTCGGGACGTTCGTCGATCGCCACCGCAAGAAGACGGCACTGATGGGGACGACTGCGATCGCGGTCGTCTGCTTCGCCGCTGCGACGTCGGTGTTCAGTGCCGTTCCGGCCGACGACCTGCTCGACCTCGGTAACCCGTGGTTCTGGGTGCTCGTCGCCTCCACGCTGCTCGGCTCCGTGGCGGCCCAGATGCGCGGCATCGCCCTGTCGACATGCGTGACGCTGCTCGTACCCGAGGATGCTCGCGACCGGGCCAACGGGATGGTCGGCACGGTGACCGGCATCTCGTTCGCGATCACGTCGGTGTTCAGCGGCCTCGTCATCGGACAGCTCGGCATGGGCTGGGCGTACTTCTTCTCGCTCACGCTCGTCGATCGTCGCCCTCGCGCACATGGCCACGATCAGGATCGACGAGCCCGAACCGGAACCGGTCGCGGCCGGCACGGCAGCGCCGCTGCTCGACGTCCGGGGCGCGCTCGATGCGATCCGCGCCGTGCCGGGGCTGATGATGCTGATCCTGCTCGCCGCGTTCAACAACCTGCTCGCCGGCGTGTTCATGGCGCTGATGGACGCGTACGGGCTCGAGCTCGTCTCGGTCGAGGCGTGGGGGCTGCTGTGGGGCGTCATCAGCCTGGCGTTCATCGCCGGCGGGCTGTTCGTGGCCCGCCGCGGCCTCGGGCCGAATCCGGTGCGGATCGTGCTCGCCGGAAACCTCGCCAACTGGGCCGTGTGCTCGGTGTTCGGGTTGCGATCGTCGATCGTGCTGGTGACGGTCGGGATGATCGTCTGGCTGTCGTTGATCCCCGCCATCGAGGCCGCCGAGCAGACCGTGCTGCAGTCGGCGATCCCGTACGAGCGTCAGGGCCGCGTGTTCGGCTTCGCCTCGATGGTCGAGAACGCGGCATCGCCGTTGACCGCGTTCCTCGATGGCGCCGATCGCAGAAGCGGTGTTCATGCCCTCGATGACGGACGGGCGCGGAGCCGACTGGATCGGCGGTTGGTTCGGCACCGGCCCCGATCGAGGGATCGCGCTGATGTTCACGATCGCCGGCCTGATCGGTGTTGCTGTGACCGTCGTCGCCTGGCACTCCGACTCGTACAAGCGACTCTCACTCGCGACACGACGAGCACCCGACGACGCCACCAGCGACGCCGACGTGCGAACCACCGAACCGATCGGCTGACGGGTCACACCCCGCTCGGTCACACGCCGCGGGGCGACGCCTCGAACCCGGCGATGTCGTCGGGCTCTCCCTGCACCACGATGCGGGTCAACTCGGTCGGCCGGCCGAAGGCGACGAGCGCGATCTCGCTCGGTTCACCGACGAGGTGCACCGCATGCTCACCCTTGCGAACCACGGCGTCGTCCCGTCCGGCGGCGCGCAGCACGACTCCGCCCGGGCAACGCCGGAACAGCAAACGGCCCATCATCGTGAGCGCGCCCCACAACGCATCCTCGCGTCGAGGATCGCTCGGGCGCGGCTCCCATTCGGGTTGGGCCCGGCGGATGTCCTCGTGGTGCACGTAGAACTCGAACAGGTTGGCGCGGTCACCGAGCACAGGAATCGCCCACGGCGTCCAGATCGGCGGGCCGGTGCGGAAGGTGTTGACGTTCTCGGTGAACGACTGTTCGGCGACGTGCTGCATCGCCGATTCGGTACGACCGGCGAACGCCGGCACCACGATCCCGAGCGACGCATCCGGTCGCCGCTCGCGCACGAGCAGGTGGGCGAGCAGATCGCGGGTCGTCCAGTCACCGCACAGCGTCGGTCGATCCGGCCCGAGCTGATCGAGGAGATCGCACATCGCCAACCGTTCGTCGTGGGTGATGCTCATGGACGGCACCGTACCCACAACGACAGGCCCGCATGCGCGGGTGTCAGTTCTGAATGATCCTGGCTCCCCTGAGGATCAGATCACCCGAGGCCTGTATCCGGATGTCCCCGGCACTCTGAATCACGGTGTTCCGCCCGCTGTCGACGGTGAGGTCGAGCGCGGTGTCGATCAACAGGTTGCGGTTGACGTCGATCGTCCTGTCGCCGGCGACGCTCTCGGTGACATCACCGCCCACCGTGCTCGTACTGTCGGTCGCGACCGAAGTCGACTGCCGCGCCTCCGATCTCCGTGACGGCGTTGGTGCCGATCGAGGTGGCGGTGCCGGCGCCGACCTCGGTCGTCAGACCACCGGCGATCGTGATCGGAGTCGCGCCGACGTCGTGTTCGCCGATCCGTGATCGTCGTGTTCGACGCTCCGCCGATCGTCGTGTTCGACGTCCCGCCGGTGGTGGACGACGCGTTCGCTCCCGTCGACGTCGCCAGGTTGCGGCCGATCGTGATCCTCGCGTCGCGCTCGGCGACGATGGCGATGTCCTGGCCGGTGATGTTGACGACCGGACTGTTGCCGCGGATCAACGAGATGCCGCCGTCGGTGACGCTGATCGAGTACTCGCCGCTCGGGCTGGTGAACGTCCCGGAGAACGGCTCACCGCTGCACACGTACGCGGTGTTGCCGGTGGCATCGGTGATCGCCGCGCCCCCGGCCGGGCAGTGGGGATCGTTGCGGTCGCAGCTGCGCGACCTTCGGGCTCTTGACCCGTCGACTTGCCAGGTAGCGCCAGGAGCGCCCGGTGTTCCCGGCTCGCCGCGCTGGCCCTGCTGGTTCCACGACAACGGGACCTCGAGCGCCGTGCTGCACTTCTCGCGCTTGGCGGTGTCGATCACGCGGACGACGCCTCCGATCTTCCCGTAGCAGGCGTTGATCACGCCGCCGTCGCCTGGGATCGCCGCCCAGGTGATCCCTCCTACGAGCAGTGTCGCCGCGCAGCTGGCGGCGGCCGCCAGCACTATCGAGTGTCGCCGGTTCATGATGGGCCCCTTCCCGGGTCAGATGTGGGACACAAGCTTTGCCGTTCCGCCGAGCGGGTCCGGCCGATTTCGGGTGCGACCGAGCCCGATCGCACCGAGCACCGCGGCGTTGGCGAGCGTGTGGTGGATCGGATACAGCAGGTCGACCACCGACACGTGCGCCACCGCGGCGATCGCGACCACGCCGGCGAGCAGGTCGACGATCCACGTCGACGTCGTCTCGGATGCCGGGTCATGGGCGGCCTTGCGGGCGGTCAGCGCGATCGCGACCGCCTCGGCGGCGACCACCGCCACAACTGCGACCAGTGCCCGATTCGACACCACCGATGCCGCCACACCGGCGATCGCGATCACGAGCACGACTCGGTCGACCGGCGACCAGCCACCCACCCCGTGTCGGATCGACACCACGAACACGGCACTGAAGCCCACGGCCGAGCCGGCCGACAGCCAAGCACCGGCACCGCCGCCCGCGGCGAGCTGCGACACCGAGGCCACGACTGAAACCGCTGCGAACACGAACCACGATGCGCGCTGCGGCCTGGTCGTCCCGCGGTGGACGTCGCGCAGATAGGGCACGACGCACACCGCCGTCAGCACCGCCGACACGATCGCCAGGTGCTCGCGCGTCATGACCGGCACCGGACGACGCCGCTCACGGCTTGCGACTGACCGACAGCAGCACCGACTCGAAACCGTGACCGTCGTCGTCGCTGGCCTCGGCCGTGACGATCGTCGTGCCGAGCCGTGAGAAGCCTGACCCGTGCAACACGTCGGCGAGCTCGTCGGCGGTGACACCCGAGCTCGGGAAGTGCTCGTGGCCGACCCGGTACGACGCCGCCTCGTGCAGCGCCGTCAGCACGAACCAACCGCCGGGCGCGACGAGCGAGGCGACGTTCTCGGTGCAGCGGCGCCACTCGTCGAGATCGTCGGTGATCGAGTCGGGGCAGAAGCAGCACAGCACAGCCGGATAGCGGCGGGCGACGCCGAGCGGCTGGCGACGGCGCGCGTCGGCGAGATGGAAGGTGGTGAGTCGCTCGCGAGTGAGTGCCTCACGCTCACGCAACTCCCACGCCTCGGGCGGGCGCCCGAGCTCGAGCTGGAGCGTGATCTCGGTGAACGGCGTCCAGTCCCATGCTTCGGGACTGCCGTCGACCCAACGCCGGACGGCGTCGAGATTGCGATCGAGGTAGTCGGCGACGTGGATCTCGTCCGGTGCGCCCGGCGAACGGGAGCAGGTGGTGCACGGTCGGGCCGCAGCCGAACTCGAGCAGCACGCGGCACGTCACCGACGAGCGCCGACGCCTCGCTCAGGAACCGCATCGTGGCCTGCTCGTCGGGCTGCACCTCGAGGTAGTAGTCGCCGAGGTAGGCCTCGGGCGACCAGTCCTCGTCGAACGATGCGAATCGGGTCGCCGTTGCCAGGGAGGTTGGCATGGTGATGTCCTTTCATCAGGACGGCGCGTAGGTTACGTACCGTCTGTACGCAAGCTACGTACGTACGGTACGTACGTCAAACGATTTTGGAGGGCCATGAGCACGCCGGGCGAGCGATTGCGCAGGAGCGAGGCGGAGGAGACCTACGTCCGGGCCGGGGAGCTGGAGGTTTACCGCCAGCTCGAGCGCGATGCAGCCGCCCTCGACACCTCGCTCCCCCAGGAACGCACGCTCGCCCTCGGTCCCTTCGGGCGCATGCGCACCGACGCCGTGGTCGACGCGCTCGGCAAGACGAGAGGGGCGATCAACAACCTGTGGGGCAGCCAGGAGGCGTTCCGAGCGGCGATCATGCACCTCTTCCTCGACGACACGACGCTCGGCCTCGACGACATCGAGTACCCCGACCCGTGGTCGTGTGCGGACCTCGACCAGTGGATCGAGCGCTGGGCATCGACCGAGATCGAACGCGGCCCGCGGCACGGCATGGTTCCCGAGAGCCGCTACGGCATGCGATGGGCGGCGTGGCTCGGGCTCGTGCCGTACGGGATCTGGAGCGAGACCGTGGCGGCGGCCTCGATGCACGAGTATCGGGCCGGCGTCGACCACATCGCCGGCACGGTGCTCCAGCCGGCGTTCGAACACTTCGGTGTCGAGCTGACGGCCGACATCCAAGATCTGGCGGTCGCCGCATCGAGTGCGATCGAAGGCTTCTGGCTGAACGCCTCCCTCACCGCCGGCGACCCGATCGGACGTGACGGCACGATCGCCGCATCGCTGGCGGCGTCGCTACGACTGCTCGTGCGCGGCGCAACCGCGCGCTGACCCGTCAGAGCGGGGCCACGGTCGCCAACGAATCGGCGCCGTGCTTGGATGCGGCCGGCGCGTCGACGTCAGCACTCTCGCGATCGACGATGGCGATCAGCACGGCGCTCGCCACGGACAGCACGAACCCGGCGACCGCTGCCGCGCCGAGGCCCGGTCGGGCCGTGTCGCCGACCGCCAGTCCGCACAGCGCCGGGAGGATCGACTCGGCGGCGACGGTGATCGCCATCACCGCGACCGCAGTCCCGCGACGGAGGCCGGCGGCGTACGAGGCCAGGCCGACGACCACGAACACGGCGCCGACGGCGTTGGCCGCCACCCCGTCGTGAGTGAGCCGCGGGATCGCTGCCCAGGCACCGAACGACAGACCCGCCATCATCGCCAGCAGCGACGGCGTCGCCGGCGAGGTCGGCATGTGGTCGATCATGATCGTGAGCACCATCAAGCTGATCGCGCTGAGACCGATCACCCACAACGGGAGGCCGAGCGTGTGGCCCGTCTCGGGCGCCGCGCTCACGGCGAGCAGCACGAGCCCGACCATCATCGACATGACCGCCAACTTGGCGGAGTTGCCGAGGTGCTCCTTGAGCAGCCAGGCGGCCAGCACGGCGGTGAACCCGACGCCGGTGGCGAGGATCCCTTCGACGGCGAACAGCGCCAGTTGCCGAGCGGCGATCGCGGTCAGCACGAATCCGAACACGTCGAGCGCGGTGCCGAGCAGATAGGTCCTGTTGGTCACGACGTGCCGGATCACGCGCCGAAATCCGACCGCATCGGCCGGTGGCGCGCCGACCTTCTGGAGCACCGATCCGAGACCGAACGCCAGCGCGGCGCAGATGGCGATCAATGCCCCGACCATGGCGACGACTACACGAAGACCTGCGACGGGAGCGGGAAACCGTTGAAGTTCGAGGCGTAGCTGAGCGTGTAGGCGCCGGTCGATCCGATGTACAGGCGGTCACCGGCCTCGAGCGTCTCTGGCAGCTCGACGCCATAGAACATCGTGTCGCTGCTGTCGCAGGTCGGGCCGGTCACATTGAACGGTGCCGCCTTCGCAGTTGTGTCGTCGGGTCGCGAGGTCCTGACCGGGAACAGCCACCGACCACCGGTCTGGATCGCCTCCATCAGCCCGTTGTAGCCACCGACGTCGATGTACGCCCACCGTTCACCACCGCGATGGGCGACGCCGATCACGGTCGAGACCAGCACGCTGCTCTCGGCAACGAGGAACCGGCCGGGCTCGGCGGCAAGCAGCGAGGGTCGGTACGGAAGCCGAGCCATCGCCGCGTCGACCGCTTCGCCCACCGCGCGGATGTCGGGCACCGGGTCCGAGTAGGTCGCCGGCATCCCACCGCCGATGTCGAGCATCTCGATCCGCATCCCGTACTGGTCGAGCCGGCGCATCACGAGCCCACACCGTTCGATCGCACGTGCGTACATCGAGGGGTCGGTGCACTGCGAGCCGACATGGAAGGTCAATCCGTAGGGGCTGAGACCGACTTCGGACGCCATCCGCAGGAGTCGGATCGCCTCGTCGGGCGACGTGCCGAACTTGCGCGAGAGCGGGAACAGGCTGTGCGAGTCCTCGACGTTGAGCCGCACGTACACAGCGGACCGTGGGGCGGCGACGGCGAGCTTGCGCAGTTCGCCCTCCGAATCGAGCGCGAAGCGCCACACACCGCGGGCCGCTGCCGCACGGATGTGCTGTTCGGGCTTGACCGTGTTGCTGAACAGGACGTCGGCAGGGTGCACGCCGACCGCCTGCAGCGGATCGAGCTCGTACACCGAGGCGATCTCGAAACCGGCACCGCCGTCGGCCAGCGTCGCCAGCACCGGCTGGGCGGCGTTGCACTTGAGGGCGAAGTACGGACGGATCGACGGCATCGCCGCGTTGAAGGCATCGAGTCGTGCTGCCACCTCCGCGCAATCGGTCGCGAGGAACGGCGTTTCCAAGCCCAGCTCGTTGAGCGCGTCGGGCTCGAGCCGTGTCGGCCACGCCTGATCCCTGACCGGGCGCCGTTGGAGGAGTTGATTCGGCACGTCGCCGTATCGGCATGCCTGCGCTGGCGCTTGAGGCGACCTTGCTGATCCGGTTCGGCGAGGCCGAAACCTTGGTCCGATCTTGACAACCGCCAATTCACATGTGCTCAAGCACGAGCGGTGATGTGCCGAGAAGCACCGCGTGACGGGCGTTCCATCGTTGGGAGGGATGCGGGGCGTGGCCTTGGCCACCGCAACCGTGTGCCTTGCGTGGAGTGGCTTCCTCGCGCTCCAGTCGAACGCCACGTACACCCAGACCGTGTCGAACCTGGGACTGATGGGAGTCGCCCTCGCTGCAGGCCTGCAGGCATTGCGGCGCAGCCGGCGTGAGTCGGGCGGCGCCGCCCGGGCGTGGCTGCTGCTCGGCCTCGGGTGCCTGTCGTGGGGAAGCGGCCAAGCGGCGTGGACGTGGTACGAGTCGGTGCTCGGTCGCGAAGTGCCGTTCCCCTCGATCGCCGATGTCGGGTACCTGCTGTTCGTGCCCTTGGTTGCTGCGGCGTTGCTCGCCTTCCCGAGTGCACCGCGGCGACTGTCGACCCGCATCCGCACGGTGCTCGACGGGCTGCTGATCGCCGAGCGCCCTGCTGTTCATGAGCTGGATGGTGGTCGTCGGCCCGCTGTTCGAGGCCGGGGGCGACCCGTTCACGCTGGCGATCGGTCTCGCGTACCCGATCGGCGACGTGGTGATCATCACGATCCTGCTGTTCGCATCGAGCCATCGCCGGCACCGCGCCTCGACGAGCCGGGCCAGCCGGCCGCTCCTGTTCGCCGGCCTGCTCGCCTTCGCCGTCGCCGACAGCGGCTTCGTGTACCTCACGAACAGCGGTTCCTACTCGTCGGGCAGCCTGATCGACATCGGCTGGTTCTGCGCCTTCGCGGCGATCTTCCTCGCCGGCACGCTGGAAGTCGTCGATCCGGGGCCACAGATCGTCGACGACGACGTGCCGGATCGGTTCGCCGTGCTCGTGCCGTACGTCCCGGTCGTGCTCGCCGTCATTCTGCGGGGATTCGGATTGGCCCTCGGCGACGGGCTCAGCAAGTTCCTCGGATGGAACATGCTGGTGCTGCTGCTGCTCGCCGTGATCCGTCAGGTCGCGGTGCTGCTCGAGAACCTCTCGCTCGACGACCCACCTCGAACAACGCGTTCGCGAACGGACCGCAGAGCTCGACCGCAGCGAACAACGATTCCGGTCGCTCGTGCAGAACAGCAGCGATGTGATCACCGTCGTCGACGGCGATGGGGCGATCACGTACCAGAGTCCTTCGATCGAACGCGTTCTCGGCCACGACAGCGGCGTCCTCGTCGACACGTCGTACTTCGACCTGGTCCACGTCGACGACCACGTTTCGCTGACGACGTTGATCGATTCGGCGACCCACCGTCAAGGCACGAACATCGTCGCCGAACTGCGCGTGCGCACCGCCGACGGTGTCTGGCGCCACGCCGAAGTGCTCGCCACGAGCCTGCTCGACGACGCCCACGTCGGGGGGATCGTCCTCAACGCCCGCGACGTGACCGAGCGCAAGGAACTGGAACACCAACTCGCGTACCAGGCCTTCCACGACCCGCTCACCAACCTCGCCAATCGAGCGCTGTTCGCCGACCGCCTCCAGCACGCGCTCACACAGGCCGCCCGCCGGCGGCGGCCCCTGGCCGTGCTGTACTTCGACCTCGACGGCTTCAAGGCGATCAACGACACACTCGGCCATGGCGCCGGCGACCTCCTGCTCCAGGAGGTCGCGACGCGGCTCGTCGACGTGCGTGCGCACCGGCGACACGATCAGCCGCTGGGGCGGCGACGAGTTCGGCATCCTGCTCGAAGAGCTGGCCACCGACGCCGAAGCGAACGCCGCCGCCGAGCGGCTGATCGACACGCTCCGCGATCCGTTCTGGGTCGCCGACACCGAGGTCTTCATCAGCGCCAGCATCGGGATCGTCGTGTCGGAGATGGGCACCGAGGCGTGTGACGACCTGCTGCGCTACGCCGATCTGGCGATGTACCGCGCCAAGATCGAGCGCCCCGGCTCGTACTGCCGCTACGAACCGGAGATGCAGGCCGACGTGAGGGCGAGGGTCGAGCTCGATCGCGATCTCCGTCAGGCGATCGAGCGCGACGAGCTGTACGTGGCCTACCAGCCGATCGTCGATCTCACGACGGGCAGGATCGTCGGCGCCGAGGCTCTGGCACGCTGGACGCACCCCGTCCGCGGTCCGATCCCGCCTGTGGAGTTCATCCCGGTCGCCGAAGCCAACGGCTTGATCATCGGGATCGGCAAGTTCGTGCTCCAGCAGGCCTGCCGCAACGCCAAGATCTGGCGGCGCGACCCACGACGACTTCACGTTGAGCGTCAATCTCTCGGCACGTCAGCTCCACGAGTCGCTGGTCGACACGATCCTCGAAGTCCTCGAGGAGACCGGCCTCGAACCGTCGGCGCTCACGCTCGAGATCACCGAGAGCATGCTCATCGACCAGAGCGCCGAGCCGCTGGGCGTGCTGCAGACGCTTCGTGGGCTCGGCATCTCACTGGCGATCGACGACTTCGGCACCGGCTACTCGTCGCTCAGCTACCTCCACCGGTTCCCGGTCGACAGTCTCAAGGTCGATCGCTCGTTCATCGAGCTGCTCGGCACGTCGCGAGGAGCCGGGACTGGCGCGTTCGATCGTGCGGCTCGCCGACGAGCTCGGCCTGCGCACGGTCGCCGAGGGGATCGAACGCGACGAACAGCTCGCCGCTCTCCGACATCTCGGTTGCACGCTCGGTCAGGGCTACCTGTTCGCGGCGCCGATGACCGCCGACGACATCACGACCCAGCTCGACGGATCGGCGACGTTCGCACCTGCTCTCACCGCCGGCTGACGCCGGCCGTTCACGCCACGCGTCACCGGTCGCGAGCCTCGCGCTCAGGCGTGGTGGTCGTGTTCCGATGCCTCGGCGGCCTCGGCGTCGGCCTTGGTGACGTGCACCGTGCCGGCAGGGTGATCGGGAGGGCCGTAGATCGAGTACAGCTTCAGCTCGGTGTCGCCGGTGTTGACGACGTCGTGCCAGGTGCCGGCCGGAATGATCATCGCCCAGTCGTCGGACACCGGGTGCTCCTCGGTGGCGGCATCCTCCGTGGCGCCGAGCTTGAGCACACCACTGCCACTCTCGATCCGCAGGAACTGGTCGAGGTGGTCGTGCATCTCCCAGCCGATGTCCTCCCCGACGGCCAGCGACATGACCGTCAGCTGCACGTGCGTGCCCGTGAACAACACGGTGCGGAAGGTGGTGTTGGCGACCGTCACTTTCTCGACGTTGTCGATCCAACCGAGACTGCTCTTGGGCGTTGGGGATTCGCTCATCGAGATTGTCTACACCCCCGAGCAGGTGCGTGAGTCCGCAGCTTTTCTTCAGAGCATCTCCGGCTGTTCTCCAAGCCAGGCGTCTGCGCTCGGTGGAGGGTTGAGTGGGTGAAGGCCGACTACCTACTCGACAACGCCGCATCCGAGACCGCCCACCGCTTCGACGCCCTTGCCGAGCTCTTCGATCACGTGACGTTCCGCCATTTCGAACGGGTGGGCATCAGCGCCGGTTGGAGGTGCTGGGAGGTGGGCGCCGGCGGCCCGTCGGTGGCGTCTTGGCTCGCCGCTCGCACGGGGCCGATCGGGTACGTGCTCGCCACCGACATCGACGTCACCTGGACGACTCTCGGGTCCGGCCGATTTCGACGTTCGCCGTCACGACGTCGCCGGTGAGGCGCCGCCGCCAGGCCTGTTCGACCTCGTTCACGCCCGGCTCGTGCTCACCCACGTGCGAGACCGTGACGTCGCGATCGACAACATGGTGTCGGCGCTCGCGCCGGGCGGCTGGCTGCTGATCGAGGACTTCGACGTGTCGATCCAGCCGCGGGCGGTGCTCGACACGGAGCGCGACGATCTCGTCGCCAACCGGATTCGAGCCGGATTCGAGTCGTTGCTCGCCGAGCGCGGCGTCGATCTCGAGTTCGGCCGCAAGCTGCCGCGGCTGCTGCGCGAGCGCGGCCTCGTCGATGTCGGCGCCGATGCCTACATGCCGGTCGCCATGCCCGCGGTGCGCGGCGCTCGAGGAAGCCAACGTGCACCAGGTGCGCGACGCCCTCGTCGCCCGCCGCCTTGCAACGGACCCGGAGATCCAATGCCACCTGAAATCGCTGCGCTCGCGGCGACGTCGACATCGCCACGCCACCGCTGGTGTCAGCCTGGGGCCGCCGAGCGTGACGCGACGCGTCGGCGTCGTCGTCGAGGAAGCGGTTCAGCTCGTCGCAGGAACATCGGCCACGCCGGCTCGTCACTGGTGAGGATGTGATTGCTGCTCGGCAACGGAACCAGCCGGCTGTCGGGGATCAGGGCCGCGAAGTCACGGGCCGACTCCAACGGGACGCGGTGATCGTCGCGGGCGTGGAGAATCAGCGTCGGGCATTGCACCTCGGGCGGCGAGGTCGACTGACGTCGAGCTTCGAGAACGCCTCGAGGAACCGAACCGCGTTGTGCGGCGAGGTGGTTCGTCGCTGGAGGGCGTCGAACTCGTCCCACACCTCGCGCGAGGCGTCGGGCAGGAACTGCGACGTGAACACCTGGCGGAAGGACGCCTCGTCACGCCCCCAGCCGACTCGCGCCAGCTCGATGTCGAGCGCCGCCTCGCGACGTTGATCGTCTGTGGTCGCCGCGCGCCAGCCGCCCACGCGGGTAGGAGCCCCACAGCACGAGCCGGCTGACTCGATCCGGATGTCGCACGGCGTAGGCGACGGCGACAGCTCCGCCTTGCGACAGTCCGAGCAGCGGGAATCGCTCGATGCCGGCGGCATCGGCCACCAGCTCCAGGTCGTCGACCCATGCCTCGAGACAGAACCGTCGACGTCCCAATCCGACATTCCGCATCCGCGCTCGTCGTAGCGGACCAGTCGGTGGTGGCGCGACAGACCGTCCAGCCAGTGCCGCCAGACGGTCGACTCGATGTCGTGCCCGAGATGGGTCATCCAGTTGGCGGCCTTCATCAACGGCGGTCCGTCGCCGATCGAGGCGTAGGCGATGCGGATGCCGTCACCGGACACGCAGAACCGGATGTCCTGAGCGATTCGAGAGCGAGGTGCGGTCGCCACGACCTCATCCGGAGCGCCCTCGGTGCCGACCTCGACGTCGGCCACGAACTGGTACCCCCGGCGATGCACCGTGCGGATCACGCGCTGGGTCGCCCCGTCGTCGCCCACCGCTCGCCGGGCGGCCTTCACCCGCGTCGTCAACGCCGACTCACCGACGAAGCGGTCGCCCCACACGGAGTCGAGCAACTCGGTCTTGGTGACGACGCGATCTCGATGTTCCAACAGGTAGACGAGCAGATCGAACACCTGCGGCTCGAGGTGCACCACCTCACCGTGGCACCGCACCTCGAAGCGAGCGACGTCGACCTCGCAGTCGTCGAACCGGTACAACGATCCGACGCTACATCGCGACCACGCCCACCGGCGCAGGCGTTAGACGGAGTCGCGGGCGCGCAGGAAGGCGTGCACCTTCTCGCCCTCGTCGACGATCGTGCGCAGCATCTCGGCCGTGCCGCTGCCGACGAGGTAGCGGGCCCGCGGCTCGGGGTCGGTGGCGGCGGCGATGATCGCCTCGGTGACGGGCGACAGGTCCTCCTTGCCCGACATCCGCTCCTTGTACTCCTCGAGCGTCGTCGCGAAGCGCGGATAGATCGTGTCGGGCGCGCTCGGTGTCGGATCAGGTTGGCGACCATCGACGTGGTGAAGCCGCCGGGCACGACGGTCGCGACCCGGATCCCGAACTGCTGCAGCTCGATGTCCATCCCGAGCGAGATCGCATCGAGGGCGTGCTTGGTGGCGCAGTAGTCGCTGTAGAAGCCCGACGTCATGACGGCGCCGATCGAGGTGACGTTGACGATCCGGCCGGTGTGGTTGGCGCGCATCGACGGCAGCACCTCGCGGATCAAGGCGAACGGGCCGAAGAAGTTGATCTCGAACTGGTCGCGCATCGACCTGCTTCGGGGATCTCCTCGGCGGGCCCGAGCGCCGACACCCCGGCGTTGTTGACGAGCACGTCGATGCGCCCGAAGCGATCGAGCGTGCGGGCGATCGCGCCCGGCCCGCGACTCGGGGTCGACGATGTCGAGTTGGTCGACGACGATCCCGTCGACGTCGCCGAGCCCGTCGGCCGCCCCCGGCGGTGTCGCGCTCGGGTTGCGCATCGTGGCCACGACCTGGTCGCCGCGTGCGGCGAACGCCGAGCGCCGCGGCCCGCCCGAAGCCGGAACTGCACCCGGTGATCAGCACGACCGCCATGACGGACCTCGGCGCTACCTGGTCGTGCGGTGCGGCGAGCGTGCCGCCCGCCCACCATGCCTCGAACCGCTCGCGGTTGGCGGCCGCCACCGGCTCGATCAGCAGCCCGCTCGGCGAGCGCACGTACGTGAAGCGCCCGTACCCGTCCTCGGGCGACGGCGGCCGCCATCACGAGCTCCCATCCCTGGGCGAGCAGCCGCTCGGTCTCGGCGGCCGGATCGTCGACCCAGTAGCCGAGGTGGTGGATGCCCGGGCCCTCGTCGGGTCGAGCGGCGTGCCGGGCGAGCCCTGGATCAGTTCCAGCCGCACCGGACCGGTGGTCGAGAACGTCAGCGCGATCGGCATCGACGTGTAGCCGCGATCCGGGCAACCAGATGTCCATCGGCCAGTCGCGAACGGCACACCACGACACCCCGAACGAGGCGCCGAACTCGTCCATCGCCGCAGCGAGGTCGTGCGACCCGAAGCCCGACGTGGAACAACTGCCCGTCGACGTAGTACATGGCGCCGCACCGTAGCTGTGGCGCCGGACGCGACCCAGCGCCCGGTCCCGTGGTGGCGAACACGGCGCGCGCCGCCACGCGTGACATCGCGCACTGGCCGTGCATGACGACACATCGGCCTAGCACCATGGCAGACGCCGCGACCGTTGCAACGGCTTGAGGGCAAGGCGCTCGAGATGCGCAAGCGGCTGCTGCGCCTCGCCAACCGCACGAACCTGCACATCGGCGGCGACCTGTCGATGACCGACCTGATGACGGTGATCTTCGAGTACCTGATGCAGGTCGACCCCGAGCGCCCGACCTGGGACGACCGCGACCGGTTCCTGCTCAGCAAGGGTCACGGCGCCGGCGCGCTCTACATCTCGATGGCCAACCGCGGCTTCTTCGACGTCGAGGAGATCTACGCCACGTACGGCGCGCTCGGCAGCCGGTTCGGCATGCATCCGTGCCGCAACCACCTGCCGGGCGTCGAGACGTCGACCGGCTCGCTCGGCCACGGCTTGTCGGTCGCGGTCGGGATGGCGCTCGCGGCTCGCCTCGACGGCCGCACGCAACCGGGTCGTGACGTTGATGGGCGACGGCGAGCTCAACGAGGGATCGGTCTGGGAGGCGGTCATGGCTGCCGCCCATTTCCGGCTCGGCAACATCGTCGCCTTCGTCGACAAGAACGACATGACGATGGACGGCGTCACCGACGACGTGATGCGCGTCAACCCGATCGACGCCAAGTTCGCGGCCTTCGGCTGGCACGTCGTCGACGGTCGACGGCCACGACATCGCCGGCCCTCGTCGACGTCGTCGACGGCTTGCCCGCCGCCGAGCGGCGATCGCCCGACGGTCGTCGTCGCCCAGCACGGTCAAGGGCCGCGGCATCGGCTTCATGGAGAACACCACGAAGTGGCACAGCGGGCAGATCGACGACGAGACGCTCGAGCAGTGCTACGCCGAGCTCGACGCCCGCTACGCGGCGTCCGGGGCAGTCGGCACGGTGAGTGTCGTCGACGTCACCATCGACGGATCGGCGGGCGCCGCCAACGCCCGCGAGGTGTACGGCCAGGCGCTGGTCGAGCTCGCCCGCCAGCACCCTGAGGTGGTCGCCCTGACCGCCGACCTGATGCTGTCGCACCAGCTGAAGGGCTTCAAGGACACCCACCCCGAACGGTTCTTCAACGTCGGCATCGCCGAGGCCAACCTGATGGGCGTCTCCGCCGGGCTGGCGCTCGACGGCAAGATCCCGTTCGCCACGACGTTCGCCGCCTTCGCCTCGATGCGCGCCCACGAGCAGGTGCGCAGCGACATCGCCTACCCCGGCCTGCCGGTCAAGATCGTCGGCACGATGGGCGGCCTGAGCGGTGGCGTCGCCGGGCCGACCCACGCCGGCATGGAAGACATCGGCACGATGCGGATGATGCCCGGCATGACGGTGATCGCGCCCAGCGATCCGCTCCACCTGACGCAGTTCGTCGAGCAGGCGTACGCCGATTCGCGGCCCCGTGTACATCCGGCTCGGCCGCGGCAACGACCCGATCATCTACGGCGAGGGCCACGTCGGTCGAGATCGGCACGGCGATCAGGGTCGGTCGACGGGCTCGGACGCCACGATCATCTCGACCGGCGTGATGCTGCGCGAGGCGCTGCTGGCGGCGCAGCCGCCTGGCGGATGCCGGGATCGACGCCGGCGTGATCGACATGCACACCGTCAGGCCGCTCGACGTCGACGCCGTCGAGCGCGCGGCGCGCCGAGACCGGCGTGATCGTCACGGTCGAGGACCACATGATCACGAACGGCCTCGGCTCGGCCGTCGCCGAGTGCGTCGCCGAAGTCGGGCATCGCCGTGCCGGCTGGCGCGGCTCGGCATCCCCGACCTGTTCTCGGTGATCGGCTCCCCAGCCGAGCTGTACCACCACCACGGCTACGACGCCGCCGGCATCCACGACACCGTGGTCTCATTGCTCGACGGCGGCAAGCGCTGATACCGGGATCGGTCGACGGGAGGCCTCGACAGAGGAGGCATCGACAAAGGACTCCTCGGCGATCTCGGCGGCGAACGTCGCCGGTTCGATGACCGCCATCACGCCGCTGGTCTGGGTGGCCATCGCCCGGAGGGCGGTGAGCTTGCGGTCGAGTGCCCGTCCTTCGAGACGCAGCCGCAGGGCGAGTCGATCTTCCGGCACTCCCGTGGGACGTTCGTCGGTCATGTAGATGTTCCACTCCTCGTACAGGTCGCGGAAACGGTCGAGGTGCTCGGCTGAGGAGGCTGCGTACAGCAGACGGCACGGGCGATCGCGCTGCGACCACGCCGCGGTGACCCAGCGATGGACGGCGATGTGGTCAGGGTGGTACGTCACGCCCTCCGGGCCGAACGTGAGAATCGTGTCGGGCTTCACGTCGTCGATCAGCTGACCGACCCAGGCGAGACCCTCCGCGTCTCGGCCGTCGAGACCGCCGTCGGGAAGGCCGAGGATGTGGTGCTCGTCGACACCCAGCACGGCCATCGCCGCCGCCGCCTCCCACCGGCGCACCTCGCCCAGCCGGCTGGGCGGCCAGACGGTGGGTTCGTCGGTCCCGTGCTCGCCGGCCGTCGCCGAGACGCACACGACGCGCTGGCCGAGGTCGCGGGCTGTCGCCATCACGCCGGCGGCGAGGAAGGTCTCGTCGTCGGGGTGCGCCCAGATCGACAAGATCGTGCCGAGCTCGGCGACGGAGGTGGCGTTCATGAGGAGCAAGCATCGGGGACGCCGCTCACATCCGGCTCGCATGCGATCACACGCGCGAATCGTCAAGCCGCCGAGCTTGCGGGCGAATTCGATGACCTTGTCGCTCTGGCGCAAGCCCGTGGCATCGGTGGTGCCGGCGTACCGGTCGCGTATGCGCGAGCGCTCCCATTCGTAGCCGTTGACGGGCTGGTAGCGGGGGCCGTCGGCGCCGACCCATGGCGGGAGCGGTGCGACCACGGTGTCGAGCGCCGGCATGTGGAAGGTGGTCAGCGTGGTGCGGGCGGCGCTCGGATCGGCGGCGGCCACCACGCGATGCTTGGTCGCCGGCCAATGATCGTTGGTCCAGCGTGTCATCAACTCGCCGAGGTTGATGACGAACGCGTCCTCTCGGACCGGGACCGGGATCCACTCCCCCGCCGCGTCGAGCCGCTGCACCTGCAGGCCCTCGTACTCGCCCCGCTGATGGAGGATCGTGAGCGTGTTGCCGTCGGAGTGCTCGGCGAAGATGACGGCCGGATCGGCTGCCTGTGGAGCGCGACGTGCGGGATAGTGGTTGGCGGCGAAGCTGGACGCGTTGGGCTCGATCAACGGCGTGAAGTAGTCCCGCTCGAGTCCGAGTGCGAGCGCGAACAGCTGCATCATCCGTCCACCCAGCACCTGCGACTGCACGAACAGGTCGCGCACCGCGGTGCGCAACGCCGGAACCTCGGCCGGCCATACGTTCGGGTCGAAGAAGTCGGCGAGCTCCGGCGCCACACCGTTGTCGATCGCTTCCTGTGGATCGTCGTAGCGAGTGGCGAGGAACCGTTCCTGACGGACGGTGCCACTGTCGTCGCGTTTCAGGTGGACGCCGCGATACGGATGACCGGACGGGCTGATCAGTCCCTCCTTGACCGCCTCCGGCAGCGCGGTCAATGCAGCGACAGCGTCGTACACGGCATCGAGGTACCGGCGCTCGACGCCGTGGCCCACGATCTGGAAGAAGCCCACTTCAGTGGCAGCGGCCTCGATCTCGGCCGCGGCCACGCTGCTGTCGCCGCCGGAGAGATGCTCGCTGATGTCGACGACCGGGATCGCTCTCACGTCAGCGTTCCTACCACGCGTGTGCTCGTCGTCGGTTCGACTAGGTTGACGAACCGTCGGCGGCCGTCTGTGGAGGTTGTACGCGTATGACGATAGAGAGCATTCCCCCGGTCCAGAACGACGGCCGCAAGATCGGCGGCGGAGCGATCGCCACGCTCGGCGGCCTCGGAATCCTGGTCGTGTTCATGTTCCAGAACACAGAGGACGTCACGGTCGACTTTCTGGTCTGGGACTTCACGTGGCCGCTGTGGCTGCTCGTTCTCGCCTCCGCCGTGCTCGGCGCGTTCGTGTGGCTCGGGCTCGGCATCCTGCGGCGCCACCGCCGGCGCAAAGAGCGCCGTCAAGACCGACGCGACTGACGCAACGGAATCAGGCGGGCGTGTCGTCGCCCTCGTCGAGCAGGTCTTCGCGGACGGCGACCGTGGTCTCGACCTCGATCTCGTCCTCGCTGATCGAGCCGTCCTCGTCGAGGTCGACGCCGGTGACCTTGGTCGACTCGATCACATCCGGCACGCCGTCACCATCGATGTCGTAGGCCGTGGTGGTGGTGTGCTGGATCACGTCGGCAACGCCGTCACCGTCGACGTCGGCCACGATCGTGGTCCTCTCGGTCACCTTGTCGATCACGCCGTCGCCGTCGACATCGACGAGCTCCGTCTCGATGATCGCGTCGATCTCACCTGAATCAGCAGCTTCGGTCATCGACGGAGTCAACCATGGCCAGGTTGACAGCGCAAACTGACTCGAAGTCTTCCTAGCCTGGTTCCTGTGACGTCCAAGCGCTCGCCTTCGCCCCAGCAGCTGCGCCGGCTCCGCGAAGAGCTGGCGGAACACGGGCTCGAGCTCGACGGGTCCCTGCCGTGGCATCCGGTCGCGCTCGCCGAGATCGACTACGCCCTGCGACCGACCGTGCACGAGCGGCGGGTGCCCAGCTACGGCGCCGTCGTGGGGCCGTCCACCGATCCCGCCACGTGGGAGCGGGCGACCGAGCTCAACATCTCGCTGCGTCACGTCGGCGATACCGACACCGCCGCAGCCCGCATCTATGCCGACGGACAGTCGAGCTGGCTGATCCGGAAGCCGTCCGGCAACGACGCCTGGGCCGTCTTCGATCGCCCCGCCGGCTCCGAGCGCGACCTCGTCGTGCTCGCCGATGCGCTCGAGGCCGTCGTCGTGCAACGCCACCCGAATGGCGCCGTCCGAGTCGTCGGTTCGTTCGGCGTGCTGCGATGGAACGGGGTCGAATGGCACCACGAGCCGCTCGTGTCGACCTGGTTCGACCTCGTCAACGCCTGCACCCCGTCGGGTGACCAGCGGGTGCTCGAGACCCTGCTGGAGTTCGCCGTCCACGACCTCGGCGCGCGTGGCATCGGCGCAACCCTGGTGTACCACCCCGACGAAACCCTCACGTCGAGCTTCGAGTACCGGTTGCCCGCCCCGCCGCCACTGCAGGTCTGCAAGGCGACCGACCTCGCCCCACTCCGACACGCCCTCGCCCAGATCGACGGCGCCAGCCTGATCGACGTGTCCGGCACGTTGCGGCACATCGGCGTCCGTCTCGTCCCGACCGCCCATTCCGAAGCCGAGGTCGACGGGTTCCGGGGCACCCGCCACACGTCTGGCAGGCGCTACAGCGCCGACGACCCCAACGCCACCGTGATCGTGGTCAGCGAGGACGGCCCGGTCACCGTGATGCGCGCCGGCCGCATGATGGGAGCCTCCACAGCACCGGCGATCGACCACGCCGACCTCGACGCGACGTAGCCGAGCAGAACGGGCGGTCCCCGCAGCGATCGATGTCGGTGCCGAGACCATTCCATCGCAGCCGCGCTGATCGACCGACGGCTACGGCGACCGATCTTTGGGTAGAAACTGACATGTCGGTTGTCGGGCCTCGCATGCTGACCCTTTCAGGTGACAGCACGAGCGATCCGGCATCGGCTCGCCGGTTCGTGCACGAGGCGCTCGCGGGCACCGTGTCCGACGCAGTTTCAGGCGACCTGCAGCTCGCCGCCAGCGAGCTCGTCACCAACGCCGTTCGGCACGCGCTGCCATCACCCGTACGAGTGACGGTTCACGCGGACGGGCAACGAGCATCCGTGACAGTGGAGAGTGAAAGCAGCCCGAACGCCACGTTGGCCGATGTGAGTACCTGGGCGATGTCACCGCCGGACCAGGTCGGCGGCCGCGGCCTCGGAATCGTGCGTGCCGTGTGCGACGACATCGACGTCGCCCGCGACGGAACGACGTTGTCGATCACGGCCTATCGAAATCTGGCGTAGCTCAGCTCAGAGCCGGACGTCTCCGTGCTCACCGGATTGCTCGGCACCGCCGAGCTTGGCCTTGACCATCGAGATCAGGTTGCCGACGCGGCCTGACGGGGTCGTCCAGTAGCGGCCCTGGTCGGCGTCGATCCGCATCACGGCGATCCCCGGTGTCTCGCGTCCCTGGTCGAAGTAGGCGCCTGCGAAGGGGTTCCACAGCTCGTCGATCAGTTCGGGGTCGGTCGTCGTCGACGCGGTCCCACGGAGCGACACCCAGGTGTTGTTCCGCGTGTCGCTCATCGTCACGTACACCCGATCGCCATCGCCGAGCGACGTGACCCAGTCCTCATTCGTGTCGAGCAGGATCTCGATGACCGCCCCGTCGCACCGTGCGACCGTGAGTGGCCGAAACTCGAGCTCGGTTGCGGGTGCATCGGTGCCGACCATCAACGTCGAACCAGGCTCCAGGAGTTCGTCGAGTGGCTTGTCGTGTTCGTCTGCTGTCATCGTCGAGCGGTACCCATCGGGAGGGTGACCAAACCACTCCGACGAGATCGCCCCCTGTCAACTGCGATCGGCGGCCGCTGGCGAATCAGGCGGCTCGACCACCGAAGCCAGCATGACCGCCAGCGCCAGCAAGGCTGCCACCGCCAGGAGGGCACGCAGGACGCTCGAGTAGTCACCGAGCAGGCCGATCAGAGGCGGACCGACCAGGAAGGCGCAGTAGCCGATCGTCGAGATCACGCTCACCCGACCGGCGGCCAGGGCGGGATCGTCAGCCCCGGCGCTCATGCCGACCGGGAACCCGAGCGACGTGCCCAGACCCCACAGCACAGCGCCGACGAGTGCCAACCACGTGACCGGCGCGAACACGAACAGCAATGTCCCGGCAATGCCGATCAACGCCATCGGACGCACGACTCGCGTGCGCCCGTAGCGGTCGAGCAGCGCCGGCCCGAACCATCGCCCGAGCGTCATCGCCGCCAGGAACATGGCGAAGACCAGCGTGCCGACCGCCTCTGGAGTGTCATAGCCGTCGATCACCGCGACGGCGATCCAGTCGTTGCCCACCCCTTCTGCGAAGGCGAAGGCCAGCACGAACACCCCGATCAGCACCGTTCGGGGCTCGGCCCACGACGCGAAGTGGCCGCGCACCGGCTGCGCCTCGGCGCTCGAGCAGTCGGCAATGCCGTCGTCGATCGGCGCCACAGGCGCGTTCGGCTGATCGTGCTCGGCGAGGAACCAGCGCGTGAACCACACGACGGTGGCCGACACCACGAGGGCGACCACGATCAGATGCACAGTCACCGATACATCCCCGAAGACCATCGCCGCTCCGACCAGCGCTCCCGCCACCGTGCCGAGGCTGAAGCCGGCGTGGAAGCGCGACATGACCGAACGGCCCAGCAGTTGCTCGACGAAGGCTCCATGGACGTTCATCGCCACATCCCACGCACCGGCGGCGAAACCCACCATCAAGAGGCCGACCACAACCAGGGCCACTCCGACCTGGTAGCCGATGCCGACCGTCGTCATGCCCACGCCGAACAGGGCGGCCATGGCGGCGACGATCCGGCGCGAGCCGAAGCGCCCGACGAGCGGTCCCGAGATCGGAAGCGACACCAGCGATCCGGCGGCCACGGCGAGCAGCACCAACCCGAGTGACGAGGGATCGAGACCCAGGCGATCGCGGACCTGGGGGATGCGAGACGCCCAGGTGGCCATCGCCACGCCGGCCCCGCCGAACGCCACGTACGTCGCCGAGACCGCTTGGCGGACTCGCTCGTGGCTCGGCGCCGTCTCGACGCTGGTGGAAATCGTCATCGCACTGGTTGCCGTGTGGTTCGCGCGCTGCCGATCCCCGAGAGTCGACGGCGCAGGTTCCGCAGCGAGTCTGCATCAATCGCGAGGCCATCGCGAACACGGCTGCCGCGACGACACGTGGAGTCCGGCGAGGTGCAACGGTGAGGCCATCGCCGATCGACAGGACCACCACATCGAGCTCCCTGATCGCCGTTCAGCTCCCATCGAGAGGCATTCGACCGCTGCGTTACTGTCCGGGGGCGGCCTCGCCCCCTGGTCGAGGCCTTGTCGACGAGGAGGCGCGTGGCCGACAAGCCGAACATCCTGATCATCTGGGGCGACGACATCGGGCAGACGCAACCTGAGTTGCTACAGCCACGGCGTGATGGGCTATCGCACTCCGAACATCGATCGGATCGCAGACGAGGGCGCGCTGTTCACCGACTACTACGGCGAGCAGAGCTGCACTGCCGGGCGGGCCGCGTTCATCACCGGCCAGAACCCGTATCGCAGTGGTCTCACCAAGGTCGGCCTGCCGGGCTCGCCGATCGGCCTGCAGGCGGAGGTCCCGACGATCGCCAAGGCGCTCAAGGCGCACGGCTACGCCACCGGTCAGTTCGGCAAGAACCACTTCGGCGACCGCGACGAGCACCTGCCGACCGTGCACGGCTTCGACGAGTTCTTCGGCAACCTGTACCACCTCAACGCCGAGGAGGAGCCGGAGCTCGACGACTACCCGCCCGAGGCGGACTTCCCCAACTTCCGCAAGAACTTCGGCCCCCGTGGCGTGATCCACTCGTGGGCCAACGGCGACGGCACGCAGCGGATCGAGGACACGGGCCCGCTCACCAAGGAGCGGATGAAGACGATCGACGACGAGCGAGATCCTCCCCAACGCGTTGCGGTTCATGACCGACGCCGATCGGCAACGACACCCCGTTCTTCGCCTGGGTCAACACGACGCACATGCACTTCCGCACGCACATCAAAGACGGCAGCAAGGGCAAGGCCGGACGTTGGCAATCGGAGTACCACGACACGATGTGCGACCACGACGAGCTCGTCGGCGAGCTGCTGGACTTCCTCGATGAGAACGGGCTCGCCGAGAACACGATCGTGATGTACTCCACCGACAACGGTCCGCACATGAACTCGTGGCCCGACGCCGGCATGACCCCGTTCCGCAACGAGAAGAACTCGAACTGGGAGGGCGCCTACCGCGTGCCGGCGATGGTCCGTTGGCCCGGCCACATCCCCGCCGGGCAGACGCTCAATGGCATCGTCAGCCACAACGACTGGTTCGTCACCCTGCTCGCCGCGGCCGGCGACACCGACATCGCCGATCGCCTCAAGGCCGGCACCGAGCTCGACGGCACGACCTACAAGGCCCACCTCGACGGCTTCAACCATGCTCGACTACATCACCGGCGCGTCGCACAACGAGCCCGCGTCAGTACTTCTTCTACGTCTCCGACGACGGCGACCTCACGGCGCTGCGCTACGACAACTGGAAGTTCGTGTTCCTCGAGCAGCGCGCGGAGGGCACGCTCAACATCTGGGCCGAGCCGTACACCGAGCTGCGCGTGCCGAGGATCTTCAACCTCAAGACCGATCCGTACGAGCGGGCCATCATCACCTCGAACACGTACTACGACTGGATGCTCGACCACATCTTTCTGCTTCGTGCCGGCGCAGACGTTCGTGCTCAAGATGTCGCAGACCCTGATGGAGTTCCCGCCCAGCCAGGAGCCGGCGAGCTTCACCATCAACAAGGTGATGGCAGAAGCTGCAGGCCGGTGCCGGCAGCAGCTGACCGGTCGGCTGCGTCGGGCGTGCGTCCGTGACACAGGTCGCGTGCCGGGCGGCAACGTTCACGATCGGCTCCGACGTCCACTACGAGGAGGAGGCGCCGGCCCATCCGTGTCCACGTCGACGCGTTCGCGATCGACGCCGTCGCCGTCACCAACGCCAGCTTCGCCGATTTCGTGGCATCGACCGGCTACGTGACGGTCGCCGAGCGTGCCGCTCGACCCGGCCGACTACCCGGGGGCGCCGGCCGAGAACCTCGTGCCCGGATCGCTCGTGTTCCACCCCACTCCGGGACCGGTCGACCTGCGCCACATCAACCAGTGGTGGACGTGGACACCGGGCGCGTCGTGGAGGCATCCGGAGGGGCCGGCGAGCGCGATCGACGATCGCCTCGAGCATCCGGTCGTGCACGTCGCCCACGAGGACGCTGTCGCCTTCGCCTCCTGGGCCGGGATGGCGCTTGCCGACCGAGGCCGAGTGGGAGTACGCCGCCCGCGGTGGGCTCGAAGGCGCGGCGTTCACGTGGGGCGACGAAGCACGGCCGGGCGGGCGCATCATGGCCAACACGTGGGACGGATCCGACTTCCCCTGGCGGAGCACCGGCGAGAGCGGCTGGTTGCGCACGGCGCCGGTCGCCAGCTTTCCTCCCAACGGATTCGGACTGTTCGACATGGCAGGCAACGTGTGGGAATGGACCGACGACTGGTGGTCGAGCCATCATCCCGATACCAACGACAAGCCGTGCTGTGCACCGTCCGACCCGCAGGGCGGCGAACTCGAGGCGAGCTACGACCCCGGCCAGCCGCAGTTCCGCATCCCTCGCAAGGTGATCAAGGGCGGTTCGCACCTCTGCGCCGACAACTACTGCCTGCGATACCGACCGGCGGCGAGGCGGCCCGCAGATGATCGACACCGGCATGAGTCACCTCGGATTCCGTTGCATTCGACGTGACGCGGGCGACCCGACCGCGGAGAAGGAGACGACATGACAGACCGAGCCGACATCCTGCCGTCGTGGCGCCCTGGCGCCGTACGCGAGGCGATCATCGAATTCCTCGACCAGTCAACGTCGGTCCCCACGGCCGATCGGTTCGCCTGCTTCGACAACGACGGCACGCTGTGGTGTGAGCGTCCGACGTACGTGCAGTTCGACTTCCTCGTCGACGAACTGAAGACACGCGTGGCGGCCGATGCGAGCATGGCCGAGGTTCCGGAGTTCGCGGCCGTGCTCAGCGGCGACATGGCGGCGATGGGAGAGCTCGGATTGCCACGCATCGGATTCGCCCTCACCGGACTGTTCGAAGGGCTGTCACCGCAGGAGTTCACGGCTCTCGCGCGAGCGTTCGTCGATCGGGCGTCGCACGCCGCGCTCGGCCGCCCGTTTCGAGCCATCGTGTACCAACCGATGCTCGAGCTGCTCGACGAGCTCCGCCGGCGCGACTTCACGGTCGCGCTCGTCACAGGTGGCGGCACCGAGTTCGTGCGGGCGATCAGTGACGACCTGTATGACGTACCGGCGGAGCTCGTGGTCGGAACGCTGATCAAGTACGAGTTCAGCCGAGACAGCGACGATCGGCCCAGACTGCGCAGGACCGGCACCCTCCTCGGCGACGCCAACGAGGGCGCCGCCAAAGTGACCAACATCCAGACCCAGCTCGGCCGCCGCCCGATCCTCGCCGGCGGCAACTCGGGCGGCGACCGCGAGATGCTCGAATGGGCGTGCACCGGCTGACACACCGGGGCTGGCGATCCTGATCGATCACGACGACGAGGAGCGCGAGTTCCGATACGTCAGCACCGCCCAGACGTTCGCCGAGACCGAAGCGATCACCGATGTCGGCGCCCGACTCGGATGGACCGTCGTGAGCATGGCGAACGACTGGGACACCGTGTTCCCAGCCCTGTAGCGCCGGGATCACCCTGTCATCGACGGGATCGCTCCAGCCTGATGGCGATGACGACCGCAATCGCGATTCCGATCAGGGCGATGGTCCATCCGGCGGCACTCATGAGATCCTCCTCGCTTGCACAGTCTGCTCACCGATCGGCTTGAGATAGCCGGTCAGTCCAGTTGGTGAAAGGTCTGATCTACCCACTCGGTGACAGGAGCGATACGCGCGTGAACCAAGCAATCTGACTGGTGCCAACGGTCTCGGCGTCCTACGGCGTGTCCGGCCGTAGGACCCCGAGCGTCGTGCCACAGGCGGCGCAATGAACCACGCTGACACTCGTCGGCGGCTCGTCATCGTGTCGCCGCGAGCACCAACGTCTCCGTCAACACGCCGTCGAGGACTGCTCGGCAGCGGGGGCACCGTGGTCGCACCGGCTCGCCCGCTCGTGGTGGGTCGATGCGATGCGGCGCGAGCTCGGTGCTCGTATTGACGATCGCGTCGCGGACATGACCGATGTCGACGTCGAGCCCTCGCAGCACCTGACAGGCGAGGCCTTCGACGTCGAGCACCCCGAGCAAGACATGCCCTGCAGTCACCTCGGGCTCTCGTTCCTGGCGGGCGAACCGGCCCGCCCGACCGAGTGCACGCTCGGCGCGAGGCGTGAACGGCAACGCCTCGCCGTCGTGTGATCCGGCCTCTGCGTTCACCAGCTCGGCCACCATGTGGCGGGCGGCGGAGAGGCTCGCACCGGCGGATCGCAGTATCTCCGCCGGCGCGTCGCCATCGTCCGACAGCAGGCCGAGCAGGAGGTGCTCGGTCCCGACCCTCGGATGATCGAGCTGTTGCGCTTCGACGGTTGCCAACGACACGACACGCTGAGCGCGAACGGAGTAGTTCTCCAGCACCTACCTACCGTAGGACACCAGAGGAACGCTGAGGCTTTGCGTCCACCTGCGCCCACCGAGCTGGTTTCGTCGTGGTGGGTGCGCGGGTCAGCATCGATTCGACTCGAGCTGGACCGGCCGATGCCGGGTCTTTCGGCCGTTGCGCGCGAGCTCCCGGCGGCAGATGATGCTTGCATGGCGAACACCGGTCAGTCGATCGAAGTGCTGCTGGCGAACCAATGCTGGGACCTGCTGAGAGCGAACGAGGTCGGGCGGCTCGGCATCTCGGTCGGTGGTCGACCCGACATCTTCCCGGTCAACTACGTCGCCGACCACGGCACGATCGTGTTTCGCACGGCGGAAGGCACGAAATTGGCAGCGGTGGTGATGGAGTCGCCAGTGGCGTTCGAGGTCGATGGCGAGGACCTCGGGGTGGCGTGGAGTGTCGTGGTCAAGGGACGGGCGGTGGAGATCGCCGACCAGTACGAGTTGTTCGACGCCCTCGACCTGCCTCTGTACCCCTGGAACGCGTCGCCTCGGCACCACTTCGTCCGGATCATCCCCGAACAGGTCACCGGTCGACGGTTCTTCGTCGTCGATCGCGCCGCCGATCACGCCGGCGACCCGGTCCCACGCCGATCCGGCCCCGACTGACGATGCCATCGAACCGGAACGAAGGACTTTGGTCCCGGTCGCGTGGACCACTCGGCCCTACGTGAGGGGCCGGCGGTGCCCGACACTGGGCTCTCATGACCACCGAACCGGCGCCCGCGCAACCTTCGAACACATCGGGTGACCGCCCGTTCCTCAACTGGATCGCGGTCCTCGTCGCATTGGGCGCATTGGTGCTCGGGTTCTTCGCACTCGGTCGGAGCAGAGACAGCGACGCCGGCTCGGCCGGCGGGATCGGTGTCGCACCGGAGGCGGCAACGGTGCTCGATCTCGAGCTCGGTGCGCTCGCATTGAATCCGGCACACCTGATGGCGCCCGCCGGGCCGGTCACCTTGCGAATCACGAACACCGACTCGATGGTGCACAACCTGTCCGTCGCCGGCGAGAGCATCCCCGACCTGCAACCAGGCGCCACCACCGACCTGGATCTCGGCACACTCACCGAAGGTGAGTATCCGATGCTGTGCGAGATCGCCGGCCATGCCGACGCCGGCATGAAGGGCACGCTGATGGTGGCCGCTGACGGCGGCGTGATGCCCGACGACGAAGTTGCCGGGTCGAGCGACGGTGCCGGCGAGGACCACTTCCACGGCTACAACTCGGCGGAGGAGATGCAGGCGGCGATGGATGCCCGCGCGATGCGCTTCGTCGAAGAGGACAAGGGTGAGTTCGGCGGCCGGCTGCTCGACTACACGGTGTCCGACGACGGGTACAAGGTCTTCGACGTCACCGCCGAGATCGTCGACTGGGAGGTCGAGCCGGGCAACGTCGTGCAGGCGTACACCTACAACGGCACCGTCCCGGCGCCCGAGATCCACGTCGAGGTCGGCGATCTGGTGCGAGTCGTGCTCCACAACGAGCTGCCGGTGGGCACGGTGATCCACTGGCACGGCATCCGCGTTCCCAACTCGATGGATGGCGTCCCGCCGTTCACCCAACCGGCGGTGATGCCGGGCGAGTCGTTCACGTACGAGTTCGAGGCAGTCGAACCCGCGGTCGGGATCTACCACTCACACAACGGGGCTGACCAAGTGCTCGACGGCTTGTTCGGCGCGTTCACCGTCGGCCGCATGGAGACACCGCCGGAGCTGCTCGAACAAGGTTTCGCCGCAGAGCCGGACCAGACGATCAACATGGTGCTCAACGACGCCGGTGTGATCGGCCTGTCGCTCAACGGCAAGAGCTTCCCGGCCACCGAGGCCTACACGGGGAAGGTCGGCGACACCGTGATGGTCAACTACTACAACGAGGGTCTGCTGGCGCACCCGATGCACCTTCACCAGCCGCTCGGCTGGATCATCGCCAAGGACGGCAAGTCGCTGCTCGTACCGATTCCCGGCGACACGATCAACATCGCCCCCGGCGAGCGCTACACCGTCCTGTACAACCTGACGGACCCCGGCGTGTGGGCCTGGCACTGTCACATCCTCACCCACGCCGAAGGTGCCGACGGCATGTTCGGCATGGTCACCGCCTTCATCGTCGAGGAGTGAGATGAGCTCAGCGGAATGTGGCGCTGTTGAGACGGAGCTCTCTCCGTTCCTCGAGCAGCCCGTCATCGAGGCCGCACAAGGCGTCGCCATCGCAGCGCCGTGGCAGGCCGGCCGGATTCGCCGCAGCGAGCTCGGACTCGACGCCCGCCTGATCGGCGCTGCCGAGTTGGTGTTCGCCGAAGTCATCGCCGACCCCTCGCCGCGCCACGGCCCTGCGAAGCGCCACCTGAGACGCCGGGCGAGCGAACGCCGCCAACACGTGGCGGTGGCCACCGCAGAACGATCGGTCGGGCAGACGGAGCGATCAGGGGCAATGATGAGCACGATGAACGTAGGGCGGGTGTGCCGGAGGGTCGACGGGATGAGGCAAGTCGTTCGGCGATGACCGCGCGCACGATGTTCGACAAGATCTGGGAGGCGCACGAGATCTCCGTGCTCCCAGGCGGCGTGTCCCTGCTCCACGTCGACCGGCACCTGATCCACGACCTGGAGGCTGGTCCCGATCTGGCGCGGTTGGAGGCGGCTCATGTGCAGGTCCGCCGGCCCGACCTCACGTTCGCGACCCCCGACCATGCGATCTCGTCAGCACCCGGTCGCACCACCGACACCAACCCCGCCGGCGGCGTGCTGCTGCGTGACATGCGTCGTCGCTGCGCCGCGGCCGGCATCCGCATGTTCGACATCGGCCAGTCGGGTCAGGGCATCGTCCACGTGATCGGACCCGAGCTGGGCATCACCCATCCCGGCATGCTGATCGTGTGCGCCGACAGCCACACCTGCACACATGGCGGGTTGGGCGCGTTGGCCTGGGGCATCGGGGCCAGCGAGGCGACGCACGTGCTCGCCACTCAGACGATCCGTCAGCAGCGTCCGAAGACGATGCGGGTGAGGTTGGACGGCACCCTCGCCGCGGGCGCGACCGCCAAGGATCTCGTGCTGTTCGCCATCGGCGAGCTGGGTGTCGCCGCCGGACGTGGGCATGCCGTCGAGTGGGCAGGTTCAGCCGTGCGCGCCCTGCCGGTGGAGGCGCGCCTCACGCTCTGCAACATGTCGATCGAGATGGGGGCGAAGATCGGCATGATCGCTCCGGACGACACGGCGTTCGAATACCTCTCCGGCCGTCCCCTCGCGCCGCAGGGCGAACTGTTCGACGAGGCCGTTCGAGCCTGGCGCCGGCTGCCGACCGACGACGATGCCACGTTCGATGCGGAGCACTCGCTCGACGTCAGTGAGGTCGGACCCATGATCACGTGGGGCACGCTTCCCGATCAGGTGCTCCCGATCGCCACGGGTGTGGTACCCGACCCGATTTCCGAACCCGACGCCGAACGGCGTCGCGGCATGGAGGCAGCGCTGCAGTACATGGGACTGCGGCCGGGCCAACCGATCGCCGGCACGCCGATCGACTGGGTGTTCATCGGTTCCTGTGCCAACAGCCGCCTCTCCGACCTGCGCGCCGCCGCCGAGGTGGTGCACGGGCAACGTCTCGCGTCGGGGGTCAGGCCTGGGTGGTCCCGGGGTCGAGTCGACGTCCAGCGCGCGGCCGAGGCGGAGGGGCTCGATCGAGTGTTCCTCGACGCCGGATTCGCGTGGCGCGAGCCGGGCTGTTCGATGTGCCTCGCCGCCAACGGCGAGCGGGTCGGCCCCGGTCAACGCTCGGTGTCGACGAGCAACCGCAACTTCGTCGGCCGCCAGGGCCCAGAGGCGCGCACCCATCTCGCCAGTCCAACCGCCGCCGCCGCCAGCGCCATCGCCGGCGCCATCGCCGCACCCGGCATGGGCGCTGCGTGAGGCCGTTCACCACGGTCACGGGTGTGGCGGTCGCCGTGCCGCGGGCGAACATCGACACCGACGTGTTGATCCCGATCAACCGGTTGATCGACCACGCGCCCACCGCACTCGGGCCGTACCTCTTCGAGGCATGGCGGTACCTGCCCGACGGTTCGCCCGACCCGGCGTTCGCCCTCAACCAGCCCCGCTTCGAAGGCGCCCAGGTCCTGGTGACCGGTGAGAACTTCGGGTGCGGCAGCTCGCGCGAACACGCGGTGTGGGCCACGGTGGCGTTCGGCTTTCGTTGCGTCATCGCGCCCAGCTTCGGCGACATCTTCCGCGCCAACTGCTTCCAGAACGGTGTGCTCCCGCTCACGCTTCCGGCCGACGAGGTGGAGCGGATCACCACCGAGATCGCCGACGCCGCCCTCGATCCGACCGATGACGGTCGATCTCGTCGGGCAGCGCCTCACCACGCCCGCCGGACGCGTGATCGCCTTCGAGTTCGATCCGGAACGGCGCGAGGCGCTGCTGGAGGGTCTCGACGACATCGGCCTGACGCTCAAGCTCGCCCCCAGCATTCGCGCATTCGAGACGGCGGACGCCGACGCCCGCCCGTGGAACTACCGAACGACCAAGGAGATCCTCGTGCCCCAACTGTTGATCCTTGCCGGCGACGGTGTCGGCGCCGAGGTCGTCCCCCAGGCAGTGCGGATCGTCGAGTGGTTCGTTGCCGAACGTGGCGTGCAGGCCGACATCCACGAGGAGCCCTTCGGCCGCGCGCGTGGGAGGAACGCGGCACGCTGATGACGGACGAGACGTGGCAGCACATCGTCGATGCCGACGCGATCCTGTTCGGCGCGATCGATGTACCGGGATACACCGACATCCCTGCCGAAGAGCGCAAGGTCGACTGGTTGCTCGAGATGCGTCAGCAGCTCGTCCTCTATCAGAACCTGCGCCCGGTGCGCGCCTACGAGCCGCTGCTCGGCGCATCGACGTTGCGGCCCGAGGTGGCGCGCGGGGTCGACATGGTCATCGTCCGCGAACTGTGCGGTGGTGCCTACTTCGGTGAGCCGCGCGGGATCACCGAACTGCCGGACGGCACGAAGCGCGCCGTCAATTCGATCGTGTACACCACACCAGAGATCGAGCGCGTTGCCCGCGACGCGTTCGCGCTCGCCCGCACTCGGCGCAACTCGGTGTGTTCGGTCGACAAGGCGAACGTGCTGGAGTTCGGGGCGCTCTGGCGCGAGGTGGTCGTGCGGGTGCACACGGAGGAGTTCCCGGACGTCGAACTCACCCACCTGTACGTCGACAACTGCGCCATGCAACTCGTGCGCGATCCCGGTCAGTTCGACGTGATCCTCACCGAGAACCTGTTCGGCGACATCATCAGCGACTGCGCGGCGATGGTGAGCGGCTCGCTCGGCATGCTGCCTTCGGCCTCGCTCGGGCCGCGCCGCTCCGACGGCCGACGATCGGCGCTGTACGAGCCGATACACGGCAGCGCGCCCGACATCGCCGGCCAGGGGATCGCCAACCCGCTCGGATCGATCCTCAGCTTCGCCATGTGCCTTCGCCACTCGCTCGATCGCCCGCAGGACGCGTTGCTGCTCGAGCGAGCCGTCGAAGCGGCGCTCGATGCCGGCGCCCGCACCGCTGATCTCGCGGCACCGGGTGACACCGTGCTGGCGACATCGCAGATGACCGACGCCGTCATACAACAACTCGACCACCTCGCACTTGGAGGGCGCCATGCGTGAGCCGTACGTGTTCCCGATCAGCGAGTCACCGTTCTCGCCCGATGTGTCTCACGCCGAGGCCGAGGCGCGCATCATCGCCTGCGGCGCGGAGGTCATCACCGACGAGTCGGCCGCGGTCGTCGCCTTCATGTCGGAGGACGACGTCGAGGGCGTGCTCAACGACCCGCGCTTCGTCGCCGTCGCACTGCCGACGCTGCACCTCTCGGGCGTCACCGACGGGCCACTCTGGGAGCTCTGGACACACCTGATGTTCGCCAAGGACTCTGACGACCATCGACGCATCCGAGGGGTGGTGCTGCGTGAGTTCTCCCCCAAGCGCGTGGAACGCTTCGACAGCGCTTTGCGCGACATCGCCGATCGGCTCGCCGATCGCATCACGCCGGGGCAGACGTTCGATCTCTGGCCGACGTTCGCCAAGCCATACGCAGCCCGGGTGGCGGCGACGCTGGTCGGCATCCCCGAGGAGGACGCTGATCAGGCCGCGGTGTGGGCGTTCGACCTCGCCCGCGCCTTCTTTCCGTTCATGAGCCCGGAGCTGGTGGCACGCGCCGAGCGTTCAGCGGTCGAGATCCAGCACTACATGGACGACCTGCTGTCCGAACGCCGGGCCGACCCGCAGGACGATCTCGTGTCGATACTCGTGACCGACGACGTCGAGCAGTCGCTGTCGGCCGACGAGATCCGGGCGCTCGCCTGCAACATGGTCTTTGCCGGCCTCGAGGCCACGGCCAAGGGCATCGCCACCGGCACCTATCAACTGCTAGCCCACGGTCAGCTCGGTCGCCTCGCAGCTGAGCCCGAGCTGGCGGCGTCGGCCGTGCTCGAAGTGCTGCGCTTCTCGCCGCCGGCGCAGAACGTCGCCCGGCTCGCCGGAGACGACATGGTGTGCCAAGACGTGCAGCTCCGCGCCGGTCAGGTGGCGAGTGCCAGCATCGTCGCCGCCTGCCGCGACCCGCGCCGCTACGCCAACCCGCACGAGCTCGACGTCGCCCGAGTGGCCGGCAAGCAGCTCTACTTCGGCGCCGGCGCCCACTACTGCCTCGGCGCCAGCCTGGCAAAGCTCGGCCTCGGTATCGCCTTCGAGACGCTCGCCCGCCGGTTCCCCGATCTCGCCTTGCATGGTGACGGGAATGTCGAGTGGGACTACGAAGGCTTCGCCGGCATCGTCCACGTCGACTGCGTCGCCTGACGGCATCGCTCGCAATGCGTTGACGATGCAGCCGGCGGGCGTGTGCGGGCGATCGGTAAACCGAACCTTTACCGACGTGGTGAACTATCCCCGAGGGAGGTCCTGTGCCGGTCGATGCTGAGTTCCAGTACCAGGTACGCGTGCTCGGTCCGATCTCCGTCGAGGGCCCCGACGGCCACCTCGACCCTGGAGGGAGCAAGCCACGATTGTTGCTCTCGCTGCTTGTCGCGGCCGCCGGTCGATTGTCTCGACCGAGCGGTTGATCGACGGATTGTGGGGAGACGAACCTCCGGTCACCGCCCGCAAGACAGTGCAAGTCCACATCTCGAATCTCCGGCGAAGTCTCGGTACACTGTTCCCGCTCCAGACTACTCGCGCCCGGCTACCGACATCGATCCGGTTCGAATGTCGATCGACACGGTCCGGTTCGAGGCCGAGTTGGTTCGCGGTACGACGCTCGTGGAATCGTCACCAGCCGAAGCCGGCGACGCGTTGGCAACCGCCCTGCAGATGTGGACTGGTCCGCCGTACGCCGATGTGGCCGACCAAGAGGCGATCCGTCCCGAGGCGATGCGACTCACCGAGCTCCGGCTGACGCGCTATCGAGCAACGCATCGACGCCGATCTCCGGGTCGGTCGTCACGACGCCGTGCTCGGCGAACTGGAGACGCTCACGATCGAGCACCCATTCCGCGAGCGGCTGCGTGTGCTGCAGATGCTGGTCTTGTACCGCTCCGGGCGTCAGACGGAGGCATTGCGAGCATATGAGCGGACCCGGCTGATGCTGGCCACGAACTGGGTCTGGATCCCGGACCTGCGCTCAGATTGCTGTACCAACAGATCCTCGACCAGTCGGACGAGCTCGACTTCGTTGTCACGACAACACATCCGTCGGCGATCTCGTCCGGCGGCGCGCTCTCCGCGAGCGGACGGAACATCCGGGGGTATGAGCTCCGCGAGCGGCTCGGCGGGCGCGGTGACGGACGAGTCTTCCGGGCCTATCAGGCTTCGATCGGCCGGGAGGTGGCGCTCAGAGTGATCCCGCCCGCCGAGGCCAACCAACCCGACTTCGTCAAACACTTCGATGCCTCGTGCCAACTGCTGGCTGACCTCTGCTCATCCGCACATCGTCGGCCTGTACGACTACTGGCGGGATCCCGGAGGCGCCTACGTGGCGATGCCCTTGATGCGCGGCGGCACTCTCGAACGGGCGCTCGAGCGGTCGCTGTGGCGGCCGCCGGCGGCACTTCATCTCCTGGATCAGATCGGTTCAGCGCTCGGATACGCCCACCGACGGGGCGTCGTGCACGGAGACGTGCGTGCGGCGAACGTGCTTCTCGACGACGACGGCAACGCCTACTTGTCGGATTTCGTGATCGACGGCCGTCGGCCTCGGGTCAGCGCCAGCCGAGGCAGAGTCGAAGGGGGTGGCGGCCGACATCCGTGGGTTGACGGTGATCACGTGCGAGATGCTCACTGGCACCGGCCCGCAGGACGCTGTGTTCACACGCGTCGAGCTACCAGCGGGCTTCGCCGAGCTGATCCAGCCGCGGTACCGACCCGGATCCCAGCTCGCCGATTCGAACGCGTCGCCGACTACCTGCGTTGCCTCCGTCAATGCTTCGGAGCAGACGTCGTCTCGACTGCTGAGGCGCGCTCAGGTTCTGACACTCGCAACCCGTTCAAGGGCCTGCGCTCCTTCCGCGAGACCGATGCGATCGACTTCTTCGGTCGGGACGATCTCGTGCGCGAGCTGATCGGGCGCGTCTCCAACAACGGTCTCACCGCCGTCGTCGGTCCGTCGGGTTCGGGGAAGTCGAGTCTCGTCAAGGCCGGGTTGGTGCCCGCCTGCCGGCGCCGGCGATCTCGGTTCGGAGCGCGACCTCGTGGTCGCCGAGATGTTCCCGGGTATGTATCCGTTCGAGGAACTGGAGTCCGCCCTGATGGGCGTCGCCGTCGACCGCCCGGCCGGGCTGCTCGCAGAACTCAGCGCCGACGATGGCGGGCTGTTGCGAGCCGCCAAGCGCATCCTGCCGGGCGACGACACAGATCTGGTACTGATCATCGATCAGTTCGAGGAGCTGTTCGCGCTCACCGCCGATGAGTCGGTGCGTCGGGCGTTCCTCGCAAACCTGTCGACCGTTGCCACCGACGACCAACACCGGGTGCGAGTAGTGGTGACCCTTCGGGCCGACTTTTTCGACCGGCCGCTGACGTATCCGGAGTTCGGGGAGTTGCTGAAGTCGTCGATGACCACGGTGACGCTTCCCGAATGAGTCGAGTCTGGCCGAAGCGATCAGTGAGCCCGCACGTCGCGTCGGGCTCAAGATCGAGCCGGGTCTGATTCCGACGATCCTGCGCGATGTCGCCGATCAACCCGGCGCGCTCCCGATGATGCAATACGCGCTCCACGGAACTGGCGGATCACCGGGAAGGCAATCTGCTGACGATCGCCGCGTACCGGAGTACCGGCGGCGTCGTCGGCGCCCTGGCGACGCGCGCCGAAGAGATCTTCTCGAGCCTGCCCTCTGCCAGCCGTGAGGCGGCACGCGAGGTGTTCGTCCGTCTGGTGCACGTGTGGAGACGAGAGTGACGACACCCGCCGCCGAGTCAGGCGCACCGAGCTCGAAGGCCTCGGCGTCGATCTACGCACGCTCGAGACCGTGATCGACGCCTTCGGTTCGTTCCGCTTGCTCTCGTTCGACCGTGATCCGATCACGCGCGGACCGACCGTCGAGGTTGCCCACGAAGCGCTGATCCGGGAGTGGCCGCGCTATCGCCAGTGGATCGACGAACGACGCGACGACCTTCGTACCGAACGGCGCTTGGAGTCGGCCGCGACGGAGTGGCTGCTAGGCGACCGCGATCCCAGCTTCCTGATCTCGGGCGTCCGGCTCGAACACTACGAACAGTGGATCGGCTCCTCGCCGGTGCGCTTGACCGCCGATGAGCGGGCATTCGTCGAAGCTTCCCGCCGGCACGAGCACCAAAGCAACGCTGCCGGGACCAAGCGGCGGCGCCGCTTGCTGGTCGGGGTGTCGACACTCGCAGTCGCGGCGCTGATCGCGGCCACGGTGGCGATCGTGCAACGCAATCGTGCCGACGACGCCGCTGCGACGGCGGCCGAACAATCGCGGGCGGCAACCGACGCAGCGGCCGCTGCGGAACAGCTGCGCGTCGAGGCAGAACAGTCGGCTGCACTCGACCATGCCGGGGCGACGATGGCGCACGCGGCCGAGCTGGCCGACCCCGACCTTGGACTCCTCCTGCCGCTCGAGGCACATGACTCGCTCACAGCTGCGGGGCTGGTCGATCCCGCCGCCGTCACGAGTGCGCTGTATCAGGCCACGTACGACCATCGCATCGTCGCCCGCGTTCCAGTGGACGACACCTTCGGCAAGGTCACGCTGCTAACGAGCGTCACAGTTGCAGCCAGTCCAGACCGCTCGATGTTCGCAGTCGGGCGCCGGCAGGGCACAGAAGTGTCGATTGTGACAGCCGCAACGGGCACCGTGATGTCGACATTCGAGCTGGAGGGGCCCGCCGTCGGGTCGAACTGGGATCGTGATAACGGCGTGGTCATGACCGGCCGCTTCGACGGGGTCATCGAGTTCTGGAAGCCCAATGGCCAACACATCAAGTCGCTCACCGTCTCGGACCGGCCGGTGTGGCCCTTGCTGGTCCGAAACGGACAACTGGCGTTCGCCGAGTTCGCCAGCGTCGAACTCGGACTGTTCGGTGTGGTCGTGGCCGATCCCGACTCTGGTCGGAGGGTGTGGGAGAGCGAAGCGATGGCGGAGGAAGCGTTTGTTTCGCCTTCAGGGACGCGCCTCGCGGTCCTCGCCAAGCGGTTGGGCATCAGCGTGTACGACACGATGCGCTGGAGCGACGTGACCCCGGATCAGCTGAGGACCGCCGTCGGCTCGTCGACTCGACTCGATGCGGCATGGGCGGCGACGGGCAAGGGGCTGTGGGTGCTCTCCGATGACTCGGTCGCTCAGTACGACGTCGAGACCGGAGAGAAGGTCAAGTCCATCGACCCCGACTTGGCCGGGCTCCACTTCGTCTCCGAGAGCCCCGACGGACGGCTGGTCGCGATCGGCGGCTATCTCACGCCGATCCGCGTCTTCGACTCGAGCTCAGGTGACCTGGTCGACGAGCTGGCGGCGGCAAACCTCTACATCAGGCTGGACAACGTCAACGGGCACGTGGGCAAGGTCGACGGGAGCTCGGCGACGTGGGTCGCTGATCGCCATTTCGTGCTTGCCGAGGAAGACTCCACTGTGATCTGGGATCTCTCTGAACCCAAGGCCGGCGCCAGCTTCTGGCCCGCCAGCGAGATCGCTCCCGTCGTCACCTCGATCACCTCGTCGAGTGACCGAATCTTGAGCGCGACCGACGGCGACGTCGAGATCTTCGATGCCCATGGTCGATCGCGGATCTCGCTCGCCGCAGCCGGAGAGGAGGGAACCCCCTCGCTCGTGAGTGGAGATGGTTCGACGCTCGCCGTACCAGCGCGGCACTGCCGTTGGATTCGTGGACGTCGCCACCCGCGACCAGCGAGCGGTTGGTCCTGATGGCCTCACCCGTCCGTTGGCGATCTCGGCCGACGGGGAGCTGGCCGTGCTCGGTACCGCACGCGTCGCCCGGCCGACGGCCAACACCGCGTTGCAATCGTCGACACCACGACCGGCCAGCAACTCACCAATCCCCTTCGGGGCCTCGTCGACGGCGAGCGCGGCGCCTTCACATCCGACGGTCGAACGGCGATCATCCCCACCTCCAACGTGCTCGTGGGAATGGAGGCCAGACTCTCGGCTGTGAGGGTTATCGACGTGGCAACCGGCAGACGCCTCGGCTCCGGTCGCAGCCAGGATTGCGTCGCGGCGGTGGCGATATCTCACGACGACACCGAAATTGCTTCGCTGAGCTGCGGCGGCGACCTGGCACTGCTCGACCTCGCCACGCTGAGCGGGCCGGCGGCCTCGACTGCCGTCATCGGCGATGATGTCAGACGCGACCCCAGGGGTTGGGATCACCTTCGGGCCAGACGACGAGATCGTCATCGTCACGCGCCAGGACGGACGAGTCGAGGCCTACCGAGCGGACGCAGAGTTCGCACGATTGTGGTCGTTCGATGTCGGCGAGCACGTCGGCGTCCCGCTTGTGCAGGACGGCATGGTGTGGGTCGGCGCGACGTACGGGCTCGGGACGGATGTCGACGAAGGCGGGATGGTGGCCATGCCGCTCGACCCTGACGATCTCGTCGCCCTGGCGCGGTCGAAGGTGACCCGGTCGCTGACCCCCGCCGAGTGCGAGGAGTACTTCTCGCAACCGACCTGCTGAGCAGGGCGTGAAGGCGTTCCCGCCTGCGTTTGCCGAGCTTTTGCCGTGCTGCGGCAAGACCACAACCTCACCGGAGGATCGTGCTCCATGCCACGCCAATGGAGCGTGGCTCGAACAAGGAGCAGAGGCATGACCGTTCAGTACGACCACCGTCCGTCGACCCTTCCCCACCCCGACTCAATTACCCGCAGCCGGCGAGCCCGGCGCTGGGTTGTCCCCGCCGGCCTCGCCACTGTCGCAGTCGTGGCGGTGCTCGGCGCGACGCAGTTCGGCGACGACACGAGCAACGACACCACCTCAGTGACGAAGGCCCAAACACTCATCCAGCAATCGATCGACGACGCACTCGCCGCCAACCACACCACCGACCACACCCGCGCCCAAACACTCATCCAGCAATCGATCGACGACGCCCTCGCCGCCAACCACACCACCGACCACACCCGCGCCCAAACACTCATCCAGCAATCGATCGACGACGCACCTCGCGCGGACGAGGGTGAGATATGACTCGGGCGTCTGCGGGTTCCCGCCTGCCGCGGCAGATTCAGTACCCTCATTTGCGATGGCGATGTCGACGATCCCTCCCCCGCCGGGCAGCAACCTGACCGAGCCGGTGCGCCTGCCGAGCGGTGATCTGCTGATCGGCGGCGAGTGGGTGGCGTCGAGCGACGGCAACCGGCGGGACGCCGTCGACCCATCGACCGGTGAGGTGCTCTCGACGGTCGCGATGGCGACTGCCGACGACGTCACCGCAGCGGTTGGTTCGGCATGCGACGCCTTCGAGGCGTGGCGGGCGTGGCCGGCGCAGCAGCGACGCGACGTTCTGTTCGAACTGGCCCGCCTGATCGACGTCAACGACCTCGAGCTCGGTGTGCTGCGCTCGCTCGAGACCGGGTCGCCGCTGAAGCGCAAGCGTGGCCGGTCGCTGGCCTCCGAGTGGACGCGGTACTACGCCGGTTGGGTCGACAAGATCGAGGGCGTCACGGCCACGCCGTACTCGGGCCCGTCGCTCAGCTACACGTTGCCCGAGCCGTACGGGGTGATCGCCGCCCTCACCCCGTGGAACGGGGGCATGGTCTCGGCGGCGATGAAGGTCGTGCCGGCGCTGGCTGCCGGCAACACGGTGGTGCTCAAGCCGGCCGAGCTGTCGCCGCTCGGCGTGATGCGCTTCGCCGAGCTGTGCCTCGAAGCCGGCATCCCAGGCGGTGTGCTCAACGTGGTCACCGGCGGCGCCGAGGCCGGGGCGGCGCTGGTGAGCGACGCCCGAGTCGGCAAGATCAGCTTCACGGGCGGTGGCGCCACCGCCCGCAAGATCCTCGAGAGCGCCGCCCGCAACCTCACGCCCGTGGTGCTCGAGCTGGGCGGCAAGTCGGCCGATCTCGTGTTCCCCGACGCCGACCTCACCGTTGCTGCCGCCACGTCGGTGCAGACCGCGCTCGCCAACACCAGCGGTCAGGGTTGTGTGTTGCCGACCCGGCTGCTCGTGCACGACGCCGTCTACGACGAGGTGGCGGCCACCGTGACGGCGATGGCGCAGGCGCTCAAGGTCGGCCGCCCCTTCGACGAGGGTGTGCAGATGGGTCCGGTGATCGACGCCGCCAACTGCGAACGCATCCTCGGTGTGATCGAGGCTGCGACGTCGGGCGGCTCGGCCACCCTGCTCACCGGCGGCGAGCGCGTCGGCGGCGAGCTGGCGAACGGGTACTTCGTCGCTCCCACCGTGTTCGGCGATGTCGACAACGCCAGCGAGCTCGCCCAGCGCGAGATCTTCGGGCCGGTGCTGTCGATCGTCCGCTTCTCCGACGAGGACGAGGCGGTCGCGCTCGCCAACGGCACCGACTACGGGCTGGGCGGGCTCGTGTTCACGCGTGACATCGACCGCGCCCACCGCCTCGCCAAGCGCCTCACTGCCGGCTACGTGGGCATCAATGCCTTTCCGCCGATGCCGCCCAACGCCCCGTTCGGCGGCGTCAAGCAGAGCGGCTTCGGCCGCGAGGGCGGCCGCGACGGCCTGATGGAGTTCCTCCAGATCAAGAACGTCTTCGTCGGCCTCAGCGGCTGATCAGCCGGCCGGCGCCAAACCCGCTGTCCACTCGTCGGTCAGCATCATCTCGACGCCGATCAGCGCCAGCGGAGCGAGGGCCGCGTTGTGGAGCGTCTCGGCGTCGATCGGCTCACCGACGACAGCCGGCATGGTCGGCACGCCCACGGCGTCGTGCAGGATCGTCGCCCCGAGACCACGGTGCAGAGCCTGCCGCGCCGTCGTGTCGCAACACACGTTGGTCATGTACCCCACGATCGTGATGTGGTCGATCTCGCGCTCGCCGAGCCAGTCGCCCAGGTCGGTTCCGGTGAAGCTTCCCGGGAGCAGCTTGTCGACGAGCAGATCGTGAGGACGCTCGGCGATCTCGGGTCGGAGCGCACCGGTCGGACTGTCGGGCTGAAAGGTCGAGCCGCCGGGTTCACCGATGTGGCGCACGACCACGACCGGCACTCCCGCCGCCGAGGCGGTGTCCATCGCTCGACCGATCGAGTCGAGGCTCGCCTCACGCGGAGGATGTTGGATGGGCAGCCGACCCGAGAAGTACTCCTCCTGGACGTCGATCACGATCAGCGCTGTCTGCATGGTCAGATCATGGCGCACGGCCGACTACGCACAGGCAAGTTCGCCGAAGATCTCGTCCAAGTCGGAGGACTCCTGCGATCGCTCGTCCAGCTCGCCAGTGCGCCCGGTGCGCACGTTCATGTCCCACGCCGCGGCCCGGCCACCGAACGCTCGCATGACCAGCCGGTCGTAGCTGCGTCTGGTGAGGCGGTATGCGAACTTGTGCCGCAACGGTGCGGCGTGAAGGGTCGCCTTCCGGGAATCGGCGTCCATGCCGCTCACCGACCATGGGAGCGAGAACCAGGTCCGCTCGACATCGAAGGCCTTCGAGACCTGCCGGTCGAGTTCGGCGTACTCGACGAGGTTCGTGTGCGACTCGAACGTCCTCGCAGGATGTGGACGCCCTCGACCTCGAGTCGCGATGAATCGTCGCGACCGCCAGGCCAGCACCAGTGCGCGATCGGCGGCCACCTCGTTGAGGGGCTGTTCCGACCACAGCAACAGCACAGCCTCGAGTCGCTCGATCAGGTCGTGCAGTTCAGAAGTGCTCATCACCGCGCGCGCGCTCGCAGCTCGGCGGCGTAACCGGTGAACCAGCGCCGCAAGGCGCGGATCCGTCGCCGATCGCCGACCGCGGTGCCGGCGATGCCCTCGACCAGACGTTCGTTCGACGCCCGTATCAACTCCGTGGACCGACCGACGGTTGGAGACGTCTGGCGTGAGGTCCCTCGGAGGGGCGTCGATCGGGTCGGCGGCGTGCATGCAGTTCAGGATGCAGCACGGCACTTGCAGCCGACTTTCAGTGCGCTGCCGCATGGTCACGAGACGTGGCCGTCCAATTCGAATACCGCAACAAAAGGTTGCGTATCCGACGACGACTCGCTATGGTGACACGCAACCAATCGTTGCGCATAGGGAGCACCACCATGGAGTACGGAACCATCGAACGTGAAGTCCACATCGAGGCCTCGCCCGAGGTCGTGTTCGACGTCATCAGCAGCCCCGAGCACATCCGGGACTGGTGGAGCGCCGAGACCGAGATCGAGCCGGTTGCCGGCTCCACCAGCGAACTGACGTGGCGCGACGAGGCGTCGGGCCGGGTCGACGTGGTGCCGATCACGGTGATCGACGTCCAGCCGCCCCACCTCTTCTCGTTCCGCTGGACGCAGGGGCCCGGCGAGACCCCCACGCCGTCCAACTCGTTGCTCGTGACGTTCGAGCTGTCGCCGTCCGGCACCGGCACCGTCCTGCGCCTCACCGAGACCGGCTTCCGTGAGCGGGGCTGGGAGATCGCGGTGCTCGAGGAGGCCTACCAGGACCACGTCACCGGCTGGGACTTCTACCTGCCTCGCATCGCCGAGCGCGCCGTCCGGCAGGTCGCCGCGCCGTGATGATCGTCATCGACGACGACCTGTGGTCCGCGGTCGGCGATCCGACCCGGCGCCGCATGCTCGACCAGCTGCTCCTCGACGGCGGCGGCACCGCCACGAGCCTGAGCGAACACCTCCCGGTGACTCGCCAGGCGGTCTCGAAGCACCTCGACGTGCTCGACCGCGCCGGACTCGTCCACGCGACCGCGATCGGACGGGAGAAGCGCTACCAGGTCGACGACGCCCAACTGTCCCGGGCCGTCGCCCAACTCTCCTCGGTCGGCGCGACCTGGGACGCCCGACTGCGGCGCATCAAGAAGATCGCCGAGGCGATCCAGAACTCACAACCCCCCAAGAAAGAAGGAAACGACCATGGCTGACATCCTGCATCGCATCGGGGCGACCGCGACCCCGGACCAGGTGTACGACGCACTCACCACACTCGACGGTCTCGCCGGCTGGTGGACCACCGACACGCAGGGCGACTCCGCGCCCGGCGGCACGATCCAGTTCCGATTCGGCGACGCCGGCGGCTTCGACATGAAGGTGCTCGACCAGCGCCCCAACGAGCGGGTCGAGTGGGAGGTGACCGACGGCCCCGAGGAGTGGGTCGGCACCCACGTCGGCTTCGACCTGAAGCAGGAAGACGACTACACGATCGTGCTGTTCAAGCACGAGGGCTGGCGGGAGCCGGTCGAGTTCATGTCCCACTGCAGCACGAAGTGGGCCACGTTCCTGATGAGCCTGAAGCAGCTCGTCGAGACCGGCACCGGCGCCCCGCACCCGCACGACGTCCGCATCAGCAACTGGCACTGAGCGCCGGGCCGCGAGACCGTGGCGGCGGCTACGGTCTCGCGACTCGGACAGCCCGGTCCGTGGGGACGGATCCGGAGTCACCTCCGTCCAGCGGCCACAGCGTCGACCCGGACGTCGTTGCGGGTTTCGGCCGCGCCGACGATGACGTCGACGACGTCCGCCGGCCTCGACATCATCACCACGTGCGATGCCGGCAACTCGACCGTCCGTACCGCGCCCGCCCGCTCGGCCATGTACCGATGCAGTTCGGCCGGGATGGTGTGGTCGTCCTGGCCCACGACGAACCAGGAGGGGATGGATTCCCAGGCGGGAGCGCCGGAGGGCTGTTGGAGCGCAGCGAGGTCGAGCGGGCGTTGTGTTGCGGCCATCACCGCCGTGGTGGCCGGGTCGAGGTCAGCCGCGAAGGCTGCGTGGAACACGTCGTCGTTGATGTACGCCTCCAACCCTGCCTCTGCGGGGTCGGTGGTGGCGTGGGGCCGCACGGTCAGGTTCTCGGGGACGAGCATGCTGCCGGGGAACTTGTACGCCAGGTCGTTCACGGCTTCACCCTCGGCCGGCGCGAACCCGTTGATGTAGACGAGTGCCTCGACGCCGGTGTGGCCGGTGGCAGCGTTCGTGACCACCATGCCGCCGTACGAGTGGGCGACGAGGACGATCGGTCCATCGATCGTGTCGAGCACGCTGCGGACGTAGGCGGAGTCGCTCGCCACCCCTCGCAGCGGGTTGGGCGGTGCGACCGTGGGATAGCCACGTTCCTGAAGCTGTTGGATGACCTCGTTGAAACCGGAGGCATCTGCGAACGATCCGTGCACGAGGACGATCGTCGGAAGGTTTGGTGTAGTCATGGCGGGCTCCTTGCTCGAGGGTTGCACCGACGGCGATCGCCACCGGTCATCCATGAGACCGATCAGCCCTCTGACATGTGACGCGCCATGACTGCGCGCTCGTTCATCCCGGCGATTCGTCGTGGACGATCGACGCCACTGGCGATGGCTGGAAGGCGTCGACGAACATTCGAACCGATGATCTGGTTCCGATCAGCTCGATGCGACCGGCGCGGTGGGCATCGGCCAGCAGGACATGTCCGAGATAGGTGCGATAGAGCGTCGATCGGTCGGTACGCACGGTGACGTCGACGTCGAATCGGGGATCAGCGAGACACAGCGACGCGCCCTGGTCGACGACGATCCAGTAGCGCTTTGGGTGGTCGGTGAAATTGACGTAGATCGTGAAGCGCCGCTTCGGCAGCTGGTCCGGGTCGAGCCGGCGGTGCAGCCACCACAGCAAGAGGTCCGGATCGAGCTCCTCGGGTTCGGGTTCGCCGAACGTCCATCGCGCACCCCACGTCGCGAGACCGAACACGACCGGTTCGAGGTCGCGTCCCGACAGGCGTCAATCGGTAGGCGCCATCGACGTCCTGTTCGATCACGCCAGCTGCGTCTCAGCTGTTGGAGCCGTCGGCTGAGCAACGCCCGGGACAGCCCGGGGTTGCCGCTGATGAACTCGTTGAACCGCGACGTGCCGGTCAGCAGATCGCGCACGATGTGGATCGTCCAGCGGTCACCGAGGAGCTCGGCCGATCGGGAGATCGGGCAGTACTGGCCGTAGGTCTTCATGCGTCATCCTGCCACGGTTCAGTATTGGAACTGGATCGAGCGCGCTGCGACGACTTGGCTGACCAGCGACACACGACGGAAGCCGCTCGTCGCACAGAACCGAGGACTGATGCACATCACCAAGAACGACATCCCGACCAAGATCGACGTGCCCGGCGCCGTCGCCCGACAAGCGATCGACTTCGGCGACGCCTCGGAGTACGGGGCGCTCGCTGCCGAGTACTTCTCGCTCGGCGCCGGCACCGACATCGCGCCGCTGCTGAAAGGCCTCGACGACGACGCCTGCCATGCACCGCACTGGGGCTTCCTCGTGTCGGGCGAGGTCGTGATCACCTACACCGACGGCCGCCCGACGAGACCTGCGTCGGCGACGACCTCTTCTACTGGCCGCCCGGCCACAGCGTGCGCGTCGTGAAGGACGCCGAAGTGATCCTCTTCAGCCCGCAAGTCGAACACGCCGAGGTCATGCACCACATGATCGCCACGATGGCGGGTTGAGCGACTCTGGTGCCCGGGGTGGGAGTTGAACCACCCTCCCTGCGGCACCCGTGACGGCACAGATCGCCGATTCAGGGCGAGGGTCCGTGGACACCGGTGCCCAACGCGGGGCCTGACCATTCTGAGAACTCGTTCGGTGACACCGATCACGGTGTCGGCAATCCCCCGGCCATGGAAATGGGGGTCCACCAGATGGGGGATGTCCGGATCGTCGGGGTCCCGGATGCTGACAGCATGGTTGTCGATGAGATCGATGCCGCGATGCGACGTCTCTTGGTGGACGAGGTGAGCGGGCCTGACGCGGCTGGCTTCGCGCTTCCGACGGGCACGGTCAGCTTTCTGCTCACCGATGTCGAGGGGTCGTCTCAGCGCTGGGAGCACGCGTCCTCAGCGATGGCCGTCGCGATTCCCCGGCACTACGCGATCCTGGACGAGGCCATCGCCCGCCATGGTGGCGTGCGACCGGTCGAGCAGGGCGAGGGCGACAGTGTGGTCGCCGCGTTTCGCGCGTGCCTCCGATGCCGTGGCGGCCGCGGTCGATGCCCAGCGGGCGTTCCTCGCCGAGTCCTGGCCTCCCGGGGCGGAGCTCCACGTGCGCATGGCGGTGCACACCGGAGAAGCCCAACTGCGCGACGAAGGCAACTACTTCGGTCAGACCGTGATCCGCTGCGCTCGCCTCCGAGCGATCGGGCACGGTGACCAGATCCTCGTGTCGGACGCGGCCGCCGGACTGGTCCTCGATCAGCTGCCTGACGGCGTGATCCTCGCCGACCTCGGTACCCACCGCCTGAAAGACCTCGGTCGCCCCGAGCGCGTGTGGCACGTGGTCCATTCCGACCTTCCGGCGGCGCATGCCTCGTTGCGCTCGCTCGACGTGCACCGTCACAACCTTCCAGTCCAGTTGACGCCACTCATCGGGCGGCATGACGACATCGCCGCGCTGATTCGGCTCGTCACGGAGGACCGACTCGTCACGCTGACGGGATCAGGAGGAGTGGGCAAGACCCGCCTTGCGCTGGCGGTCGCGGCCGAGCTCGTCGAGCAGTACCCGGGCGGAGTCTGGTTCGTGGAGCTCGCCGGTGTGGCCGACCCAACGGGGGTCGGATCGGCGGCGTTGGCCGCGATGGGAGCCCATCACGTCCCCGGGCTGCAAACCGTCGAGCAACTGATCGCCGCGCTTGCCGAGGAACCAACGCTGCTCGTGCTCGACAACTGCGAGCACCTCTTGGAACCGTGTGCTGCGCTCACGGCCGCGCTCTTGGCGCAACACGCGGCCGTGAACGTGTTGGCGACGGCGCGAGAACCGCTCGGCGTCCCTGGCGAAGTGACATGGCGAGTCCAATCGCTGTCCGCGCCACCCCCCGAGACGATTGTTGCGGTGCCGGCCCTGCGGCAGTACGACGCCGTCCGGCTGTTCATCGATCGGGCCCGCCGGGCACGCCCGACGTTCGTGGTCTCCGAGGCGAACGCTCCGGCCATCGCTCAGATCTGCTATCGGCTCGACGGTATCCCGCTCGCCTTGGAGTTGGCGGCGGCGCGCTGCCGGCAGATGTCGGCGGAGCGAATCGCGGCGGAGCTCGACGATCGGTTCCATCTGCTGACGGGTGGTGCCCGCACGGTGCTTCCGCGGCAACAGACGCTGGCGGCGTCGGTCGACTGGAGCTACGACCGTTTGGACGACGTCGAGCAGGTGCTGTTCCGTCGGCTGGGGGTGTTCGCCGGGATCTTCGCGATGGACGGCGCGGAACACGTCGCGGCGGCGATCGGCGGCATCGACCAGGTGACGGTGTTCGATGTCGTGAGCCGGCTGGTCGACAAGAACCTGGTTGTCACCGAGGAACGGCCGGCCGGCGATCAGCACTACTGGCTGCTCGAGACGTTGCGGGTCTACGCGATCGAGCGCGCCCAAGCCGCCGGTGAGCTCGGTGCCCTCCGCGATGCGCAAGTGACGTTCTGGCTGGACTGGCTCGAACGTCACGAGCCGAGCTTGCACACCGACGCTGTGATCGAGCACCTCGTGATGTTCCACGACAGCGTGGCAGCCGCACTCGAATGGAGCACCCGCGACCCAGCCATCGGACTTCGCCTGCTGCGACTGCTGGCCCGAGCGTGGCAGGGAAGCGGCCGTCCGCAAGCAGCGCTGACGGCGGTCGACCGGCTGCTGACCGACGAGAACTCGGAGCGGTTCCCGATCCTGTGGGCCCCCGCCGCGGCCGCCGTTGCCGTCCTCGTCGGCACCGCTCGGAGCTGGCCCGACGCAGCCGGGCTCCTGCGGCGCGGGCGGGCCATCGCCGAACAAGCCGGCGATGACTACCACGTCGCAGTCTGCGACACGCTGCTCGGCTACACGGCGGAGAACTGCGACCGCGTGCGTCGGCTCGCGCACGAGCGCGGGCACCGATACGTCGAGTGCATCGCCATCATGGCCCAGGCACTCGTCGCCGTCGAAGCGGACCCGCGCGCGGCGTCGGCGATGCTCGACGACGCCGACTTCCGGGCAGCTGCTCGTGAAAGTCGGTATCTCCGCGACTTCGCCGACCGCACCGCCGGGCGGGCCGCGCTTTGTCTGGGTGACCTCGAGCGTTGCCTCGAGCTCGCCCACCGTCTGTGCTCGAGTCGGTCGCTGCTGATGGCTGAGTCTGCGGTGAGACTGTTGGGCGCCGCCGGCCTGCTCGCCCGCGACGAGTCGGCTGTCGACGCAGCGGCCGCGGTTGCGCACGAGCGCCTCTCCAAGGTTCCGGGCACGCTGGCCTCGGCGGAGGTCGCGTTCCATCAACGCGCGCTGCTCGATGGAGGGCCAACCCGAGTCGACCTCGACCTGCGGTCCGGGGACATCGGTCCCCGGGATCCAAAGGCATACATCGTGATGCTCCTCTGTCGAGAAACGGTCGATGCCGGCCAGGCCCCTCTCGCGGTCGAGCAGGTGCGAACCTGGTCGCCTGAAACGCCCCTCGCCCGGGCGGTGCGGGCCAGCATCGACGCCACGGCGACGCAGGACGAGGACCGATGGTACGAGGCATTGAGCGTCGCCGGGGAACACGGACTTCGGCTGATCGCGGTCGACGGTCTCGAAGGGCTGGCTGGCGTGGCGGCCGCCACCGAGTCCTGGGTGGAGTGCCTGCGGCTGGCGGCCGCGGCGGCCCGACTACGGGATGAAACCGGGTACCGATGGCGGTTCGCGTTCGAGCAGGACCGCCTCGACGCCGCCGTTGGGGCGGCGACCGAGGCACTCGGACCGGACAGTGCTAGCTCGGCCACGGCAGAGGGCGCGGCGTTGGAATGGCACCAAGCGATCGCCTACTCGAGTCGAGCCCGCGGCGAACGCCAGCGGCCCAGCCACGGGTGGGCGGCGCTGACACCCACCGAACTCCGGGTCGTCGAACTCGCCGCCGACGGCCTCACCAACCCACAGATCGCCGAGCGGCTCCTCATGGGTCGCGCCACCGTCAAGACCCACCTCGACCACGTCTTCACCAAGACCGGCATCCACTCACGAACCGAGCTCGCCGCCGAGTACGTCAGGCGGCATCCGAACCCCTCGAGCTGAGCACAACGGCTCGACTCGCACATCACGCCGGCGACAACCGACTGGCCTCGCGCGCTCTCTGCGCGAGGTCGATCCTCGCCGCCGGCATTCATAGATCGAAAGGGCCAGAGATGAACAACGCAACGAACCGCAGGGTGCGCCGCAATCACTCTGATCGAACGGCGGATTGGACCGCGCCGACCCGACTCCGGCGTGCATTGTTGTGTGCGCCGCTCGTAGCCGCCACCTTGGTCGTATCGGCCGGCTCGGCGGCGCCGGCAATCGCCTCGTTCCCCGGCTCGAACGGGTCGATCGCGTTCACGAGCGACCGTAACGGTCAGTTCTCCGAACTCTTCGTTCGGGAGGCGAACGGCAACGAGACGCTTCTCGGGACCGCGGGGTTCGTCGTCGACGATCCGGCGTGGTCCCCTGATGGCACCAGGTTGGCGTTCACGACGTTCGGAACGTTGAGTGTCATCGACGTGCCCGGCGGTGGTCCGGAGATCGTCAACAGTGATTCCGCGTTTCAGCCGACGTGGTCACCCGACGGAAGCATGATCGCATTCACGCGCTTCGACGCAGGGCCGGCAAGGGATCTGGCGCATGAACGCCGACGGCAGTGGCGTCGAGGTGCGGCTCACCGACGGCAACGATCAGGATCCGGCGTGGTCGCCGGACGGTGGTTCGATCGCGTTCACCAGGTCGCGGTTCGGGAACACAGGCGTCTACGTCATGAACACCGATGGGAGCGCGGTGATGCGAGCGCAGCACGACGAGACGATTTCATACTTGTCGACATCTGATCCGACATGGTCGCCCGACGGAACCAAGCTCGCGTTCGTGCGGTTCCCCGGCACAGCCGGGACCTCCATCGCCGTCGTCGACCTCAATGGCGACGAGCTCGAACCGGCGAATGAGCTGACCGGTCTCGGACCGAACCTGAAGCCGGCATGGTCGCCCGACGGGACGTCGATCGTCTACGCCAGCGCCGACGACGGCGACTTCGAACTGTTCTCGGTGCCGACCAATGGCCAAGGCCCGATCGACCAGTTGACGACAAACGGGGCTCGGGACTTCTCGCCCGACTGGCAACCCGTACCCTCTGCCGCGACGGCACCCACGTGTTCGATCGGGTCCGCCCGCGCTACCGAGGGCACCGGCGGAGCATCAGTGATGTCGTTCCCCGTCACGTGCGAGAACCCCGATGCCGAGACGTACAGGCTCGACTACTCGTTGAACAACGGGACCGCGGTCGCCCCACAGGACTTCGCGTCGGAGACAGAGCAGCCTCTCGATCGAGCCGGGCACGACTCACAACGAGATCATCGTCCCGCTCGAGCCCGACACCCAACCTGAACCCCACGAGACGTTCACAGTCACCATCTCCTCATCGGACATCGCCACGCCGACCTCGTTGGCGACGGGCACCATCCTCGACGACGACGGCTTCGGCGTCTCGGTGCAGTTCGAGACGACATCGGTCCCCGAGGGTGACACCGGCTTCACCGAGATCCCGATCCACGTTCGGTTGAGCGATCCCGCCGATCAGTTCGTGCGCGTTGTCGTTCTCAACCGTTCCCCAACCACGACACGACCGAACATCGTCGTCGACATCCCGCCGGGTGAAACCGAAGCGACGAGCACGTTCGTCCTCTTCGGCGATGACGTCAACCCGGAGGACGACGAGCCGATCGAGTTCCTACCGACGTCCAGGCTCATCAACGACGCCAACGGCCAGTCCACCACGTTGACCGTCATCGATGACGACCAGACCGAGCTCACCATTGGCGATGCGACGATCGCGGAGGGCGACTCCGGCACGACGACGGCCACGTTCACGGTGACTCGATCCGCAGGTCGTCGGCGACGGCATCGGTCGATTACACCACCGAGGCAGGCACGGCTGCGGCGGGCGATGACTTCGTCGCCACCAGCGGCACCCTTTCGTTCGATCGCCGGATCCCCGACGGCGACGATCGCACGTCCCGGTCATCGGCGACGTCATCGACGAGCCCGACGAGACCTTCAGGATTGCGCTGTCCAACCCGGTCGGTGCCACGATCACCGACTCCGTCGGTGAAGCAACGATCACCGATGACGACCCACAACCGTCGCTGTCGATCAACGATGTCTCGGTGATCGAGGGCAATACCGGAACGACCACGGCACAGTTCATCGTGTCGCTCTCGGCTCCGTCGGCGACGCCGATCACCGTCGACTACACCACGGCCGACGGCACGGCCACGGCGCCGTCCGACTACGCCGCCGACTGGGCAGCGAACGCTCACCATTCCAGCGCGCGAACGTCCGCCGTCATCGACGTCGCCGTGATCGGAGACGTGCTGGTCGAGAACGAACGAGACGTACACCGTCGAGCTATCCGACCCACAGAACGCGACCATCGGCGATGGCAGCGGGCTCGGCACGATCGTGAACGATGATGCCGCTCCGCCAAGCCGGCAACGCTGGTTGTCGTCAATCAAGTCGTCAACGACGACAACGGCACCGCCGTGTCGCGCAGATTTCACCATCACTGTGGCCGGCGCCCATGCGTCACCCAACCTGTTCCCGGGCGAGGATTCTCCCGGCACGACCGTCACGCTCGACGGCGGCGTGCCTCGTACACGGTGACCACGAGCGGTCCGGCCCGGGTACGACCAGACAATGTCGCCCGGCTGTGCCGGGATCGTTCCCGAAGGACAGACCAGGACATGCGTGATCACCAACGATGACCAGCCGGCCGATCGTCGGTGTTGACCTGCGATGGGAAGGCGGCGACGATCGTGGGGAACGCGTCGAACTCGGTGCTGGCTGGCACGAGTGGTGATGACGTGATCGTCGATCTCGGCGGCAACAACACGATCAGTGGCCGCGGTGGCAACGACACGATCTGCACCGGCACCGGCAGGGACACGATCAACGCCGGTCCCGGCAACGACACGATCCTCTCGGGAGCGGGTGATGACACGATCAACGCCGGCGACGGTGACGACACCATCGACGGCGGCGACGGCTTCGACACCATCAACGGCGAAGCAGGCAACGACCTGATCACCGGGGCCGCCCTCAACAACGACTCGATCGACGCCGGCGACGGCAACGACACGATCCTCGAAACCGGCAATAGCGGGCAGCCACCACGAGAACGCCTCCCGATCAACGGCGGCGCCGGCGACGACACGATCACCACCGGCGCCGGCGACGACCGGATCAACGGCGGTCAAGGCGACGACGTGATCAACGCCGGCAACGGCCGCAACGACGTGCGCAGCGGGAGCGGCGACGACATCATCACCACCGGCAACGGCTTCGACACCATCGACGGCGGCCCCGGCATCGACACCTGCACACCAGGCACCGGCCCCAACCAAATCGTCAACTGCGAAAGCAACAACAACCTCCCGCCAGGTCCGTCACCGATGTTGTGTGGTGGGAAGGCGGCGACGATCGTGGGGAACGCGTCGAACTCGGTGCTGGCTGGCACGAGTGGTGATGACGTGATCGTCGATCTCGGCGGCAACAACACGATCAGTGGCCGCGGTGGGAACGACACGATCTGCACCGGCACCGGCAGGGACACGATCAACGCCGGTCCCGGCAACGACACGATCCTCTCGGGAGCGGGTGATGACACGATCAACGCCGGCGACGGTGACGACACGATCGACGGCGGCGACGGCTTCGACACCATCAACGGCGAGGCAGGCAACGACCTGATCACCGGGGCCGCCCTCAACAACGACTCGATCGACGCCGGCGACGGCAACGACACGATCCTCGAAACCGGCAATAGCGGGCAGCCACCACGAGAACGCCTCCCGATCGACGGCGGCGCCGGCGACGACACGATCACCACCGGCGCCGGCGACGACCGGATCAACGGCGGTCAAGGCGACGACGTGATCAACGCCGGCAACGGCCGCAACGACGTGCGCAGCGGGAGCGGCGACGACATCATCACCACCGGCAACGGCTCCGACACCATCGACGGCGGCCCCGGCATCGACACCTGCACACCAGGCACCGGCCCCAACCAACTCGTCAACTGCGAAAGCAACAACAACCTCCCGCCAGGTCCGTCACCGGTGTTGTGTGGTGGGAAGCCGGCGACGATCGTGGGGAACGCCTCGAACTCGGTGCTGGCCGGCACGAGTGGTGATGACGTGATCGTCGATCTCGGCGGCACCAACACGATCAGTGGCCGCGGTGGCAACGACACGATCTGCACCGGTGCCGGCAGGGACACGATCAACGCCGGTCGCCGGCAACGACACGATCATCTCGGGGAGCGGGTGATGACACGATCAATGCCGGCGACGGTGACGACACCATCGACAGCGGCGACGGCCTCGACACCATCAACGGCGAGGCAGGCAACGACCTGATCACCGGTGCCGCCCTCAACAACGACTCGATCGACGCCGGCGACGGCAACGACACGATCCTCGAAACCGGCAACGGCGGGCAGCCACCACGAGAACGCCTCCCGATCGACGGCGGCGCCGGCGACGACACGATCACCACCGGCGCCGGCGACGACCGGATCACACGGCGGTCAAGGCGACGACGTGATCAACGCCGGCAACGGCCGCAACGACGTGCGCAGCGGGAGCGGCGACGACATCATCACCACCGGCAACGGCCCCGACACCATCGACGGCGGCCCCGGCATCGACACCTGCACACCAGGCACCGGCCCCAACCAACTCATCAACTGCGAGGAACGCCTCCCGTGATGAACTGAACTCGGAACTCCTTGCGACGCTCCCGATGACCGCCGACTCGATCGAATCATCCCAGCTAGATGACGTGCCCGGGGTGGGATTTGAACCCACACCTCCTTGCGGAGAGGGGGGTTTAAGCCCCCCGTGTCTGCCAATTCCACCACCCGGGCGCGCTGACCACGGTACCGGTGCCGGTCGGCGGCGTTTGCGCTGATCTCCTCGTCGCCCTTGGTTTAGGACGACGCCCGATCGGTTAGTTTGAGGCACTGCCTCGGAGCCGCCACGACGGGGCATCCACCGGCTGACCGACACTGGGGGTGTCCAATCATGGTTCGTCGTCTCGCTCCGGCCCTCGCCGCTTCGCTCCTGCTCGCAGGACTGACCTGGTCCGCCGGCTCCAACGCCACAGCTCAGGAGCCGCCGGCGATCGACACGTCGCAGCAGTTGAGCGTCTACACGGGCGTCGTCAGCAAGGGCTCGCTCCAGTCGATCGTCGATCTCGGCGTCGACCGGCACGAGCTCGAGGTCACCGCCATCGGTGACGGGCAGGTCGCGGTCGAGGTGGTGCTCACCAACGCCCAGGCCGACGCGTTGTCCGCCAAGGGCACGCGACTGACAGCGAAGAGCGTCGGTTCGGCGCAACGCACGACGGCGCTGCAGACCGGCGTGTTCCGCCGCTACGGCGGCGAAGGTGGCATCCAGGAGGAGCTGGAAGACCAAGCCGCGTCGACACCCGCGGATCGCTCAGCTGCAGGTCATCGGTCAGATCGGTGAATGGCCAGGACATCACCGCCGTCCGCGTGACCGCCCACCCGAACCGCGTCAAGCCCGGCAAGCGGCCGACCACGGTCTACGTCGGCGCCCAGCATGCACGTGAATGGATCACCCCCGAGATGGTCCGACGCCTGCTCGACCACGTGCTCGACAACTACGGCACCGACCGCGCGCATCACCCGACTCGTCAACGAGAACGAGCTCTGGTTCATCCCGGTCGCCAACCCCGACGGCTACGACTTCAGCTTCGAAGACGGCCAGCGCCTGCAGCGCAAGAACATGCGCGACAACAACGGCGACGGCACGTTCACGCCGGGTGAAGGTGTCGACCTCAACCGCAACAGCGCCACGCGCTGGGGCTACGACAACGAGGGTTCGTCCCCGAACCCCAACAGCGATACCTACCGCGGCCCGTCGCCTGCGTCCGAGCCGGAGACGCAAGCGCTCGACAACCTGTTCCGTCGAATCACCCCGGAGTTCTTCATCAACTACCACTCGGCAGCCGAGCTGCTCCTGTACGGGCTGGGGTGGCAGGTCGCCACGCCATCGCCGGACGACGTGCTCTACGCGGCGATGGCCGGCGATGACGCCAACCCCGCCGTCCCCGGCTACGACCCCGACATCTCCGCCGAGCTCTACACGACCAACGGCGACATCGACACCCACATGCAAGCGGCGTACGGAACGCTCGGGTTCACTCCGGAGATGTCGACCTGTGAGGCGGCATCCGCGATCGACCCTGACGACTCGTGGCTGCCCGAGAACTGCGAGAGCGGATTCCACTTCCCGGACGACGAGGCATTGATCCAGCAGGAGTTCGAGAAGAACATCCCGTTCGCGCTGGCAGTCGCCAAGTCGGCCAAGGATCCCGACGACCCGGTCTCGGTGGTCGGCATCGACACACCGAACTTCGTCGTCGACAGCTTCGACGTCTCCTATGGCGATCCGCAGCAAGTGGCGGTCACCGTCAAGCGCGCCATCAACGACGTCAAGATGAACTACCGCATCAACGGTGGCCGCGTCCGCAGCTCGACCGCGCACGCACATGGCGCGGCGGCGAGCGCTACGGGTTCGAGAACACCGATTACTACGTCGAACGCCGCGGCCTCGTGCGGGGCGCCGACGCCGGTGACACCGTCGAGGTGTGGTTCACCGGCAAGGACCCCGATACGTGGAAGCGCAATCGACGCGTCGACAGTGAGCACTTCACGTACACGGTCGCCCAGGACACGGGCAACGACGTGCTGGTGATCGCCAACGAGGACTACAGCGGCGTCAATCCTGAACCAGCCCCGTTCACGAACCCGGGGCCGAAGTACCTCGACGAGCACGTCGACGCTCTGGCCGCCAACGGCATCGCCGCGGATTCGTGGGACGTCGACGCTCAGGGCGTCCCACACGACCTCGGCGTGCTCAGCCACTACGACGCCGTGCTCTGGTATCTCGGCGACAACCGGCTCACTCAGGATCCGGAGGACGAGCTGACCGAGCTTCCACTGTTCGGGCTCGACTTGCCCGACAGCTCGGTCGCCGAACGTCAGCAGTACCTCACGATCGCGGTCCGCGACTACCTGAACGAGGGCGGCAAGTTGATCCATTCCGGCGAGACCACCGCGTACTACGGGCTGCTCAACGACCTGCTCGGCGGTGCGCTGGCCGGCATCTATTACGGCCTCGACGGCGCCCCGGATCAACCGTGCCTCGTCGATTTCGATCCGTTCAGCGACTGCCTGTTGCTGGCCGACGACTTCGCCCAGTACTACCTCGGGGCGTACAGCCGCACTGCCTTCTCCGCCACCGGCGTCGAGGGCACCGCCGGTCCGATGGCCGGTGACACGGCCAACTTCGGTGGTCCGGCGACGGTCGACAACCCGATCGACGAGGCCGGCGGGTTCCGTCTGACGAGCACGATCCTGCCGCCCGACCAGTTCCCGCAGTTCGCCTCGAGCCAGGTGTACCAGTACCTCGGGGTGGCGGGCACGATCGATGCCGTCGAGGGAGAGGTCGCTGTGGCGGCCGAGCACGTCGACGACAGCTACATGCGACTGGGTCGGGAGTTCGACCTGACGGGCTGTGACTGCGGCCGACCAGCCGAGGTTCGAGGCCCAACTCGCCTACTCGACCGAGCCGGGCTACGACTTCGTGATCGTCGAAGCCCGCACAGCGGGGCAGGACAACTGGACGACGCTCCCCGACCTCAACGGCGGGACCACCAGCGACGTGCCGACTCGACTGCGAGCAGGGCTTCCTGCTGCAGACCCACCCCAACCTGCTGCGGTACCTGACCCCAGGCAATCCATGCCTGCCATCCGGTTCGAGCGGTGTCTGGAACGCATTCACTGCAGACTCCGGCGGATGGGTACCGGTGGCGTTCGACCTGTCCGCCTTCGCCGGGCAGCAGGTCGAGATCGTCGTCAGCTACGTGTCCGATCCGGCGTTCGGAGCGCCCGGTGCGATCATCGACGACACGCGCCTGACGACAGGAGCCGGCGCCGTCGTCGTCGAGAGCGAGGGCTTCGAAACCGGGCTCGGCGCATGGTCGGTACTCGGTGCCCCCGAGGGCAGCTTCCCGCAACGTGCTCGACTGGGAGCGCGCCGACCGCCTTGGCCGCATCACCGCCGGTGTCGCCACCGAGGATTCGGTGTTGCTCGGGTTCGGCATCGAGCAGCTCGAGACGCCGGAAGCACAAGCGGCACTGATCGCTGATGCGCTCGAGGTGGTGTTCGGGTAACCGAGCACCACCTCGGCGGTCACGCCACGCGGGCGATCGGGGCAGTGATGTCGCGGGCGGGGCGCTCGACCTGGTCGACACCGCACAGCTCCCACAGGTCGGCCCGCAGCCGATCGGCGTGTGGGGGCTGCAGGCGGTTGGCGACCACGACGCCCTCGATCATGTCGGCCAGCACGGCGACCCATGGGCGGCCTCGCAGACGGACGGCGATCACGACCCCGTCGTCGTGACGGCGGATGCTGCGATCGACCCCGACCAGCCGGGGCGGACAACGGAAGCTCGGGCCCGACCAGCCCACGACGCCGCGCCTCACGCGTGAGTGAGCGGGCGGCGGAGGCGAAGTCGACGGTGCTTGCCGTCGTGGCGGTGGCGGGCATGTGTTCATCATGAGGGAGGGGTGTGACAGCCCCTCGGTAGTGTCGGCCGCAGTGGACGATCCCGGCCCTCTCCCCCCTCCAGAACAAGACGCTCGGGCTGCTCCGCCGCGGCGACGAGCCGGTCGTGTTCGACCCGGCGTTCGTCGCCACCCTGCAGGGCGACATCGAGGAGGCCTTCGAGCTGTTCGCCGAGCGGCTCGGCGACGAGACCGTGTTCATGAGCAAGCACCGCATGTCGAGCGTGCTCGGCTGTGAGGTCCAGCACATGGCCGACGACACGTTCGCCTGGTCGCCCGCCGTCGCCGGCGGGCAGGTCGCCCACCGGGCGATCCAGCTGCTCGTCAACTGGCGCGGCGAGCCCGTCCCGGCCGACGTGGTCGACGAGGCGATCGCCCGCCTCGCCGACGACGACTCCAGCCTCGGCGACTGGATCGCCGGGCTCAGCGAGGCCGATCGCGCCGACCTCACCGGGTGTCGCCGTCGAGAAGCTGATCAAGTTCCTCGAATGCTTCCCGCCGCTCGACAAGCGCGCCGCTCCCACCACCGAGTCGAGCGTGCGCTGGCCGCTCGACGGGCTCGATCGTGCTGTCGGGCAAGGTCGACCTCACGATCGGCCGCCCGGCCGGCGCCGAGAGCCGCAAGGTCATCGTCGACCTCAAGACCGGTTGGGTCAGCGCCCAAGCACCGCGAAGACCTGCGCTTCTACGCGCTGGTCGAGACACTGCGCACGCAGGTTCCGCCGCGCAAGCTGGCGTCGTTCTACCTCGATGCCGGCCAACCGGTGGTCGAAGACGTCACCGAGGCGATCCTGCTCAGCGCCTCGCGGCGGATGCTCGACGCCGTCAACGCCGAGATCGAGCTCCGCGTCGAGGGCCGCCAGCCGGTCAAGCGACCGGGCACCAGCTGCCGGTGGTGCGCCCTCGCGGCCGACTGCGCCGAAGGCACCGCCTACCTCGCCGGCCGGGTCGATCCCGACGCCGAGCTCGACCCCGACACCTGATTCCGCCCGGCGAGCGGGCATCGCTCAGTCTCGACGAGCACAGGTGCGCCGAGCTGCCACGCCAGGAAGGCCAGCACGTCGGCTTGCTCGTCGGCACGCTTGCCGACCGGCTTGCCGACACCGTGACCGGCGCGTGACTCCTGGTGCAGCAGCACCGGGCACGTGTCGCCGTCGACCCCCGCCGACTGCAGCATCGCCGCCATCTTGCGGGCGTGCATCGGATCGACCCGAGTGTCGCCCTCGGCCGTGGTCAGCAACACCGCCGGGTAGCGCTCGCCCTCACGCACCCGGTGGTACGGCGAGTAGGCGTACAGCCAACCGAACTCCTCGGCGACATCGGGGTCGCCGTACTCGTCGGTCCACAGCCGGGCGATCAGGAACTGCGGGAAGCGCACCATGTCGAGCAGCGGCACGCCACACCACACCGCCCGGCACAGGTCGGGGCGCTGCGTGAGTGCCGCCCCGACGAGCAGACCACCGTTCGACCCGCCGGCGATCGCCAGACGTCTCGGCGAAGTGCGTCCCGTCGACACCAACCAGTCGGCGGCGGCGTGGAAGTCGTCGAACACGTTCTGCTTGGACGCCCGACGACCGGCGAGGTGCCAGTCCTCGCCGTGCTCCGCTCCGCCGCGCAGCCCGGCGACCGCGTACAGGCCGCCGGCCGCGCACCAGGCGGCGATCGTCGGCGACCACACCGGCGTCTCGGTGATGGCGAACCCGCCGTACCCGTTGAGGATCGTCGGCGTGTTCTCGGTGGGCTGCTCACCCGCGCGATGGATGAGGAACATCGGGACCGCCGTGCCGTCGAGCGACGGGTACTCGACCTGGGTGACCTCGAGGTCGGGCACGATCGCCGCGGTCGATCGGTGGGTGGACTCTCGATGCCGGCGCCACCGGATCGAGCCGCCACACGCCGGCCGGCTCGTCGAACCCGGTGACGATCGCCAGCGCCGTGCCGAGCTCGCGATCGACGCTGACCTCGACCACCGAGCACACGCCGAGCACATCCACCCGATGCTGCTCGAGTGCGTCGCTCACGAAGTCGACCCGATCGACGCCGACGCAAGGTGGACGTGACGTAGAAGCCACCTGGCACCGGAGCGACCGCCCCGTACACCGCGTCGCCCTCGCGCAAGAGCGTGCGCCACGAGTCGGGGCCGACGTCGTTCAGCAGCAGGTCGACCGCCACCACTCTGTGACGGGGCGCGTCGAGCGTCGTGGTGCCGATCAGCGTGTGCTCGTCGGCGAACGTGAAGTGCTCGTTGACGACGTCGACACCGGCGATGACGTCGCGCCACGTGCCGTCGACGCGGTCGAGCACGTGCAGGTCGGTGCGACCCCATCCGACCATCGCCTCCACCAACACGTAGCGACCCGCCGGGGAGACACGGACGTTGGGCCACGTCTGGGGCGTCGGGAACTCGGCCCACACCACCGGATCGTCGGCCCACTGATCGCCGAGCGTGTGGTGATGCACGGTGCGGTGGTACTCGTCGCCCTCGGGGTATCGGGTGTAGCAGAAGCCGGAGCCGTCGGGCTCCCAGCCGACGCTGCACGCACGGCAGTTCGGAATCTCGTCGTCGAGCAGCGTGGCGTCGTCGGTGCGCACCACCCGCAACACCGAGTTCTCGGTGCCGCCCTCGCTGACACCGAAGGCGACGAGCGAACCGTCGGGTGAGGTGAAGAACCAGTCGACCGCGGACGCGGCGTCGGTGGCAGCAGCAGCCGGATCGGCGAGCACCGTCGGGGCTCGGTCGGGATCGCTCAGCGACCGCACGACGAGCCGCGCCTGCTGGGCGCCGGCCTCACGCTCGAGCAGGATCAACCGGTCGCCGCGCACCTGCACCGACTGGACGACCGGCAGGCCCATCAACGCGACAAGGCGCTCGTGCCAGCGTCCCCGGTCGGGGATGGCATCGAGCGCCGATCGGGTGTGCCGATTCTGTTCGGCTACCCAGTGCTGCACTTCGGGATCGTCGCCGTCCTCCAACCACCGGTAGGGATCGGCGACGGCGACGCCGTGCAGCGTCTCGACCACCGCATCACGTCGGGTGCGCGGTGGCGTCATCGAATTGGTCAGCCGCGGCCCATGTTCGGGCGCTTGCCGTGGTTCGCCTTGCTGCGACGCATGCGCGCCTTCTTCTTCTTGGTCTTCTTCGACATAAGAGTCCAGCCTAGCGGTGGACTGGATCCTTCCTACCAGGTCATTTACCAGGTGCGATCGCGCGTTGGGACTCCTCACAGGCACACCAACGAACCCGAACCCCCTGGCAACCACGTCCTCAGCAGAACGTTTCACATTCCTGAAAACCGACGTGTCCCCCACGTGTTCAACGTGGCGCCGTCACCGGCGCTCAGCGGCGGCGCGGTGCATGTCGATCGGGTCCGGCGTTGTCGAATGCGTGGCTCGTACTCTGATGTGCGCGTCGATGGCTGGTCATCCCGTCGTGCCGCCCGCCTCACCGCCGCCATCGATGGGGGCAGAAGGTAGACGCGCCAGCCACCTCAACCCAAAAGCAGCCACATGCCAGGTGTGGCGCTGCTCACGCACGTTCGAACGAGTCGGCGACTCGTGGCGGCCGGGTGGGGGGACTACCCGGCCGCCAGAGAGTCGGCGGCTAACCGAGAAGGGCGAGGACTCTGCCGTCGTCGTGGGTGACGAACGAGACCTGATCAGGTCGCGCCGTCACGTGATGTTTGAAGGTCTGCTTCGATTCGACCCAGTCCGTCGTCGTCTCGACCGGACACTCGATCATCACGCCGTCGACCAACTGCTCGACACCATCGATGACCAACCGCCACAGATCCCGCTCGCCGTCAGACTCGGTGTTGAAACGCAAATGCACCAAGCTCATGTGGTCACCATACTTGTTCACCAATGTAGTGAACAAGGATTTGATGGTTTCTTGATCTTCCCCCGCTCAGCCGTGTTCGGCCTCGGAAGGCGCGGATTCGCTCGAGCTCGACCGGGCGCATGTTCGGATCGCTGAGTCGTGAGTCGCACATCGCCCGAATCGTCTGCCGGAGTCGGGCGTGGCACGCCGGCGAGGAAGCGCTTCAGGAGTTGCGAGCGGATCAGCCCGATGATCGGCCGCAACAGCGCCGGCACCTCGTCGAGCTCGCCGATCTCGAGCAACAGCCACGTGCTCGCCACGTCGGCGTCGCGTGGTCCGATCCGCGCGCCGCTCCCAGTCGATCACGACCGGGCCGCGGTCGGTGAGGATCACGTTCGCCGGGTGCAGGTCACCGTGCACGTACACCTCGGGATCGCCGTATGCGATGTCGACCTCCCCGCCGGCGACGATCTCGGGGTCGGCGTCGATCGCCGCCAGCTGCACGTGCAGCTCGGCGATCATCGCTCCGAACCGCCGGGCACGCCACGGGTGCTTCTCGAGGTCCTTCACCATGTCGATGCCGACGACCCGTTCCATCACCATCTCGCGAACCGTCGACGGCGAACACCTCCGGCGCCGGAAAGCCGGCGGCGCGGACGGCGCGCATCACGATCGGCTCGTGGGCCGGGATCGGTCCCGGCCGGCGACGGCGGCGCAGCACCTTGCCCTCGCCGTACTCGTAGATGTCGGCCGAGCGCCCGGCTGCGATCAATGGCCCCGGGCTCCGGCGCCACGGCGTCGGTCACGTCAGGCGGCTGTCCACTCGAGCAGTTCGTCGGCCGGCATCGTGTTGATGATCCGCTCGATCGGCACCTCGCGCTCGGCGGCGCGATCGCAGCCGTGCGGCTGCCACTCGAGCTGGCCGGTGGCGTGGGCGTCGGAGTCGATCGAGAACCAGCAGCCGTACTCGATCGCCACGTCGATCAGCTCGCGCGGCGGGTCGAGCCGCTCCGGCCGGCAGTTGATCTCGACCGCCGTGCCGAACTGGGCGCAGGCGGCGAACACGAAGTCGGCGTCGAACTGCGACTCGGGACGCTTGCCGATCATGCGCCCGGTGCAGTGCCCGAGGATGTCGACGTGCGGGCTGGCGACCGCCAGCACCATCCGCTCGGTCATCGCCGTGCGCTCCATGCGCAGCTTGGAGTGCACGCTCGCCACCACGACGTCGAGCTGGGCGAGCATCGAGTCGGAGAGGTCGAGCGCACCGTCCTCGAGGATGTCGACCTCCATCCCGGTGAGGATCCGGAAGTCGTGCCCGGCGGCGGCGATGTCGGCGTTGATCCGCTCGATCTCGTCGAGCTGGTCGGCGAGCCGGTCCTCGTCGAGCCCGTGGGCGATCGTGAGCCGCGCCGAGTGGTCGGTGAGCACCATGTACTCGTGGCCGAGCTCGATCGCCGTCGCCGCCATCTCCTCGATCTCGTAGCCGCCGTCGCTCCAGCGTGAGTGGAGATGGCAGTCGCCGCGCAGCGCGGCCCGGTACTCGGCGCCGGCCTCGGTGATCGGCAGCTGGCGTCTCTGCCTCGAGCTTGGTGAGATACGCCGGCACGACGCCGGCCAGCGCCTCGGTGATCACCGCCGCCGTGCTGTCGCCGATCCCGTCGAGCTCGGTGAGCCGCTCGTCGCGGGCCCGCTCGGCGAGCTCGACCGGGTCGGTGTTGCGCACCACGTCGAGGGCGCGCACGAACGCCTTGGTCTTGAACCCGGTCTCGTGCGCCCGATCGAGGCAGTGGATCACCCGCAGCAGCGCGGCCTCGGGGGTCATCGGCGCGGTCGGCGTCACCCGGGCGACGCTACTCGCAGCGAGGGAATACGCGACCGGGGTTGGAGCGTTTCAACTCGTGCTGTCCGAGGTGGACGGCACGACACAGGAGATCGAATTGGCTACCAGCACGCTCACCAACGACACCTTCGAAACGACGGTCAAGGCCGACGGCATCACGCTCGTCGACTTCTGGGCCTCGTGGTGCGGACCGTGCCGCCAGTTCGGCCCGATCTTCGAGGCCACCGCCGAGGAGAACCCCGACGTCACCTTCGCCAAGGTCGACACCGAGGCCGAGCAACAGCTCGCCGGCGCGCTCGGGATCATGTCGATCCCGACGCTGATGATCTTCCGCGACGGCATCCAGCTCTTCAACCGTCCCGGTGCGCTCCCCAAGTCGGCGCTCGACGACCTGCTCCGCCAGGTCCGCGAGCTCGACATGGACGAGGTGCGCCAGCAACTCGCCGAGCAGTCCCAGCACCAGCACGTTCCCTGCCGCAATCATGTCGCGCTCGTCCCCGCCGCAGACGTGCTGAGCAGCGAACGGGGTTCGGTGCGTCGGTAGCCTCGGGTGGCCTCATGGAACGCTTCGGTCTCGTCGGGCTTCCCAACGCCGGGAAGTCATCGCTCTACAACGCACTCACCGGCGGCGGAGCACTCGCCGCGCCCTACGCATTCGCGACCAAAGACCCGAACATCGGCGTCGCCAAGGTGCCCGACTCGCGCCTCGACCGGCTGGCCGAGATGTCGAAGTCGAAGAACGTCGTGCACGCCGCGATCCAGGTCGTCGACATCGGCGGGCTCGTCGAGGGTGCGTCGAAGGGTGAGGGGCTCGGCAACAAGTTCCTCGCCAACATCCGCGAAGTCGACGCCATCGTGTTCGTGTTGCGGGCCTTCGAAGACGACGACGTCACCGGCCCGAGCGATCCGCTCGAGCACCTCCGCATCGTCGAGCTCGAGCTCGCCCTCGCCGACCTCGAGACGGTCGAGAAGCGGCTCGCCGACGTCGAGCGCCGCTCCAAGCTCGACAAGGGCCTCGGCGACGAGCTCGACGCGCTGCGCGCCGCCAACGCCTCGCTCGTCCGAGGGACTGCCGCTCTACCGCGCCGGGCTCAAGCCCGCCCAACGCGAGGCGCTCGCGCCCTACTTCCTGCTCACCAACCGCCGCGTGCTGGCCGTCGTCAACGTCGGCGAGAACGACCTCGACTCGATCCCCGAGATCGAGGCCCGCGTCGCGGCCGAGTTCAACGACGCCGGCGACAACGTCGAGGTGATCGGCATGTGCGTCCAACTCGAGGCCGAGGCGGCGTCGATCTCCGACCCCGACGAGCGGGCCGAGATGCTCGAAGGATTCGGGCTCGGCGAGGGTGCCCTGTTCCGGATGGTGCGCTCGGCCTACCACCTGCTCGGCCTGCGCACGTACTTCACCACCGGCGAGAAGGAGTCCCGGGCCTGGACCTTCTACGAGGGCTCCACGGCGCCGGTCTGCGCCGGTCGGATCCACACCGACTTCCAGCGCGGCTTCATCAAGGCCGAGGTCATCCAGTGGGACGAGCTGCTCGAGCTCGGCTCGTGGAACAAGGCCAAGGAAGTCGGCAAGCTCCGCGTCGAAGGCAAGGACTACATCGCCCAGGACGGCGACGTGATGGAGTTCCGCTTCAACGTGTGAATCGGCGGTCGAGAACCGAATCGCCGGCATGGATTGCTCCGCCCTGCTGCGACGTATTGTGATGGCGCCATGAGTGACATCGAGGTTTCCCGGGTCATCGCAGCCTCGCCGGATGTGTTGTACGACATCGTCAGCGATCTGCCACGCATGGGCGAGCTCTCGCCCGAGAACACCGGCGGGATGTGGCTCGACGACGCCAGCGGCCCGGCCGTCGGCGCCAAGTTCCGGGGCACCAACAGCGATCACAAGAAGAAGCACTGGGCGACCGTTGCCACGATCGACGAGGCCGACCGCGGTCGAGCCTTCTCGTTCCGGGTCGCCGTCGGCCCGATCAAGATCTCGCGGTGGGCGTACACGTTCGAACCGGTCGACGACGGCACGCGGGTCACCGAGTCGTGGACCGACATGCGCGGTTGGTTCGCCAAGAAGCTCGGCAGCATGGCGTCGGGCGTCAACGACAGGCCGGAGTTCAACCGCGAGAGCATCGAGGCGACCCTCACCAATCTCGCTCGTGCGGCACGGGCGCGGGGAGCATCCGACCGCTGACAGGATCGACGGCGATCCGGACATGAGAGTGGCGTGAGCACTGATCCCGACCGCCGCGCACGCTTCGAGACCGTTGCCGCCGACGTCTACGAGCCGGTGCAGCGCTACCTTCGACGGCGCGCCAACGCCGACGATGCCGCCGACGTCCTGGCCGACACGCTGCTCGTCGTCTGGCGCCGGCTCGACGAGGTGCCCGACGACCCGCTCCCCTGGTGCTACGGCGTTGCCCGGCATTGCCTCGCCAACCAACGACGCGGCGAGGCGCGCCGGCTGCAGGCTGGTCGAGCGCGCCGGCGCCAACGCAGACCCCGATGCCGGCGCCGGGCTCGACCCACAGCACGGCGTCGAGACCTCCGACCCCGAGCTGATCGCCGCCATCGACACGCTCACCGACTCCGAGGCCGAGATCGTCCGACTGTGGGCGTGGGAGCAGCTCGAACCGCGCCAGATCGCCACGGTGCTCGAGACCACCGCCAACGCCGTGAGCGTGGCGCTCGCCCGCGCCAAGCGCAAGCTCGCCGAACGACTGGCGCGACAGGATCCGACCGGAGCCGGACACATCCAGGGTGCAAGCAACAACGGCTGGAAGGGAGACGAGCGATGAACGACGACGAACTGCGCGATCGCATCGCTCGCCTCGATCCCGCCGGAGAAGCTGCGACCGAACCGATCACGAGCCCGACGGCGCGTGCACTCCTGGAGGAGATCATGAACACCCCCCTCACCGACACCGAACCGCGCGACCACCGGCGACGCCGGCGCCACACAAGCGCAACCGCTGGCTGGCACCAGTGCTGGCAGCAGCGGCGGCAATCGTCGCCGTGCTCGGCGTGGCGATCGTGGTCGACAACGGCGACGACGAGCAGATCGCCGACGCTCCTGCCACCACGGCACCCGGCAAGCTCAAGGTGCTCGAGCTGTCGACCGGAACCGAGGACCTGCTGGCGTCGTGCATCGTCGTCACCGCCGAGTCGATCGCCCAGGCGCCGGTGGCGTTCAAGGGCACCGTCGACGCGAGCGAGGGCGGGATCGTCACGCTCACGATCGACCAGGCCTACGCCGGCACCGATGCCCAGGTCGCCACGCTCGTCGCGCCCGAAGGTGGAAGCGCTGATCGGCGGCGTCGAGTTCGTGCCCGGCCAGCAGTACCTGATCACCGCCTACGACGGCGTCGTCAACTACTGCGGTCACAGCGGCCCGGCGACGCCGGAACTGCAAGCCTTGTTCGACCAGGCCTTCCCCGCCTGACCGGCGGGCCTCGCCTTCAGGCGGTGGTGATGCGGAGGTAGAGGGCGACGGCCGCGATCGCCGCCGGCACCAACGGGTTGAGGATCTGACCGATCGGGTCCTTGACCTTGATGTGGATGCCGGCGGCGATCAGGAAGTACAGCACCAGCCCGGCCGCGGCGGCGATGCCGATCGGCGCCCAGAACAACCCGACGATCAAGCCTCCGGCGGCGGCCAGCAGCAGCAATGTGCCCGACAGACGTCGCCAGCCGCTTGGCCCCGACCTGATCCATCACCTCGATCGCCTGCGGCACCCCGTTGAGCTGGGCCGCGCCCATCCCCATCACGAGGAACGCCAGGACGACTGCAGACGATCACGCACAGCACGAACATGCCGGCGAGCGTAAACGGAGTGCAGTGCGAGCGGGGATCAGGCGCCGCTCATCGTGACGTCGGCGACCACGAGGCTGACGCCGGCGGCGCGCATCGGCAGCCAGTCGACGTCGCCGCCGACCTCGACGATGTCGAGCAGCATGCGCTGCAACGTCGAGGCGATCGTGAACTCGCGCACCGGCTCGGCGACCTCGCCGTTGCGGATCATCAGTCCGGCGGCGCCGGTGGAGAAGTCGCCGCTGATCGGGTTGACGCCGGAGTGGATGCCCTGCACGCTCTGCACGAGCAGGCCGTCGTCGATGCCGGCGACGATCTCGGCCTGCGAACGCGTGCCCGGCACGAGCTGCAGCGCCAACGCGCCGACGCCCGGCGTGCCGGCGAACCCGCCGCGCACGGCGTTGCCGGTCGAGACGGTGCCGGCCCGGCGCGCCGAGTACGAGTTGTGCACGAACTGCTGCAGCACGCCGTCGTCGATCAACGGGTTGCGGCGCGCCGCCAGCCCCTCGCCGTCGACGTCGGTGGCGGTGTAGGCGAGCGGGTTGGTGGGGTCGTCGACGAGCGTCACGAACGGCGGCGCGACCGTGTCGCCGAGCCGATCCTTGAACAGGCTGCGACCCTTCACGACCGCCTCGCCGTTGAGCGTGGAGGCGATGATCGCCGAGCAACTGGGCGGTGACGAACGGGTCGAGCACCACCGTCGTGCGCTTCGACGCCGGCTTGGTGGCGCCGAGCAGCCGCGTCGCCCGGTCGGCGGCGTCGCGGGCGGCGCGTGCCGAGATCGAACGTGTCTGGCGTGCGGCCGACGCTGAACCCGAACCCGGTCTGGGTCTCGTCGCCGTCGTCGGCGAGCGTCGAGACGCTGACGTAGCAGCCGTTCTCGCGTCCCCACTGACGGATGCCGGTGGTGGTGGCGACGGCCGCCTCGCCGTAGGCGTCGGCGTAGTTGGAGTCGTCGACCCGCACACGCGCGTCGGCGGCCAGCGTGAGCTGCTCGAGCTGCTTGGCGAGGTCGATCTTGCGCTCGGTGGGGAACGCCGCCAGCTCCTCGTTCCACAGCTCCTGGTCGGTCGGCTGCGACGCCGTCGGGCTCGGCCAGCCCGGCCCACTCGTCGACGGTGCCGAACTGGACGTTGTCGCGGGCCTCGGCCAGCACCTCGGCGATCGCCGCGTCGTCGAGCGTGCCGGCGTAGGCGAACCCGGTGCGGCCCGTCGCGGATGACGCGGATGCCGATGCCTTCCGACTGGGCGCTGACGAAGTGCTCGACCTCGCCCTGGTACACGCGGACCTCGGTGTCGCCGCCACGCGACACGAACGCCTCGACCTGCTCGCCCGGCTGGGCCTGGGCGACCACCCGGTCGACGATCGCCAGCAGGTCGGCGCCGGGCTCGGCGCTCACGCTGCCGTTCCGCCGATCGTCAGCGACTTCACGCGCAGCGTCGGCTGGCCGTCGCCGACGGGCACGCCTTGGCCGTCCTTGCCGCACGTGCCCGGATTGCCCATCGCGAAGTCGTTGCCGAGCATGTCGATGTCGCGCAGCACCTGCGGCCCGTTGCCGATCAGGTTGCCCTCGCGCAGCGGCTCGGTGATCTGACCGTTCTCGATCAGGTACGCCTCGCGCATGCCGAACACGAAGTCGCCGGTGGCGGTGTTGACGCTGCCGCCGCCGAGCTCGGCGACGTACACGCCGTGATCGGTGGCGGCGACGATGTCGTCGGGATCGTCGGGGCCGTCGAGCACGAACGTGTTCGTCATCCGCACCATCGGCAGGTGCATGTAGCTCTGGCGGCGGCCGTTGCCCGACGGCTGGCGACCCTCCTTGCGCGACCGCAGGTAGTCCCACATGTAGTCGGTGAGCACGCCGTCCTCGATCAGCACGTTGCGCTGCGTGGGATGGCCCTCGTCGTCGATCGCCAGCGTGCCCCACTCGGCCGACGAGCGTGCCGTCGTCGACGAGCGTGACGAGCGGTGAGGCCACCAGCTCGCCGACCTTGCCGGCGTACACCGAGGCACCCTTCTGGATGTGGTCGGCCTCGAGCCCGTGCCCGCACGCCTCGTGGAACAGCACGCCGCCGGTGCCGTTCTTGATGACGACCGGCATCGCACCCGACGGCGCCGGGCGGGCCTTGAGCTTGACGAGCGCCTGGCGGGCGGCGTCGCGCGCCAGCTCCTCGACGTCGACGCGTCGTCGAACACCTCCCAGCCGATCGTGTGGCCCATCGACTGGAACCCGGTCTGCATGCCGGTGTCGCCGTTGGCGACGACGCTGATGCGGGTGAGCACGCGGGTGACGTCGTCGCCGGCGAGCAGCCCGTCGGAGTTGGCGATCAGCACGCGCTTGCGGCTGTCGGCGTAGCCGGCCGACACCTGCACGATCTCGGAGCCGGCGGCACGCGCCGCCTCGTCGATGCGGTTGAGCAGCTCGACCTTGGCCGTCTTGGGGACCTCGTCCGGGGCCTGAGCGATCGGGTTGACCACCCGACGCTCGGCGGGCGTGAGCGCGACCGTGCGGACCCCGCCGTCGCCGCGGCTGGCCGCCTCGGCGGCGGCCCGTGCGGCGGCTGCCAGCCCCGACTCGCTGAGGTCGCTGGTGTGGGCGAACCCGGTGGTGTCGCCCTTGATCACACGAATGCCGGCGCCGCGGTCGCGGCCGGACGTGACCTGCTCGATCCGCCCGTCGTCGAGCCCGACCGACGTGCTGCGCTTGTCCTCGGCGTAGATCTCGGCGAATTCGGCTCCGGTCCGCAGCGCCGCACCGAGGGTCCGTTCGATCACATCCTGGTCGATCACAGATTGCAGCCTACGAGCAGCTTCCCCGTCTGACGGCGGCAGCCGATTCCAGAACGAGCACCGTCGCGCCGGGCGAACGACATCTGCCGTTAGCGTGATGGGCCGTGAACTTGGCAGCGGGACTCAAGGGCGAGGCGCGGTTGATCGTCGGCGATGCCGACACCGCGCGTGCGCTCGGCTCGGGCGAGGTCGACGTGCTCGGCACACCGCGGCTGGTCGCCCTGTTCGAACAAGCCACGTGCGACGCCGTCGACGGCCGGCTCGACCCGCGCTCGACCACGGTCGGCATGCGGGTCCAGGTCGATCACCTGCAACCCACCCCGGTCGGCGCCGAGGTCGTGGCCGAGGCCTACCTCGACAAGATCGAAGGGCGCCGGATCACGTTCACCGTCACTGCATCCGACTCCGGTGGCCTGGTCGCCGCCGGCAAGGTCACACGGGTCGTGGTCGACGTCGAGAGGTTCATGGGCAAGTGCTGCAACGCCAAGTGATCCACCGGGCGCCGCTGGCGCTCGTGCTGGTGATGGCGGTCGCGTCGTGCGGAGGCGACGACGGCGGCGGGGCGATCGAGGAGAACGTGGTGCGTCCTGGGATCACCGCCATGGAGCAGGCATCGGTGCTCGCCTGCGGCACCGACGCCGAGACGCTCGGCACGGCGATCGAGACGTACACGATGCTCGAGGGCGCGCCGCCGGTCGACGAAGCAGCGCTCGTCGCCAGCCAGTACATCCGCGAAGAGTCCGAGCTGTTCGACGTCGTCGACGGACAGCTCGTCGCTGTCGCACCCGAGTGCGGCGCAGGGGCGCCCACGATCACCGCACCGTCCACCGATGTCGGCCAGATCGTCACGTCGAGCGGGCCCCCGCTCACTCCCGAGCAGATGCTGGCCGAGTTCAGCGATGCCGAGATCGAAGAGGTCGGCGGCATCGAGTGCGCCCGCGAACTGGTGATGATCTTCTCCGCCACCGAGCGGTACATGGCCGACCAGCAGGCCGAGCCCGAGACGCTCGAGCAACTCGTCGATGCCGGATACATCGACACTCCGATCGTGCTGTGGCAGGTCGTCGGCGACCAGCTCGTACCGGCACCCGATTCCGACTGCATCGACCTCGGCGCCTGAGCCGATCTCACTCGAAAGGCTGTGGTGACCCGCAATGCTCCACCGTGACGTGTTCCGACGCTCGACGATCGTGCTCGCCTTGGCGGCGTTGACGACGCTCGCCGCCTGCGGCAGCGACGACGAAGGCTCCACCGGTGGCGCCGACACAACGGTCGCCGCACCGGGCACCGACGCGAGCACGACCACCACGACCATCGTGGCGTCCACGACCGGCCCGGAGCAGACGTCGGACGCGATGCCCGGCGACTCCTCCGCTCCGCCGACGCCCGAAGAGCTCCTGGCCGACCTCAGCGACGAGCAGATCGCGGCGGTCGGCGGGATCGAGTGCGCCACCGAGCTGTCGATGATCTTCTCCGCCGCCCAGCACTACATCGCCGAGGTGGGCGCAGAGCCCCAGTCGCTCGACGACCTCTACGAGCAGGGTTATCTGACGGAGCCCTTGATGCTGTTGGAGATGGTCGGCGACCAGTTGCGGCCGGTGGAGGGCTCGGGATGCACCGACCCGGGTGCCGGCGCGCAGTGCACCGCCGACGCCGGAAACCTCACGCTTGCCCGTTTGGCGTACATCGCTGCCAACCCCGGCACCGAGCCCACACAAGCCGAGCTCGTGGCCGATGGCCTGACGCCTGAGGCCTCGGCAGTGATCGATCTGGTCGACGGCGTCGTGGTCGCCGTACCGGGCGGACCGTGCGTCGACCTCGATCTGACGATCGACTGGCAGCAACAGTGCGTCACCACCAAGAAGACGCTCGAGGTCGCGTCCGAGGCGTACTTCGCGCAGAACGGCACGTACCCGGCGAGCGAGGCCGATCTCGCAGGCGAGTTCACCCGCTATGACAGCCCGATCATGGACGTCGTCGACGGCCAGGTGACAGTGGTCGCCGGTGGCCCCTGCGAGGGGATCGACCTCGGCGCCTGAACCGGGTCAGGCGAGGTTGCTGGTTCGCGGATAGACGTCGCCGGGGTCGGTCATCACGTTCACGAGGTACGGCACACCGCTGGCGAACGCCCGGTCGAGCGCCGGCCCGATCTCGTCCGGCCTGGTGACGGTCTCACCGCCGCCACCGAGGCTCTTCACCACGTCGTCGTAGCGGGTGTCGGGCTGGAGGTCGCAGGCCACGTCCCAGCCGTAGATGAACTGCATCGGGTGCTTCTCGAGCCCCCAGATGCCGTTGTTGCCCACCACCATGACGACCGGCAGGTCGTGCCGCACGAGCGTGTCGACATCCATCAGCGAGAAGCCGGCGGCGCCGTCGCCGAGCATCACCACGATCTGGGAATCAGGGCGCACGACCCGGGCGGCGATGGCGTAGCCGAGGCCGTTGCCGAGGCACCCGTACGGCCCTGTGTCGAGCCACGTTCCCGGCTGGTTGACCTCCACGTACTTGCCGGCGTACGACACGAAGTCACCGCCGTCGCAGATCACGACCGCGTCGTGGTCGAGCCGCTTGCGCAGTTCGCCGTAGACGCGGGTCGGCTTGATCGGATCGTCGCTCGCCGCCAGCAACGGCGCCTCGGCTGCCACTTGGGCATCCTCGGCATCGCGCAGCTCGGCCAGCCATCCGCTGTGGTCGACCCGGTCACCCGAGTACTCGGCCAGCCCGCGCAACGTCAGCGCGATGTCTCCGGCGACGGTCGGTACCTCGATGTGCCCGGCCGTGCGTGAGGCGGCGTCGACGACGTGGGCGACCCCAGCGTCGCCGAAGCGACCGAAACCGACACGGAAATCGAGCGGCGTACCGATCACCACGACCAGGTCGGCGCGCTGCTTGAGCACGGCCCGCGTCCGCAGGAAGGCGTGGGCGTGATCGGAGGGCAGCATGCCGCGCCCGAGTCCGTTGAAGAAGCACGGAACCCCGAGCGCCTCGGCGGCAGCCCGCAATTCGTCCCAGGCACCGTCCCAGTAGGCGTCGCTGCCGACCAGGAACGCCGGACGCTCGGCGGCGGCGATCTGCCGGGCCAGACGATCGACGGCGTCGGGATCGGGTGGAGCACCGGACGCGGCCCCGGCATCGGGCACGTCGCCGGCCGAGGGGCCGAAGACGTCGAGTGGGAAGTCGAGGAACACCGGCCCGCGATGAGGCTCGGTGGCGAGCCGCGCCGCAGCGTGCACCCGTTCGCCAGCCGTCGCCGCATCGTCGACCGTCGCCGAGAGCTTGGTGATCGGCGCCAGCACCGGCGTGTGGTCGAATTCCTGCAACGACCCGGCACCCCAGCGCGCCGACGGCGCCCGCCCACCCAGCACCACCAGCGGAGACCCGTTGAAGTGGGCCGAGGTCACCGCCGACACACCGTTGGTGACACCTGGACCAGCCGTGAGCGCAGCCAGACCAGGGCGCCTGGTCAGCTTGGCGTACGCCTCGGCAGCGAACACCGCCGATTGCTCGTGCCGGGTGTCGACGACTCGCATGTCGCGCTCTCGGGCGGCTTCGTAGAACGGCCAGATGTGACCACCGTTGAGGGTGAACATCACGTCGACCCCGAACCTGGTGAGCGCCTCGATCGACTGATGTGCGGCGTGACCTTCGACTCGAGCCATCGGGACAGGGTAGGAGACACGCGATACAACTGAGGGCGTGAAGTACGCCGATCGCTCCAAGAGTTGGATCTCGAGTGTGGCGTCGAAGCTCAGCGAGGCCGATGCCCAGGCATTGACGGCCGGACTGCTGGGCACGATCGACGAGGTGTCGAGCAACCGTTGGGACGCCGCCGTGAAGCGTGCCGCCGACCTCCCCGGCGACATCCGCCCGATCAAGGTCAAGGCACTCACCGACAGCTTCGCCCGCGAGGTCGGCGCCGCAGGTGCCGCCGCCGGCGCCGTGGCGGCAGCGCCCACGATCGGCACGACGGCGACGCTGTTGACCGCCACCGCCGAGCTGGCCTGGTTCACGGCCCGTGCCGGCGACCTGATCCTCACCATCGCCGCCCTGCACGGCCGTCCCGACCCGACCGTCGAAGAACGCCGGGCGTGGGTGCTCGCCCTGCTGATCTACGGCGGATCGGCGCGCGACGAGGTCGCCCGTGCCGTCAACGAGGCATCCACCGGCATCGTCACCGCCACCGCCGATCGGCGCCTGCCGCTGGCCTCGCTGCAGCTGCTCAACCGCACGATGAGCAAGGTGCTGTTCCGGCGCTACGGGACGCGCCGCGGTGTCGCCGCCCTGGGGCGTCTGATCCCGCTCGGCATCGGAGCGGCGATCGGGGCCAGCGCCAACTACGTCGCGATCCGCTCATTGGCCCGCCACGCCGACGAGTTCTTCGCCCGTTTGCCGTACTCGGCGATCGAAGCCGACTCGGCCGACGTCACCGGCCGGCTGCTTGCGCCATGACGGGTCTGGAGCAGCGGTAACGTCTTGAGGCCATGTTGCTCGAGCGCATCAACGCCCCGGAGGATCTGCGCGGTCTTTCGTACGAGGAGCTCGACGCGCTGGCCGGTGAGATCAGGGACCTGATCGTCGAAGCGGTCTCGGAGAACGCCGGGCACCTCGGCTCCAACCTCGGCGCCGTCGAGCTGTCGCTGGCGCTGCACCGCGTGTTCGAATCACCCGAGGACGCGATCCTGTGGGACACCGGCCACCAGGCGTACGTGCACAAGATCCTCACCGGGCGCCGCACCCAGTTCAGCCAGCTCCGCCAGGCGGGCGGCATGTCGGGCTACCCCAGCCGCGAGGAGAGCCGCCACGACTTCGTCGAGAACAGCCACGCCTCCACGATCCTGAGCTACGCCTACGGCATGGCCGTCGCCCGCGACGCCGGCGTCGACCACCACCGCCACATCGTCGCCGTCATCGGCGACGGGGCGATGACCGGTGGCATGGCGTACGAGGCGCTCAACAACCTCGGCCACAGCAAGCGCCGCGTGATCATCGTGCTCAACGACAACGGCCGCAGCTACGCCCCCACGGTGTCGAACCTGTGGGCCAACTCGCAAGGCCAGCGACGAACGCGTCGACCCATCCGAGCTTCCCCGACCGTGTGGCCGGCAAGCTCTCGAACGCGCTCACCGACATCCGCCTCAACCCGGTCTACGTGCGCCGCCAGCGCCGGCTCGAAGACTTCCTGCAACACCTCCCCGGCGTCGGCCCGCACGCCGAGCGGGCGGTCGAGGCGTTCAAGGCCGGCGTGCGCGAGTTCCTCCAGCCGCCGTCGTTCTTCGAGGCGCTCGGCGTGCGCTACACCGGCCCGATCGACGGCCACAACATCGCCGAGCTCGAAGAGGCGTTCCGCAGCGCCGAGGTGCTCTCCGCCGAGGGGCCGATCGTCGTCCACGTCCTCACCCAGAAGGGACGCGGCTACCCGCCTGCCGAGGACGACGACGAGAAGCACCTCCACGACGCACCGGTGTTCGACCCCAAGCACGGACCGCCCAAGGCCGTGCCCACCGGCTACACCCAGGCGTTCGCCGAGGCGGTCATCAAGTCCGCCGAGCTCGACACGCGCGTCGTCGCCATCACCGCCGCGATGGCCGGCCCGACCGGGCTTGATCCCGTTCCAGCAGCACTTCCCCGACCGGTTCTTCGATGTCGGCATCGCCGAGCAGCACGCCGTCACGGCCGCCGCCGGCATGGCGATGTGCGGGCTGCGGCCGGTGGTGGCGGTGTACTCGACGTTCCTCAACCGGGCGTGGGATCAGGTCGTGTACGACGTGGCGATGCACCGGCTGCCGGTGATCTTCGCCCTCGACCGGGCCGGGGTCACGGGTCCCGACGGCGCGTCGCACCACGGCGTGTACGACATGGCGCTGCTCTCCAAGGTTCCGGGGATGCGCGTGCTGGCACCGTCGAGCGCCCAGGAGCTGCAGCAGATGATGCTCGACGCGCTCACGCTCGCCGACGAGGGCCCGGTCGCGATCCGCTATCCGCGCGGCTCGGCGCGCCAGGTCGACGAGCACGACGTCGGGTCGGGACTGGCGGCGCGACTGCGTCACGCCCGGCGACGGCACGGTGTGCCTGCTCGCCGTCGGCAAGCTGCTCGAAGCCGCGATCAAGGCCGCCGAACGGCTGGCCGAGCGCGGCATCGCCGCAGAGGTGTGGGACGTGCGCTCGTGCGCACCGCTCGACGACGACATGATCGCTGCCGCCGCCCGCCACGAGCTGGTCGTCACCGCCGAGGACGGCGTCCGCGACGGCGGCATCGGCAGTGCGATCGCCGACCGCGTCCGCTCCCAGCGCTGCGACGCCCGAGTCGTCGTGCTCGGGCTGCCGACCAGGTTCATCCAGCACGGCGAAGCGCACCACATCATCGCCCAGCTCGGCCTCGACGCCGACGGCATCGAGCGCACCGTCCGCGAGCACCTCGCGTGACGCCCGCTCGATGACCGACGACGACGACCTCGAGCGCCGAGCTCGAGCTGGCGCTCGAACTGGCCGACCTCGCCGACGCGTTTCACGCTGCCGCGCTTCGAACAGCAGGACTTCACGCTCGGCTGGAAGGACAACCGCACCGAGGTCACCGAGGCCGACCGGGGCGCCGAGGCACTGCTCGCCGAGCGGCTGCTGGCGGCCCGTCCTCGAGCACGGCCTGTACGGCGAAGAGCACGGGATCCAGGGCGCGATCGATTCACCGTGGCGATGGATCGTCGACCCGATCGACGGCACCTCCGGCTTCGTCCGCGGGATTCCGGTGTGGGCGACGCTGATCGCGCTCACATCACGCCGAACGAGGCGTGGTCGTCGGCGTGGTGTCGGCGCCGGCACTCGCCCGACGCTGGTGGGCATCAGCGGGGGCGGGCGCCTTCGCCGACGGCCGGCGCTGCCAGGTGAGCGACGTCGCCCACATCGCCGACGCCCAGGTGTGCGTCACGTTCAGCCCGGGCTGGGACGAGCTCGGGCTCACCGACGAGCTGGTCGACGCTTGTTGCAGTCGGCGCGGCGCGGCACGCGGTTTCGGCGACTTCTGGCAGCACTGCCTCGTCGCCGAGGGGGCGATCGATCTCGCCATCGACGCCGTCGGCGTGATGCCGTACGACCTGGCAGCGGTGAAGGTGATCGTCGAGGAGGCGGGCGGCACGTTCACCGACCGGCACGGCGAGGCCACGCACGAGCACGACACGGCGATCAGCAGCAACGGCCTGCTGCACGCAGCTGGCGCTCGATGCCGTTCGCGGGTCGGCACCTACCTCCTACGTCGCACCGATCCTCCGACCCGGTACGGTTGTGCCGATGGCCGACGCCGTTCCAGATCACGGTCGACTGTGTCGACGCCGACGTGATGTGTCGGTTCTGGTCGGTCGCCTTCGGGTACGTCGAGGAGCCGCCGCCCGCCGGCTACCTCTCGTGGGAAGACTTCCTGCGTGCCAACGACATCACGATCCCGCCGCCCGGTTCGATCGGGGCGATCGTCGACCCCGACGGTGTCGGCCCGCGGATCCTGTTCATCCGCGTCCCCGAGCGCAAGATGGTCAAGAACCGCTTGCACTTCGACCTGCGTGGCGGCAAGAGCGACGAGGCCAGAGAGGCCAAGATCACCGAGCTCGCCGAGGCCGGTGCCACGCACGATCCGGCGGGTCGAGGAGAACGGTCAGTGGTGGATGGTGATGGGCGACCCGGAAGGCAACGAGTTCTGTGTCACGTGACGAGCAACCACTGAAGCCGGCGAGCACCGCGATCACGCGCCGGCCGCGGCGCCAGCGGTTCGGCGCTGGCGCCCGCGCTGTGGGCGTCGAGCGTGTGGGAGTCGACGTGCATGGACGACGCCCACCGACGCGCCACCGGCCTGCGCTCCGACGAGTTCTACGGTCGCTACGCCAACCCGACCGTGCGCTCGTTCGAGCAGGCGATCGCCGAGCTCGAGGGCGCCGAGGACGCGATGGCGTTCGCCTCCGGGCATGGGAGCGATCGCCTCCACGGTGCTGGCGCTGTGCTCGGCCGGCGATCACATCGTCGCCGCCCGCCAGCTCTACGCCGGCACGCTGGCGTTCCTGCAGGGGCCGTGCGCCCGGTTCGGCATCGAGACCACGCTCGTCGACTGCACCCAGCCCGGCGCGTTCGCCGCTGCCGTGCAGCCGGGCCGCACCACGATGGTGCTCGCCGAGACGCCGTCCAACCCGCAGCTCGAGCTGTGCGACCTCGACGAGCTCGGCGCCATCGCCGGCCCGTTCACGGTCGTCGACTCGACGTTCGCCACGCCGCTCGGCCAGCAGCCGCTCGCCCACGGCGTCGACCTCGTGATCCACTCGGCGACCAAGGGCATCGCCGGCCACAACGACGCCACGATCGGCGTCGTCGCCGGCGAGCGCGAGCTGATCGACGCGATCTGGAGCTACGGCGTGCTGCACGGCGCGATGGCGTCACCGTTCGACGCCCTCAACGCCTTGCGCGGCGTGCGCACGATGGCGGTGCGCACCGCCCACCAGGCGGCCACCGCGCAGCGCCTCGCCGAATGGCTCGAGCAGCACCCCGGCGTGTCGCGCCGTGCACTACCCCGGGCCTCGCGAGCCACCCGCAGCACGATCTCGCCAAGCGCCAGATGCGCCAGTTCGGCACGGTGCTGGCGTTCGAGCTCGGCGACGGCCGCGACGCCGTGCAAGCACCTGCTCGACGAGATTCGGCTGGCGCGATGCGCCACGTCGCTCGGCGGACCGGAGACGCTGGTGTGCCACCCGATGACCACCACCCACGCCAGCCTCACGCCCGAGGAGCAGGCCGAGTCGGGCGTCACCGAGGGTCTGGTGCGGGTGTCGGTCGGTCTCGAGGACGCCGACGACCTCGTCGCCGACTTCCAGCGGGCGCTCGCCTGAGCTCGAGCGGTCAGCCCCAGCTGCGAGGCGGCCTCGACGATCGGCAGCTCGCTCGGGCCGAAGGCGAACCAGTTCGACAGCACCTCGTCGCCGGGCGGCTCCGACCAGTCGTAGCGCGGCGACCTGCTCGGGCGTGCGCCGCCCGAGCCGTGAGCGCACGAACTCGAACTGCGTCAGCCCCGACAGCTCGATCGGGTCACCCTCGCCCGGCATCGACGCCGTCGTCCGTCGTCGAACGTGATCGCCACCGGCCGGCCCGACGGCGACGTCGGCGAACCGCGTCGCCATCAGCATCGATCATCTCCGACGACTGGTTGTCGAGCATGCCGACGGCGTGCCGGATGTCGTGCTCGTGGGTGTGGCAGTCGAGCGGCGGGCGGACCTCGCCGAACTGCTCGAGCGCGTCGGCGACGCCGTCGATCTGGCTGTTCCACTGGTCGATCAGCGCCGCCGGATCGGTGTCGCGCCAACGCTCCACCTGGGCCGCCGTCCACGGATCGGTGGCGGCGCCGTCGACGCGACCGTTGGCGATGTCGTCGGTGACGCCGGCCACGTGCGACAGCACGTCGCGGACGGTCCACTCGGGCGAGCACGGCACGGTGATCGCCAGCTGATCGTCGTCGAGCGACTGGAACAGTTCGACGAACGAGCTCTGGGATTCGCGGTAGAGGCGAGCGATCTGTGTCACAGCGCGCGAGCGTACGCGAACCGCGAATGCCTGGCATTCTGAGTGCGACATGTGGGAGTTGATCGGATCGATCGCCTCCGCGTTCGGTCTGGTCTTCCTCGCCGAGCTTGGCGACAAGACCCAGCTGCTGGCGCTCGGGTTCGGTGCCCGCTACCCGTTTCGCACCGTCCTGATCGGCCTGATCCTCGGCTTCGGTGCGGCCGGAGCCGTGGCGGCTGTCGTGGGAGGCGTGCTCGGCGCGGCGCTGCCGAGCCGGCCGATCGCGATCGCCGGCGGGATCCTGTTCCTCGCTGTTCGCCGCTCAACACGCTGCGCGGGGTGTGGACGGGCAGCGAGCGACCGCCGACGACGGCACGCCGAGGACGATCACGTCGTGCAAGGTCCACAACGTGATCGCCTCGATCGCGCTCACGATCGCGATCGGCGAGCTCGGCGACAAGACGCAGCTGACCACGGCGACGCTGGCGGCCCAGTCGAACCCGTTCGCGGTGTGGATCGGGGCGACCGCCGGCGACCGTCACGGCGGCGTCGATCGGCGCCTTCGCCGGTCAACGTCTGGGCGCGCGCCTCGAGCCGAACGCCGTGCAGATCGCGTCGGCGGTGCTGTTCGCCGTGTTCGGCGTGCTCCTGCTCTTGTCACGCGCTGATGCCACGACGCTCAGCGCAGTTGCATGCACGGTGCCGGACACCAGCCGCGCCTCGTCGGTGCACAGCCAGGCGATGACGACGGCGACCTCGTCGGGCGTCGCCACGTGGGTGAGCTCGGCGCTGCCGTCCACGAACGCGCGCACGCCGTCGTTCACCCAGCCCGTGTCGGTCACCGGCGGGTGCACGATGTTGGCGGTCACGCCGAATCCGGCCAGCTCGGTCGCCGCCGACATCGTGTAGTTGACCTGGGCCGCCTTGGCGGCGCCGTAGGTGACCTCGCCCGGGAAGCCCGACGATCCGCCCGACGTCAGCCCGACGATGCGGCCCCAGTTGCCGTCGCGTGCGGCCAGACGTCGTGCGAACTCGCCGATCATCAACGCCGACGCCCGCCCGTCGACCGCCATGATGCGGTCGATCGTGTCGGCCGAGATCGGGTGCATGTCGCGATCGAGGTCGTCGCGGCTCGGCGGCGCGGAACGTGTCGCCGATCCAGCCGCTGGCGTTGTTGACGACGATGTCGACCGGGCCCGAGCTCCGACTCGGCCCTGTCGAACAGCATCGGGATCGTGGCCGGATCGGACAGATCGGCCTCGGCGGCGACGCCCGTGCGGCCGAGCGCCTCGAGCGCGGCGACCACGTCGTCGGCGCCGGCGGCGCGTTGCGTCGGTGTACTCGGGCGGCACGTCACCGCTCGCCGGATTGGTGTTGCGCAGGAACGTGACGAGCACGTCGGCGCCGAGCTCGCCGAGCCGGCGTGCGGTGGCGGCGCCGATCCCGTGGTTGGCACCGGTGACGATGGCGACGCGGCCCGACAGGGGTAGTGCGGATGGATGGACAGACATGACAAGAACCTCCGAGAAACGATCGTGAAACCAGAACGAGTTCGAGGTTCAGATGCCTGCCACGGAGTGCACGGTACTCCACGCCGCGAGCACGTCACGCGGCGGTTTACAGCATGCGTCGCAGGAGCCGATCACGGTCGAGCAACTGGTGCTTGAGCACCAACCCGACGTGCAGGGTGATCACGACGAAGAAGGCGACATGGGCGATCGACGTGCGGCGCGAGCGCATCGTCGTCGTCGGCGACGATCAACCACAACCCGGTGATCGGGATCGCGAACATCAACACGTACAGCGCCCGCTCGGTCCAGTGCGCGAGCGTGCGCTCGGCCTTCGAGAGCCCCTCGGCCCACGGCGGGAGCGTCGTCCTCCAGCGCCACCAGACGCGCACGATCGCCAGCACCAGGATCAGGCTGCCGAGCACGACGTGCACGGTCAGCAGTCGATCGTCGCCGAACGGGTCGTAGCCACCACCTCGGCCGCGCCCGCGACCCGATTCTCCACCCCGTCCACGGCCGCGCCCACGTCCGCTCTCACCGGCATCCATCGTGTAGCCGACGACGAACTGGGCGACGATCGCCAGCACCATCGCCCAGTGCAACGCCCGCGTCACGGCCCCGTAGCGGGGTCGACCGTCGAGCAACGGTCGGCGCCGCGGTCTCGTTCCATGCTGCGTTACTACCCCGTTTGGAGGCCGGTTTATGGTCTGGCGGCGTGAGCGAGGAGCTGCCAGTCACCGCCGGTGGGGCGATCTTCCGACGCTTGCACCAGCTCGGCGTGACGCGAGTGTTCGTCAACTCGGGCACCGACTTCCCCCCGATCATCGAGGGACTGGCCGAGGCCGAAGCGCATGAGCGAGGCGGTGCCGCAGTCGATCGTGGTGCCCCATGAACACGTCGCCGTCTCGATGGCGCACGGTCACTTCTTCGCCACCGGTGAGCCGGCGGCGGTGATCCTGCACACCAACGTCGGGCTCGCCAACGGCGCCATCGGAGCGATCAACGCCGCCACCGACCATGTGCCGATGATCCTGATGTCGGGTCGCACCCCCGCCACCGAGGCCGGCCGGTTCGGGTCGCGCACGGTGCCGATCGGCTGGGGCCAGGAGATGCGCGACCAGGCGGCGCTCGTCCGCGAGGCGTGCAAGTGGGACTACGAGGTGCGCTTCCCCGAACAGGTGCCTGAGCTGCTCGACCGGGCGCTACGCGATCGCCACCAGCACCCCGAAGGGTCCGGTCTACCTGAGCCTGCCCCGCGAGGTGCTGTGCGAACCGTGCCCGGCCGAGGCGCTGGCCACCCCGCCGGCGATGGCGGCGGCGACGCTCGCCCCGAATCCCGAGGATCTGCAGCGCGCGGCGTGGCTGCTGGCCCACGCCGAACGGCCGCTGATCATCGCCCAACGCGGCGCCGGGTCGCAGGCCGGGTTCGCCGCCCTGGCCGAGATCGCCGACACGTGGACGATCCCGGTCTGCCAGTGGTGGGCGGTCGCCACGGCGATCTCGTCGGAGCACCCGATGAACGTCGGGCAGCGACCCGGGTCGATGGCTGGCCGAGGCCGACGTCGTGTTGGTGATCGACAGCCTCGCTCCGTGGATGCCCGACGTGCACGAGCTGGCGGCCGACTGCCAGGTCGTCCAGCTCGGCCCGAACCCGCTGTACAGCCGCTTCCCGGTGCGCAACTTCCCCTCCAACGTCTCGATCGCCACCGAGACCGGGCCAGGCCTCGTGGCCTTGGCGGCGGCGATGCGTGAGGCCGGCGATCCGGCAGCCGGCGCGGACGACCGGCGACAGGCGATCGACGCCCACAACGTGTCCCGGCGGGCCGCGATCGCAGCCGAGTCGGCCGGTGTCGCCGGGGCGATGACGAAGGCCTCGGTCGCCGCCGCCATCGGCGAGGCGATCCGTGGCCGGCGGGCGACCGTGATCTCCGAGCTCGGCGCCACCTACGACCACCTCGGACTGACCGAGCACGACACGTGGCGCCAGGAACCGCACTCGGGCGGGCTCGGCTGGGGCCTGCCGTGCGCGCTCGGGATCAAGCTCGCCGACCCCGAGCGGCTCGTCGTGGCCACCATGGGAGACGGCTCGTACATGTTCTCCAACCCGGTCGCCGCCCACCACGTGGCCGAGGCGCACTCGATCGCCGTGCTCACGGTGATCCTCAACAACGCCGGCTACGGCGCCGTGCAGCAGTCGGTGACCGGGCTCTACCCCACCGGATACGCCGCCAAGGCCGACGTCGTCCCACTCACATCGCTCTCGCCGAGCCCCGAGTTCCGGCTGGTCGCCGAGTCGTGCCGGGCGTGGGCCGAAACCGTGACACGCTCCGAGGAGCTCGCCGGCGCGTTGCGGCGGGCGATCGAGCAGGTCGACGCCGGGCGGCAAGCCGTGCTCGACGTCCACATCGTGTAGTCCAGACCCACTCCAAGGAGCGCCATGTCGAAGACCGTCCTCATCACCGGAGCCGGGAGTGGTTTCGGCCGCATGGCGGCGGTCAAGCTCGCCGACCGCGGCCACACCGTGATCGCCACCGTCGAATCGCCCGATCAGGCAGGTGCGCTGTCGGCCGAGCGCCCGGAGCTGACCGTGGTCAAGCTCGACATCACCAATCCCGACGACGTCGCTCTGGTCGACCAATGGGACCTCGACGTGTACATCGGCAACGCCGCGCTCGGCCAGACCGGGCCGCTCACGCACATCCCGCTCGAGCTCGTCCGGCGCGTGTTCGAGGTCAACGTGTTCGGCACGCTCGCCGTCACCCAACGCGTGGCGTTGGCGATGAAGCGCAAGCGGGCCGGCCGGATCCTGCTGGTGTCGTCGATCGCCGGCGTGCGGGCCGGCGCCGGCTCCGGGCCGTACTCGATGACCAAGCACGCCATGCAGGCGATGGGCGGCGTGCTGCGCAACGAGCTCGCGCCGTTCGGCATCGACGTGGCGCTGATCAACCCCGGACCGTTCGCCACCGGCTTCAACGACCGAATGGCCAATCATCCGGGCGACTGGTTCGACGAGGCCACCGCCGATCCCGAGGACGTTGCCGTGATGGAGAGCCTTCGCCAACGGATCACGGTCGGCCAGCTCGACCCTGAGGAGGTCGCCGACCGTTACGTCGAGTTGGTCGAAGCCGACACCACCGAGCTGATCAACTTCGTTCCGGCCGACATCATCGAACGATTGGCACGGCGATGAGCGAGCGCAGCGAGCGAATCACGATGACGGCGCCGAAGGCTCACGGGTGCACCATTTCGTCGTCCTTGGTCGACACTTCTCACCGAACGATGGTGCACCAGTGAGCTTCGACGTCGAGCACGTGCTGAGCGAGCTGACGCTCGAGGAGAAGGCGTCGCTGGTCTCCGGCGCCGACCTGTGGCACACGGTGGCGATCGATCGACTGGGCGTGCCCTCGATCATGTGCTCCGACGGCCCGAACGGACTGCGCGCCCAGCCCAAGGGACAGGATCACGTCGGTCTGCTCGACAGCGTGCCGGCCACGTGCTTCCCGCCGCTGGGAGCGATCGCCTCGACGTGGGACCGCGAGCTGATCCACGAGGTCGGCCAGGCGATCGCCCGCGAGGCACGCCACTGGAACGTCTCGGTCGTGCTCGGGCCGGGCGTCAACATCAAGCGCTCGCCGCTTGTGCGGCCGCAACTTCGAATATCTCTCCGAAGACCCGTACCTCGCCGGTGAGCTCGGTCTGGCGATGGTGCAGGGCATCCAGTCGCTCGGCATCGGGACATCGGTCAAGCACTTCGCCGCCAACAACCAGGAGGACGACCGGCTGCGCGTGAGTGCCGACGTCGACGAGCGCACGCTGCGCGAGATCTACCTGCCGGCCTTCGAGCGGATCATGAAGGCCGGAGCGCCGTGGACGGTGATGTGCGCCTACAACAAGGTCAACGGGGTCTACGCCTCCGAGCACCACTGGCTGCTGACCGAGGTGCTCCGCGACGAATGGGGATGGAACGGGGTCGTGGTCAGCGACTGGGGCGCCGTCCACGATCGGGTCGCCGCCCTGCGCGCCGGGCTCGACTGGGAGATGCCGCCCGACCTCGAACGCAGCCCCGCCGCGGTGGCGGCCGCGGTGCGGTCGGGCGAGCTCGACGAGGGCGTGCTCGACACGGGCGTGCGGCGCATGCTGCAGATGATCGACCGCGCCAGTGAGGTGCTCGCGACCGACGATCAGTTCGACGCCGGCGCCCATCACGTCCTGGCCCGTCGGGCTGCGGCGGCATCAGTGGTGCTGCTCAAGAACGAGGGCGACCTGCTCCCCCTCGTCGGCGAGAGCAACGTGGCGGTGATCGGCGAGCTGGCCCGATCGCCGCGCTTCCAGGGCGCCGGGAGTTCGCAGGTCAACCCGATCCAGATCGACGTCGCCCTCGACGAGCTCACCGCGCAGCTCGGCGACCAAGCGGTGACATTCGCCGCCGGCTACACGATCGACGGCAGCGACGAACAGGACCAGCAGCTGCTCGACGAAGCAGTGGTTGCGGCGGCCGCCGCCGACGTCGTCGTCTGCGTGTTGGGGCTTCCCGCCTCGTACGAATCGGAAGGGTACGACCGCACCCACATCGAGCTGCCGCACAACCAACGGCGACTGATCGACGCCGTGATCGACGCCAACGGGCGGATCGCAGTGGTGCTCGTCAACGGATCGACGGTGCGCATCGCCGACTGGGTCGACCGTGTGCCGGCGATCGTCGAATGCTGGCTCGGCGGTCAGGCCGCGGGCGGAGCGATCGCCGACGTGCTCACCGGGCGCGCCGATCCGGGCGGGCGGCTCGCCGAGACGTTCGCCGTCCGGCTCTCGGACATCCCGTCGACGCTCAACTTCCCGGGCGACTCCGGCCACGTGCGGTACGGCGAGGGACTCTTCGTGGGATACCGCGCTCACGACCGGCTGGCACAGGAGGTCACGTTCCCGTTCGGCCACGGGCTCTCGTACACCTCGTTCGAGCTCGGCGGGCTCGCGCTCGAGCAGTCCGGCAGCGTCGCCGACGGTGACCTCTCGGTGGCGGTCTCGGTGACGGTGACCAACACCGGCGATCGGGCGGGCGCCCACGTCGTCCAGGTCTACGTGACCGACGACGAGGCGTCGGTCACCCGGCCGCTACGGGAGTTGAAGGGCTTCGCCAAAGTCCAGCTCGAGCCGGGCGCCAACGAGCGGGTCACGATCGACCTCGACCAGCGGGCGTTCGCGTTCTGGTCCGAAGCCCGCCGGGACTGGGCGGTCGAGTCGGGCGGATTCACGATCTCGGTCGGATCGAGCTCACGCGACCTCCCGCTGCGAGCGACGATCATGGTCTCGGCACCGTCACTGTCCGAGCCACTGACCCGCATGTCGACACTCCACGAATGGCACGCCGATCCGGTCGGTCACCAGCTGATCGAGGAAGCGTTCGGCAAGGCCGCGTTCAACGACCCGCACATCGTCAAGCTGATCGGCTCGATGCCGATGGACACCCTCGCCGGCTTCGGATTCGGTATCACCCACGCCGGTTTGGCGTCGCTGGTCGAGACCTGGGAGGCCCGAACCTCGGGTTGAGCCCGACTGCGACCCCGGCGATGGCGAGCACGCCGACGGCGATCCACGGCCACCACGTGGTCGGGCGATCCTCGACCTCGACTGTCCTCGGCGACCTCGTCGGTCGGCCCTGGCTCGGGTGCGGTCGACCCCGGCCCGGCGGCGGTGGCGGTGCTCGGCACCGGGGTGGTCGTCGCCACCGTCGCCGGCGGTGATGACGACGGTGGTGGCGCCCCGGCAGTGGCGGTTGCTGCGGCGACATCGGCCGCAAAGAGGGCGGGCGGGGTCTCGCCAGGTGGCGGCGCGGTCGAGCGCGGCATCGTCGATCACCAGTCCGTTCGGTCTGCCGAAGCCGAGCACGGGGACCGTCGCCCCGACGGATCGTCGTGCCGTCGGCAGCGACGACCACCGACGTGTATTCCCGACCCGTTCTGAATCGTCATCCGCATCTCACCTGCTTCGATCACCGCCGCCGTCAGCTCGTCGACGGACACCGAGCGTCCGTCGGGAAGCAGCAGAGGCGGCGCAACCGCAGCAGCGACATCGGGGGTCGCCAGCGCCAGGATGCCGGTCGGTGCGACGAGGCCGATGCCAGTCGTGTCGTCACCAACCAGGGGCTCGGAGGCGTCGGCCGGAACGAGCGTCGCCCGTCCGTCGACGACGTAGTAACGCTCACCGCGCGGGGCGTCGCTCCACACCCGCACCGTCCGCGCCTCGGCATCGTCGCATGCCACGAAATACCGCCAACCAGGCAGCGTCGGGTTCACCGCCACGGCGTCGGACCGGCTCCAGTCATCTGTGTTCCAGACGACCATCGCGAGGTTGGTCTCGGAGAAGCCGTAGGACGCAGCCGACAGCTGCACCATCCGCGCCTGCCGGGGCACATCGCCAACCCGACCGTTGGCCCGGTTCCTTCGAGGTATCGGATCGGTCGACCGGCGGCGTCGACCACGGCCAGGTTGTGCCCATCGGCGTCGATCGCGACCACGGCGGCCGGCGGCCCACGACCGTCCGCCACCGGTGGTGCGACGAAGTAGGTCTCGACGGTCGACGAGGGGACGACCATCGACCCGCACCCGCTCGACACGTCGTAGCGGCCGTTCGGCCGCGGGTCCCACAGCCTGACCACACCGACAGGTGGGTCGGGTGGACCGCCGCACGACGTCTCACCTGCGTAGGCCTCGAGCTCGATCACGTCAGGCGTGTCACCGCGAAAGCGCTCGTCGACCCGGAACTCCCAGACGATGTAGTCCTCACCGTCGACGAACTCACGACGCTCGCCTCTGACCCCGCCCCCCACGACCACCGCGGCTTCGGCGAGCATGTCGAGCTCGGTCGCATCCACGCAGCTGCACGCCCGCGCCGTTCCGGAGGGCGACATCGCGACGCCGCCGGCGGCAGCGAGCGCGATCAGCAGCAGTCTCAGCCCCGATCCCCTCACGCCCGTTGGACGCTAGACGCACGCGATCGGTTCCCCCGAGCACATCACAGCGGAGCTGGCGCGGGTTCGTCCCGTAGGCTGATCGACCGGTATGAGCACCAGCGAGCAGGCACCCGACACCACCAGCGACACTCCCCCGTTCCGGTACACGGCTGCCCTCGCCCAAGACATCGAGCTGCGCTGGCAGGACTGGTGGGACGCCAACCACACCTTCGAGACACCCAACCCGACCGGCCCCCTGGGAGACCCGGAGTTGGTGGCCGAGCGCGGCGAGAAGCTGTTCGTGCTCGACATGTTCCCGTACCCGTCCGGGTCGGGCCTGCACGTCGGCCACCCGCTGGGCTTCATCGGCACCGACGTCTACGCCCGCTTCAAGCGCATGACCGGGCACAACGTGCTGCACACGATGGGTTTCGACGCTTTCGGCCTGCCCGCCGAGCAGTACGCCGTCGAGACCGGGCAGCACCCGCGCATCACCACCGAGCTCAACGTCGCCAACTACCGCCGCCAGCTGCGCCGGTTGGGCCTCGCCCACGACCCGCGCCGCAGCATCTCCACCACCGACCCCGGCTACTACCGCTGGACGCAGTGGATCTTCAACCAGATCTTCAACGCCTGGTACGACACCGAGCTCGACAAGGCGCGACCGATCAGCGAACTCGTGAGCGAGCTCGAGTCGGGTGCACGCACCACTCCTGACGGACGGGCATGGGCCGACCTGTCCGCATCCGAACGCGTGGCGGTCATCGACGATCACCGGCTCGCCTACGTCAGCGAGGCGCCCGTCAACTGGTGCCCCGGACTCGGCACGGTCGTCGCCAACGAGGAAGTCACCGCCGACGGCCGCTCCGACCGCGGCAACTTCCCCGTCTTCAAGCGCAGCATGCGCCAGTGGATGATGCGCATCACCTCCTATGCCGACCGCCTGATCGACGATCTCGACCTGCTCGACTGGTCCGACGCGATCAAGACCATGCAGCGCAACTGGATCGGCCGCAGCTCAGGGGCGTGGGTGCACTTCCCGAGCCCGGCCGGCGAGATCGTCGTGTTCACGACCCGACCCGACACGCTGTTCGGGGCCACGTTCATGGTGCTCGCTCCCGAGCACCCCTTCGTCGACGCCCTCACCACTGCCGACCACGCCACGGCCGTCACCGAGTACCGCCGTCAGGCGGCCGCCAAGAAGGACATCGACCGGCAGGACGAGGGCCGTGAGAAGACCGGCGTGTTCACCGGGTCGTACGCCGTCAACCCCTTGAACGGCGAGCAGATCCCGGTCTGGATCGCCGACTACGTGCTGATGGGTTACGGCACCGGCGCGATCATGGCGGTCCCGTGCGGCGACCAGCGCGACTTCGAGTTCGCCAACAAGTTCGGGTTGCCGATCCCGGCCATCCAGCAACCGCCGCAGGCGTGGTTCGACGCCAATGCGATCGAGCCGTCGCTCGACACCGGCACCTGGCCGTGCGCCTTCGTCGGTGATGCTCCGTACGTCAACTCCGCCAACGCCAGTCTCGACCTCAACGGCATCGACAACAAGGTCGAGGGCGTCGAGCGTCACCAATGCCTGGCTCGAAGCCAACGGCTACGGCGAGGCGACCACCACCTACAAGCTGCGCGACTGGTTGTTCAGCCGCCAGCGCTACTGGGGCGAGCCGTTCCCCGTCGTGTACGACATCGACGGCAACCCGCACGCCCTGCCCGACTCGATGCTGCCGGTCGAGCTCCCCGAGACCGACTCGTTCTCGCCGCGCACGTTCGACCCCGACGACGAGTTCTCGAACCCCGAGAGCCCGCTCGACCGGTTGACCGACTGGGTCGAGGTCACGCTCGACCTGGGCGACGGCCCGCAGCCGTACCGGCGCGACACCAACGTGATGCCGCAATGGGCCGGATCGTGCTGGTACCAACTGCGCTACCTCGACCCCACCAACGAGAACGTGTTCGTCGACCCGGCGGTCGAGTCGTACTGGACCGGGCCGCGGGCCGACGTGCGTCCCGACCACCCGGGCGGAGTCGACCTGTACGTCGGCGGTGTCGAGCACGCCGTGCTGCACCTGCTGTACGCCAGGTTCTGGCACAAGGTGCTGTTCGACCTCGGCCACCTCTCGTCGAAGGAGCCGTACGCCCGGCTGTTCAACCAGGGCTACGTGCTGGCCGCCGCCTACAAGGACCAGCGCGAGATCTACGTCGACGCCTTCTCGATCGAGGAGCGCGACGGGGCGTACTACTTCGAGGGCGAGCCCGTCACCCGCGAGATGGGCAAGATGGGCAAGAGCCTCAAGAACGGCGTGTCGCCCGACGTCATGTACGACGCCTACGGCGCCGACACACTGCGCCTCTACCTGATGGCCACCGGCCCGATGGACGCGTCACGCCCGTGGGAGACGCGCGACGTGATCGGGATGTACCGGTTCGTGCAGCGCCTGTGGCGCAACATCGTCGACGAGCAGACCGGCGAGTGCACCGTGGTCGATGCGCCGCTCGACCCCGACACCACGCGCTTGATGCACCGCACGATCGACGTCGTGCGCACCGAGATGGACGCCCTCCGGTTCAACACCGCGATCGCCAAGTTGATCGAGCTCAACAACGCGGTGACCAAGCTCGATGCGACGCCGCGCGAGGTGGCCGAGGCGATGGTGCTGATGGTCGCCCCGCTGGCACCCCACCTCGCCGAAGAGCTGTGGCGCAAGCTCGGCCACGACGACACCTTGACGTACGCCGACTTCCCCGTCGCCGACCCCGAGTACCTCGTCGACGAGACCGTCGAGTACCCGGTGCAGGTCAACGGCAAGGTACGCAGTCATATCGTCGTCGCCACCAGCGCCGATGCGGCGACCGTCGAAGCGACCGCATTGGCCGATGACAAAGTGATCACGAACCTCGACGGAGCGACCCCCAAGAAGGTGATCGTGATCCCCGGCCGGATGGTCAACATCGTCGTGTGAAGACTCGACCACCGCGCTATACACGCGGTGAGCCCTGCGCGATACTGCACACAGATCCGTGAGGTGCCAACGGGGACTCAGACCCACGACGCCGCTGCGAGCGACGAGCGTGGCTCCCGATCCCGAAACCATCCAGGTCGATTGGACACACCTCACGGATCTACTTCGTCTCGGTTCGGGTCGCAGCCAAGCTGCTCCCTCTCACCTGCCGAGCTCGCCGCCTCCGCTGCGCTTTGACGGCTCACCAGCCTGGCCGACCCGCCGAGCGTTCGTCTCGTATGCTGCGGCTCAGCTGCTCGCCTCCAGCTTCCGAGCTCGGGGCTCAGCTGCTCACTGCACTGTGGGCTACGCCGTTGGCATGTGGGGGCGTGCGTATGATCCGTCGCCATGATCATTCATCACAGTCCGTTGCCTGATGTCTTGATTCCTGAGGTTCCAGTCACCGAGTACGTGCTTCGCATGGCCGACACGTATCCCGATCGGGCGGCGTTGATCGATGGTCCCAGCGGTCGCACGTACACCTACTCGCAGCTGCGTGACCTGATCCACTCCTTCGCCGGCGGGCTCGCCGCCCGCGGCTTCGGGCCCGGCGACACGCTCGGCTTGATGGCTCCCAATGTTCCCGAGTACGCGATCGTCTTCCACGGCGTGGCCGTCGCCGGGGGCACCGTCACCACGATCAACCCGACCTACGGCGCCGAGGAAGTGCGCTTCCAGTTGCTCGACGCCGGCGCCTCGATGCTGGTCACGATCGGGCTCTTCGCCGACACCGCCAAGGCCGCCATCGAGGGCACGCCGATCATCCGAAGTGCTCACGCTCGACGGCGCGGAAGGCACCGGCAACGCGCTGGCGCTACTCGGCGATCCGATCGAGCAGGTCGCTGTCGACCCCCACAACGACGTCGTCGTGTTGCCCTACTCGTCCGGCACCACCGGCCTGCCGAAGGGCGTGATGCTGACGCACCACAACCTGGTCGCCAACATGTGCCAGACCCAGCCAATGCTGAAGGTGCGCGAGCACGAAGTGGTGCTCGCATTCCTGCCGTTCTTCCACATCTACGGAATGCAGGTGCTGATGAACCTGGCGGTCTCGTTCGGCGGGACCGTGATCACGATGCCGCGGTTCGACCTGCAGCAGTCGCTCGAACTGATCCAGCAACACAAGGTCACCAGGTTCTTCGTCGTTCCCCCAGTGGTGCTGGCACTCGCCAAGCACCCGATCGTCGACCAGTACGACCTGTCGAGCGTGATCCAGGTCTTCTCCGGAGCGGCCCCGCTCGGTGCCGAACTGGCGGCCGAGGCAGCGGCACGGGTGGGTTGCGAGGTGATCCAGGGCTACGGCATGACCGAGCTCAGCCCCGTCAGCCACACCACTCCGGAAGGTGACTTCCGGCCCGGCACCTCAGGCGTCACGATTCCGAACACCGAGATCCGGATCATCGATCCCGCCACCGGCGAGGACCAGGACGTCGGTCACGAGGGTGAGCTCTGGGTGCGTGGGCCGCAGGTGATGAAGGGCTATCTCAACAACGAAGAGGCCACCCGCCTCACGATCGACGACGACGGCTGGCTGCACACCGGCGACGTGGCCATCCTCGACGAGCACGATCACGTCGCGATCGTCGATCGGGTCAAGGAGCTCATCAAGTACAAGGGCTTCCAGGTCCCCCCGGCCGAGCTCGAAGCCCTGATCATCACCCACCCGAAGGTTGCCGACGTGGCCGTGATCGGCGTGCCCGACGTCGAGGCCGGCGAGCTGCCCAAGGCATTCATCGTCGTGTCCCCCGGCGCCGAGCTCACGGCCGAGGAGGTCCAGGACTTCGTCGCCGAGCACGTGACCTCGTACAAGCACATCCGGATCGTGCAGTTCGTCGACGAGATCCCGAAGTCGCCGAGCGGCAAGATCCTGAGGCGGTTGCTCCGCGACCAGAGCTAGCCGGCGTCAGCCCGAGTGCCGCGCTCGAGGGCGCTGGCGACGATCGCCGCGTCGCGTTCGTCGAGCTCGATCGTGAGTGCCGCCGCCCGTCCGGCATCGCTCATCTTCGCCAGCGTCTTGGCGACGACACTGACCATCTTGTCCTCGTCGAGCCGGTCGGCGGTCGTGCCGAACTGGGTCTGGACGAACGTCAGGCACACCGCGTCCTCGAACGTTTGCACCTCGGGATCGCTGCCGAGCCCCACCTTGGCGACGATCTCGGTCGCCCGATCGACGACCGCCGGCGCGACTCCTGCCGAGCGGAGGATCTCGCCCAGCTCGGCCGCGTGGCGGGTCTTCTGGTCGCGCCGCCATCGCAGGTAGCCCGGCCTTCCGTCGGGATAGCTCGACCTGGGCACGACCCATCGCCGGAGATGATGGGCGCGTGCCGCCAGCTGGAGCGCCTCGGAGGCGGCGGGGTCGAGCGCCAGCACCCAGGAGTGAGCGATGCGACCCTGCGCCTGCGCCAGCGGCTCGCCGTCACGATCGTTGGGGTCGTCGGCGTTGGCGGAGTCGATCAGCTCGATCGCCCGCGTGATCACGTCCACCTCGCCACCCTAGGTGTACTCGGCGAGCACGTCAGGCGCACTCGCAGGTCACGAACATGTGACCGGCACCCGACGTCTTGTGCACGAGCCGGCACTCCCGCCCGGTGCGGCACGTGCCAACGCACGTCAGCCGCCCCTTGAGGGTGAACCCCACGGCGCACGACTCGACCTCGGGATCGGGCGGATCGACCGGATCCTCGCCGCGGATGCAAGTGCAACCGCGACCGAACGTGATCGCACCGCCGGTGTTCACGATCTGAGGCAGACAGGCGACACCTTCGGAGGAGCCCGCCGCGCAGGCGAGGAATCCCAGGTATCCGCCGAATGGATCGGGGATGACGAACAAGCCTTTGGCCTCGGGTCCGATCTTGCGTCGTGACGAGCGCAACCCGTCACTGAGCTTCGACCACTCGTCGGCGGTCATGTGGATGATCAGCGGCTCCTTCGGCAGCGGATCGGCGAACAGGGTCCGCAGGTCGCGGATGACGGGAGTCGTGATGATGGGTCGTTCGTCCATGACGGCATTCCTTTCTCGAGGATCGCCCGCGGTCGACGTCGACGAACGGACAGCACCACGAGACCCGCGTCACTTCACCGCCGTCGACCCGACACGAGCCATCGTGCGGTTGCCCGCCCGGTATGTCAACGGGCGCTCCAGGTGTTGCTGTGGTGGTCACGAGTTGGCGTGGGCGAGCACGGTGAGCAGCACGCCGCGTGTCGTGTCGTGGCTGGAGACCTCGACGTCGCGGAAGCCGGCCGACCGGCACAGCTCAGCGAATCGCTCGGCCTGCTCAGGCGTCCACCCGTGACTGGCGAGACCGGTGGCGTCGGGTTTCACGCGCCGTTCGCTGGACAGGAAGCGCCCGCCGGCCGCCAGCACCCTGGCCACCTCGCGGAGTCCGCCCTCCAGGTCGGGCCAGTGGTGCACGGTCGAGAGTGCCCAGGCGATGTCCTGTGAACGATCCGGCAGTGGGAGCGACTCCGCCCCGCCTTGTTGCCACGTCACCGCCTTGGCTCGGTCGGCCCTACGGGCGACGCGGAGCATCACGGTGGCGGGATCGACGCCGGTCACGATCGCTCCCCGCTCGGCACTCAACCGCGCCGCGACACCTGGTCCGCAGCCGATGTCGACGACTCGGTCGCCGGGCCGAAGGTTGGTCAAGGCGATGGCGAGGTTGGCTGCGGCGGCTCGGCCCTTGCTCATGCTGCGGGCGGCGATCCAGCCTGTCAGTCCGGAGAAGCCCCGATAGTGGCTGTGATGGTTGGGTGCGAGCAGTGAAAGGTCGTGCGTTGCGTTGTTCATGCCTCGACCTTGACAGTTGAACCCGGGTTCAAGTCAAGTACTCGGTGTGGAACACATGATGACCATCGGCGAGCTCGCCGGCCGCGCCAACGTCGCCACCTCCGCGGTGCGCTACTACGAGCGCCGCGGCCTGCTCGACCCCGACGGGCGTGTCTCGGGTCAGCGCCGGTACGGCGCCGGAGCGCTCAGGCGGCTCGTCTTCGTCGGCATGCTCCAGGACGCCGGCCTGTCGCTCGACGACATCGACGGCGTGCTGCACGCCGGGACGGTCGCTGAGTGGAAGGCGATCGCGACCGAACGCCTCGGTGTGCTCTCGGAGGAGATCGAGCGCTTGCAGCGCGCCCGGCAGTACCTGGAAGGCGCCCTGTTGTGCCGCTTCGACCATCCGCTGACGGAGTGCAAGATCATGGGCCACGAGATCGACCGACGGCTCGAGGCCAGTGCTCCCGATCAGGGTTGAGCAGCACGGGGCACGGCCCGACGAGAGATTCGTCGAGCACCGGTCACGTCGTGCCAATCGGTCCGATCCGCACGACCGAGTCGCTCCCCGAGTCGGTGACCCACAACGAATCGAAGGCGAGTGCCATCCGCGCAGGGATGTCGACCTCGATCTCGCCCAGCAACTCGCCCGTCGTTCGATCCAGATGCAGGACAGCACCGACATGGCCGGGGTGACGCATTCCCACGAACACATCGTTCCCGGCGACCTCGAGCGAGATCACCTCGATCGAGTCGGGCACCGGCACGCGCTCGGCCACTTCACCGGTCGCAGTGTCGATCGCCCACACCTCGCTCGCCGAAGCACCCCAGAGCAGCCCGTCGCGACCGAAGAACGGCACGCCGCCACCGACGTCGTGCTCGACGGTCTCTGCGCTGACCGGGTCGAGACGTGCGAGCGCGGTCGTGTCGCTGGCGTACCAGTACGCATCGTCCACAAAGACGCCGTTGACGTGCACGTTCGGGTCGACCTCGATGGGGAATCGGGTGACCACGTCTCCCGATCCACGGTCGATCTCGTACGCGAATCCACTCGTCGAGAGCGCCCACACGTTCTCGCCTGCCGAGAGGTCGCAGCACAGGTCGTCGATCGGGTAGGCACCGACGACTTCGGCTGACCCATCGACCCGGTACAAGTCGTCGATCACCGGCGTAAGCGACGACCCACACCTCGCCGTCGATCGCCATCGCCGCCGCCGCCCCGGCACCGATGTCGACCGTCGAGTCGACGGCATTGACGCCAGGATCGATCGAGACGAGCGTGCCGTCATCGAACGAGACCGCCCACACGCGATCGTCGGTGGCCGTCAGACCGAGTGCCTGTCCACCACCGATCGCGATCGTCGACTGCACTCCAAGGGGCGACACATTCGACGTCGCCGGCAGCGTGCTGGCTACTGACGGGATGATCGACGGAGCGACGGTAGTCGCTGCAGTGGTTCCGGCTGGAGGGTTCGCGGCCGGCGTATCCCGATCGCCCGCGCAACCGGAGCTCGTCACCACGATCAGCACGATCCAGCGAACTGTCCTCACCGCCAGATCATCGCCGCCCGAGTCGCGTCATTCCACGATTATGACCCTGCCGATGGCCGCCTGGGTCGTCGCGCCGAACCACGCCACAGCGTCGCGGCGTAGTGTTCGCGCGTGACTTCCCACGACGGTGAGCTCACCGATCGCCTCGGCATCGAGTTGCCGATCGTGCAAGCGCCGATGGCCGGTGCCAGCGGTGTCGCCCTGGCCGTCGCCGTCGCGCGAGCCGGCGGCCTCGGTTCGCTGCCTTCGGCGATGTTGACGAGCGAGCAACTCGCCGCTCAGATCGACGAGTTCCGCCACGCGACGGAAGCGCCGCTCAACGTCAACTTCTTCTGCCACGAGGAACCTCAGGTCTCACGCGCCGAGTTCGACGAGTGGAGCCGAGCGCTCTCGCGCTTCGACGACGAGCTCGGTGTCGACCGTGCGGACGCGCCCGCAGGTGCGCCCCGAATCGCCTTCGACGAGGACGCCTGCCAACTCGTCGAACGGAGTCGTCCGGAAGTGGTCAGCTTCCACTTCGGTCTGCCGGCGCCCGAACTCGTGGATCGAGTCCGTGCCACGGGTGCCACCGTGATGGCGTCGGCGACGACCGTGGCCGAAGCGATCTGGCTCGAGAGCCACGGATGCGATGTCGTGATCGCCCAGGGAGCCGAGGCCGGTGGGCATCGCGGGATGTTCCTCACCGCCGACGTGGCTGCCCAGCCCGGGACCATGGCGCTGGTGCCTCGCGTGATCGACGCCGTCACGGTGCCGGTGATCGCGGCCGGTGGCATCGCCGATGGTCGCAGCGTCGCCGCTGCGCTCGTGCTCGGCGCGTCTGCGGTGCAGATCGGCACCGCCTACCTGCTGTGCCCAGAGGCGCTGACCTCCCCCGTGCACCGTCGCGCCCTCACGGGAACGTTCGACGACACCGTGCTGACCAACGTGTTCACCGGGCGCCCGGCGCGTGGTCGACGCAACCGGATCGTCGACGAACTCGGTCCGATCTCGTCGGTCGCCCCCGCCTTTCCCACCGCAGGAAGCGCTGTTGCACCGTTGCGTGCCGCCGCGGAAGCGATCGGGTCCGGCGATTTCTCGCCGCTCTGGTCAGGTCAGGCAGGAGTCATGGTCGGCGACGTTCCCGCAGGTGAGCTCACGCGCGAGTTGATCGCCAGCGCGCGTCGAGTGCTCGCCACGATCTCGACCATTACCTGGAACGACTGAGCGACGCCGAAGCGCTGGGCACCACGGCTGGGCAGTCCTACGGATGCGACCAGGGCCGTGGTCGCAGGATGCTTCTGGTGTCCTCCGTCAGACATGACACGCAGCAGGAGGGAGAGATCCATGTCCGAGCAGACACCGCCACCGCCGTCGTCCACGGCGCCTCCGCCGAGTTGGCGCACTCGAACGGCGCGATCGAGCGACTTGCAGGGGTTCGACGTATGAACGGGCTGCGTCGGGTCGACCCGGCACGGCGGCGGGGCCGGCTGTACCGCGGCTACGCCTGGCTGTCGGCGACCCGGCCCTTCGCCTGGATCGCCCGGCGGATCGGATGGAAGCTCGACCCCGTGCTGCTGCGACTGACCGGCGGGCGGCTCGGCGCCGGGCTGTTGCTGCCGACCGCGGTGATGGAGACCCGGGGTGCCCGCACCGGTGCCGTCCGCCGCAACGCCCTCATCTACTTCCACGACGGCGACGACGTGATCGTGATGGCCGCCCACCTCGGCTTGCCCAGCCACCCGAGCTGGTTCCACAACTTGGTGGCAACGCCCGACGTGACCTTCGGCGGCGAGCCGTTCCGGGCGTCGGTGGTGGAAGACGATGTCGACCGCCTGTGGTCGGCCGCCGAGCGTGTCTTCCCGCCCTACGCCCGCTACCGGCGGCAGGCGGCCGCACTCGGGGCGGACGATCCCGCTCGTGCGACTGAGCCCTCGTCCCAAGCGGTCGCAGACCAGCATCTCGCCCTCGCCTCGACCTCGGTCAGCGAGGTCGCGGCGGTCGACGTCGAACGCGACCGTGAGGGCGGAACCTTGGCACGTGGTCGCCCGGTCGAGGATTCGTCGGGCTCGGATGTCGAGAACTCGACGTCGGCTCCGCTCCTATGGTGAGCCACGAGAGACGTGGCCGACGATCAAGGAGTCATTCGATGCCGAAGTACCTGTTGCTCAAGCACTACCGGGGCGGCCCGGACCCGTATCGCGCGTTTCCGCCGATGGACGAGTGGGCGCCCGAGGACGTCGACGCACACATGACCTTCCTCCGCGAGGTGAGCAGGATCCTCGAGGAGCGCGGCGAGTTCGTCGACGCCCAGGCGCTCACACCGGTGCAGACCTGGGTGCGCTACGGCGGGCCTGATGCAGCCCCCGTGGTCACCGACGGACCACACCCCGAGACCAGCGATCTCGTCGCCGGCTGGTACATGATCGACGTCGACAGCTACGAGCGCGCCCTGGAGGTGGCGGCCTACGTCTCATCCGAGCCTGGTCCGGGCGGCCAACCGCTCTACGAGTGGATCGACGTACGCGAGGTGATGGCCTGATCATGCGTGCCGAGCGGGGACCGGACGACGGCGATCAGGTCGTCCGGTCCCTGGCACCCCAGGTCTTGGCCGGCTTGGTCCGGCGCGGGGAGGACTTCGCGACGGCCGAGGATGCCGTGCAGGACGCGATCGTCGAGGCGCTGCGCGTCTGGCCCGAGCATCCACCGCGCGACCCCCAGGCGTGGCTCACGACAGTCGCCACGCGACGGCTTGTCGACGCCCGTCGCAGCGAGACGGCGCGGCGGCGCCGCGAGGAGACGGACCGCGCTCGCACCCGACCAGGGCGCAACCGAACAGGGCGACGACACGCTGCTGTTGCTGTTCTGCTGCTGCCATCCCGACCTCTCACCCGCGTCACAGGTGGCGCTCACGCTGCGGGCCGTCGGAGGTCTCAGCACCCGAGAGATCGCCGACGCGTTCTTCGTTCCGGAGGCGACCATGGCACAGCGCATCAGTCGTGCCAAGCAGACCGTGCGCGGCCGCGAGTTCACCGAGCCCGGGGATCTGGCGGTCGTGCTTCGCGTCCTGTCGCTCGTGTATCACGCCGGGCACGGCCGGCCCAACGACCTGGCCGATGATGCGATCCGCCTCGCACGTCAGCTCACGCTGGCCACGGCCGAGCCGGAAGCTCGCGGGCTGTTGGCACTGATGCTGCTCCAGCACGCCCGGTTACCTGCCCGCACCGACGCGAACGGTCGGTTCGTGCCGCTCGACGAGCAGGACCGGACGCTGTGGGACACCGCTCGAGATCGCCGAGGGCGTGGCGATCCTCCAGGGCGCGCTCGGCGAGCAGCGGCACGGGCGATACCAGATCCAGGCGGCGATCGCCGCCCTCCACGCCGACGCATCGACATCGCAGGAGACCGACTGGTCGCAGATCCTCGAGTGGTACGACGACCTGATCGCCCTCAGTGACGAGCCTGACCGCGACGATCCTGCCGCGGTGCTCAACCGGGCGATCGCCGTCGGGCACGTCATGGGTGCTGGGGCGGGGCTGGCCGAGACCGAGCGGGTGGCCGACGTGCTCGGTGACCGACAGCAGTGGTATGCCGTCCGTGCCTACCTGTTCGAGATGGGCGGTGAGTTGGCGGCCGCCGGCGACGCCTACGCGGCTGCCGCTCGACGCGCCAACGAGGTCGCCGAACGCGAGCACCTCATTCGCCAGTCGGCGCGTGCCAGAGCCTCAGGTGGGCTGCGGACGTCGTAACGAGTGCGGCACACCGCTCTCGCCGTTGGTGATCGGTGTCGGGTGTCCGAAGAATCCGTCCACCCGACTGATGAGGCCGGACGTCGGATCGAGCGTCACAACGTCGAGCCCCTCCATCAGGATCCGCTCGCCACGGATCATGTCCCATCGATACCGCAGACGCCCGTGCTGATGATCGATCTCGGACGCGATCACGAACGCGTACTCGGGTTTGCTCGTGCGAAGCCGACGCACCGCCTGTTCGAGCTCGCCGATTCCCACGAACGAGTCGCGCGGATCGTTCCACTCGACGTCGACGGTCACGGCGCGGTCGAGATGGGCAGCGATCCGATCGAGATCGATCTCGTTCCATGCCGTCCAGTACCGCGGCCAGCACTTCCGGCATCGGCACGTCCCATTCGCTTCGCCGGTAGCGCACAACGTCACGCTAGACGCATCGCGAGCAGCGACCGGTCAGCCGGCAGAGGCATCGGCGATCGGAACCGGGCATGCTTCGCCAGGCTCGACGAGGAGCTCGAAGTGCCACGCCTCGTTGGCGTATGCCTGACACAACCCGTACCGATTGCCATGTTGACCGAGCCACTGCTGGACTTCACGCGGGGCGAGGTCGACGGCGTCGCCGGTGACGTGGGCCGACTCCTCGGGCGTGCTGACCCACCGCCGCGCCTCCTGCTCGCTGCCGTGCTCGGCGACCGCTTGGTCGAAGAGGAACTGCTGGTACTCGGGGCTGCGCCACGCAGAGTTGACCCGGAACTCGAGGCCTTCCACCGCGGCGTCGTTGGCGGCGGCCTGCAGGGCAGCGAGCAAGGGCGGGTCGAGATTGGCGATCGCCGGATAGCCCGTGTTGCCCAAGGTCAGCGTCGTGCCGTCGGCGAGGTAGCCGTCGTCGTTGTCGAGTCCGCCCTGATCGCCCGACGTGGAGGGCTCGGTCGATGGCGCTGCAGCGGAGCTCGGGGGCGCGGTAGCCGTCGTCGGTGCGATCGTGCCCGGGGTGGCGACGGGCGGGGATGACGTCTGGTCGACCGAGGCCGTAATGGGCAGCGCCGGCAGCGTGGACGCCGTCGACGACGGCTCGCTGGTGGAGCAACCCACCGCGACGATCGCCAACACCAGCAGCGCGACGCTGGAACGGACTCGGCGAAGCATGTCGTCATCCGCCGCGGGGAGCCGGGGATTCACGGTCGCACCCTAGGACGCCACACCTCACGGCCACCGTCGGCTCGCAGCCATAATCGGTGACATGCGTCTCGGCGTCGCCCATCATTTCGGATGGGCCGTGGCGGTCACGGCGTCGGCCGACCACCGGGTTGTCGACCGCAGACGGATCGAGCTCATCGAACCTGGCGTGGCGGCCGCACCGATCCATCACGAAGGCAAGCCGCTCGATGACGACGCCGCGGCGGCGCTCGTCACGCGGGTGCGGCAATCCGCCGTTCGAGCAACCTCGGTGTCGCTCGACCAGCTCGCAGGCGCACTGCCGGCAGCGATCGAATCGATGTCGTTGCGAGCCTGGCCACTCGACTTTCCCGACGACATCGCCACCCAGCGTCGCCCGCCGTACGAGGCCCGCGCCGACTCGGTGATGTACCGCCAGGTGCTGGCCGAGCTCGCACGCGCTCGCGGCTGGGACGTCGTGTTCTACGACGCCAAGGACGTCGAGGCCCGAGCGGCCAGCATGCTGGCCTCGCGGGCCGACGAGGTGTTGCTCGGGCCGCGGGCCGTGTTCGGGCCGCCCTGGACACGCGACCATCGCATGGCCCTGGCGGCGACGATCGTCGCCAGCTGAGTCCCGTCACCGCGCGAACCTGGAGGTGTGGAGTGGCTGCTCATCTCACTCGGATTGTCGGTGGTCCTGACCGTGCTGCTCAACGTCGGACTGCGAGCGTTCCCCAACGCCGGCGATCGTGTCGGGCGGCGTCTCCACGAGCTCGCCTCACCGAGCCCTGATCGCGCACCGAGAGACGGCCAGCGGGTCCGGGTGTTCGCGCCATGGAAAGCGATGATCCTCGTCTCGCTGGTCCTGACGATCGTGGTGAACGTGGTGCTCTGGATCAGCTGAGCAATCGATCACGAATGGCGCGGGCGTCCGCGATTCTCCCGCCGCTCGTCTACGCCGATCGACGCTTCGGGGCCGACGCCTTGGCGGCGTGCTTCGCCGCCCGCTTGGCAGGCTTGCGAGACGTCGACCGCTTGGCCGGCTTCGATGACTTCTTGGAGCCCGCCGGGGCGGCCGAGCCGCGCTCACGATGGCGTTCGACGCTGGCCTGCAGCGCCTCCATCAGATCGAGCACATTCGACTTCTCCTCGACCTCGGGCTCTCGCGTCACGTCCTTGCCCTTCGCCTTGGCCTTGATCAGCTTCTCGAGCTCCTCGGTGTACGTGTCGTGGTACTGCGCCGGATCCCACTCGGCAGCGAGGCTCTCCACGATCTGAGTCGCCAGTCGCAGCTCGCGATCGGAGGGCTTCGACCGCGCCGACGGGATCGTCTCGATCTCCTTGCGGGCGACGACCTCGTCGGCGAACCGCATCGTCGACATCGCCAACGCTCCGTCGAGCGGTCGGATCGCGGCGAGGTACTGCTTGTTGCGCATCACCACCGATCCGATCGCCACACGTTGCGACTTCTCCATCGCCGCCAGCAGCAACCGATAGGCGCGATCGGCGCCCTCGCCGTCGGCACCCAACCAATAGGTGTTGGCGTAGTAGATCGGGTCGATGGAGGCCAGCTCGACGAAGTCGGCGACGTCGATCGTGCGTGTGCTCTGCGGACGCAACTCGTCGAACTCGTCCTCGTCGATGACGACGTAGTGGCCCTTCGTGACCTCGTAGCCCTTCTCGATCTGGTCGGCCTCGAGGGCACGTCCCGACTTCGAGGAGACCTTCTTGTACTGCACCCGTGCTCCGGTCTTCTTGTCGAGCTGGTGGAAGTGCACCGAGTGATCGCGCACCGCTGTGTACGCCTTCACGGGCACGTTCACGAGCCCGAAGCTGATCGAACCGCTCCACGTAGGCCGAGGCATGCCCGATTGATACCCACATCTGCGACGACCGAACCGCACCGCGCCCACACCGGGTCGCCTCACGACCCGGCGGGCCGCCTCAACCCGGCTGATTGTCGTCGAGCCAGTCGCTGACGAGCGGGAAGAAGCGATCGGGCTCCTCGCGCCACATGAAGTGCCCGCTCTGCTCGAACACGACGAGGTCGGCGTCCGGGATGCGGGTGGCGATCCGCATCAACTGCTGCGGTGAACAGAAGACATCGTGCCTGCCGGCCAGGGTCAACGTCGGACAGGAGATATCGGCGAGGCGGTCGACGGCGCTCCACCGTGCCAGCGCGTCGAACACGCGCAGCATGCTGTCGGCGTTCACCAGGTCGGGCGCCAGCTCGGCGACGAAGTCGCGGGTGTCGGCGCCGCGCAAGAAGTACGGAGCGAGCCGCGTGTAGGTATCGATCAGCCCCTCGTCGGTGCTCGGCAGCGTGCTCAACAGCTCGACAACCTCCGCCGGAGGTGGTGGGCCTTGGTCGTCGTCGGGCGACTCGGTCGAGCCGAGTTGGCCAGGCGTCGTGGCCGCGACGATCAACGCCGTCACGCGGTTGGGATGTCGAATCGCCAGTTCGAGGGCCACCCATCCGCCGAACGAGTGGCCGAACACGGCGAACGTCTCGAGCCCGAGGCGGTCGGCGAGGGCGATGGCATCGTCGGCGAACAGCTCCATCGACACCGGCCCGTCAGGCAGCCGCCCCGAGCGGCCGTGCCCGCGATGATCCCAGAACACCAGCCGCCGCCCGTCGCCGAGTGGATCGAGGGTGCGGTAGACGCCGTGATGCAGGCCGGGCCCGCCGTGGGCGATGAGACATGCCGGCCCGCTCCCGAAGACCTCGCTGTGGATGCCGACGTGGCGCTGACTCACGGCGCTCCCGAAGAGGCCGCCAACCAGGCCGCGCCGCGCGCATACAGCGCCTCGACCTCGGGTCCCGTGAGCTGCGGCATGTCCAACTTGACGTCGTAGCCGATACCGAGCTGGATGTATGCGAGATGGCGGTAGCCCGCCGGCAGCACCGCCAGGCGGTCGTGGTCGAGCACCAGCGCGGCGGACGGGTCGATCGGATCGATCCGATCCTTCTCGTAGATCGGCTGGCGCAACACCACACCCCAGCGACCGTCACGACGCTCGACGAAGTCGTAGAAGCGACCGGTGCACACCACGTCACAGGCAACCTCGTGGACCAACCCGCGCTGCGAGATCGTCATCTTCGTCTGCGCCACCGCCCGGTCGCCGACGACGTCGATCGAGCTCCCTCCGAGGAAGTGCAGGATCGACACGCCTTTCGCCCAACCTTCTCGGGTCACGCGGATGAACTCGTCGGCCGGCCCCTGGAACCAGGTCGCCATCATCACGCCGTCGTCGTGCCAGCACGACCGGAACCGTTCCCAGTCGCCGGCATCGCGCCACACCGCCCAATTCTCGATCAACTCCCGGATCGCGATCCGATCCGCAGCTTGGTCGTCCATACGGCCCCCTCTTCCCGAGCGATCAACGTACCCGCCGGGTCGGCGGCTCAGGTCCGAGCGGGAAAGTAGGCCTCACGCACTGCCGGATGGAGCGCGATCAGGCGGCGTGCCCGATCCAGGTCGACCCGCACCACCGACCTCGCCGACGGTTGGCACTGCGGGCACCACGTGATCGAGCGCTGCCACGGGCTCGAGTCGGCATCGAGGTAGTCGAGCGTGGTGCCGCACACCGGACATCGTCCGCGACCCATGCCGTGCACCCAGTGCTCACCGGTGGACAACCGCCGCCCGGTCGTGTTCTGCGGTCCGAGTGCGGCATTGACGCGGATCAACGCCGTGCCGATCGCCGCCAGGTCGGCGAGCCCCTCGATCGAGCCCACCGGCTGACGCGGATCGACACCGGTGATGAACGGGACATCGTTGGCGTACAGGTTGCCGAAGCCGGCCACGTTGCGCTGATCGAGCATGGCGCCGGCGAGCGGCGCGGCGCCGTCGCGCACCATCCTCGCCACCACCTCGCCGAGGTCGGGTGGCCCGTCGGTCGCACACAGGTCGGGCCCGAGTGGATCGGTCACGAGATGCTCGTCGGCCGTGGCGATCATGTCCAGCACGGGCACGGCGACACCGGTGAGCCTGCCGTCAGTCGAACCACAACTCGACGCGTCGCTTCCATTCCGGCTCACGCGATGCACGTCCGACCTCGAAGCTGCCCGTCATCATGAGATGGGCGTGCAGCGTGCGACCGTCGTCGAACCGCACGAACAAGTGCTTGCCGTAGGCGTCGGCGTCGACCAGCACGCGACCACCGAGGTCGACCGTGGCGATGCGTGGGTCGCGCGTCTTGGAACGGACGACTGTTCGGCCCGAGAAACGCGTCGAGATCTTGTCGGCGAGACGCCGCAGCGTGTCGCCTTCGGGCATCAGCCCTCGAGGCCGCGCCGCCGGGCGTTGCGAGCGTCGAACTCCGACTGCAGGCGCTCGATCGGCCAGCGCTCGGCGACCGCGGTGTGCACCATGTCGGACTGGCTGAGCGGTGCGAGACCGCCGATCGGCACGTCGTTGTCGAGATTGGTGGGAAAGGCGTAGCCCTCACACGCTGCAGCGATCAGGTTCTCGCGCGTCCGCTCGTCGTCGATCTCGAGCAGGTACGGGTAGACGGCGAGTGTCGTCAGGTCGGTGTTCATCGTCTCCATCGTGCGGCCGAACGCCGACGACACCTGGAGCAGATTGGCCATGCGCTGGAAGTCGGCGGTCTGGTTGGCGCCGGCGCCGTGGAACACCGCCGGGTTGAAGAACACGACGTCGCCCTTCTTCAACGGCAGCTGGACCTTGAACTCGTGGAACACCTCGCGGAAGTCGTCGCGCAGCGAAGCGATGAACCCGGCGTGGCTCAGCTGCGAGAACGGCAGCAACATCGTCGGCCCCGACTCGAGCGGCATGTCGGTGTGGGCCACCGCTCCCTGCAGCGTGAGCGCCTGCGACATCAGGTGCACGTGACGCGGGAAGCGGTCCATCTCCTCCGGCGTGTAGAACCCGACGTGGTAGTCGCGATGCGGGGACTGCGCAGTGCCGCCGGGATTGACGCGGTTGACCTGAGCGCTGATCTGGTAGTGCGGTCCGAGCCATGCCTCGCAGCCGAGCGAGATGGCATCGGCCGAGTAGTAGGCGACGAACACGTCGGGTGCGCGCTCGGCGAGCTTCTCGTGTGAGTTCCACATGCGGTCGTTCGAGCCCGGCTTGGCGAAGTGGTCGCCGATCGCGCGGCCTGCTGCGTGCTGCTCGGCGATGATCGCCTGGAAGACCTCGGTGGCCTCGTCGAGCCGGTTGTGCGTCGGTCAGGCCACCCTGCACCGCCAGCACGCCCGGGCCCTGCCCGAGCACCCAGGCGAACTCGCCGAGCAGTTCCCGGCGACGTGTCGGGATCGCGGGCGATGTCGAACAAGCGCCGCACCGTCGTAGATCGGCACGTTGCGCTCGATCGTCGTTGCGTTGGGCACCTCGGAGTGGTGGGTGGTGCGGCCGACCAGCTCACGGAAGGCGTCGACGTCGTAGTCGGCGTCGACCAGCCACGAGGGATGCGCTGTCGTAGTCACGCTCGCGATCGTACGTGTCGCGGCCTCACGCGCGAGAGCGGTACGTTCGGGCGATGGCGACCGACGACGACGCTGACACGGCTGACACGGCCGACACCGTGCACTTCGAGGTCGACGGCGCGGTGTGCGTCGTCACGATCGACCGGCCGCACGCACGCAACGCAGTCGACGGCCCGACCGCTGCCGCCCTCGTCGGCGCCTTTCGACGGTTCGAGGACGACGACGCGCTGCTCGGTCGCCGTGCTCACCGGTGCACGGCGGCACGTTCTGCGCCGGCGCCGACCTGAAGGCGGTGGCGACCGGTCGCGGCAACCGGGTCGAGGCCGACATGGCGCTCGACGGGCCGATGGGACCGACGCGGATGGTGTTCAGCAAGCCGGTGATCGCCGCCGTCGAAGGGTACGCCGTCGCCGGCGGGCTGGAGTTGGCGCGTGATGTGCGATCTGCGGGTCGCCGCCAGCGATGCCGTGTTCGGGGTGTACTGCCGGCGCTGGGGCGTGCCCCTCGTCGACGGCGGCACGGTGCGCCTGCCGCGCCTGATCGGTCACAGCCACGCACTCGACCTGATCCTCACCGGCCGCGGCGTGAGCGGCGAGGAGGCACGCATGATGGGACTCGCCAACCGGCTCACCGAACCGGGCGCGGCGCTGGCCGGTGCGCTCGAGATGGCGCACCAGCTCGCCGCAGCTTCCCGCAGAACTGCCTGCGATCCGACCGGCGATCGAGCTTCGAGCAGTGGGACATGACGTTCGCCGAGGCGATGGCCAACGAGACCACGCTCGGGCTCGAGGTCATCAAGTCGGGCGAGACGCGTCGCCGGGGCCGGCGCGGTTCGCCGAGGGAGCCGGCCGCCACGGCCAGTTCTGACGCGGCGCGTCAGCCGGCGAGGCGACCGAACGGCGCCTGATCCGAAGCAGGTGAACGAGCCGGCGACCGCCCACCGGCTGAGGTCGTCGTCGCCCAGCCATCGCTCGCGCACGCCGGCCACGGCGGCGCCGAACGGCTCGCCCGGTCGAGCCAGTTGGGCGTGCACGTCGGCGACGAAATCGGCGCACTCCAGCTCGCGCACGACGGTCAGCGGGGCGAGCACCGCCGCCGCCCCTCGCGCCAGCATCACCGCCGCCAGGCCGAGCACCTCCGACCCGTCCGCGGCGCCGTGGGCACCGCCTTCGCAACTCGACAGCACCACGAGCCGCGACTGGACCCGTTCCGGCACCGTGTCGTACAGCGTCGACTCGCCGTCGTGGAGACGCAGCGTCGACAGCAACGGATGATCGGAGCGGAACGTGCCGTGGGCGGCGACGTGCACGAGGTCGAGCCCGGCGAACATCGATCGCACGACGGCCGCCGTCGCACCAGCGTCGGCGGCGATCGTCGACGCCGCGTACGACGATTCGACCGCCGCCCGCTCGGTGCCGGCGTTGGCGACGTCGGGTCCGACGATCAAGCCGATCGAGCGGATCGGGCCGGCAGCCCGCCGGTCGGCCTCCAACCACAGCTGGGCGTTGGGGTTCAGCGTCAACGACCGGCCGGCGAGTGTCGGCAGGCCGGACCACGGGATCGCCGTGCAGCCCGCCGACCGGCACCATCACGAGCGGCGCCTCGGGCGGCAGATCGAGCGGTGCCAGCATCAGCTCGTCGAGCAGTGCCGTCGCCCGCACGGCCCCGACGCTCGACGCATCCGGCTCCTCGGCGGCGCGGTCGAGCCACACGACGACCCGGTCGCGCGCCTTGCAGCACCTCCTGCAGCGGGGCCGACCTCGACCAGGCGCGAGTGCCCGTCCGTCGAAGACCACCGCCCACACGTCACCGCCGGCGATGACCCACTCGACGAGCGCGCTCCCGGCCAAGCGCACGCCCAGCTCGCGGCGGAGCTGCTGCGCACCGTCGACGGTGAGCGGCCTGTGCTTGTGCTGCTGCGCCATCTCGTCGTGCAGGGCACGGGCGCGGGTGCCCTCGGCGGCGGCGAGCACCGTGTCGGCCGTCGCCGAGCTCGATCGCGATCTCGATCGCCAGCTGCGCTGAGGTCGCTGCCCAGTCGCATCGCCGCCGACCGCTCGGCCAGGGTGAGTGCCTCGGCGACGATGTCGTCGAGAGGTCGAGACCCGACCGGCAGGCATCGAGTGCCGACTCTGGGTCGCCCTCGAAGTCACGTCCGATCGGCTTCGGCGTACCACCCGGCGAGTGCCAGGTCGCGCTGCCCGCTGAGCACGCCCAGCCGAACGCTGGCGAGGTCGGGCAGTGCGTCCTCGATCGAGCCGCAGGCGCGGGCATACCTGATCCTCGACAGCCTCAGCTCGTCGGCGGTCTGCTGCCAGCCGTTGAGCTCGAGTTGTCCGACCAGCTCGTTGGCGGCGGCGAGCGCCGGACGACCGGTCTCGCCAGGGCCCATCAGCGAGGCGGTGACCGCCACCGAACGCGCCAGCACCGCCATCTCCGGGCGGCGTGCCCGTTCGAACAGGTCGGCGGCAAGTTCGGCAGTACGCCGCGCCGCCGGATAGCGACGGCGGGCGATCTGGACGCGCGCCATGATCAGCTGGCTGTCGCCCAGCACGACCAGGTTTCCCGTCGGTTCGACGTGGGCGATCGCCGACTCGGCGGCGTCCAACGCATCGGACAGCAACCCGGCGTACATCAGCGTCTCGGCGCGGTCGAGCTGGGTGACCGCCACCATCCGCCCGGGCCGTCCCACCGCGTCGTGGAACTCGGATGCGCGCTGGAACTGCTCGAGCGCCTCGCGGATCCGGCGCGACCGCCCGTAGACGACACCGAGGTTGGAGGCGATGCCGGCCCGCATCGCCGACTGCCCGAGCCGCGTCGCCACCCGATCGGCTTCGAGCAGGTCGCGCTCGGCCAGCTGCGAGTCGCCCTGTTGCACGCGGATCGTGCCGCGATGGACGAGCAGTCGCAGCCATCCGAGCTCGTCGTCGGAGCCCCGGAACTCGACCTCGCCGCGGTCGAGCTGGGCGATCGCCTCGCCGAGGCGGCCGGCGTGGTGCAGCACGTAGCTCCGCTGGGTGAGCAGCCGTCCCCGCTGTGAGGGCGTGTTGCCGGGGGCGATGCGATCGATCTCGGTCAGTGCTTCGTCGATCTCGCCGGCTTCGGCGAACACCGCCGCCGCACTCATCACCACCGAGAAGACGAGATCGGCGTCGCCGGTGCGCTCGACGGCGCCGACCGCGCTCCGGAATGCGACAGCGGCATGTTCGACCTCGCCCAGCTCGAACAGCGACCTGCCCATCGCTGACAGCGCCGAGACCTCGACCGTGACGTCGCCCTCGGCCCGGGCGTGCCAGCTGCGAGCCAGGTCGAATGCCGCCGCAGGATCGGTCTGCACCAGCATGTCGAGTTGGCTCGGCGTCGGAAAACTCGGTGTTTGCGTCGTCGCTCACATGTCATGCTTTCGGATCGGCGGATCCGACGAAGGAGCAGTCCATGTCAATCGCTCGCGTTGCGCAGCTGACCAATCAGCCCTGGGATACACGCGTCCAGTTTCGCACCGATGCCTCCGGACGGCCGTTCCCGTATCGCCCGAACCAGGTGGTGACGGTTCGGGCGGCCGTCGAGCTCGTCGCCAATCGCGTCCCGCTCCGGAGCAACGGTCAGATCGCACAAGAGGATGTCTTCCCCAACCGTGACGACCGCCAACCCACAGCGGCCGACCTCGTGCTGCTGAGAGGCGTCGCCGACCCGGTGGCGACGGTCGACCTGATTCGCGCCAACGGCTTCCCGGCGGCGGTCAACCACGTGTTCTTCGCCCATCCCGGGAGCTACCCGAATCCCGGCAGCTACCCGAACCCCGGCAGCTACCCCAACCCCGGCAGCTACCCCAACCCCGGCAGCTACCCCAACCCCGGCAGCTACCCCAACCCCGGCAGCTACCCCAACCCCGGCAGCTACCCCAACCCCGGCGGCTACCCCAACCCCGGCGGCTACCCCAACCCCGGCAGCTACCCCAACCCCGGCAGCTACCCCAACCCCGGCGGCTACCCCAACCCCGGCAGCTACCCCAACCCCGGCGGCTACCCCAACCCCGGCGGCTACCCCAACCCGTGGGGCGGGCAGAATCCTGGCGGGTGCTGCCCACCGCCGTGCGGGCCAGGCGACGGACAATTCGTGGCGCCACGCTTCTCGACCGCCCGCCCGGCCCTGATGCCGTGCGACGTACGACCGATCACACCGCCAGAAGGTGAACGGCGACGTGCAAGGTGCTGGTTGTCGACACCGGCGTCTTCCAGCAGATCGCGCCGAGCGGCTCGAGCCTGTCGCCGGCGGCGATGGCTGCGCAGGCGACGCTCGCTCAGATCAACGCCGGTTCCGACAGCGATCCGTGGGACGACGACGCCAACAAGGTGCTCGACCCGTTCGCCGGCCACGGCACGTTCATCGCCGGCCTGTTCGCCAACCTCGCGCCGGGCGCCGACGTCACCTTCGAGCGCGGCCTGACATCGTTCGGCGACACCGACGACGTGCTGATCGCGCGCACGCTCGAGCGAGAAGTTCGACGTCGACGGGCGACGAGCCCCCGTTCGACATCGTCAGCATGTCGTTCGGCGGGTTCTGCGAGGACGACGATCCGCCGATCGCGATCAGCAGAGGCGATCGCCACGATCCAGACCCGCTATCGCACCGACGCCGACATCGACGACCCGCCCGACCTGATCAGCGAGCGGGTCGTGTTCGTCGCCTCGGCCGGCAACGACGGCTCGTGCCGGCCGACATGGCCGGCGTCGTTCGAGAACGTGATCGCGGTCGGCGCCCTCGGACCCGACGGCCCGGCGTGGTTCACCAACTACGGCCCGTGGGTCGACGCCTGCGCTCCCGGCGTCGACATCGTCAGCTGTTCTTCGACCTCGGCGAGGAGGCCGGCTACGACGGCGAGGACTTCAACGGCTGGGCGATGTGGAGCGGCACGTCGTTCTCGGCACCGATCGTGGCCGCCTCGATCGCCTGGGAGTGGATGTGTCGCGCGAGAACGCCGACGGCCGCGCCCGGTCGACGGCCGCCGCGCTGGCTGCTCGACCGCCCGGGCCACTTCCGCTACCCTGGCTCGGCACCGTCGTCAACCCCCACTGAACCACTGCAGCGTCAGCCTCGACACGCGACACGAAGCGGCCGTCCCGGACGCCGTTGGCCGAATCGCCGCTTCGCGTCGTGGCCGTTTGTCCCGTCAGGCCAGAGGTGGAGTCCTGAAGTTGTCGTCAGCCCGTGATCCAGGGGGTGACGACCTTGCCGCTCGGGAGGTCGACCTCGAGCCGCAGCGGCAGCTCCGGAGCATCGACGACGAGCTCGCCGAGCTCGTCGGTGCGATGCTCCTCGCTCCCCTGCTCGGTGTCGACCCGGCACGACCACCGACAGCGGCGGCTCGATCATCACGATCAACGACACCTCGGTGAGGTGGACCCGGATCACGAACTCGCCCGAGCGCGTACCGGAACGAACGCCGCTCGGTGGTCGTGCCGCGCACACCGACCAGCTCGTCGCTGGCCGAGTCGAACAGCAGCTCGGCCAGCTCGGCGTCGGCCAGCCGCCAGCCGAAGGCGTCGCGGGCGGCGGCCGACGAGGCGCGGCGGGATCGGCTCGAGGTGTCACTCGAAGGCATCGGCGACGCGTCGCAGCATGGGCTCGAACTCGGGATCGATCATTTCGTCGTTCACGATGCACCTCTGTCGTCGGTCGGCGGATCGGACGGGTCGGCCGTCGAGCAGCGACTTCATCTTCTCGAGGCAACGCCGGCGGGACGGACCGAGCGACCCGATCGGGCGGCCGAGCCGTTCGCTGGCCTCGTCGTACGGCACCGGCGGATCGGCCAGCACCAGCACGGTGATGATCTCGCGGCACTGCTCGTCGAGCCGGCCGAAGGCGGCGCGCACGCTGCGCCGCGACTCGTCGAGCAGCATGCCCTTGGCGTGCTCGCCGTCGTCGCCGGCGAGCGTGTCGAGCAACTCGCCGACGCCGGTGCGGCGCGAGCCCGACCAGTCGCCGGCGTGCATCGTCTGCTGGCGGCCGCGCTGGCGGAGGATCTGGCGAACCTCGTTGCACGCCGTGGTGGCCAGCCAACCGGGCAGCTTCTCGGGCTCGCGGATGGTGTCGAGCCGCTCGGCCAGGCGCAGCCACGTGGCGGCGAAGGCGTCGTCGCGGACTTCGTGGTCGAAGGTCATCATGTTGACCGACTTCCACACCACCCGCTGCAGCCGTTCGACGAGCGCGTTCCACGCCGCTTGCGTGCCCGTCGATCGCGCCCGCAACCAGACTCGCGAGCGGCTGTTCCGCCGAAAATCGCCGCCCATCGGGCATGCTCAACGACTCTAGGTCGTATGTGTGTCGTGACCATAGACCGGCTCCATGTCCGCATAGATGCCCGATCGATCGGCGTCTGATACACCCGTACTCGGAACTCGCGTATCGGACGCTGACAAAGTACGGCGTCAGTCACGTCCGCTCAGCCAGCTCGATCAGCGCCCGCACGGTGTTGAGGTTGCGGCCGGTCGCCGTCGACGCCGAAGGCGTGCTCGAACACCTCGATCGTGAGCTTCGACCGGCCGGATCCGTTCGGGATACGTCACGTAGATCTCGCGGCCGTCGACCGCGAACGTGTCGGGATCGAACGGCGCCGGGATCGATCCGTGGCGATCTGGCGGCGCTGACCTTGTGGTCGAGGAACTGGACGTGGAGGAACTTCGGGTCGATGCCGTCCGCCAATCCCGGGTGCTGGTCGGGCGACGCTCGCCAGCTCGCTTCGCGCTGCGCACGACGACGGGCACCTTCAGGCCGTGCTCGCTCGAGCGAGCAGCGTGCGCAGCGCGGCGCGACACCGACGCCTCGTCGCCGTCGGCGTCGAACACGACGTTGCCGCTCTGGATGTAGGTGACGACGCGCTCGAACCCGCAGCCGCTCGCACGACGCGCGCAGCGCCGGCATCGGCGATCTTGTTGCCGCCGCCGACGTTGACGCCGCGCAGCAGCGCGACCCAGCGCGTCACGACGCGCTCCCGCAGCGCGTGCGATCGCCCGCTCGTAGAGCTCGTCCGACTCCTCGCTCGGTGGCGTGCCCCATCCCCGCCAGCTCGAGCATCACGTACCCGTGCATGCGTGGCGAACACGTGGTACGCCCGCTCGACGTAGTCGTCGCCGGGGGCGACGCGCTCGATCGCCTCGGCGAGGCCGCGAACGACTGCGAGCGCCGCTCGCAGGGCCGGCCTCGGACGGCACGAAGTCGGGCACGGCACGACCGAACATCACCATGTACTGGGTCGGGTTGGCGAGCGCCCAGCGGCGGTAGCGCGGCCCGGCGGCGAGCAGGTCGTCGGCCTCGAGCAACGGCGCCGACGCGCGGTCGAACGACTCGAATCCCTCGACGAAGATCGCCTCGACCAGACCGTGCTTGCCACCGAAGTAGGTGTAGACGCCGGTCGTCGAACACCCGGCCTCGGCGGTGATGTTGCGCACGGTCAGCGCCGCCGCCCCGTCGCGCTGCAGCACGGTCGAGCGCCGCCTCGCACCAGATGCCGCGCGCATGTCGGGGGTTGACGAACCGAGAGCCACGTAACTAAGTTACGTCACGTAACTAAGTTACGTCGTACCGATCTCGTCGATGTCGACCATGAGGAGACCGACCGATGACCGCCACCGACACCAGCCCGTACCTCTCCGGCAACTACGCCCCCGTCACCGACGAGGTCACCGCCTTCGACCTGCCGGTGATCGGCGAGCTGCCGGCCGAGCTCAACGGGCGCTACCTGCGCAACGGCCCGAACCCGATGGCACCGGTCGACCCCGCCACGCACCACTGGTTCATGGGCGACGGCATGGTGCACGGCATCCGCCTCCGCGACGGGCAAGGCCGAGTGGTACCGCAACCGCTACGTCGGCTCGTCGGCCGATCAGCGCCCGTCGCGGCCAGCCCGACATCGCCGGCCGCAACTGGAACGACAGCGGCGCTCGGGCCCGAACACCAACGTCGGCGGGTTCGCCGGCACCACGTGGGCGATGGTCGAGGCCGGCGGCTGCCCGGTCGAGCTCACCTACGAGCTCGAGACCGTCGGCCGCAACGACTTCTTCGGCACGCTGCCCGGCGCCTTCACCGCCCACCCCAAGGTCGACCCGGCGACCGGCGAGATGCACGCCATGGTCTACGCCTGGGCGGAGTGGATGGACCACGTGCAGTACGTCGTCGTCGGCACCGACGGTCGGGTGCGGCGCACGCTCGACATCCCGCTGCCGGGCATGACGATGCTGCACGACATGTCGCTCACCGAGCGCTACGCGGTCGTGTACGACCAGCCGTGCACGGTCGACTTCGACCTCGCCTTCGCCGGTCGCTTCCCGTTCCGCTGGAACCCCGACTACGGCAACCGGGTCGGCCTGCTGCCCGCCGTCGAGGGCGAGGGCGTCGCCGACATCGTGTGGATCGACGTGCCGATCGGCTACTCGTTCCATCCGATGAACGCCTACGACACCGCCGACGGCAGCGTCGTGATCGACCTGTGCAACTACGACGTGATGTTCGACCGCGACATCCTCGGCCCGTTCGGCGACCGGGGCTGGCGCGGCTCGAGCGCTGGGAGCTCGACCCGGCGCGCGCGCACGGCGTCGATCACCGTGATCGACGACACGCCCAACGAGTTCCCGCGCCACCGCGGCTCGCTGACCGCCAAGCCGTACCGCTACGGCTACTGCGCCTCGCCCTCGACCGACCCGCGCGCCGGGTGGCCGACGCTCAAGCACGACCTCCAGACCGGCGAGCGGTCGGTGTTCGACCACGGGCCGGGCCGCGCCGCCGGCGAGCCGGTGTTCGTCGGCCGCCCCGGCGGCACCGAGGAGGACGACGGCTGGCTGGTCACGTTCGTGCACGACCTCGCCGCCGGCACGGCCGAGTTCGTCGTGCTCGACGCCCAGGACTTCGACCGCGGCTACGTCGCCCAGGTGCCGCTCCCCCAGCGGGTGCCGTTCGGCTTCCACGGCAACTGGGTCAGCGACCGCATCGGTCGCGCCGCCCGCCTGACCGACCGTATCGACAGCGGCACAACGACCGATCACGCTCGAGCGGTCGCCTCGGCGATGGGCGTGTGCCACCATGACGGCATGGCCGAACTGCTGTCGCTCCACGACGCTGTCGCACAGCTCGTCCACGACGGCGACACGGTCGCGCTGGAGGGCTTCACCCACCTCATCCCGCACGCCGCCGGGCACGAGATCATCCGCCAGGGCCGCCGCGACCTGCACCTCGTGCGGATGACGCCCGACATGGTGTACGACCAGTTGATCGGCGCCGGTTGCGCCGACACGGCTGACGTTCTCGTGGGGCGGCAACCCCGGCGTCGGTTCGCTGCAGCGCTTCCGCGACGCGGTCGAGAACGGCTGGCCGCACGCGCTCGCAGATCGAGGAGCACAGCCACGCCGGCATGGCGACCCGCTACGCGGCCGGTGCGGCCGGGCTGCCGTTCGGTGTGCTGCGCGGCTACGTCGGCACCGACCTGCCCGACCACACGGCGACGATCCGCCCGATCGAGTGCCCGTTCACCGGCGAGCGGCTGACCGCGGTGCCGGCGCTCAACCCCGACGTGTCGATCGTCCACGCCCAGCGCGCCGACCGCGAGGGCAACGTCCAGATCTGGGGGCTGGTCGGCGTCCAGAAGGAAGCGGTGCTCGCCGCCGCGCGCAGCATCGTCACCGTCGAGGAGATCGTCGACGACGCTCGACGCCGATGCCGAACAGCGTCGTGCTGCCGAGCTGGGTGGTGAGCGCCGTGTGCGAGGTGCCGGGCGGCGCCCACCCGAGCTTCGCGATGGGCTACTCGTCGCGCGACAACGCGTTCTACCGCGACTGGGACGCGATCTCGAAGGACCGCGACAGCTTCACCAAGTGGATCGACGACAACGTGCTCGGCACGGCCGACCACGCCGAGTACCTCGACCAAGATCGGGGTCGTCCGTGACGACCGAGCGACCGTGACGACCACCGACGAGATCATGATCGTCAACGCCGCCCGCCAGCTCGGCGCGCTGGCGGCCGCCGGCAAGCCGGTGTGCTTCGTCGGCATCGGGCTGCCGTCGACCGCCGCCAACCTCGCCCGCCGGCTGTACACGCCGCCGCCGGTGCTCGTCTACGAGTCGGGTTGCATCGGATCGAAGCCGCAGCGCCTGCCGCTGTCGATCGGCGACGGCGAACTGGCCGAGACCGCCGACGCCGTGGTCAGCGTGCCCGAGATCTTCGCCTACTGGCTGCAGGCGGGCCGGGTCGACGTCGGCTTCCTCGGCGGCGCCCAGCTCGACAAGTTCGGCAACATCAACTCGACCGTGATCGGCGACTACGACTCGACCCGCGCACGCGCCTGCCCGGCGCCGGTGGCGCGCCCGAGATCGCCGCCTCGGCCGGCGCCGTGATGGTGATCATGCGCCAGTCGCAGCGGGCGTTCGTCGAACGCTGCGACTTCCGCTCGTCGATCGGGTTCGGCGACGGCCCCGGCGACCGCGAGCGGCTCGGGCTCCGCGGCGGTGGCGTGCGTTGGGTGATCACCGACCTCGGCGTGCTCGAACCCGACCCCGACGACGTGCGAGCTCACCGTGCGGGCGCTGCACCCCGGCGTGACCCGCGAGCAGATGAGTCGACGCCACCGGTTGGCCGGTGCGCTTCGCCGACGATCGTCGACGACCACCGCTCGCCCGACCGAGCACGAGCTGGCGACGCTCGCGCGCGCTGCAGGCAGCGCGCTGATGCAGCCCGTTCACGTTCGACCAGCTCCCGTCCCGCATCGTGTTCGCGCCCGGCGCGCTGTCGCAGGTCGGCGACGAGGTCGCAGCGGCTCGGCGCCGGCGCACGTGATGCTCGATCCACGACGCGATGACCGAGCGACGCCGCCGACGCCGTCGCCGAGCAGACTCGGTGCTCGCCTCGCGCTGCGCTGGAACGAGGTCGCCCAGCACGTGCCCGTCGAGCTCGCCGAGCGGGCGCGGGCGGCGGCGACGCGAGCACGCGCATCGACGCCGTCGTCACGATCGGCGGCGGGTCGTCGACCGGGCTCGCCAAGGCGCTCGCGCTCTCGCACCGCGTGCCGATCGTCGCCGTGCCCACGACCTACGCCGGCAGCGAGCAGACGACGATCTACGGGCTGACCGGCGGGCAGCACAAGCAGACCGGCAAGGACCCGATCGTGCTGCCCGCGCGTCGTCGTCTACGACCCCGAGCTGACGCTCGGCCTGCCGCGGCTTCGTCACCGGCCCGTCGGCGTTCAACGCCCTCGCCCACTCGGTGGAGGCGCTGTGGGCACCGGGCAGCAACCCGATCACCTCGGCGCTGGCGCTGGAGGGCGTGCGCGCCATCGCCGGCTCGCTGCCCACAGTGATGGCCGACCCGACCGACGTCGACGCGCGCGGCGACCTGCTCTACGGCGCGGCGTTGTCGGGCATGGCGCTCGGCGCCACGGCCGCCGGGCTGCACCACAAGCTGTGCCACGTGCTCGGCGGGCGCTTCAACCTCGTCCACGCCGACGCCCACTCGGTGGTCCTGCCGCACGCGCTGGCCTTCAACGCGCCCGTGCTGCCCGACGAGATGGCACGCCTGGCCGACGCACTCGGCGTTCCCGGGCAGGATCCGGCGGCAGCGCTGTGGGATCTCGCCGTCGCCAGCAACGTCCCGACCACGGCTGGCCGACCTGCAGTGGCAGCGACGGCCCGTTGCAGCGCGACCAGCTGCCCGGTGCGCGCCGACGCGGCCGCGGCCGAGATCACCGTCAACCCGCGCCCCGTCGACCCGCGACGACCTGCTCGGCATCCTCGAGCGCGCCTTCGACGGCAACCGTCCGCCGAGTAGTCGAACGCTTCGGCCGGCGGGCCGCCAGCAGGCGGCGAGCAGCAACAGCGCCCCGACGCCGCCCGGCACCGAGCGAGATCAGCAGCCCGGTCGTGCCGGTCAGGTCGTCGTTGATGTCGAGCGCCTCGTCGAGCGACTACTTGCCGGCGCCGACGGTGCCGAGCGCGACGCCGCACAGCAGCAGCGTCATCACGTACTCGTAGCCCTCGCCGGGACGAAGATGAAGAACCCGTTCTTGAAGTGATTGACGATCCACGCCACCGCCATCGTGCCGACGACCCCGGCCCCGCCGAACGGCGTCAGCAACCCCAGCACCAGCAGCACGCCGGCGCCGATCTCGGTGAGGCTCGCCAGCCACGCCTGCACGAGCGGCGGGCGCATCCCCATCGACCCGAACCAACGCGCCGTGCCGGCGATCTTGCCGCCGCCGAACACGTGGTTGATGCCGTGCGCGAGCATCACGACTGCCGACCCCCAGCGCGAAGCAGCAGCAGGGCGAGGTCGACCGCGTCGCATCACTCATCCGTCGGACCCTATTCCTCGAGGCCGAGCTCGCGGATGATGGCCGACGTGTGCTCGCCGAGCGCAGGGATCGGGTCGAAGCGCTCGTCGACACCGCTCAGGATCGCCGGCGGCCGCAGCGCCGGTATCGCTCCGACCGGCGAGCCGACCTCCACCCATCTCTGCCGTGCGGTCAGCTGCGGATGCTCGATGAGGCCGCCGACGTCGTTGAGCCGGGCGTTGGCGATCTGGGCCGCGTCGAGCACGGCGATCACCTCGACCGACGTCGAGGATGCGAAGGCGCGTTCGATGATCTCGACGAGCTCGTGGCGATGAGCGACACGGTCGGCGTTGGTCGCGAACCGGGCGTCGTGCGCCAACGACGCGTCGCCGAGCACGGCCTCGCAGAACCGCGCCCACTCACGCTCGTTCTGGATCCCGAGCTGGACGCTTCCGTCAGCGGCACGGAACGGGCCGTACGGGGCGATCGTGGCGTGTGCCGCGCCGGTGCGCTCCGGCGGCTCGCCGGAGAACATGGCGAAGTACATCGGGTGGCTCATCCACTCGGTCAGAGCGTCGAACAGCGAGACCTCGATCGACATCCCGGCGCCCGTGCGCTCACGATGGAACAGGGCGGCGAGGATCGATGCGTAGGCGTACATGCCGCCGGCGATGTCGGCCACGCTGATGCCCGCCTTGACGACCTCGGCAGGCGTGCCGGTGACGGACAGCACGGCCGTCTCGCACTGGACGAGCAGGTCGTACGCCTTCTTGTCGACGTAGGGGCCCGACGGATCCGTAGCCGGAGAGATCACACACGATCAGGCGCGGGTCGCGGCCGGCGGAGCGGTCTCGGCATCGAGCCCGAGCCGCTGCGTCGCGCCCGGTGCCAGGTTCTGGACGAACACATCGGCACGGCCCAGCAGCGCATCGAGCACGACGCCCGCTCGATCGTCCTTGAGGTCGAGCGCCAGCGACTCCTTCGATCGGTTGAGCCAGACGAAGTAGCTGGCGAGACCCTTGACGCGAGTGTCGTACTGGCGGGCGAAGTCGCCCACGCCCGGGCGCTCGACCTTGATCACACGCGCCCCGAGGTCGGCCAGCTGCCGTGTCGCGAACGGGGCGGCCACCGCCTGCTCGATCGACACGACGGTGATCCCGTCGAGCGGCCGCATCAGCCGAACCGGAATTCGAGCGTGCCGAGTGCGCCGTAGTCGGCGACGAACTCGTCACCACGCTCGCACCCACACCGGGCGCGTGAACGAGCCGGCGAGGATCAGCTCGCCGGGCTGCAGCGTGACACCCTGCCGGCCAGCCGGTTGGCGAGCCAGGCGACCGACCGCGCGCCGGATGGTCGAGCACGGCGGCGGCCACGCCCGACTCCTCGATCCGCCCGTTGCGGCGCAGCACCGCCGCACACCCATGGGATGTCGATCTCGTGCACGTCGAAGCGCTGGTGGGCGACGATGATCCCGGCGTCGGCGGCGTTGTCGGCGACGGTGTCGACGATCGTCCGCGTCGAGCCGGTGTCGGGGTCCTTCATCTGGATCCGGGTGTCGAGGATCTCGATCGCCGGCGTCACGTACGACGTCGCCTCGAGCACGTCCTCCAGCGTGCAGTCGGGCCCGCTCAGCTCGTGTGCCGAGCACGAACGCCAGCTCGACCTCGATCCGGGGTGCGATGAAGCGGTCGAACGGCACCGTGTCGCCGGGCCCGTAGAACATGTCGTCGTAGATCACGCCGCTGTCGGGCTCGTTGACGCCGACCGCGTCCTGCATCACCTTCGACGTCAGCCCGATCTTGCGGGCCCGCACGACCCGCCCGGCCTCTTCGCTGAGCCGGATGCCGGCGTCGCTGGATCGCGTAGGCGTCGTCGATCGTGAAGTCGGGATGCAGTTGCGAGATCTGCTTGGTCGGCTGCTTGCTGCGCTCGGCCTCGAGGATCCGCATCGGCGAGCTCGGTCGAGCTGCTGGTCGTCGATCATCGCGTGATCACTCGCCGTCGAGCGGCAGGCGTGGGAAGTCGCGGTGGCCGCTTCTCGAGGAACGAGTGCACGCCCTCCTTGAAGTCGCCGCGCTCGAAGCTCTCGAGCATCAGCCGCTGCGAGTCGTACTCGGCCTCACCCAGGCCGACGATGCAGCTGCTCGTAGACCTGGCGCTTCATGACCGCCATGCTCGTCGGCGAGCGAGGTGCGCGCCAGGTTCTCGACGTATTCGCGGCTGAACGACATCAGCTCGTCGGCGCTCGACGAGGTAGTTGACGAGCCCGAGCCGGTAGGCCTCCTCGCCGTCGACCCGCCGCGACGAGTACAGCAGGTCGAGCGCCACCGCCGGGCCCGACCAATCGCGGCAGCAGCCACGACAGTCCCCATTCGGCGATCAGCCCACGCTGCGCGAAGGCCGTGACGAACAGCGCGTTCGGGCGATGACGATGCGGATGTCGCAGCACAGCACGAACGGGAACGCCATGCCGGCGACGGCGCCGTTGATGGCGGCGATCACGGGCTTGTCGATCGCCATCACGTACGGGAACCGCCCGCCGAAGTCGTCGTCGCCGTCGTCGTCGAGCCACGGGGCCCGCGCCGCTCGCCTGCGCGTCGTCGCCGCCGACGCTGATGCCGCTCAGCAGGTTCATGTCGGCGCCGGCGCAGAACGCCCGGCCCTCGCCGGTGATCACGATGCCGACCACCTTCGGGTCGGCGGCGGCGCGGGTCAGCGCATCGTGCACCTCGGCATCCATCGAAGTCGGTCCAGGCGTTCAGCGCCTGCGGTCGGTTCAGGGTGATCACCGCCACCGGGTCGTCGACCTCGTAGCGGATGTCCTCGTACACGCATCAGAGCCTTCCACACCTCATCGCCACACCGCTTCGATCGACACTCGTTCCTGAGGGCTCACCTACCATGCGGCATGGCCGTCCCGGAGCTCGCGTAGCAGCCGACCGCATCCTCACGACGCATGTCGGCAGCCTGGTGCGGCCCGACGATCTGGTCGCTGCCATGCAGGCGCGTCGGGCCGGTGACGCCGTCCGACGATGCCCAGTTCGAACGCTGCTCGCGCGCTGTGTCGACGAAGTCGTGCATCAGCAGGCCGAGGTCGGCATCGACCTCGTCAGTGACGGCGAGTTCGGCAAGACGATCAGCTGGTCGCGCTACATCCTCGAACGGCTCAACGGCTTCGAGGACCGGCCCGACCCGATCCATCGCCAGCGGTCGACCCGAAGCGTCCGCTCGGTCCGCGCACCGACGTCGAGCAGTTCCCCGAGTTCTACGCCGAGTACAACAAGACCCAGGGATTCGAGGACGTGATGCGCAACCCGGTGTGCGTCGGGCCGATCTCGTACGCCGGGCAGGAGGCGCTGCAACGCGACATCGCCAACGTCAAGGCCGCCGTCGACGCAGCCCAGCAGCGCCGGTCACGAGGTCGCCGCCTTCCTACCCGTGGTCGCCCCGGCGAGCGTCGCCTACAAGCGCCAGGACGTGTACTACGCGTCCGAGGAGGAGTACGTGTACGCCGTCGCCGAGGCGCTGCGCGACGAGTACCGGGCGATCATCGACGCCGGCCTGATGCTGCAGGTCGACGACGCCCACCTGCCGATGATGTACGACAACATCGTCGACCCCGGCACGCCCGACGACTTCCGGCGCTGGGCGCAGCTGCGGATCGACGCGCTCAACCACGCCCTCGACGGGCTCCCGACCGAGCGCACCCGCTATCACATCTGCTGGGGCAGCTTCAACTCTCCGCACGTCGGCGACGTGCCGTTCCGCGAGATCGCCGACCTCGTGCTGTCGGTCGAACGTCGGCGGCTACGCGATCGAGATGGCCAACCCGCGCCACGACCACGAGTGGCGGGTGTGGGAGGAGCTCGCAGTTGCCCGACGACAAGGTGCTGATCCCGGGTGTGATCGCCCACACCACCAACGTCGTCGAGCATCCCGAGCTGGTCGCCGAACGACTGGTGCGGCTGGCCGAACTCGTCGGGCGCGAGCGCGTGATCGGCGGCACCGACTGCGGCTTCGCCCAGGGACCGTACGTGCGCCGCGTCCACCCGACGATCATGTGGGCCAAGCTCGAGGCGCTCGTCGAAGGCGCGCGGCTCGCCAGCGACCGACTCTGGTAATCAGGAGTACAGGCCGTCGGTCTCGTCGCGGTAGGCGTCGGAGATCGCCTCCGACAGGTCGTCGTCGAGCCCTACCTGGCGGGCGTACTTCGACACTCGTTTGGCGGTCGCACCCCGCGTCTGCCCGCGCCCGCCGCCGGAGTCGTCGCCGTCCCGCGCGTCGTCGTCGGTGATCGAGCGGTCGACCTTGTCGAGCTGTTCGTCGAGCCGCTTGCTCGAGCCGCGGGCGACGCCCACCGTCTCGATCCCGAGCTCGAGCAACTTGGCCGATCGGTTGCCGATCTCGGCGAGCAGCTCGCGGACGAGGCCGGGGCGGCTCGACAGTTCGCGGAACTCGAGGTCCTCCGCCACCGCGGCGGCTTCGTTGGCGCCCTGCTCGTACTCGTTCGACGCCACCTGACCGCTGCGGCGCAGCAACCGCAGGTAGCTCGTGCTGGCGACGAGGAAGTCGAGCGCTCCCTCGCCGCGGCCGGCGCGCAGCGACTCGCGCAGCTCACGCGCCTCGTCGACGGCCTCGTCGAAGCGACCCATCCGTTCCAGCACACGCAGCCGGTCGAGGCTGAGCGTCACCGCCTCGTCGGCCTGGCGCCGGCGCAGGGCGGCGCGGCGAGCGACGTCCAGGATCTCGAGTGCCTCGTCGAAGCGCCGCATGTCCTCGAGCGCCTCGACCTCGACGCGGGGCAGCAGTGACTCCCCTGCCGCGCCACGGCGGGCGCTCGCCAGTTCGATCGCCACCTCCGGCCGTCCGGCACGGATCTCGGCCAGGGCCTGCAACTCGGTGGCGCGGGCCCACGCCTGATCCTCGGCGAGACGTGTCACCTCGGGATCGACGCGGACCTCACCCTTGGAGTGCGACCACAGGTACACGCGCCCGGTCGCCGGGAGCTCGTCGATCGATTCACGCAGCAGCGGGAGGGCGTCGTCGGTCCAGCGCCGGTCGAGCGTTCGCTCGGTCTGGCCGAGCATCATCCGGTGATAGAGCTCCTCGGCCCGGGCCTCGACCGTGTCGATCTGCCGGTAGTACTTGATCGCCGCCCGATGGATCTTGCGGACCTGTGTCTTCTGATCCCGCTCGAGACCGGGGAGCATCAGCGCGCGAACGTCGGCGCGGTGACGCAGGGCGACCCCGTCGGACGTGACGAGCGTCGCCTCGCGTTCGAGCTCGTGGAACAGATGCTGTGCGGCGGCATCGTCCGGCACGGCGATCTCGCACGGCCCGGCGAGGACGTAGCGGATCACGTCGGCGGTGAGGACGCGAACGACGAGTCCGGGGTGGGCCATCTTGCGCACCTCCGGGTTGTCGATGTGGAGCAGGATCCGGCTGTAGAGCTGACCCTGGATCTGCCCTTCCTGGAGGGACAGGTCGAGCAGCGAATCCTGGGTGTCGCTGCGGCGCAGCACGTCGAGCGCCAGCCGCAGGCTGAGCGGGTTGCGCGACACGAGGTCGACCACCCGGTGCGCCAGCTCCTCGGAGACCTCGACGTCGTCCTGCGATGTCAACAGCTGGACGGCGGCCTGCTCGTCGAGCTCGGTCAGCTCGCGGACCGTCGCCCCCTCGTCGCCGTGCAGGCCCGAGTCGAGGGCCCGTCCCGACACGATCACCCGGGTCGCGTCGACGCGTGCCCGCAAGGCTCGAACGAACGACCACAACAGGTGGATGTTGGTGAGCTGCTGGCGCTGAACCTCCTCGAACGTGTCGAGCACCAGCAACAGGCGCCCCGTGCACGCCGACTCGAGCATCGTCGCCGCCGACTCGAACAGGCTCCCGAACAGGCCCGTGTCGACTGTGGTGGTCGCCCCGCGCGTGCTGAAGCCGGTCGCTTGCTGATCGAGCACTTCCTGTTGGGTCAGGTCGTCGACCAGGGTCTTCGCCCGGTCGGCGAGCGCCGGCGCCTGCAACGCGACCTGGCGCACGATCTCGGCGAGCAGGCCGGCCGGGCTGTCGGCCTCGAGCGCTCCGCGGTCGAAGTTCAGGTAGGCGAAGAACACGTCGTCCGACGCGTCGACGGCGTCGAGCACACACTTGGCGAGCAACGTCGACTTGCCGACGCCGCCGACGCCGGAGATCACGAGCGGACGTCCACCGTCGTCGGCGACGTGAGCGGCCAACATCGCCAGCCAGTCCTGACGACCGAAGAAGCCCTTGGCGACCAGGCTCCGCATCGGTTGCAGCAACTCGTCGCGGGCCAGCCGGCGCTCGAGGTCGCGTCGATCGGGCACATCGCTGATGACACCGTCGAGCCAGCGCAGCACCTGCAGCTCGGCGGTCAGGTCGTCGGTGTCGGCAGCCCCGCCGCGCGGAGTGCGGCCAAGCACGATCCGGTCGAGCGCCGCCTGAACGGGGTCATCGGGGCGCTGCTCGGCGGCGAGGAGCGCGGCGCGGACTCCTTCGGCGCCGAGCGAGGCGAGCGTCTGATGCCTGACGGCGTCGCTCAACGACCATCCGTGACCGCCTCCGGTGACCGGCACCCGCACGCAGTCGTCCATCAGGAAGTCGCTGACGATCCGGTCGGCGGCATCGGCGTCGACCCCCGGAACGCGCAGCCATCCGTCGTCGAACCATGCCAACGCGGCGGTCGCCTCGCGCAACGACCGACGCTCCGGGTCGACGACGGTGCGCGCCGCCGGCGCCCTCATCCCCCGCTCCCGTCGAAATGCTCGCTGCAGACCCGGAACACCTCGTCGGCCAACGCCCCGAGGTCGCGCCCCGCCTGCTCGTACACGGCCATCGCCCCGGCGACCCACGCCGCCCGCTGTTCGTCGGTGGCGGCCGGCCGGCGCCCGGCGATGACGATGTCGAGCAGTCGCTCGACATCGTCGGTGGTGACCTGGGCGGTGGTGTCGCGCCGGCTCGACGAAGGCAGGATGCCGTCGAAGCCGGTGACGACCAGGCGCGTGTTGGCCGGCTTGTTGTCCTTCTCGATCGACTTCAACAGCCGTTCGACGAAGGCCTTGGCGGCAGGTTGCACACCAGGGCGGTCGAGGCCGTCGATCACGATCCACCTGGGACCGCCGTCGTTGGCCTGGATCGTGTCACGGAAGGCATACAGCAGCAGCCGCGCCCGGGTGTGCGGATCGGGCACGTTGCGCACTGCTTCGACGTCGACCTCGACCTTGAGCTGCGTGGCGAGCGCCTGGATCAGGTCGACGTCGGTGAACTCGTCGGTGCCCCAGTCCTCGACGTCGACGGCGACGATCGGCGCCTTGCCCACCTCGCACAGCAGTTGCACCAGTTGCAACGAGAACGTCTTGCCGGTGCGCGGCTCGCCGGTGATGTTGAGCGTGCGGAAGCCCTCGTCGCGCAAGAGGTGGAGATTGGAGCGGAGGTTCTCACGGTCGAAGATCGGATGCGAGAGACCTGGCCCGACGAACCGCGCCTCGACGGGATCCTCGAACGAGTTCCAGTCGTCGGAGGCTGATTCGGCGGGCACCATCGCCACATCGATCTGCAGGAAGCGCTGGAAGTCGGGGGCCCGCGGTGGGAAGCGCTCGACCATGCAGTTGATCAGTGCCGCCAACTTCGCCTGACGCCGGATCTCGATCACGGCGCTGCTCCAGAACGTGCGGGCCTTGAACTCGTCGGGCTGCGGCACCTCCGCCAGGTCGAGGGCGGGTACGTGCTGGAGCGCGTCGAACGCGTCCTTTCGGAACACGAGCACCTGGGCGAGCAGCTCGACCAGTTGCTTCGACCACTCGTCGTGGGAACTGGCCGTGGTGTCGACCCACAGAGTCATCTCAGTTCCCGAGCGTCACTCCCGCCGGCAACATGTCGGCGAGGACCCGATCGATGCGCTGCCCTTGGTTGCGGTACTCGACCTTGCCGTCGACATCGCGCGACACCCAACGGTGGTGGAGGGCGACCACGTTCCAGGCCTCGTCGAACACCGGAGAGCCGGACGAGCCGCCCTCGGTGTCGGTCCAGTACTGGACGACGTCGTCGTCGATCGAGCGCACGATGTTGTGGTGCATGCCGATCATCTTCGGCCGGCCGTTCGGATGCTGGATGATGTACACACGATCGTCGGGCTCGAGCTCGACGGTGGTGTCGATCGGCAGCGGCGGGAAGCGTTCGGGGATCGGCTCGACGGCCTTGAACACCGCCCAGTCGCGATCGGCACTGGCGATCACGCTGGCGGCGTCGCACGGGATCACGACGGCCTGCTTGATCGACCCGTCACGATTGACCTCGTAGTCGAACCAGGCCGTGATCTCGCTGGCCTTGGTCTCCTGCCCGTCGAGCTTCTGGACCACGACGTGGTGATTCGTCAGGATCAGATCGTCGGCGATGCGGAAGCCGGTCCCGACGAAGCGCTTCTTGCCGATCTTGACCTTGAGATGGCAGACCGATCGCGCCCGGTCGAGCCCGATCGCCAGGAAGACGACGTCGAGCAGGGTCTCCTGCTCGGCGACGATCTGGCGCTCCGAGCCACCGTCGTCGGTGAAGCCCTTCCACGCCGGCCCGGCGGCGTCGACCGGTTGCTCGGCGGTCGAGCGCGGTGGCTGGTCGCCGAGCCAGCCGTTGATCACATCGACGAGCGGCGGGTTCTTGTCCCTGACGAACTCGAGCAGCACCCGCAGTTGCTGCATGCGCGAGGCCTCGGTCATCACCGACTTCCAGATCTCGCGTGGCGAACCTTCCCAGTCGATCTCGCCGGCGTCGATCCCGATCGAGTCGACCGTGTCGATGATCTCCTTGCGCATCCGGTACGTCGAGACCAACGTGCGTTGCACGTCCTGGATCAGCGTGTCCGACCAGTCGAGCGGGAACTGGTCGAGCGGGTGCGTCATGGCATCACGACGACTTGGACGCAGTGATCAGCCCCACGAGACCGCCACCGATGGTGCCGATCAGCACTGCCATCCCCTCGGGCATGTCGTCGCCTTGGAGGGTGAGGATGAACCACGCCACCAAGCCGAACAGCAAGGCCAGCATCAATCCGCCGATCACCATCAGATACACGGGGCGGTTGAGCGGCGTGATGTCGTCGGGCGCCAGCTCGGTTCCCCCCGACCCGTCGTTTCGCCGTTGACCGGCGGGTATCTCGTGATCGCTGACAGACATCGTCCCCACTCTTCCGAACGCCGCCGTGCTGAAGTTGGAGTCAACGGTAGTGCACCGTGTCGCGGCGCCTATCGATTTTTCAGCAGACCGCCCGGACGTACGGGTACGGGTTGACGGCCACGCCGCCGCCGGGGTGGACCTCGAAGTGGAGATGCGGCGTGTAGGCGTTGCCGGTCGAGCCGACGTAGCCGATCACCTCGCCCTTCGACACCCCGCGACTCGAGCCTTCCCAGGCGCTGAGGTGGGCGTAGAAGTAGCGCGTGCCGTCGTTGGCGTTGAGCCAGATCGAGTTGCCGCCGAGGTTGGTGGTCTTGAACGTGACGGAACCCGAATCGACCGCCACCAGCGGGGTGCCCGATCCCGCCATCATGTCGACGCCCTGGTGTCGGCGCCCTCCCGATCGCGCCGCTCCCCACGTGTCGGCGAAGGCGACCGAGCCGGCGACCGGGCAGACGATCCCAGGTGGCGGCGGGGGTGGAGGTGGCGGAGGAGGTGGAGCAGGTGCCGGATCAGAGCCGCCGTCATCCCCGCCACCGTCGTCGCCGCCACCGTTGTCGCCCCCGTTGCCTCCGTTGTCGCCGCCACCGTCGTCGGCGGCCGGGGTGCCACCGCCGTCGTCGGCCGCCGGCGCGGCGGGCTGGTCGGCGATGGCCTGCGCCTGCGCCTGGGCGTCGGCCTCGGCGGCGGCAGCCGCCTCCTGGCGCTCGCGCTCGAGCTCTTCGTTGCGGAGCCGTTCGAGCTCGCGCTGCACGGCTTCGTCGGCGAGTCGTTGCTCCTCGATCTCCTGGAGGTTGGCGACCTCGGCCTCGGCCTGCTCCTTCAACTGCTCGAACGACTCCAGGGCGTCGGCCTGCTCCTGGCGTTGACGATCGAGATCGGCCCGGGCCTCGTCGAGATCTTCGATCGCCTGACCGAAATCGTCCATGTCGGCCAGGGTGCGGCCGGTGGCGGCGCTGGCGAACACGTTGGCGGTGGCCTGGTTGTTCATGCCCTCGACCGGGGTGAACAGCGGGTTACCGATCGTCGCCCCCTGGGTGAAGCGTTGCACTGCCGCCGCCGACAGGCTGTCGCGGAGGCCTCCGACGTCGGCCTCCATCTGGGCCAGTTGGGCCTCGGCCTCGGCGATCGCGATGTCGAGTGCGTCGATCTTGGCATCGGCGTCGAACATCGCCTGAGCTGCGGCGTTGGCTCGATCTCGGGCGTCCTGGATCTCCCGCGCGGCGCGCTCGGCCTCGGAATCGGCGCTGACAGGACCGGCGACGAGCGTCGAGCCGAGCAGCATGGCGAGCGCCGCCAACCCCGGCGCGACCCGCGCGCCACCACCCGCCTCGACCCGAGATCATCGGGCAGATGTTACAGAACGATGACGCTGGGCGGGGTGACAGCGCCGACAATCTCTGGCGGATCAGTCCCCATCGGCGACCCGCGACATCGGTGGCATCAGTCAGGTTCCGGCGACCATCGTGTCGCGGCCCGACCAGAACGGAGCCCGCAACTCACGCTTGAGGATCTTGCCCGCGCCCGACTTCGGCAGCGGCTCGTCGCGCACCTCGATCCGCTTGGGCACCTTGTAGCCGGCGATCAAGGTGCGGCAGTGCGCCATCAGCTCGGCCTCGAGGTCCGGCTGCGAGGCTGCCGGCGCCCGGGGCACCACCACGGCGTGCACCGCCTCCCCCCATCGCTCGTCGGGAACACCGAACACGGCCGCTTCCAACACCGCCGGATGCCGGTAGAGCACGTCCTCGACCTCGGTGCTGTACACGTTCTCGCCGCCGGTGACCACCATGTCCTTGGCCCGATCGACGAGATAGAGGTAGGCCTCGTCGTCCTGGTAACCGAGGTCGCCGGTGCGATACCAGCCGTCGACCAGCACCGCGCGGTCTCATCGGGCTTGTTCCAGTAGCCGGCCATCACGTTGGCGCCGCGCACGGCGACCTCGCCGACCGTCCCGGTCGGAGCGGGGGTGCCGTCACCGGCGAGCACGGCGATGTCGACGCCGACCGCCGGCTGCCCGCACGAGCGCACCCGAGGAGTGTCGAGGATCGACTGCTCGTTCGGCAGCGTCGTGGCGATCGGCGACGTCTCCGTCGCTCCGTAGAGGTGCAGCAACTGCGCCCCGGGAAAGGCGAGGTGGGCGCGTCGAAGGGTCTCGGTGGCCACCGGAGCTCCGCCATGGCTGATCAGCTCGAGCGATGTCACGTCGCGTGGACGGGCGAGCTGCTCCTCGCTGATCGCCGCCAGCATCGTCGGCACGACGAGCGTCGCCGTGATCCGGTGAACGGCGATCAGATCGAGCGCAGCACCCGGGTCGAAGGCGCCGAGCATCACGTGCCGTCCGGCGTGCCACACCGTGGCCAGCACGGCGATCGAGCCGGCGGCGTGGAACATCGGCGCCACCACCAGCCAGCGCGTGTGCGGACCGAACGTGCAGCACGTCTGGAAGTGGAAGGCGTTGGCGACGAGATTGCGATGAGTGAGCATCACGCCCTTGGCAGCGCCGGTCGTGCCGCCGGTGTAGAAGAGACCGGCGAGATCGTGTTCGGTGACGCCGTCCGGGAAGTCGACCGGCTCGGACGCCGCGAGCAGTGGCTCGTAGCCATCGTCGAGATCGATCACGCGCTCGACGATCCCGCTCAGCGGCCCACCACCATCGGCGTCCCGCTCGATCAGATCGCGGCCGGCGAACAGGACCTTGGTGCCCGAGTCGTTCAGGGCGTAGCGCAGTTCGGCCAGGCTGTGGCGCTGGTTGAGCGGCACGAGCGCCAGCCCGGCGCCGGGCACACCCTGGTAGATCTCGAGATAGCGATGGCAGTTGCCGGCGACGATCGCCACCCGATCGCCGGTCTCGAGCCCGAGCTCACGCAACCCGCCGGCGAGTCGCCGCGTGCGTTCCCACATCTGGGCATAGGTCAACTCGACGTCGCCGCACGTGACCGCCGGACGATCGCCGCCAACTGCGATGGCGCGCTGGAGTGGGCCGATCATCGTCGTCACGGATGCTCCTTCAGGTCGCGTCGATGATACGCGCGAGCCGTTCTCCCGAGAGACTTACAATCGGGCGACTGCCGGCGGCAGGACGCGCGAAAGGGGTCAGCTATGCCAGCGCAACAACGCTCGCCTGGTGTCGACGTTCCGAGGACTGCGCTGCCGATCGCGCTCTTCCTGAAGGCCAACGGAACGCCGATCGCCGGGGACTCGACGATGGAAGCGACGGAGGGGGCGATCGAGTGCGTGTCCCTGGTCTCCGGCGTGAGGATGACGATCAGGGAAGGTTCGGGGCTGGCGACCGGCCGCCGATCGCACGACGGCATCTGGATCCGCAAGCCGATCGACCGTTCGACACCCCTGCTCGCCAAGGCGCTCTGCAACAACGAGGTGATCGAGGCCGTGTTCAAATTCTTCCGACCGAGCCCGTCGGGCGACGGAACGACCGAGCACTTCTTCACGATCGAGATCGAGCAGGGCCGCATCGCCGAGCTCGAGCTCGTCAGTCCGGACGGCTACTCCAATGCATCGGATCCTGCGCCCGGGGTGGCTCCCTTCGAGGACATCAAGTTCCTGTACGCCTCGATCACGTGGCGCTACGAGATCACCGGCGGCGAGCACACCGACACCTGGAACGGGAAGGTCTGACCGACGATCCGATCCGGATCGCGTCAGGTGCGCCAGCGCCGCTCGGCGGCGACCTGGGAGACCTTGTCGAGGGTGGGCGCGTGGCCGACGAGCGCAACGAGGAACGGTTCGCGGTCGATCGCCACCAGCGACGCATCGGTGGCGGCCGTGACCGTCGCCGTTCGTGGCACCTCGTGCACCAGCGCGATCTCGCCGAAGCCTTCGCCCCGGCCGAGCGTGTTCACCAGCACGTCGTCGCAGCGCACCTCGACCGTGCCGTCTGCGATCGCGTAGTAGCGGTCCCCTACTTCGCCCTGGCGCACGATCACCTGCCCGGCAGGCACGGCGAGGTCGGAGGCGTTCTGAGCGACGCCCTCGAGCGCCGGAACGGGCAGGGCGCGGAAGATACCGAGTGACCGCAGCAAGGCGATCGTGACGGTCGGGGTGGTCGCCGCCGCGTCGACGGCAAGCAGTGGCCGCAACCGCAACAACACGAGCACTGGCACCGAGCGCGCCGGTGAAGAACAGTGCGCCTCGCACATCGGTCAGCGCGATCACGATCGGCACCGACACGGATCCGAGCCCCCACGCCGCCATCGCCAAGCCCTCCTTGAAGGCGAACACCCGCGCCAGGAGCTCGGTCGACGTGACCCGCTGGAGCAGCGTCTGGCCGGACACTTCGAGCAGGCTGCGCGAGACGCCGGTCGCAGCGGCGACGACGAACGCCAGAACCGTGGAGATCGCGAGCCCGAGAGCGATGAACGCGCCGGCGGCGAGCAGTGACGCGGCGAGCATCACGGGCACGAGGCGGGCGCGCCCGACGAGCGCCAACGACGTGATGGCGCCGATCACCGCACCGGCACCGTGGGCGGCGGTCAGATAGGCCGCACCAGAATCGCCGATTCCGAGCGAGCCGACCGCCAGGACGACCACGAGCACGTCGAACGCGCCAACCATCAGGAAGGTGGCACCGAGCACGATCACGACCTCCCGCGGCGCGCTCGACCGGGCGAGCGCACGCGCCCCCTCGTCGAGCTGACGCAGCGCAGTCTGCCTGCCCGCGGTTGCATCGTGGGCGAGCGGAGGGACGAGGTCTCGGAGCGGCGCCACGAGGATCGTCGCCACGACCAGGCACCCGGCGCCGGCGGCGTACACCGCGCCGGGTGTCGACACCGCCAGGATCACGCCGGCACATGCCGGCGCCAGGACGAGGCCGACGCTCAGGATCCATCCGGTGATGGCGTTGAGGGCGACGAGCTGCTCGGCGGTGCGGGCGATGCCGGGCGACACCACCGCGTGGGCAGGGTGGGTGACGACGATCAACATCGCCGTGAGACCGCCGAGGGCGTAGCTCACGAGCGGCGGCGCACCGGAGAGCAGCGCGGCGGCGGTGGCACCCATCGCCGCCGCCTGCGTCGCGTAGGCGCCGACGAGCACACGGCTGGCGCCGAATCGGTCGATCAGCGGACCGGCGAACGGGGCGAACAGTGCGGTCGGGATCAGCAGCGCCAGCGAGACGACTCCAGTGGCGGTGGCGCCTCCCTCCGAGTAGGCGTACACCAGCATCGCCACCCACGGCCCGAACTCGGCCAGCCGGTACAGGGCCAGCGCAGCCGCCTCGCGACGCAGGATCGGATTGGCCGCCAGTGCCCGAAGCGGAGAAGGTTCGGCACCCAAGGACCGCGACCATAACGTCGTGCGATCGGTCGCTTGGACGACGCGCCGTAAGGTGGTCGCGCTCCGCGATCAGCGCGGAGCCGCCGACGAAGGTTGAGCCGACGATGAACGCGCCCGATGACGACACCGCTCTTGACGGCTTCGCCGCGCTGGGACTCCGGGCCGAGACGTTGGGCGCCCTCGACGACCTGGGCTACGAGGAGCCGACACCGATCCAGCGCGAGACGATCCCGCTGTTGATCGCCGGCAACGACCTGCTCGGACAGGCCGCCACAGGTACCGGCAAGACCGCCGCCTTTGCGTTGCCGGCGCTCGAACTGGTCGACACCACGGTGCCGCCCAGCCCCGTGGCATTGATCCTGGTTCCCACCCGGGAGCTCGCCGTGCAGGTGAGCGAGGCGATCTTCAAGTACGGCCGCCGGCTCGGCGTGAAGGTCGTGCCCATCTACGGCGGCCAGCCGATCTTTCGCCAGCTCCAGCAGCTCGACCGCGGTGTGCACATCGTCGTCGCCACTCCAGGACGTGCCATCGATCACATCGGCCGCGGCTCACTCCCGCTCGACGACGTCAAGGTCGTCGTCCTCGACGAGGCCGACGAGATGCTCGACATGGGCTTCGCCGACGACCTCGAATCGATCCTCGACGCCACGCCGTCGAGCCGCCAGACGGTGATGTTCTCGGCGACGCTGCCGTCGCGGCATCAACTCGATCGCCAAGCGCTACCAGCGCGACCCGATCCGCATCCAGATCGGCAAGGGCGACGCCAAGCCGGGCAAGGCGCTGATCCGCCAGAGCGCCTACGTGGTGACGCGATCGCACAAGCCGGCGGCGCTCGGCCGGATCCTCGACGTCGAGGCGCCGGGGGCGGCGCTCGTGTTCTGCCGCACACGCGGCGAGGTCGATCAGCTCACCGAGACGATGAACGGTCGCGGGTACCGCGCCGAGGCCCTCCACGGCGGCATGGACCAGGCCCAACGCGATCGCGTGATGGGGCGCCTGCGTGACGGGACCGCCGAGCTCCTGGTGGCCACCGACGTCGCCGCCCGCGGGCTCGACATCGACACGCTCACCCACGTGGTCAACTACGACGTTCCGTCGGCACCCGAGAGCTACGTGCACCGCATCGGCCGCGTCGGGCGGGCCGGCCGGGAAGGCGTGGCGATCACGCTCGCCGAGCCGCGCGAGCAACGCTTGCTCGCCAACATCGAACGACTGACCAAGCAGCAGATCAGCATCGAGAGCGTTCCGACGGTCGCCGACCTGCGGGCGCGACGGATGGGTCAGACGGTGGAAGCGCTGCGGCTGGCGCTCGGCGCGGAGAACCTCAACGACTACAACGAAGTGTTGAACGCCCTGTCCGGTGAGCACAACATCCGAACGATCGCGCTGGCGGCGATCAAGCTCGCCCACGAGGCCGACGGCGTCAGCACCGACGAGATCGAGATCCCCGATGCGTCGAAGCGCTACGACCGTCACGAGACGAGCGGCCGCCGCGGCGGCCCCGACAAGGGCCATCGCGGCCAGAAGCGCGGCATGAAGGGCGACGACCGGGCCCGTGGCAACGACGAGCCGACCGGCTACCTGTTCGTCGGCCTCGGCCGCAAGGGTGGCGTGCGACCCGGCGATCTGGTCGGGGCGATCGCCAACGAGAGCGGGCTGGAGGGCCGTCAGATCGGCCCGATCCGCATCTCCGACAACTTCAGCGTGGTCGGCGTGCCGGAGCACAAGGTCGACGACGTCACCGCAGCGATGCGCAGCACGATGATCCGCGGCAAGAAGACCACGGTCCGCCGCTACACCGACTGAGACATCACCTCACGTCACGGCTGGTTGTCGACGAAGCGCCGCAGCGCCGGTCGCAGCTGGCGCCGCGTCGACACGACGCGGTCGAAGGCGAGGCCGCTGCGACCCTCGCCGCGCCCGGTCTGCTTGCGGACGCCGAGCCAGGTGAAGACGCGGCCGTCGTGCCAGCGCGTGCGCTGGAACGCCTGCGCGACGCGGGCGCCGGCGCGCGGCACCTCCTCCTCGTGCAGGAAGTACGGCTGCGGGCGGAGCGTCCTCGAGCCCCTGCGCGGATCAGCCGCGGTGCGCGGCTTGATCTTCTCCGGCGGGTTCGGGTCGCCGTCGATGATGCGTGGCATCGACGCCCGCTGCAGCTGGATCTCGCGGTTGTCGCCCTCGACGATGCACCGGGATGAACGGGATCCAGTTCTCGGGCACCGCGTTCATGACCTGGTAGCGGATCGCGGCGGCCGCGTCCGGGAGCTCGGGCGGCACCGGCCGTCCGTCGATCTCGCCGTCGAGGATCGCGCTCGAACCGCCGGCGAGTCTCGTAGCCGCGGCCTCGGCCCGCGCTTGGCTGCGTCCGGTCGCGAGCGGGATCTGGTTCTCGACCCCCCAGACCATGTTGGCGATCTCGTCGCGGACCAGGTCGACGTCCTCGATCGGTGGGCCCTCCTGCGGTCTTGGGCACCGTCGGCAGCAGCACCAGGCTCAGGTCGGCGGCGACGTCCTCGTCGCCCTTGACGGCGAGCTGGTACATCGCCCAGCGCTGCCAGTCCTCGTCGTCGCCGGCGCCCGACGGCTCGACCCACGTCCGCTCGCCGAAGACGTTGGTCACCGCCAGCCCGGCGACGTTGGCGAGTCGTCCGACCGGCAACTGGAACGGCACGAGGAACCAGTCGTTGGCGTAGACCAGACGCGAACTCGATCAGCAGCAGCTTGTTGAGGTCGGTCGTGTCGGGCTGGATGTCGCCGAAGTTGGTCTTGGCGTCCTCGAAGGTCCACCAGCGCGTGTTGGGCATCCCCTCGAACTGCACGTTGACCGGGAAGAACGAGCTCGTGAACGACTGCGCCGGATCGGCTGGTGGCGCGGCATCGTCGGCGAGCGGGTCGGCGTCGGTGTCGACGTCGAGGCTGTACCAGTCGAGCTGCCCCTGGTAGTACTCGTCGGCGACCATCACCTTCTCGCGTGCCACCGGTCGGGGCCGACACGGCGAACTGGTACTCGAGTCGATCGCCGATCCAGGCGTCGTTGCCGGCCGCGGGCGGTTGCACGAACAAGCGTGTCGAACCACGTTCGGAAGCGGCCGGCGAGGGTGTCGACGGCCGGCTGGTCGGTGACGGCCACGCCGATCCCGTCGTAGGCGTGGTGGGTGGCGTCGGCGAGGAGGTAGTCGTAGAGCTTGGCGCCGTCCATGGCGCGGCCGGCGAGCGCCGACAGCGTCTGCCACACGGCCGGGTGGGCGGTGAGAACGGCGTCCGCCCGCGAGGTCGGGGTCGGGCTCGGCGATCGCGTAGGTGTCGATGTACTCCTGGGCGTGGCCGCCGAGGCCGGCAGCGGCGAGCAGCTTGCAGCCACTGGCGACCCATCGCCACGCGGACGTCGATCGACCGCAGGTGGTCCTGGCCGCGGAACTCGATCGGACGTTGCTCGACGGTCGTCTCGATCGGTGTCTGGCGGTCGAAGTCGACCGCCGATCCACTCCCCGGCCGGAAGCGCGTGATGCGGGTCGTGTCGATGTGGACCTTGGCGAACACCGGCGAGCCGGCATCGTCACCGCTGAACTCGCCGACCTGCCACTGCTTGCACAGCATCCACAGCGGGTCGCGGACCTCGGCCCGCAGCGCCCGCAGGAAGTCCTCGCGGCGCGGCCGACCCTCGAGCCGGTTCCACATCACGATCGTGGGCAGCAGGTGCTCCCGGCTGAGCACGGCGTCGATGTTCTCGATGGCGATGAGTTGGTTCACACGAGCACCAATCAGTCGGCCGCGAACTGGACCGCGTTGTTGAACGACAGGTCGAGCATCTGCAGGAGCGGATAGCGGGTGACCGACGACAGCGTCGCCGGCAGGAAGCGGGCATAGGCGGTGGTGTCGACGTGGCGCGGCTCGACGGCGCGCTTGCGGGCCATGTCGAGCGTCTCGTGCAGCGAATCGACGAGGTCGTCCCAGTCCCAGCTGCCGGTGAAGTCGGCGGGCAGTGCCAGCAGCAGCGTCTGCGGCGCCTCGTTGTTGGGCCGGTCGTAGTGGAAGGCGATGCCCGTGGTCTCGTCGGTGCGAGGGATGACCTCGGTCCATTCGTCGACGAGCACGCCGCAGTGGCGCCCGGCGGCGGCGAACGGCGTCGCGTAGTGGGCGGTGTAGAGCAGCTTGTCCTCGTCGATCACGAACGGCTCACCGCTGATGGGATGCACCTCCGGGAAGCGCAGTGCCAGCCAGGCGTCGTCGGGGCGACGCGGGAGCTGCACCGGTGAGAGGGCGAGCGAGCTGCCGGTGAGCGTCTCGGCGAGCACGGTGGCTCCCTCGAGCCGTTGCATCTTCTCGCGAACGCGGGCGATGCCATAGGTCCAGTCGTCGACCGGGAAGTCGACACCCAGGTCGGTCTGCAGGTACGTCAACAAGCCGGCCCGGTCGTCGTAGGCACCCTGCCACTCGGCGGCGTGCTCGGCGCCGAGTGCGAACTCGGGCAGCACGACGAAGTCGGGGCTCGTCAGGCGTCTGATGGCACCGGTCAACAGCTCGATCGCATCGGACGATGATGCCGCGGCGGCGGCCACGCCGTCGTCGGCGGCGGTGATCCGCGCCGTCACGTCGACCGACAATGACTCCGCCTTCGAGCGCAATGTCGCCGCGAACGCCACGATCGCCGTGCGTTGCTCGCTGACGTCGAGGGCGACAGGATCGTGGAGCCCGACCGCCCCGATCTCGGCCTCGATCGCCCGGTAGAGCCCCGAGACGGTCGTCGCCGCGGGGAGGATCGCGGCGAGCACGCCGTGCTCGGCGACGAACGCCGGACGGGTCGTCACGGTCAGCGTGTCGATCAGATCCTGCACGATGCCCGATGCGGGGGGCACGATCACCGCCGTCGAGACCAGCAGACCGGCATCGAGCAGGTAGGCGATCTGCTCGTCGGTGGTCATGCCGGCCGCCAGCCCCGGGAAGTCGGTCATGCGTTGGTCGAATTCGGCGAGTCGTTCGTCCCATCGCGTGACGAGCGCGTCGAGGAGGCCGGCCAGGTCGGCGAACGTGCGACGCCGCCAGTCCCACGCGAATCCGAGCCCGGCACCGGGCAGGCCGAAGCGGTTCATGGCGTCGGCGACGGCGGTGTAGTCGTCGATCATGGTGTCGATCCCGTCGATCGCGTTGGCGAGGGCGACGTCAGGGTCGGGATCGTCGAGCGACGTGGCGAGGTCGGTGACGTACTGGTCGAGATCGGCGAGTTGGGCGGCGAGCAGGTCGCGCACGCGCGTGACCTTGACGGGCCGGATGGCGGCAGTGTCCTCCTCGGTCGTGCGCGCCTCGTTGGGAAGCCGCGCATCGGTCGCCTTCAGCGGACGTGACCTCAGCAGCAGGTCGTGCAGGTCGGCCACGAGTGGCGCCACCTCGAACATCGAGAACTTGCCGTTCTGACGGTCGCGGTAGCGGATCCGGATCTCGGCATCGGGGCGCGGGCTCTCGTCGACGACCACGCGGCGGACGACGATGTCGTCGATCGCTGCCATGTCCTGCTCGCCGTCTCGATGGAAGGCGTAGAGCAGGTCGACCGGCAGCAGCCCGAGATCGTCGGCGGTGAGCTCGACCGTGCGGTCACCGCCCGGGCCGGGATCGACGATGTCGACCATGCAGTAGATCGAGCCCGTCGCCGGCAGCAATGATGCCAGGAGGGCGTTGATCGCCGGCTCGCCCTTCGATCGCGGCGTCGTGTTGGCGGCATCGTCGGGGTCGAGGTCGGCCGCCAGGTGGATGCCGACTCGATGGGTCAAGGTGACGCCGCTGCGCGGGGTCTGGACGACCTCGGGGATGGGAGGGAAGTTGCCCTTGCTGTAGGCGTCGAGCGTGCTCGCCGCCCGGTCGTAGTTGCCGCGCACCACCTGGTACACGCTCTCGGCCATCGCCACGTCGGCGACGGCGTCGTTGATGTTGGCGATGCGCTCGACCTCGGCGTCGATCGCCGCCCGCCGCGTTGGCGTCGGTGATGTCGGGCAGGTCGTCGTCGAGCCCCCACGGGTAGAGCCGGTCGGCGCCGGTCTGGGCGGCGACATGCTCGACCAACGCCAGCCCGTCGACCACGTTGCGGGCCTCGACCGCCTGGATCGCGGTGCTGCCGCCGACCCGCGTGGTCGAGAACTTGTTGGCGACGAGCGGGAACCGGCCGCGCAGCTCGAAGATGACGGAGTCGAGGAACAGGCCCGGCCGGTCGTGGAGACCGCGTTCGAGCTGATACCCGAGCAGCGCTCCCAGGCTCTGGCCGTTGCGCATCCCTTCGATCACGCCCATCGCCAGCCGCACGCGCTGCGACGAGAGGTTGACGCTCAGTGAATCGGGGTTGGAGGGCGTGGCGTTGGCCAGGTAGCCGTTGCGGAGCACGGCGGCGGTCACGGCATGATCGAGCGACGGGGCGTGGATGTAGCCGAAGTTGCGGTCGTCGAACCCCAGCGGAGCCTGACCGGGCTTGTCGAAGATCGGCTGCAGCTCGGGCGGGAGCTCGACCGGCTCCAGCACGCGGTGGTCGGGACGCAGGTTCTCGACCCAGGCGTAGGCGCCGAGGTAGCAGCCGCGCCGCCCCCGTTTGCACCGGTGCCGTCGCCGCCGGCGTCGTCGCCGCCGGTGTGCGCGCGAGCGCGCCCATCACCTCGAGCTGGACGTTCACCAGACCGAGCCACCAGGCGTCGAGCCGGTTGGTGCACAGGTCGACGTGTTCGGCGAGGGCGCGCTCGAGTCGGGCGGTCGGCGCCTGCTGGAGTCGCTCGATCGCCGCCACCTGGGTGTTGAGGTAGGGGTTGCGCGTGGCCAGCACGGTGGGGATGTACTCGCCGATGCGGAGTTGCGGGTCGCCGGTGATCACCGGCTGGCTGGCGTAGAGGTACTGCCATGGGCTGCCGGTGTCGAGTTGGGCGTCCTGGATGTGGACGAACTTCGGCTCGCGCCGCGCTGCTCGCGCCTGGGTGACGTCGAGCAGGCCGGCCTCGAGATGGAACTGGATGCCGGTCGTCGACGTAGCCGACGTCGATCGCGTGCCGCAGCATCAGGTACAGCAACGCCGTCGGCGGCCGCTCGTCGATGAAGCCGTCCTGACGGCGCAGCACATCGTGCGACTGGCGGGCGGCTTCGACCAGCCACTGCAGGTAGTTGCTGCCGTCGGGCCGATAGCCCCGGATCGGCACCGTCTCCGAGAGCGGCACGTCGTCGATCACCGGGCCCTTCAGCAGGTTGGGTTGGTCGAGGAACAGCTTGTTGAGGATCTCGGGCACGGCCTCGTCGTCGCCGCGCTGGTAGCCGAGCTCCTCCATCAGGTCGAGCCCGCTCTGCACGTACCCGATCGCGATCAGGGCGGCGAGGAAGGCGGCGCCGTTGCCCGAGAGCTTGAAGCGGTTGTAGAGCTGCTCGGCGGTCTCGGCGTAGCGCTGGTAGTACTCGACCGACGACGGGTGCAGGCCGACCACGTCGAGCAACGCTCTGATGGGCATCGACCCCGGGCTTGCCGACGTACGAGACCTGAGCGGCCAGCTCGCTCCACTGCTCGTCGGCGGTGCGGATCAGCCGGTACATCGTGTCGAGGAACCGGAACTGGTCGGGGATGCCCGTGTCGATGCGGTCGTTGGCGAGCAGCTTGCGGCTGATCCATCCCATCCGCGAGAACGGCGTGACCGGCAGGATGCCGTACGGCTGGCGACCGACGCGGATGGCCGGGATCGCACCCCTGCCGACGACGTACCGGTTGAACCAGGCGCGGGTGCTGACGATCGTGTCGTCGTCGAACACCGGCTCCATCATCTGGTCGAGCAGGTAGCCGAACGTCGCCGGCCACAGCGCCTCGTTCATGGCGCGCGCCTCGGCCTGGTCGGTGCCGTAGTAATTGGGCGACGCCTTGAGCAGGTCGGCGTCGATCCCGAGATGCTCGGCCAGCCAGCGACCGTCCTTGCGGTCGCGCCACTCGTCCGGGTCGTCGGTCGGGTCCTGGCCGAAGAAGTGCTCGTAGCTGAGGTCGGTGTCGTCGCGCCACGTGTAGCCCGACACGTCGTCCTCGACGTTGTTGGTCGGTGCTCCCTGGGCGAGCACGCTGAAGCCCTTGCGGCTGCGTTGGTGGTCGGTGATCAGGCCTTCGAGGTCGGCCGCTCCTGCCTCTGGATCGGCCGAGATCCGCACGCCGAGCACGAACAGCCGGTCGAAGCCGCGCCGTGCCTGGATCGAGTCGAGGTCGATGCGGAAGCCCATGCCGTTGTCGACGGCAACGTCGAAGTCGGTCATCCACTTCATCGGATCGGGCACCACGAGCTCGCCGTCCTCGACTCGCAGTTGCTCCTCCTGCGGCGCCGACGGGTTGGGACCGATCGACAACTCGGACGGGATCGGGCGCCCGACGTGGAGCAGGGTTTGCTGGTCGCCGTTGAAGCCGAGCACCACCAGACGCTCCGGGAGCACGGCGGTGTCGGCGGCGTGCATCCATGGCAACTGCTGGCTGTCGATCGTCGCCTGGTCGGGCAGCTCGAGGAACTCGACCCGGATCGTGGGCGGAGGATCGGTCGCCACGGCCGGTGTGGCGAGGTTCTGCGGGGCGTAGCTGGTGGCGATCAGCTCGGCGCGGCGGCGCCGACGGCGCTGACGAGGTCGGCGAAGGCGGCGTCGATCGCCGACTGGTCGCCGGCTGCAGCGAACACTGCGATCCAGTAGTCGCGCGCCGGCTGGCGCTCCGCCGCCGGGAGCGGCTGGTCGGTGACGATCACGAGCAGGTGCTCGCCGGCAGCGACGACCGGCTCCTCGGTCGCGTTGAGCGGCGCCACCTGCTGGATGATCCAGTGGGCGCGGCCGGGACCGTGGCTGATCGCCAGCGAACGCCAGGCGGCGCGCTTGGCGCCGTCGTCACCTCCGGCCTTCCAGATGTTGGTCCAGTAGATGCGGGCGTTGGAGATCTCGACCTCGGCCAGCACCTCCTCGAAGGTGTTGACGGCGATGTCGTCGGGATAGGCCCGCACCCAGAGTTGGTTGCGCGTGCGATCGCCGTCGACGAGCTCCTTGAAGCGGGTCTCGATCCGCAACGGCAGCAGCAGGATCGGCGTCGAGTCGTCGAGCCGGGTCACGTTCTCGGTCGGGTCGGCGAACAGCTCGAACTGCGTCGAGAGATCACCGAGAGCATCCGTGGCGGCGAGATGGACACCCGCCAGCCGGTCGGCATCGTCCTGCAGCCTGCGCTCCTCGGCGGCGAGTGCCGCCAGCTGCTGGTCGTCGGCGCCGCCACGGATGATCTGGTCGCGCCGCCGGCGGAGGAAGCGCAGACGCTCGTCGGCGACGAACAGCTGGCGCCGCGCTCGACGCCCTGTCGGTGCGGGCGGCGGTGAGCGCTTGTCGGAGGTCGTCGAACTCGGCCATGGTGACTCCCCTACGACTCCGGCAGCATCTCTGAGGCGTGCACCCCGACCAGCACGGGGGCTTGGAACATGATGTAAGCGAGCTCGGCCGATGTGATGCCGGAGGTCCACCCGAGGAGGTGATCCTCCTCCCACTGCTCCGCCTTCTCCTGTTCGCTCCCACTGGGGACCGTCGTCGGCAGGTTGCGGGTCGGCGCGTCGGCGATGACGATGAAGTCGCCCACCGACCCGCCGGGCACGACGTCGTCCCACGCCAGGTCGTTCCAGACCTGGATCGCACCGTCGCGGTCGATGTCGAAGCCGAAGCGCGGCTCGCCCGGGCGTTCCTTGATCACGAAGAACCAACCCGGATCGTCGTCGACGGTGTCGTCGCCGCGGGCCTCGTCCTCGACGAGGTCGAAGCCGAAGAAGTAGATGTCGGGCTCGACCTTGGCCTCGTAGAGCGGCGTCTTGATCGGGACGTCGGCGGTCGAAGATGCGTTCCTTGGCCTTGTCGGGCGTCGGGTCGGTGTCGCTCTTCGGTTGCCACATCGCCTTGTGGGCGTAGATCACGGCGTTGGGATACTTCTTGAGCAGCTCGCCGCGGATCACGAGCACGAGCTCCTCCTCGTTCTCGAGCCCTTGCTCGCGGTGGTCGTGGTCGCCGAGCTCGGAGAACTTCGACCACAGGTGCAGCGGCGGGATGTCCTTGCAGCTCCTCGCGCCGTCGCCTCGTCGTCCGTCGGTCGCGCGTCGAGGAACGTGCTGACGTCCCAGAACTGGCGGAAGTAGCTGCCGCGCTGGTCGGTGGGGTACTCGCGCCACAGCAGCTCGCGGGCGAACTCGTGGTTGAGGCCGACCATGTACGACTCGATGAAGCGCTGGTTGGTGTTGAGCAGCGTGACCGTGTTCTGCTCGATCAGGTGCAGGTTGGGCACGAACAGCTCAGTCGATCGGTCGACGAGCGGCTTGTACATCGGGATGTCGAGCTCGGGGTAGGCCATCGCCTCCGTGAACGTCTCGCCGATCAGCCCGATGATGTGGGCCGGGAGCAGGATCGTGCCCAGCACGTAGCGCGGGATCGTCACCTTGGGATCGATGGCGACGAGCGTGGCGTCGACCACGCCGTGCAGGTCGAGCGGTATCAGGTCGGGCTTGACGCCGGCCGCCCGACCGACCTGGACGCTGGTGTAGGCGTCGACGAGGGCGAGCTTGAAGTTGCGGGCCTCGACGCTGTCGGTGCCGCCCGTCGACGCCGGCTGCGGCGCCGGCACGGTGCCCAGCCCGCGCAGGTCGAGACCCGGGGTGAGCACGAAGTCGGGGCTGCGCGGCAGGTCGTCGACCGAGTCGGGCGTCTGGTTGGCCCCGGTGACCGAGTCGGCGGCGTCTCCCGCTCGGCGTACTCGCTCGAGCCACCACCACAGCCCGACGAGGCCGGCGGCCACGAGCGCGCCGACGATCACCACCGCGATCGGCGACGCCGACCACGAGCAGGATCACGACGAGCAGCACGATCAGCGCGGCGAGCACGAGCGGGATCGAACCGCAGCCAGGGCCAGCGCCGCAGCCAGTCGAGCACAGTGCCGGCAGCTCCGTCGGGATGCATCTCCTCGGCGACGTCCTCGACGGTCGGCAGGCCCGGCGGAACGGTGTTGGGCGGGGCGGCTGTGACCGTCGCCGGCGTTGACGCGGTCGACGAGCGTCGCCGCCGTGATGTCGCCGTCGAAGCCCCGCTGTGCGATCGATGCGGGCGTTGGGCCGCACCATCCGGCGCAGCTGGGTCGAGGTCACGGCACGCGTCACCGCGCTCTGGCGGGCCTGATGGAACACGGTGACGCCGTCGCTGATCACGCGTCGCTGGACGGGCGCCGTCGATCGCAAGCCATCCGCCCGTCTCCCTGGGCTCGCAACGCCGACCAGATGCTTCGAGTACCAGGTCGCCGACGTCAGCGTGGCGAGCTGAGCGAGGCGGATCCGGCGGTTGGCCTCGAGCACGTCGCCGACCTGGTCCCAGGCCGCGTCCATGTAGGCCTCCTGGTTGGCTGACGATCACGTCGGTGCCGAAACCGGCCGCGCTCCGCCAGCGCGGGTCGAGGTTGAGCTCGTGCACCCAGTTGCGGTTGTTGGGCAGGTCGTCGCCGTCCTCGTCCGTCAGGATGCGCGGCGTGAGGGCGTGCCAGCGTCCGTAGAGCGGCGGCGTGATCAGTGGATCGGGGTCGGCGGTGATGGCGGCGTCGATGTCGCTCGCCTGGTTGGCGGCGTCGGCCGCGAGCCGGGCGTAGTCGTCGGCGAGGTCGACGAATGCGCGCCAGGTCGGTCTGGAACTCGTGCGGGTACGGCTCGTCCCAGCTGCTCCCACGGTTCGAGCGCCTGCTCGGCCTCGTCGCTGAGCGGGGCGAGCAGCGCGCCGCCGAGCTTGAGCACGCCGTCCAGCTCGGGGTCGGTGATGCCCGGCCATGTTCGAGCCGGGGACCTGCACGTCGATGTCGCGGCGCCCGACGCGCTCGTCGGCGGGCCGCGGCTTCAGCAGCCGCACCAGGTACTCGAAGTCGCCTTCGCGTGCCGGTGCGGAAGTACCAGCGGTGGTAGTACGGCAGTCAGCGTCGGCACGTCGCGGTTGGGCCCCCAGGCCGAGGCGGTGGCGTGCTCGGCGGTGGCGGGGTCGAGCCCGAGCCCGGCCAGCCGTCCGGTCTCGAAGGTCGGCACGAGGAAGGCGTGGTACGCCGTGTTGGCTGCCAGCTTGCGCGGGCAGAGCAGCCGCGAGTAGGCGAGGTCCGGCTGCTCGTGCCAGCAGCGCGTCGAGCTCGTCGAGCACGCGGATCGATGTCGGGCGCCAGGAGGTCGGAGCGCTGCCGACCAGGTTGCTGGTTGACGTGCACGTGGGCCCATGCCCACAGCTCGTCGGCGGGCGGGAAGGCGTCCTCCATCGGGCTCGCCGTGATCTCGATGTACGGCAGCGGCTTGCCGAGCAGGTTGCCGCCTTCCTCGAACTCGCTCCTCCGTCGAGCACGACGAGCGCGATCCATGGCCGCAACCGTCCGGCCGTCGGGTGCCGCCGGCGTGTAGCGCCAGGGGAAGTCCTCGTCGTAGAACTCGATGTAGGGGAGGTAGTTGGGCTCGAAGTTGGTGATCCAGTCCTGCGGCTCGTTGCGGATGATCGCGCGCGGCCTCGATGCCGACGATGTCGCCCGGGCCGTAGAGCGCGACGGTCGCGCTGACCGGCTCTGCGACGTCGCCGCCCTCACCACCGGTGCCCTTCACGTCGAGCTCGACATCGACCGTGGCGCGCAGCTTGACCGAGGTGTCGAGGTCGCCGGTCTCGATCCGGTTGGCGAGCCCTGAGCGCAGCCAGGGCAGGAACGTGTAGGTGCCGATCTCGCTCATTGGTGACCGCCGCATCATGCAGACGACCTCCTGCGTGTCGACGCGACGCCGAGCGATGTCACGCACATGAGTCGCTCGCTGCGCTCGCTCATGCGCTGACCGCCTCCATCGCCGGGATCACGTGCAGCATCCACCAGCTCCGGCGACTGCTGCGTCTCGGCGGCGAGGAAGTCCTGGGCGGCGGCGTGGCTGGTGAACGTCACCGTCTCGCCGTAGGCCGTGTTGTCGACGTTGGAAGCGACGACGTAGGCCGGCGTCCGTGATCCCGATCTTCTGGTCGACCGGCGCCTTCTGCAGCTTGCGTCGCCGCCGACAACGGCGAGCGGCTGGCGGCGTTGCCGGCCAGGAAGTGGGTGAACAGCGAGAGCGCGAAGCCGACGAAGCGCCGCACGTGGCCCTTGAAGTTGTTGTCGATGATGATCTCCTCGTAGCGCACCACGCGCTTGACCGCGCGAGTGCGACGCGATCGTGCGGTCCGACATCGCCAGCTCGACGCCGGAGTTCTGCTTCTCGTAGGCCGGCGAGCTGAGCTTGGCGGCGTCGCTCAGGTCCTTGAACTGCGCGGTGGCGAACGACTCCTTGGCGTCGGCGTGCTTGTCGAGCCCGTCGTCGGGCACGCTCGATCGTGAACCGCTTGGCGTCGGTCGGCCGCTGGTTGCCGACCTTGTCGAGCTCGAGGTCGAGCGGGACCGCCCGCTGGCTGACCTTGAGCACGCCGACCGGATGCAGGATCAGGTCCTCGGTCGCCTCGATCGGCCGCAGCGACACCAGCAGGCTCGTGCCGGTCGGGCAGCTCGGCGCGTCCAGTTGTCGACCTTGTCGAACTCGGCCTTCAGCATCGGCATCACCTGGATCGGCGGCAGCGTCGTGTCCTCGCTCTCGCCCCACGTGTGGCTGAACGGCACGTCGATGTCGAAGAACAGCAGCGAGATCGAGCCCTCGCCCTCGATGTGCCACGGCGTCGTGCCCTCCGAGCTCGCCGCGGAAGTCGGACGCTGAACAGGCCGACGCCGAACACCTTGACGCGAGCGAGGCCGAGATCCTGATGATGAAGTAGAAGGGCGAGAACTGGAACAGCGCGTCGAACGCCGAGGTGCCCGTCGATCGCCGAAGTCGTCGAGGCCGAAGTACGACCTCGACCTTGGCGCCGAACTGCACCGTGTTGGAGGTGACGGCGAAGTAGCCCTCGACCCGGATCGCGCGCGAACGACTCGTTGAGGATGCTGATCGCGATCCGCTGCGGATTGGGGAACGGCAGCGGCGGCGGCTTGAACGCGGGGTGGAAGCCGCCGACGCTGAGCACGAAGTTGGCGTCGTCGCCCCACGCGATCAGCAGGCCCATCTCGCCTTCGAGGGTGATGAACAGCACCCGCGACTCGAACAGCGCGGCGAAGAACCAGATCCGCTTCTTGTCGAACTCGATCGCGCCGATGAAGTTGACCTGGAGGATGATCAGCGCCGCGTCCTCGTCGGGCAGCGCGACCTTGAGCACGCCGAGGATGGCGATGTTGCCGGGCGGGATCTCGATGATGATGCCCGAGCGACGCCGTGACCAGCGTCGGCGTGCCCCAGCCGAGCTTGGCCATCGGCCCGATCAGGAACGTGCCCTGCGCCGGCGGGAAGAACGCGCGCAGGTCGCTGATGATCCGCGGCGCGTTGGCGATGATGTCGCGTCGGGAACATCACGCTCTCGATCGCCCCGGTGCGCACGCCGTCGGCGAGCGCGCTCCAGCTCCATCGTGCGGTTCAGGCCGAGCAGGCCGCCGACGCCGAGCAGCGTGAAGCCGAAGCCGAGCTGGATCGCCGGTGCCGAACTCGACGGTGATGATGATCAGCAGCGAGAAGCCCGTGCCGACCCGTCGGGCATCCGGGTGGTGATGATGCCGATCGCCTTGAGGGTCAGGAACCCGCTGAACACCAGCTCGAGCGCGCCGGCGTACTCGCCGCGTGTCGAAGTCGAGGTAGAGGTAGCCGCCACCCTTGACGACGCCGGCATCGATCGACAGCCCGACGCCGGTCGGCGGCTTGAACCCGACGTCGATCTGGGCCACGCCGGCGTTGCCGCCACCCTCCGGGAAGGAGATGTCGGCGGTGGCGCCCATCCGGCTGACGCTCGCCTGCAGCGGTCCGAGCGCGGCCGACAGGTCGACCGAGAACTCGATCGGGATGCCGCCGTCCTCGAAGCCGCCGATCAGGTACATCTGCGGGATCTCGACCGGCCCCAGCGAGAGGTGGGTCGGGATCGCCATCTCGATCGTGGCGCTGCCGGTGAACCGCAGCCCTCCCGCTGTGTCGTACGAGGCGCCGAGATCGAAGTTGGACTCGACGTTGATGCCGCCGATCAGCGTGGCGAGGAAGCCGTCGGCCTGCGACGCCGTCGATCACGACCTTGCCACCGGCGAGCTCGAGCTGCCGCGCCGACGTCGACCGTGGGTGACGGCGAGCCGGTCGAAGCGCTGAGCGAGAGCGGGAAGCTGAGCGCGAACCGCTGCAGCTCGAGCCGGCTGCCGCCGGCGCTGCCGAGGATGATGATCGGCGAGCCGTCGCCGCGCTCGGCCTTGACACCGAACGCCATGACGAGCGAGGCGTTGGCGCTCGGCGGCTCGATCCGCAACCCGTTGGTGGGGTGCAGCACGAGCTCGATCCCGCCTTCGAAGCGCGCCGACGAGGTCACGGTCGCCGACCACACGCCGGCCAGCGGAGTGCTGACGTCGAGATCCTTCTGGGCCGGGACGCGGATTCGGATCGACAGCGCCGGCGGCGATCCCGGCACGACCTCCATCCGGAAGAACCAGGCCTCGAGCACCGCCGGCAGCCCCGGCGCCAGGATGAGCAGCGCCTCGGCGTCGGGCTGATCGACCATCTGCTTGATGCGGGTGAAGAGCTCGACCCCGTCGAATCCCGCCGTGCCGAACCCGTACAGGTCGGCGAGGTGGGCGGCCGGGTCCGACACGAGCGAGCCGAGCCGGTCGAGGCGCACCTGCCGCCGGCGATGGGCCGGCAGCGACGGGTCGGCCGGATCGGCGGGGATCAGCTCGTCGTCGAACAGCCCGGCCAGCTCGAGTGCGCCCTTGACCGACGGTTGGCGGTCCTCGACGTAGGCGATCAGGGCGAGGTGCAGCAACCGGTCGGGCAGTTCGTCGACGATCGCGCGCATGCGCGCCTTCTGAGCCCCGGAGAGGCCTCCGTTGCCCTGGATCACACCGTCGAGCGCGGTTCCGAGCTCGGCGAAGGCGACCCCGGCGCGCACGATCAGCTCGCCGAGGTGGATGGCGGCGGCGATGATCGCGCCGTCGTCGGAGCCGCCGGCAGCGGCAATCAGGTCGGCGACGGCTCCCGGCAGCTGCGAGCAGGCGGTTGCGGACTCCTGGAGACCCTGTGCGACGCCGCCGGACCCGACCGGCACCCGCAGGCCGAGCTCGGCCAGCGTCTCCAGGGCCTGGTCCCCCTGCAGCCGCGTCGCCAGCGGACCGAGGGCGTCGCCGAGCACCCGCGCCACCGAGTCGAGCGCCGAGCGGCTCGCTCACGCGACGCCGCCCAGCCGAATCGCGTACGCATCGAGCTCGTCGGCGTCGGCGCCGGGCCAGCGCACGACGAACTCGCGGTAGTCGGCGATGTCGGCCCGCAGACGCTCGCCGCCGAACCGATCGAGGATCGGCAGCAGGCGGTCGATGAGGGTGCGCACGTCGCAGCCGTCGACGGCCTCCGGCAGCACAGTGAGATGCGTGCGATGGGTGTACAGCAGGTGACGCACCAGCAGCGGACCGCCGTTGCGCTTCCAGACCGCGCCGACCCGGACGTTGTTGTTGATCAACCGCAGGATCTCGTCGACGTGGTGGCTGACCAGTGCCGCCACCAGCATCAGCCCCGGCCGCGGACCGAACCGCGCCCGCCATTCGCCGAGCCGTGAGAAGATCGTGTGCGGCGTGTATCCCCACTGCTCTTCACCGAGCACGATCATCCCGCCGCCACCGCCTCCGCCACCGCCGCCGCCGCCCTGCGCTGCCGGCATCTCGGCCAGCGCCGCCGCAGCCCAGACCTTGCCGGATCCCCACACGTGGTTGGCGCGGATGTTCATCGGCACGTCGTAGACCGGCGGGACCTCACCCCCCGGTATGCCGGTGACCCGGGTCGAGTGCTGCAAGTGGGCGCGGACCTGCTCGAAGTTGAGGTTCTTGTTCTTCTCGAGCATCAGCGCCACGACACCGGCGATGTGTGGCGAGGCCATGCTGGTCCCGGTCTTGTCGATCACGAGCTGGTCGCAGCACGACGACTGGATCTTCGGATCGTCGCGGCTGCGTGCCGCGGCGACACCGGTACCGGGGGCGGCGATCGTGGGCTTGACCTCGCCGACGGGCGTCCCGGCCGGGATCGGCGACGGACCACGCGACGAGCTCGGATTGAGCTCGCCGTTGCCGTCGTCGTAGTTGGCGACCGTGATCGCGTTGCGCGACGACCCAGGGGCTCCGATCGTGTTCTCGCGCCGGCGCGCCAGCGGTTGGCCCGAGTCGCTCGGGAGCCGGAACGTCGGAGCCGCGTCGCCCGCGGCCGAGTCGACCCAAGCGTCCCAGGTTGCCGCCGTGCCGCCGGTCTCGTTCAGTGCCACCGTCCAGACTCCGGATCGCACGGTGACGTTGGCCGGCACGCTGATCGAGATGTGGATCTGCTTCTTGTTGTTGTTGGCGGCGATCGGGCCCGTCGACGACGAGACCGCGATCGACATCCCGCCGATCGTGAACGGCGATCCGGCGGCGCCGGGGGCGATCGGACCGATCGTGTTCGGCGGCGGCTGTGCCGGATTCGGCGGAGCCGTGAGCGTCACGTTGAGCGTCGACGTGCCGTTGTACCAGAGCTCGAACGTGTCGGGCTGGAAGGAACCATCCGGAATGTAGAACTGCACCTGTCCGTTGCCGTTGGCGGCCACCGTGCCCGCCTCGTGCAACTCCGAATCACCCTCGTTGCCGGCGGCGCAGACGATCGCGACACCGGCCGGGATGCCCGCCGACGGCCGCAGGATCTGGTCGACGAACGTGTCGAGCTGAGCGGTCCCGTCGTGCGGGCCGCTCTGGGACCCGAAGCTGCAGTTGATGACGACCGGCTTGCTGCCCGGGTGGCGCGAGCCCGCCTGGGCACACCACTGCATGGCGTCGCGGATCGCCGCGGTACTGCCTGCCGGAAGGGCGATCGCTCTGACGATCACGAGGTCGGCCTCGGGGGCGACGCCGACGTAGCGCCCCGGCAACGAGCAGCGATCGTCCTGGAGACCGTTGCCGGCGGCGGTTCCGGCGACGTGTGTGCCGTGACCGTTGTTGTCGATGCTGTGGAAAGGCGGCCCGGCCGTGATCCCGGCGTTGATCTGGGGCCGGCTGTAGACCCGACCGACCTGCTGGAAGGCGGCAGGCGGATTGCTGCCGCCGGTCGACGCCGCCTGGTCCCACAACTCGAGGATCCGCGTCGTGCCGTCACTGTTGCGGAAGGAGTCGTGGAAGATGTCGATCCCCGTGTCGATCACGGCCACGATCGCTCCCCCGCCCTTGCCCGGCCAGGCACTGGACGGCGGGACCTTCCACGGGACCTCGATCTCCACCAGCGTGTTGTCGAGCAACGGCCGGACCGGCGGCTCCATGTCGATCCGCACCACCTCCGGCACCTCCGCCAGACGCTCCAGTTCGGCGAACGCGATCTGGCCGGACACCACGCCGTCCTGATCGAAGCCTGTGTCGAGCCCCGCCGCCCGGAGCGGACCGAGATCTCCCTCATGGGCCACGATCACCGCCACCCGTTCGGCGTCGATCAGCTCGGCCTGCTCGGGCGTCGCCGTCGAGCCGTCACCGCGCCGGACCTGCCACGCGATCAGTGCGTGCTCCAGCGCAGGCTCGAGCTTGGACATGGCGCCACTCCTCACTCGACCGCCACGGCCACCGCCGGCTCCCGTCGTCCACCCAACCCGACGGCTAACCCCACCCACGGGACATGGAGGTCCCTCGATTCACAAAGGACGAATTATTCCAGACTGCACCACTCGCTGGCTAGAGATTATTCGCGACGAAAATTCTCAGCTGAAATCAGTGATATAGCTCTGTAGCGATGCCAGGCTGAAGCAATGCTCGTGCGGTTCGGCGGATGCCGCATTTGCGCTGACCAACCAGCCCGGATGACGGCGCTATATCGTGATGAACACCGCTGGCGAACGGTCGCTCAGGTGTTCATCACCATCGAGGCGCGGCGCTCGGCGATGCGCCAGCCGGCGTCGGTGCGCGTGAAACGATCGGCGAACTCACCGACCAGGTGGCGCTCGTTGGGGACGATCCCGAACGTCACGTCGGGGTCGTCCGACCGGGTTCCGGAGACGATCACGACCACGCGTCGTGGCATGCGCCGACATCCGGACCATCGACGTGGACGCGCAGGTTGGCGCACACGTGGCGCGTCACCCGGTCGCCCGGCCCGGCAGCGTACGCCGCTTCGATCGCGGCTCTGCCCTCGAGTCGCTGGCCGTTCGGTCGTACGACGACGCCGTCCTCGGCGTAGAGCGCCGCCAGCGCGGGCCAGTCGCGCTGATCGTTGTGGGTGGCCGAGTCGACGATCAAGCGTTCACACGCCCGCTCGATCAGCAGCTGCTCGATCTCGGTCATGAGCTCGGCGCCAGTCCACGCGACGCGAGCTCGGCTCCGGCGGCGAGCGCCCTGAGCTTCTTGACGACGACGTCGGGATCGATCTTGCCGATGCCGGCGAACGTTCCGAACCCACAGTCGGTGCCGGCGATCACCCGCTCCGGGCCGACGATCGCGACGTATCGAGCCAGCAGCTCGGCCACGTGCGCGGGATGGTCGACGTAGTTCGACGTGGAGGTGATGACGCCGGGCACGAGCACCTTGTCGTCGGGGATGTCGGCGTCGGCCCAGGTCTGCCACTCGTGGGCGTGGCGGGGATTGGCGGCCTCGAACAGCACCGCCGACGGGCGTGCCGCGAGCACGATCGGCAGCACTGTGGCGAGCTCGATGTCGTGGTCGTGTGGGCCTTCGTAGTTGCCCCAGCACAGGTGCATCCGCATCGCGGCCGGGTCGATGTTGCGGGTGGCGTGATCGAGCACCTCCACGTGATGGGTGGCGCGGGCGAGGAAGGCGTCGTCGTCGAGATCCTGGAAGCCGGTGTGGCGTGCCATCGCCAGGTCGGGGCAGTCGAGCTGCAATGCGAACCCGGCATCGACGATCGCCTCGTACTCGACCTGCATCGCCTCGCCGACGGCTTCGACGTACTCCTCGTGGGTGGCGAAATAGGAGTTGCCCTGGAAGGCGGTGACCAGCCCGGGTGATGCGGCGTTGACGAAGGCGTCGGCGGGGTCGAGCCCGGCTGCGTCGACCGCCGCTCGCAGATGGGCGAGATCGGCGCGCAGGTCGTCGTCACCGACATAGGCGATCGGCCCGACGCACGTCTGGCGCTTGAACGTCTGGGCGCCGCCTGCGGCAGCCGCCAGGCGGGCTCGCAGTGCGTCGTACGGGGCGAGGTCGAGCGCCGGCTTGCGTGGGGTGTCGCCGTCGAAGCCGGTCAGCCGATCCTTGACGTAGGTGCTGTAGCTGATCTTCGAGAACTCACCGTCGGAGACGAGGTCGATGCCGGCATCGACCTGGAGGCGCACGATGTCGGCCACGGCGGCCTCCATCGTCGCGTCGAATGCCCGGCGATCCTCGCCACCAGCGAGGCCGTGCTCCTCGCGGTCGAGCAGGCGCGCCGTCACCGCGTCGGGCCGCGGGAGGGAACCGACGTGTGTGGTGCGAATCCTTGGGCTGCTCATGTCACTGCCACGGCTCGGTGTGCGGGTCCGACATCGGCACTCGGGCAGTGTGCCAGGTACGACTCGGGACAGCCGAGCACGAGCGACGCGCCGAACCCCGCGTCGCCGTTCGGTGAGGAATCGCCCGCCACTCAAATTCCGGGTCAACCTCCAGAGATACGCGACTACCGTCGATCACGTGGTAGGGACGCTGCACGGCGCTCCCATCGAGAGTGCTCTTTTCGGCCGTGATCGCGAGGTCGATCGAATCGACGAGCTGGTTCGTTCGATCGATCTCGGGGCGCGCTTCGTCGTCATTCGCGGTGAGGCAGGAATCGGCAAGACATCGCTGTGGCGATCGGCGCTGCAACGCCACCGCGCCGCTGGTCACCAGACGCTCGTCACCCGCCCGACCGAGGAGGAACTGTTCGGGCCCTCCACCGGACTGGCCGACCTGTTCGGCGACGTGAATCACGAGCGCGACCGATTCGAGAGCGGGCAGTACGTGCTCGACACGCTCCGCCGCCAGGCTGCCGATGCGCCCGTGGTCGTGGCGATCGACGACGTCCAGTGGGTCGATCCGGTGTCGGCCGGTGCGTTGCGCTACGCCTTCCGCCGCCTCGAGCGCGAACCGGTGCTCGTGCTGGCGACCGAACGCTCCGACCGCTCGTCGCCGCCCGACAACCGGACGATCCCTCCCGACCGCCGCGAGGAGATCTTCCTCGGACCACTCTCACTCGAAGCGACGCGCCTGGTCGTGTCGCCATTCGTCGACTCCCTGCCGAGGCCGAGGTTGGAGCGAGTGCACGAGCTGTCCGTCGGAAACCCGATGTACGCGATCGAGTTGGCGCGTTCGGTCGACCTGTTCGACGACTCGCTCACGGCTTCGGTGCCACCGACCCTGTCGGGGGCATTGTCGAGTCGCATCGGCGCCGTGCCCGACAGCATGCGCGGCGTGCTGTGCGTCGCGGCCGCGCTCGGAGCGGCGACCGTGCAGACGATCGCCCGGGCGTCAGGTGCACCAGACGCAGTCGACCTGGTGGCTGCTGCCGTCGCCGACGACCTGCTGGTGGTCGGCGACGACCTGGTCGTGCGGTTCTCCCACCCGCTGCTGGCATCCGTGGTGCTGGCCGGCCTCAACCCGGTCGAACGGCAGGCACTGCACACCCGACTGGCTGACACCGTCGACGACCCCGACTCCCGCGCCCGCCACCTCGCGTTGTCGCGCGGCGAGCCCGACGCGGGGGCTGCGATCGAGCTCCAGGATGCCGCCACGCGCGCCGCGCGGCGAGGCGCATCATCGCTCGCGGCCTACTTCGCCGAACACAGCGTGCGTGTCACGCCGCCCGAGGATGTCGAGAACCGGGTCAGGCGGGCGTTCGCGGCGGTCGTGCACCGCGCCGCTGCCGGCGACAAGTCGAAGGCACTCGCCGATGCCGACCAACTCGTCGCGATGCTGCCGCCGGGACCGATCCGTGCCGAGGCGATCGCCGCCCGCGTGGCGATCGACTTCGACGGCGGCGACCGGTTCCTCGAGCAGGCGGCGCTCGAGTCCGGTGACGACGAGGCGTTGCTCGGACGAATCCTCGAGCTGCGCGGGTGGCTGGCCGTCATCCATCGGGCGGAGCTGGACAAGGGCAAGGAACTGGCCGAGCGGGCCCTGGTGATCGCCACCCGGCTCCACGACACGACGTTGGAGATGCTGGCCTCCAGCACCTTGGCGTCGGCCTGCATGCTGCTCGGACGACCGTGCGACGACCTGATGGAACGCGCCCTGCACCTCGCCGAGACGAATGCCGGCACGCGCCTCGGTCGATCGCCTCAGGGTGTCTATGGGCGGCACTGCCTGTGGTGCGGACAGCTCGCCGAGGCGCGATCGGTGCTCGAGGAGCTCTACATGTCGTGTGTGCGGAGCAACGTCGAGTTCCAGCGCCCGTATCGCATCCTCGATCTGGCAGCGGTGGAGATCGCGTCCGGGAACCTGTCGACCGCCGTCGAGCTCACCGACGAGGGTGTCGAATCGGCAAGCGACGCCGGCAACACGCAGGCGGTTGCATGGCTGGCGTATCCGGTCGGCATCGTCAACGTCCACCTCGGTGAACCTGCCGAGCGCGGGAAGCGGCGGCCACGTTGCGCGCACGCGGCACCGAGCAGGACGGGCGCACGCGTCTCGTCATGGCCGGCCACGTGCTCGGTCTGCTGGCACTCGCGCCTGGCGATCCGGCGGCCGCAGCCACCGAGCTCGACGGTCGCGCTGGAGAGGGCCAACGACATCGGAGTCAAGCTGCCGTCGGTGGTTCCGGTGTTGCCGGACGCGATCGAGGCGATCGCCCTCATCGGCGACACAGCGGCGTGTGCCGAGCTGTCGGCACAGCTCGACCGGCAGGCGGCCGATGTCGGCCAACCCTGGGTCGATGCCGCCGCACTTCGTGGGCGCGGTCTCACGGCGATGTCCGCAGGTCGCGAGGAAGCGGTCGAGATGCTCGGTGGTTCGGCCGTCGCCTTCGATCGGCTCGGGTACCGGATCGAGGCCGCTCGCGGCCTGCTGCTCCAGGGGCGGGCCCTGCGCCGGTCCGGGCGTCGCAACGCGTCGGCCGACGTGCTCGCCGATGCGCTCGGTCGCTTCACGGCGATGGGCGCCGCGCCGTGGGCGGCGCAGGCAGAGGCCGAGCTCGAACGCGTGGCCCCCGGGCGGGAGCACGCCGAGCTCACGCCGACCGAGGCCCAGATCGCAGAGCTGATCGTGTGCGGTCGGCGCAACCGCGAGATCGCCAGCGAGTTGTTCATCAGCGTCGCCACGGTCGAGGCTCACCTCACCCGCATGTACCGCAAGATGCACGTGCGCTCGCGGACCGAATTGGCGCGAGCCGTGCAAGCCGAACGCTGACGACGCTGTTATATCGAACCGGCCGGCAGATCTAGGGAAACCTCGCTACCGCGTCCGCTCGACCCATGTTCCCTTGGTCGCCATGGACGATTTGAGACATGCGGTGATCGGCGTCGACGAGATGGTGCCCACGCTGTCCGGGCGGTTCGTGAAGTACGTCAGCCTCGACAACGCCGCGACGACGCCTGCGCTGCGGTCGGCGCTGGCCGCCGTCGAGGAGATCCTGCCGTGCTACGGCGAGCGTCCACCGCGGGGCCGGCCACAAGGCGCGCCGCTGCACCGAGGCATACGAAGCCGCACGGCACACGGTCGGCGCCTTCGTCGGCGCCGATCCGGAACGCGACGTGGTGGTGTTCACCAAGAACACGACGGAGGCGATCAACAAGCTGGCGCGATCGATGGAGATCAACGACGGCGATGTCGTGCTGACCACGGTGTTGGAGCATCACTCCAACGATCTGCCGTGGCGGGCGCGGGTCCGCACGGTGCACATCGGAGCGACACCCGACGGCCGGCTCGATCTCGACGACCTCGACTGCCAGTTGGCCCGCCATGCCGGGCGTGTGGCGATGCTGGTCGTGTCGGGTGCGTCGAACGTCACCGGCGTCGTTCCTCCGATTCACGACCTTGCGCGACGGGTGCACGCGGCCGGCGGCCGAATCCTCGTCGACGCCGCCCAGCTGGCGCCGCACCGGCCGATCGACATGCGCCCCCATGACGACCCCGAGCACCTCGACTTCGTGGCCCTGTCGGCCCACAAGCTGTACGCCCCGTTCGGGAGCGGTGCGATCGTCGGGCGTCGGGACACGTTCGGCACGATGCCCGACCACCGCGGCGGCGGCACCGTCGATGCCGTCACGCTCGACGACGTCGCGTGGGCCGATCTGCCACACCGGGAGGAGGCGGGAACACCCAACCTGCTCGGAGCCGTCGCCTTCGCAGCGGCGGTCGACGACGTTGGCCGAGATCGGCTGGGACGAGCATCGTCGATCACGAGCGGATCCTGATGCGCCACATGCTCACCGGGCTGGCCGAGATCCCCGGACTTCGAGTTCACGGGCCCGGCGACGCCGGTCGGGAGATCGGAGTCGTCCCGTTCACGATCGACGGAGTCCCGCACGGGCTGGTCGCCGCGATCCTCGGCTACGAGTACGGCATCGGTGTGCGGAGCGGCTGCTTCTGCGCCCACCCGTACATCGCCCATCTGCTCGGTCTCGAGAGCACGGCCGCCAGCGAGTGGGCCCAGCGCGCCCGCAACGGCGACAGGCACGACCTCCCGGGCATGGTGCGTGTCAGCCTCGGCTTCTACAACTACCACGTCGACGTCGGCCGCCTGCTCGACGCGCTGCGACAGATCGCCGCCGGCCGCTACTCCGGGAACTACCGCTCGGATTGCGAAGGCGACTACCACCCCGTCACGCACGCGGCGCCCGATCTACTCGCCAAGATCGCGTAGTCGACCGGAGGCCGACTTCCGGCAGTACGGCTACAGCGCACCGGGTGCCCAGGTGCACGCCTCGTTGGCGTTGCACTTTCCTCTTTCTGTAGTGATTCGATAGTTTCTGTCCGGGTCGCTACGACAGAGGGGGTAACCGGAGTGGGTGAGCTAACAGGTCGCGTCGCGGTCATCACGGGTGGAACCCGCGGGATCGGACGTGCATGCGCCGAGGCGTTCCTCCGCGACGGCGCCTCGGTCGTCGTCAACGGCCGCGGTGCCGAGAAGGGCGAACAGGCGATCGCCGAGATGCAGGCCGATCTCGGTGTCGGCGATCGCGTCCGTTTCGTCCAGGGCGACGCCACGAGCAAGGACGACTGCGAGCGGTTGATCGACGAGACCGTCACCACGTACGGCAGCGTCGACATCCTCGTCAACAACGCCGGCGGCTCGCACAACAACGCCCCGGTCGCCGAGCTCACCGACGAAGCGTTGGAGTTCGCCCTCACGGTGAACCTGTGGAGCACGTTCTGGTGCAGCCGCCGGGCGCTCGGGCACATGATCCCGCAAGCAGTGGGGCCGGATCATCAACATCTCGTCGCTCGAGGGCAAGGTCGGCAAGCCCGGCATCGCCACCTATGTCACGGCCAAGCACGCCGTGAACGGGCTCACCAAGGCGATGGCGCTCGAGGTCGGCACGCTCGGCATCACGGTCAACGCCCTCTGCCCGGGTGCGATCGAGACCGACATGATGAAGGACGAAGGCACCAAGGCCGCCGAGTCGATGGGGATGAAGTACGAGGACCTGCTCGACTGGTTCGCCCAGGAGTCGTCGATCAAGCGCCTCAACGACGTCGAGGACGTCGCCATGGTCGCGTCGTTGCTGGTGTCCGAGGCCGGCGCCGGCATCACCGGCTCGCTGATCTCGATCGACGGCGGCTCGGCGCCGTACTGACAAGGGGGAATCACGATGGGCAAGCTCGAAGGAAAGGTCGCCTGCATCACGGGCGGCACGCGCTCGATCGGGCGCGGCATGGCCGAGGCGTTCCTGCGCGAAGGCGCCAAGGTCGTCGTCAACGGACGCAACGCCGACAAGGGCAAGCAGTGCCTGGCCGAGATGGACGGCGGCGACAACGCCGACTTCTACGCCGGTGACGCCGCCGTGCAGGCCGACGTCGAGGGCCTGATCGACTTCACGATCGAGCGCTACGGGCAGCTCGACATCTGCTGCCTCAACTCGGGCGGCGTGCTCGCCACGGCGCCCGTCTCGATGATGACCGACGAGGAGTGGAAGCTCGAGATCGACTGGAACCTCAACCACGTCTTCTGGGGCATGCGCGAGGCGCTGCAACACATGATCCCCCGCGACACGGGCCGCATCCTCGTGACCTCGTCGGTCGAGGGCAAGCTCGGCAAGCCGGGCATCCCCGGGTATGCGACCACCAAGCACGCCGTCAACGGCCTGGTGAAGGCGGCGTCGAAAGAGGTCGGCACGACCGGCATCACGATCAACTCGATCCTGCCAGGACTGATCGAGACCGACATCGTGCGCGAGACCGGCCCGGCCTCGGCGCAGATGATGGGGGTCGGCACGTACGAGGCGCTGCTCGACCTGTTCGCCCAGGAGTCGGCGATCAAGCGCCTCAACACCGTCGAGCAGGTGGCCGCGGTCGCCGTCATGCTCGCCTCCGACGCGGCGCGCAACATGACGGGGTGCATGTTCCCCGTCGACGGCGGGACGATGCCCTACTGACCACCGCCTCGGCGATCAGCTCGGCCGGTCTATGCCGGGCTCGGCCAGCAGCCGCTCGATCCAGTTGTGCAGGTTCTGGTTGCCGATCTCGTTGCGGCCGAAGCGGAACACGTCGCCGGCTTCGGCGAGCGCCTCGATCCGGCGCGTCACCGCCATCACGGTGAGGAAGTCCTCCTCGTAGGTGACGGCGGCGTACTTCTGGCGCTTGGCCTCGGCGTCGGCGATCGCCTCGTCCGAGAGCAGCGGCTCGCGGAAGTACTGGTACTGGATCACGGTCGACTCGTGGACGCCTGGGCCCGGGAAGACCCGGCTGACCATCAGCGAGTTGCCCGGGTGGCCGGAGATCGAGATGTTCGGGAACACGTAGTGGACGAGCGAGAAGGCCGCGTACAGGTCGGGCCACTCCTCGGGCGGCACATCGCGCAGGTCGGCGATCGGCTTGTTGGCGAACCCGATCCGGACGTGCGGCCCGTACAGGTCGTACGTGTTGCGGTTGGTGATCGACTTGACGCCGATCGTGTTCCGGTGCAGGTATCCGAGGTGGTACCCGTCGAGGTAGCCGTCGGCGGTCGCCTTCCAGTTGCCGCTCGGCAGCTTGGTCTCGACGTCGTAGCGGTACATCTTGTCGAGCTCGAGCATCTCGAGTGCCGACTGCATGTCACCGAGCCACGCATCGACGTCGAGCTCGGCGCCGACGGTCAGGATCGAGAACACCGCCCCGGCGCGCTCCGCCGTCGGGTACTCGACGAGACCCTCGACTCCGACGTCGTCGAACGCCTCCTTGCCTGGGATCGCCACGAGCCGACCCGTGGTGTCGTACACCCACGAGTGGTACGGGCAGGTGATCCGGCGTCCGTGGCCGAAGCAGTCCTGGGCGACCGCTGCACCGCGGTGGCGGCAGGCGTTGAGGAACGTGCGCGCGACGCCGTCGTCGCCGCGCATCACGACGATCGGGCGGTCGGCGATGTCGAGCGTCGTGAAGTCACCGGCGTTGGGGATGTCGACCGACAAGGCCACCATCAGCGGGCTGCGCCGGAACACGGCATCGACCTCGTGCTCGAAGCGCGCCGGATCGCGGTACTGCTCGACCGGCACCTTCATCATCGAGTCGGCGAAATCGCCGCGATCGGCGGCGACGTTGACCAACAGTCGCCTCCCCAATTCGGTCAACGGTGTCGCCACCATCGCCCCTCCTGCAGCTCGCTTGCGGACTGGGACAACTGTAGTCGCTCTCCAGAAACTTGTCAGCGCTGGCGGGCGGCTCGGCCGAGCTCGGCGAACGACAGGTCGCGGTCGACGCGCGGCTCGCCCGGCAGGCCGAGCACCCGCTCGCCGATGATGTTGCGCTGGATCTCGTCGGTACCGCCGGCGATCCGGTAGCCCGGCGCACCCAGCACGTGCTCGTTCCAGCCGAACGTGCCCCATTCGCCGGTGTCGGCGGTCAATCGTGGCCCGAGCAGTTGCCCTGCCACGTCGCTGGTGTGGGTCATGGCGACCGTCCACATCAGCTTGGTGATCGAACCGGCGGGCCCGGACGACCCGGTCGCCTTGGCGCGGGCGGCGGCGCCCGCCCGAACCCAGTCGCGCAGCTTCTTCAGCTCGTAGGCGCGAGCGAGGCCCTGACGGATGATCGGGTCGTCGGTACGGCCGAGATGCCGGGCGAGCATCAGCAACTCGTCGAACCCACCGCCGCGGCGGCTCGAGCCCGAGGTCGAGCGCTCGTGCCCGAGCACCGTGAGCGCCACCTTCCACCCCTGGCCGACGTCGCCGACCCGCAGCTCGTCGCCGACCCGGACGGCGTTGAGGAACACCTCGTTGAACGACGCACCGCCCGACATCTGCCGGATCGGTCGGACCTCGACGCCGTCCGCATCGAGCGGGACGATGAAGGCCGTGAGCCCGGCATGCTTCGGAACGTCGGCGTCGGTGCGGCAGATGGCGAAGCCGTACTGGGCGATGCGCGCCGTCGACGTCCACACCTTCTGACCGTCGAGCACCCACTCGTCGCCGTCGCGCACGGCCTTGCACGCCAGTCCGGCGAGGTCGCTCCCGGCGCCCGGCTCGGAGAACAGCTGGCAGCAGAACTCGTCGAGTTGGAAGAACTTCCGGCACCAGCGGTCGCGCTGCTCGGGCGTGCCGAACTCGTCGATCGTCGGGGCGATCAGCTTGCTGGTCACCGAGATCAGCTCGTGGTCGCGCGGAACCTCGAACTCCGCCTCGAGCTCCTTGAACGCCGCGTCGTGGCCCTTCGTCAGCCCCATTCCGCCGAACTCCTGGGGCACGGCGATCGCCGCCAGGCCGGCCGCCAACTTGTCACGGTGCCACGCCTGGTATGCGCTCAGCAGCTCCAGCTCCTCCTCATCGCTGGCATCGTGGAAGACCACCACCGAGAACTCGCCGTCGCCCCACTGCTGCGGGCTCTCGGCAGCGGTCCGACGCGGGGCGCGCGACTCGAGCCACGTCCGTGCACGCTCACGGAACTCGCTGATCGACTCGGCCATGGACCCTCCCGGCAGCCGCTCGCTTCGGTTTCGGCGGATGCTTTCTGGAGTGCAACACTAGTAACTTCAGTCGTGACACGAGAAGGGAGCGACGCATGGACCTCGGCCTCGCAGGCAAGCGGGCAATCGTCACCGGGTCGACCAAAGGCATCGGGCGGGCGATCGCCGAGACGCTGCTCGACGAGGGCGCATCCGTCGCGATCTGCGCACGCGACGCCGACGGTGTGGCGGCCGCCGTCGACGAGCTGGGCGCACGCGGCACCGTCTGGGGATCGGCGGTCGACGCCGCCGACGGCGACTCACTCCGAGCCTTCGTCGCCGGCGCCGTGGAAGCGCTCGGCGGACTCGACATCTACGTCCACAACACGAGCGGCAAGCCGGCCAAGGAGCTCGGTGCGTGGCAGAAGAACATGGACATCGACCTGATGGCACTGGTGCACGGTGTCGATGCCGCCGCGGCGGCACTCGAGGAGAGCGGCAACGGCTCGTTGATCAGCATCGGCACGTCGGCCGTGGGCGAGCACTTCGCCAGCGGCTCGAACAGCTACAGCGCCTTCAAGGCCGCCGTCACCAACTGGACGCTCGGCCAGGCGCAGGTGCTCGGCCGGCGCGGGATCCGCTGCAACGTCGTGTCACCGGGCCCGATCTGGGTCGAGGGTGGTGACTGGAACCGGGTCAAGGACGCCAAGCCCGAGTTCTTCGCGGCGACCGAGCAGACCCATCCGATGGGCACGATCGGCGATGTCGACGACGTCGCCAAGGCCGTCGTGTTCCTCGCCTCTCCCGCCGCCAAGCACATCAACGGTGCCAACCTCACCGTCGACGGTGGCTTCATGAAGCGCGTCGACTTCTGACGATCGGCCACATGACCAGCCCCGCCGACACGAGTGCACCACCCGGCCGTCGCATCGACGTCGTGCTCGTGGTCGGCGGGTCGTACCACGACTTCGACTTCGCCCGGCTCGAGCTGCTCAAGCTTCTCGCCGAGCACGACGAGTTCCGGGTTCGCGTGCAGCCCGACTACGAGGACTCAGCGGCGATCGCCCGCTCCGAGATCCTCATCAGCTATACGTGCGACGTGCGGCCGTCGGACCGCGCCCAGCGGGACATCCGGGACTGGGTCGAGGGTGGCGGGACGGTGGCTGGCGCTCCACGGTACGAGCTTTGCCCTCGACCTGACGCCGGACGGATGGCTGGTGCGGACGACACTCGACCTCTGGGTCGACACATTGGGCTCGCAGTTCATCGCCCATCCGCCGATCGCCCCGTACCGCGTCGACAACGTCGCTCCGGACCATTGGCTCGTCGCCGGAGTCGAACCGTTCGAGGCGACCGACGAGCTGTACCTCAACGACTATCCCGATCGACCCGCGTTGATCCCATTGCTCCAGACGACCTTTCAGGGAGATGCCCGCGGGTTCGTACGCCGCGACTGGCACGACACCGACCCCGACCACCTCGTGATGTACCTGCGCCCGCTCGGTCAGGGTGGCGTGCTCTACAACACGCTCGGCCATTGCCGCGGGCACTACGACATGGTGCCGCTCAAGGACTACTACCCGAACGTCGACCGTTGCGCGTGGGATCTGCCAGTGTTCTACGAGCTGCTCCGCCGCTCGATTCGCTGGGCTCGCGGCGAGTCGGCCTGAACCACGACGTCACCGCTCGGACGTCCAGAATTCGACGAGGAACCCGATGGACCTGACACGAGACCAACAGCTCGCCATGCATCGCAGCATGGTGCGCATCCGCCTCTTCGAGGAGGCCGCCGGTTCGCTCATGGAGCAGGGCAAGATGCCCGGCTTCCTCCACCTCTACGTCGGCCAGGAGGCTGTCGCCGTCGGCGTGTGCGAGGCGTTGCGCGTCGACGACTTCATCACCTCGACCCACCGCGGCCACGGTCACCTCGTCGCCAAGGGCGGAGATCTCTCGCGGATGATGGCCGAGCTGATGGGCAAGGCCACCGGCTACTGCGGCGGCAAGGGCGGGTCGATGCACATCAACGACCTCTCACTCGGGATGCTCGGCGCCAACGGCGTGGTCGGTGCCGGTGTGCCGATCGCGGTCGGCGCCGGATTCCGCAACAAGTATCTCGGCTCCGATCAGGTGTCGGTGGCGTTCTTCGGCGACGCGTCGACCAACATCGGCGCCTTCCACGAGGCGATCAACATGGCCTCGGCACTCCACCTCCCGGTCGTGTTCGTGTGCGAGCACAACATGTACGGCGAGTACACGCCGACGCGGAACTCGATGGTGATCAGCGACATCGTCGAGCGCGCCTCGGGCTACGGCATGCCCGGTGTGATCGTCGACGGGATGGACGTGCTCGCGGTCCACGAGGCGACCGTCGAAGCCGTCGCCCGCGCCCGGCGCGGTGACGGTCCGGCCCTGATCGAGGCCAAGACCTACCGCTTCTACAACCACCACGGGATCCAGAACCTCGGCCTCAAGTACCGGCCCGACGACGAAGTGCTGGCGTGGAAACGAGCGCGATCCCATCTTCACGTTCGAAGACCGGCTGATCGAGGCCGGGGTTGCCGACAGGAACGAGCTCGACTCGGCCTGGGCCGATGTGCCGCGCGTTGATCGACGCGGCGACCACGTTCGCCGACGAGAGCCCCTTCCCCGCCGAGGACCAGCTGCTCGTCGGCGTGTTCACGGAAGCGGTCGCACCGTGAGCGACGCCCGCTCGATCACGTACGTGCACGCGTTCACCGAAGCCGTCCGGCTCGAGATGGAGGCCGACCCCGACGTGTTCATCGCCGGCGAGGACGTCGGCGCCCACGGCGGGGTGTTCCACACCTTCGACGGCATCCAGAAGGAGTTCGGTGAGCGTCGTGCCGTCGACACCCCGATCAGCGAGCAGGCGATCATCGGCCTCGGCATCGGCGCCGCCGTCACCGGCCTGCGACCGATCGTCGACCTGATGTTCATGGACTTCGTGCTCGTCGCCGCCGATCAGATCGCCAACCAGGCGGCCAAGTTGAAGTACATGTTCGGCGGCGAGGCCAAGCTCCCGTTGACGATCACCACCACCGGTGGCGCCGGGCTGTCGGCCGCCGCCCAGCACAGCCAGAGCCTCGAGGCCCTGTTCTGCCACATCCCGGGCATCAAGGTCGTGTACCCGTCGAACCCCTACGACGTGAAGGGTTTGATGTCGTCCTGCGTACGCGAGGACAATCCCACGCTGTTCGTGCTGCACAAGCGGATGCTCGGCGTGCGCGGTGAGGTGCCCGAGGAGCGTTACCAGGTGCCGCTGGGGGTCGCCAACGTGACGCGCCCAGGCTCCGACGTGACGATCGTGTCGTGGGGCAAGACCGCCGCCGACAGCCTCGTCGCTGCCGAGCAACTCGCCGCCGAGGGTGTCGACGCCGAGGTCGTCGACCTGCGCACGCTGTCGCCGCTCGACACCGCCACCGTGGTCGAGTCGGTGCGCAAGACCAACCGCGTGATCATCGCCCACGAGGCGGTGCGCTTCGGTGGGTTCGGAGCCGAGTTGGCGGCGCAGATCCAGGAGGAGGCGTTCGACTACCTCGACGCCCCGGTCGGGCGGGTCGCTGCGCCGTACTCGCCGGTTCCGTTCACCCCGGCGCTCGAGAGCAAGTACGTCCCCGACGCGGCGCGCATCGCCGCCGGTGTCCGGGATGCGCTCGCCCGCCCGCTGCTCGGCGCCTGACCGGCGTGTCCAGCGTCGGCATCATCGTCAACCCGTGGGCCGGGAGTGACGTCCGCCGTCTCCACGCGCCGGTCGGCCACACCCCCGACAGCACCAAGGTCGGCGTGCTGCGGCGGATCGCGATCGCCGCCGTGCAGGCCGGCGCACAACAGATCGTGGTGGCACGCGACACCGGTCGCGTCGCCGAGCGGGCCGTCGCCGGGATCGACGCCGCCGTGCTCGTCGACGGACCCGGCACAGGTTCTGCGCTCGACACCCGGCGCGGTGCTGCGCAGCTGGCCGAGCTCGGCTGCCTGCCGATCGTCGTCCTCGGCGGCGACGGCACCTGCCGGGACGTGGCGATCGGCGCACCTGGCGCGGCGATCATCGCCATCTCGACCGGCACCAACAACGTCTTCCCGGTGTTCGTCGACGGCTCGTCGGCCGGCACCGCGGCCGGTTTGGTGGCGATCGGGTCGATCGACGCCGCCGCAGTCGGGCGGCGGGCCAAGTTGCTCCACGTCGACATCGCACGACCCGACGCAGCGGCCGAGCACGACGTCGCACTCGTCGACGTGGCCCTGACCGACGACGCCGGCACCGGTGCCCGCGCCGTCGTCCGCGCCGGCAGCCTGCGCGCCGTCGTGTGCCGCGATCGCCACACCTGCCAGCACCGGCTTGTCGGCCGTTGCCGGTCGCCTGCGGCCGCTCGACCGGAACGAGCCGGGCGCCGTCGTGGTCCGCATGGGCGGCGAGCGCCGGGTGCGCGTGCCGCTCGTGCCCGGCGTGTTCGACGAGATCGCGATCGCCGGCATCGATCTCCTCGACGATGGCGGTTCGATCGTGTTCGACGGTCCGGGCACGCTGGCCTACGACGGCGAGCGCCACACCGTGCTCGGCGCCGGTGCTGCAGCGACGATCACCGTGCGCACCGACGGACCGCTCGTGATCGACGTCGCCCGCACGCTGCACTCCGCGGCCGCGAGCCGGCTGTTCGACATCACGGCACGCGACACTGCTCCCGGCCGGCACACCGGCCCGACGACGGAGGCTCCCGATGGCGACTGAGGTCCCGATGCCCAAGTTGGGGCTCACGATGGAGGAGGCGATGATCATCGAGTGGCTCGTCGCCGACGGCGCGGCGGTCGAGCCCGACCAGCCGATCCTCCTGATCGAAACCGACAAGACCGAGACCGAGGTCGGCTCGCCCGGATCCGGGACGCTGCACCAGCTCGGCCAGCCTGGCGACGTGTTCCCTTGCGGGGCCCGCATCGCCTGGCTGCTCGCCGCAGGTGAGCGACCACCCGCCGAGGCCCCGGTGCCGGCCGCAGCGGTTGACGCACCACCCACGGCGGCGTGGGCCGCGCCGGCCACCGCGCCGGCGCCGGTCGCCGCCGGTGAGCGCCAGTTCTCCTCGCCCAATGCCCGGCGGGTTGCTGCCGAGCGCGGCGTGCCCCTCGCCGCCGTGCGCGGCACCGGACCCGGAGGGCGGATCGTCTCCGAGGACGTGCTCGCCGTTCCCGCTGCTCCCGCTTCCGCCGTCGCCCGTTCGGCGCCGGCGCCGGCGGTGGCGACCGTCGCCGCCCGCAACCTGGCCGATCTGCTCGGTGTCGATCTGGCCCAGGTGCCGGTCGATCCGGTCGAGCTCCGGATCACCCGCGACGGCGTCGCCGCTCACGTCCGCGGCCTGCTCCTGCAGCTCACGCCTGGCGCGTCGCCGGCGTACGCGGCGTTGCTGCAGGATCCGGTCGAGACGGTCCGGCTGAGCGGGATCCGCGGCACGATCGCCAAGCGCATGCACGCGTCGCTGCAGGAGATGGCCCAGCTCACGCTCACCATGGACGCCGACATGACGGCGGTGCTCGCCGATCGGGCGGCAGCGCAAGGCGTCCGGCGAGGCCGACGCCGTCGATCACCGACTACGTCGTCGCTGCGACAGCTCGGGCACTGGTTGCCCACCCGCGCCTCAACGCCCAGGTCACCGAGTCGGGGATCGCCGTCCTGCCCGAGGTCCACGTCGGGCTGGCAGTGGCGGTCGAGAACGGGCTGCTGGTGCCAGTGGTGCGCGACACCGCCCATCGCTCGCTGGTCGAGCTCGCCACCGAGACGACACGACTGGCCGCGGCGGTGCGCGCCGGCACGGTCCAACCTGCCGAGCTCGAGGGCGGCACCTTCAGTGTCAGCGCCCTCGGCGCCTACGGCGTCGATGCCTTCACACCGGTGATCAATCCTCCCAACGCAGGGATCCTCGGCGTCGGTCGCATCCGGGACGATGTGGTCGTCGTCGACGGTGCGGCCGCCACGGTCGAGCGGTTGACGCTCAGCCTCACCTGGGACCACCGTGTGGTCGACGGCGTACCCGCCGCCGAGTTCTGCCGCAGCGTGGTCGAGCTGCTGGCCGACCCCGCCCGCCTCGACTGAAGACGTCGCGTGCCCGCGCCCGCGGATGTCAGGTCCCGGCAAGCTCGGCGACCACCGGCGCGAACTCGTCGAGGTGGCGCTGGGCGACCGTCACGTAGCTCACACCGAACCGCCGGCGGCGCTCGCGCAGCGTGTCACAGATCTCTGCGACCGATCCGAACAGCGCGTGCGGATGGGAGGCGAAGTGCTCAGGGCTGACACCGAACCTCGACGCGATCGCCTCGAGCTGCGCCGCCGCACCGTCGCCGACGGCCACGAAGTAGGCGCCGATCTCGAGCTCGAGGGCATCGAACCGCTCGCCGGCACCGTCCCGGATCCACTGGATCTTGTTCGCCGTCTCGTCGGCGCCCGAGCTCAGCACGCTGGCACTGCCGAGCCTGCCCGGACGAGTTGTCGAAGTTGAGGCTGACGATGTCGGCCAGCCGGCCGGCGAGGCCGAGGATCCTTGGCGCCCCGCCCCCGATCATGATCGGCGGACCAGCCTGCTGGACGGGCCGCGGCAACCCGGCGAACCCCGAGACGTCGACGTGCTCACCGTGCACGTCGATCTGCTCCCCCGACCAGTGGGCACGCATGAGCTCGACGTACTCGCCGAGCTTGGCGATGCGCACGCCCGGCCGCCGCATCTCGACACCGAGCCCGTCGTACTCCTCGCGCACCCATCCGGCGCCGAGCCCGACCTCGAGCCGCCCTTCCGACAGCACGTCGAGGGTCGCCATCTCCTTGGCGAGCACGACCGGGTGATGGAGGTCGCAGGCGAAGACTCGGCAGCCGACGCGCAAGGTCGACGTGCGCGCGGCCGCCATCGCGATCGACGTGAGCGGGGCCATCGCCGACGGGTCGGTGACCGGTCGCGTCCGCGATCGCACCCGGCCCGAAGTAGTGGTCGGACGAGAACAGCGTGGAGTAGCCGGCCTGCTCGGCACGCCTCGACGGTGTCGAACCACTCGTTCGCCGGACGCGCCTTCGAACGCCTGCAGGCCGAACCGGAACGGTCGCTCTCGCATCGCTCACCCCCGATCGATTTACTTGACGATGACTCTAGTTACCCGGCCACGGCAGCTCTGGATCGCAGTCGGCCGCCCGGCCCGATCGCGCTCGCTTGCTCGCTGTAGGCGGTATCAAATAACGTCCCGGCCGATCGTCTCGACGTCACATCAGCTCGTGGGGGGCACGCCATGCTCGAAGACCGTTGGATCTGCGACCGGATCCCGACCGAACGCTTTCCCGACTACACCCGAGGCAACGCCGGCGAGGTGCTCGCCGACCCGGTGAGCCCGCTCGCCTGGACCTTCTGCTGGGAGCCCGGTCCGGTGCAAGGGTGCGTCGACGGGTTCGAGCAGATGGGCGTGTTCGACCGGCTCGAGTACGGCGACCCGCCGGCCTCGTTCGGGTTGTTCGGCGGCTACTTCTACAACTCGCTCACCCAGTCGCGCCTGTTCGGCGTGCGCTCCGGCGCCGGCTGGGAAGCCGTCGACCGGACGTTCTTCGACACCGCCAGCCAAGACATCCCTCCCTACGTCGAGGACGACTGGCACCAGTCGCCCTGCAAGACCGAGAAGGTCACGAGCGTGATGGGGTGGGTCGTCACCACCGACAGCTTTCCCGAGGCCGAGCTGCAGAAGCGCGAGGCCAAGGCCCGTGCGCGACAGCCGGCCCGACCTGTCGGCGCAGACCGACGAGCAACTCCTGGCGCGGGCGTTCAGCATCCAGCGCCACCTGCGGGTCCAGTTCAGCTCGGTGGTGTGGGCCTCGATGGGGAGCTCTGTCGCGCCCGGCATCCTGCCGGCCCTGCTCGGCGAGGTCGAGCCGGAGGCGATCGCCAAGCTGATGGCCGGCCTCGGCGACGTCGACTCGGCCGGCATCGCCTCCCAGATCTTCGACATGTCGCGGATGGTGCTCGACTCGGACGAGCTCACCGCCGCGTTCGATGGCGTCTCGACGGCTTGCTCGACCGGTTCGCGGAGTCGGGCTCCGACGACGCCGAGCGCTTCCTCGCCGCGGTCGACCACGTTCATGTACAACCACGGTGCCGCGGCCCGAACGAGTGGGACATCTACCAGTGGAGCTACGAGACCCGACCGGCGATGCTGCTGCAGGCGATCGAAGTCGCACGCGGCGCCGACGACGACGCCAACCGCCGTCGACGACGATCGCCGCGGCGCCGCTGAGCGCAAACGCCTGATCGACAAGTACGAGGCGGCGTTCGCGGACAGCCCCGAGGCACTCGGCGCCTTCCAGACCGCAGTGCGCGCCGCATCGGTCTGGATGGCGGCCCGCGAGCGGATCAAGTCGACAACATCCGGTGCCATCAACGAGGTGCGGATGTGCTTCGACGAGCTCGGCAGACGGATGGTCGACGCCGGCCACCTCGCCCACGCTCGGCAGATCTACATGCTCCTCGCCGACGAGCTCGACGAGTTCGTCGCCGACCCCGCGTCGTTCACGGCCACGCTCGCCGAGCGCGACGGACTACCTCGCGCTCTACAAGCTCGATCCGCCGTACATCGTCGACGGCGCGGCGCCGCCGCTCAGCGAGTGGAGGCGCAGGGGTGAGCGAGCAGGTCGAGCCGGTGCAGCTCGGCGACGTGCTGAACGGGCGTCGCCGGGTCGCCGGGCGACGCCACCGGCACGGCCGCGATCCTGCTCGATCTGTCCGACCCGTCGCGGCTCGAGCCCGGCGACATCCTCGATCGCCCCGTCCACCGACCCGTCGTGGACACCGCTGTTCCTCGTCGCCGGAGCGGTCGTCACCGACATCGGCGCCGTCGGCACCCACGCCGTGATCGTCAGCCGCGAGCTCGGCATCCCGTGCGTGCCGTCGATCGCCGACGCCACCAAGCGCATCCCCGACGGGGCCACGATCACGGTCAACGGCAGCCTCGGCACGGTCACGATCGACGCCCTCCCGTAGCCGATGTTGAGTCGTTCGGCGTCGGGCTCACGCTCCCCCAGCTCGGTGACCACGTCACCCGCCACGCCGTCCGTCGATTCTGCGACGCGCCGAGGCAGCTCGGCTTCGCCAGCCTGTGGGTGCAGGAGCACCTCTTCTTCGCCCTCGAGCCGTCGGCTCCGTACGCCGCCCGCCCGGGCATGCCCGTTCCCGAGGCCTACCGCTCGACGTGGTCGCCGCTCGAGCTGCTGACGGCAGCAGCGGCCTGGACGGAACGGATCGCGCTCGGCACCGGGATCCTCGTCGGCGGCTACCACCGCCCGGTCGAGCTCGCCCAGCGGCTGGCGACGCTCGATCGGCTGTCGGACGGCCGTCTGATCGTGGGGCTGAGCGTCGGATGGTCGAAGGACGAGCACGACCAGATGGACGTCGACTTCGACGAGTCGCGGTCGTCGCATGGACGAGCTCGTGGAGGCACTGCTCACCTGCTGGGGACCCGACCCGGTGCGAGTTCGACGGGTGAGTTCTTCCGCATCCCGCCGTCGATCGTCAGCCCCAAACCACTGCAACAACCGCACCCGCCGCTGCTCTCGGGGATGCGTTCCGCCGCCGGCCTCCGGCGCACGGCGGCGCTGTTCGACATCTGGAACCCGGCATCGGGCTCGATCGAACAGATCGTCGAGACCGCCGCCGGATCGACGCCATGCGACCGCCGGGCGCTGCGCCGATCGAGGTCGTGCAGCGGATCTTCACCGAGCCGCCGTTCGTCGTGCCGGGCCTGGGCCCGCTGTCGATCGATCAGATGGCCGAGTCGGTCGCCGCCGCCCGGCGCGCCGGCTTCGCCCACGTCGTGGTCGACACCGGCTTCACGACCGAGGTCGCGTCACCCGACGACTGGGCGAACTTTCCCGACCGCCTCGCCCCGCTGCTCACGATCGAGTGAGCACGCCGTCGAGCTCGGCCAGCGCCGACTCGACGTCGGTCACGTGGATCGTCCGCCAACCGGCGGCCTCGGCACCCACCAGGTTGGCGGCGAAGTCGTCGAGGTAGAGGATCTCATCGGCAGGCACCCCCAGCAGGCGCGTCGTCATCTCGTAGATCGCCGGCTCGGGCTTGCGGTGCCCGACCTCGGACGAGTCGACGACGACGTCGAACAGGGCGAAGTCGACGTGTGCCTCGAGGTGGCCGCGGAACTCCTGGAAGCTGTTGGTGAGCAACCCGACGCGGTAGCCCTCGGCGCGCAGGCGGACGATCCGCTCGACGACCGCGCGTTGCACCGTGAACTCACCGCACAGCAGGCGCTCGTACTCGTCGCCGCGCAACGTCAGCCCGGCGGCCTCGGCGAACGGCACGACCTCGGCCTGCATCGCCGCCGTCGTGAGCTCACCACGCTCGGCCCGATGCCACGGGTGGTCACTGGTCGATGTCTCGCGCGGTCCCATCAGCACGTCGAGCATCTCGACCATCGTCACCCCGTGCCAGCCGGCCACCTCCGACAGCAGCGTCGTGATCGGCGTGATCAACACGCCGCCGAAGTCGAACACGACGGCGCTGATCGGGGCCGTCGTCAACTGGCGAGCATCCCGGCGTCGACGGCCAGCGCGTGGCCCATGGTGAACGACGACGCCGCCGAGCACAGCCACAGCGCGGCGGCGGCGATCTCGTCCGGACGGCCGAAGCGGCCGAGCAGGCTCAGACGCTGGACGACGTCGTCGGGGTGGCGGCCGCGCCGCTCCATTGCCTTGCGCAACATCGGCGTGTCGATCGTGCCGGGGCAGATCGCATTGATCCTGATCCCGCGTCCTGTGTAGTCGTACGCCGCGCTGCGGGTCAGGCCGAGCACTGCGTGCTTCGATGCCGTGTACGCCGGTTGGTCGTGCTGCGGCCGGAACGAGTTCGTGCTGGCGATGTTGACGATCGCCCCGCGCCCGGCCTCGCCGGGCTCGTTGGCGAGCATCGCCGCGATCTCGTGCTTCATGCACAAGAACACGCCACGCACGTTCACCGACTGCATGCGATCGAAGTCGTCGTCGGGGCATTCGTGGAGAGGGGCCGTCTCGTTCTCGATCGCAGCAGCGTTGACGGCGCAGTCGAGCCGGCCGAACTGCTCGACGGCGGAAGCGACGAGCGCCGCCACGGCGCGATCGTCGGAGACGTCGGTGGCCAGGAACACCGCCCGACCGCCGGCCTCCTCGATCAGTCGCTCGGTTTCGCGTCCACCGGCTTCGTCGACGTCGCCCATCACCACGCTCGCGCCCGCGCCGGCGAAGGCGAGCGAGACCGCCCGGCCCATGCCGCCGGACGACCCGGTGACGATCGCCACGTCACCATCGAAGTCGGCTGTCATCGTTCCCATCTCGCCTCCTAACTGGATACGGACTCAAGATAGTCAAGCAGTCGCATACTTCACGCACCGACTGGTGTGGTGTCAGACTGAGCGCGTGCTGCTGGGCGCCGACGAGTACCCGTTCCATCAGATCACCGACACGTTCGCCGCCGTTGCCGGCAGCGACCCGAGTTGGAACGACGGTCACTACGTCTGCGCCGCCGATCAGGCCGGGACGGTGGCATTCACGTCGAACGTCCGGTTGTACGCCAACAACGACGTGCTCGACGGCTTCGTCTGCCTCCGACACAAGGGTCGGCAGTACAACGTGCGCGTCTCGCGCCGGCTCCGCCCCGACATGGAACAGCTCGGCGCCGGGCCCTTGCGGCTCGAGATCGTCGAGCCGTTGGAAACCGTGCGCCTGGTGCTCGACGACAACGCCGTCGGAATCCGGCTCGACGTCACCTGTCACAGCGCCAACTCCCCGTACATGGGACCGATCGAGGTGCGCCGCCTCGACGGCCGGTTGCTGTCGGAGCGGGCCACGTACGAGATCACCGGCGCCGCGTCCGGGTGGGTCGAGGTCGGGGGCGAGCGGATCGTGCTCGACCGCAGCACCAGCTCGTTCTTCCGCAATCACTCCTGGGGTTACCAGCCCCCGCGGGGGCGCCCGGTCACCCACGGGGCGCCCGCAGCCGGCAAGCGGGCACCAGGGATCCGCCAGTGGGTGCTGTTCCACACGCCCGACCACGGTGGGTTCTTCTTCGAGGACCCCAGCGGCGCGCGCCGCTGCCGGCCGTGGTGCGATCCTCGCCGGCGAGCGCATCGTGCCGGTGGTCGACGTCGCCTCCGAGCTCGAGTTCTACGACGGCGGGCGGCGCCTCGAGCAGGGCACGTTCCGTCTCACCGACGTCGAGGGCGTGGTTCGCGACTACCGATTCCGCGACCTCGGCTGGATCTACTGCCAGGGCGGTGGCTACTTCGGCGGGTTCGACGACGGGCTCGGTCAGGGCGTGTATCGCGGCGACGAGCACATCGAGGGCGAGGTGTGGGACGTCAGCCATCCCACGACGGTGGTCGACCCCGACGGCCGCGAGCTTCGAGTTCGAGCACGACTGGGCCGAGAGCTTCGTGCTCCTCGAGCACGGTGGCTCGACCGGCCTGGCGCACTACGAGTGCGTCCGCATCGCGCACCCGTAGCGCGCCTCGACTTTCTTGACGACGGTTGTAGTTGGCAAGATGGACGCAACGGCACCGGACTTGGGGGTCAGCATGATCGCGATCATCGGGCACATCGACGTCGATCCGGCGGTTCGGGACCGGCTCGTGGCCTCCACCGCCGAGCTCCAGCGCGCGACCGAACGCGACGAGCCGGGCTGCGTCGTCTACACGATCGCCGCCGATCCGGTCGATCCGGGGAGGATCCGCATCGTCGAGCTGTGGGAATCGGCCGAGACGCTCGAGGGCCACTTCCGCCACCCGAACTTCACGGCGACCGGCGACGCGCTGCGCGCCGAACCGCGCCTCGGGGGCAGCGCCCTGAAGTACCGGATCGACGCCGTGGCGCCGGTCAGGGGCGCAGACGGCATCGCCTCGGCGGCGTTCGAGTCGTGAGCGACGTGCGCCAGGTCGAGGCGGCTCGCCGGTTCGAGCCGACCGAGCACTACCCGGCCTGGCGCGACGGCTGCCCGCTCCACCACGAAGCGGATCACGATCCACCGTTCTACGTGCTGAGCCGGTTCGACGATGTCGTCGACGTGCTCAAGCACCCCGACGTGTGGTGCAACCGGGACGGACCCGGCGTGTTCTTCCAGGAGCGAGGTGTGCTGGGCACGACCGACGAGCCCGACCATGGCCGCCATCGGCGAGTGCTCAGAGCGGCCTTCGTCCCGACCTCGATCGCCCGCCTCGAACCGCGCGTGCGCGAGATCACCGACGAGCTGATCGACGACTTCGTCGACGACGGCCAATGCGACTTCGTCTCCAGCCTCGCCGAGCCCCTCCCAGCGCTGGCGATCGCCGAGCTGCTGGGAGTCGACGCCGACCTGCGCGACGACTTCCGGCGGTGGAGCAACGAGGCTGTTGCCGCCCTCAGCGGCGCCGACGTCGACACGTACGTCGAGGCCAAGCGCAAGCTCGAGGACTGCATCGAGGCCGGCGTCGACGATCGCGTCGGCCGGCGACTGGCGATCCCGACGACGTGCTCGGCATGCTCGCTGCCGCCCGCCGCCAGGGAGTGATCTCGCCGGCCGAGACGCGTCACCTCGGCTATCAGCTGCTGGTCGCCGGGCACGAGACGACGACCAGCCTGCTCGGCACGATGCTGTTCCGGTTGCTGGAGCGCCCGCAGATCATGGCCGCCCTGCGGGCCGACCCTGGCCTGATCCCGGACGCGGTCGAAGAGGCCCTGCGGTTCGACTCGCCGGTGCACGGACTCTTCCGCACTCGGCTGGTGATGAACCCCGACCGGATGGTGATAAAGGAGGCGCAGCGCACGTTCACCTATCTGAACCTCTACGGATATCTGACCGATGCCGTCGTCGTGAACCGCGTCTTCCCCGCGGACGTGGAGGGCAGCTACTTCGCCGCCTGGCGCGAGGTGCAGCAGGAGCAGATGGAGTTCGTGGAGCAGGCGTTCGACCCGGTCCCCGTCCTGCGCGCGCCGTACTTCGAGCAGGAGGTGCTGGGCGAGGAGATGCTGAGGCGCCTGTGTGACTCCGTGTTCGAAGGACACGATCCGCACGAGGTCCTGTACCACGACCTCAGCCAGGAGCTGGTGATGGACGGCGAGAGCGCCGAGCTGCGCCTGCGTGTCCCGTTCGTCGAGAAGGCGGAGATCGACCTGAAGAAGATCGGCCTCGAGCTGGTCGTGCGGGTCGGCGGGCACAAGCGCAACATCGTGCTGCCGTCGGCGCTCGCGTCCTTCCGGCCGCGCGAGGCAAAGCTCGAAGGCGGGGCGCTGCGGATCCGGTTCGCGCGCCAGGAGCCGCACACGGATCACAACGCGGTGCCGGCCCGGGAGGCGGTCTGATGACTCCCGTCCCGGACGATCCGTTTGCCGGCCTTGGCGACGTCCCGCACGATCCGTTCTCGTCGTGGGAGGACCGGCCTCCGCCCGGCCGGCCGCCGCCGTCAGGGACCGGCCACATCGAGCATCAGTGCGTCGCCTTCTGCCCGATCTGCCGTGCGGCGGACGTGTTGCGGGCGGCCGCGCCGCCCGAGTTCCAGGAGCACTGGCATGCGCTGCAGCGCGAGGGGCTGCTGGCGGCGCGCACGCTGATCGACCACTACATCCGGCATCTGGAGTCGCAGCGGTCAAGCGCGGCGCCGGTCGAGGACATACCGATTGAGTGACCCGGACCGGCGCGGGTTTCGTGCCACGGTCACGGACGGCGCGCGCAACCTTCCCCCCGACCAGCGGCTCGCGGGCTTCGCCGCTCTCGGAATCCTCGGCAGCCTGTTCCTGCCCTGGTGGCGCGACCCCATCACCGGCCTCTCGTACTGGGCCGTCAACCGGTTCACGTTCATCGAGCTGGCGCTGATGCTCGTCGCCGGGTCCGTGCTGCTGATGCTGTACGGCCGCGCCGAGGGCCGCGGCTTTCACCTGCCGCTCGCCGACGGCACGCTCGCAGCCGGCGCCGGCATCTGGTGCTGCGTGCTGGTCCTGGCCCGCATCCTGGACCCGCCGGCGCGCGTGCTGGCCGACCGCACGCTGGACTACGACCTGCGCTGGGGGTTCCTCGTGACGTTTGCCTCCGGCGTGCTGCTGGCAGTCGCGGGCGTGCGCGGGCGGCGGCGCTTCCACCACGGGCAGAGCGAGGCGCTGGCGGCAGACGTCGACGCGGAGACCGCCCATGCCTGGGGCGAGACGCCGCGATGAGGGCGCTCGTCACCGGCGCCACGGGCAAGGTCGGTCACGCGATCGCCCAGGCGCTCGCGCGCCGCGGCGACGAGGTGCGCGCGCTCGTACGCGATCCGGCCAGGGCCGCGACCGTCCTGCCGCGTGGTGTGCAGGCGGTGCCCGGTGACGTGACGGACCCCGCATCGGTCGCCGCGGCCGTCGAGGGGTGCGAGGTGGTGTTCAACGCAATGGGACTGCCCGAGCAGTGGCTGGCGGACGAGACGCAGTTCGATCGCGTCAACGCCGAGGGCACGCGCACCGTCGCGCGTGCCGCGCGCGAGGCCGGCGTGCGCCGGCTCGTGCACACCAGCACCGAGGACGTGTTCCATGCCGAGCCGGGCGAGCGGTTCGACGAGTCGCAGGTCGCCGCATACCCGAAGGGAACGGCATACGAGCGCTCCAAGCAGAAGGCCGAGCAGCTCGCGCTGTCGGAGCGCAACGGGCTCGAGGTCGTGATCGTCAACCCGGCCGGGGTCTACGGGCCCGGGCCGAGCGCGAGCGTCTCCTTCGACCGGGGGTTCTTCGAGCCTCTCGTGCGGCGGCGGCTGCCGGCGCTCCCGCCCGGCGGGCTGGGGCTGGTCTACGTGGAAGGCCTCGCGGAGGGACACCTGCTGGCAGCGGAGCGCGGCCGCGACGGCGAGCGCTACATCCTGTGCGACACCCACATCTCGTTGCGGGACCTCGCACATGCGGTCGTGCGCGAGGCCGGGCGCGGCTGGGTGCCGCCGACGCTTCCGTTGCCGGCGGCCCGCGCGATGGCCGCGGGCAGCGAGGCCCTCTCGCGCGTCATTCGCCGGCCTCCGCTGCTCTCGCGCGGACAGCTCTACTTCTTCACCTGGAACGCTCACCCGGTCGCCGCCAAGGCCAAGATGGAGCTGGGCTGGACCGGCACACCGCTGGCCGAAGGCCTGCGCCGCACACTCGAGGATCTCGGCATACGCCGATAGGCCGATCCTCCTCGGACGTTCGTCCAGGTTGCGTCCGAAGCCGCTCTTCGCGGCAATCCTCTGAAAGACGCATCGCCGCCGCGAACGTCAACGACCCTAGCGGAGGTCGACTCGGTGAAATTTCTGTGCAGACTCTGTGCGCCCGCGTTGCTGGCAGCACTCCTCGTCCTGCCCACACAAGCTACGGCCGCGGTGCCGCACACGGTCCAGGCAGGCGAGACCCTGTGGTCGATCGCCGCGGCGAGCAACTTCACGACCCGCGCGCTCGCGGCCGCCAACGGGCTCCCGGAGGACGCCCAGGTCGTCGTCGGGACCACGATCCAGATCCCGTCCGAGGCGGAGGCGGCAGCCGCGCTTGCGACGCCGGCCGGACCAGCGGAAACGACGGGCGCCGCACCTCCACCGTGCTGGGGGCCTACACGGTCCAGCCGGGGGACACGCTGTCGGGGATCGCCGCGGCCAGTGGGGTCTCGGTTGGTCAGGTCGCGTGGATGAATGGGCTTGACCCAGAGCAGCCGTTGCCTGCCGGCGCTGCCCTCAAGCTGCCGACGTCGGCCGCACCCGCCGAGGCGATACCGGCTTCGCAGGAGCAGCCGGCGGTGGTCGTGGATGCCGCTCCGAATCCCACGCCCGAGACGTTGACCGCGCCGCAGATCGGCGAGGTCGCCTCGAGCCACGGCGTCTCCCCGCGCTCGCCGCGGCTGTCGCCTGGCAGGAGAGCGGGTTCCAGAACGGGGTCGTCTCGCCGGCGAACGCGCGCGGCGTGATGCAGATCCTCCCCGGCACCTGGAGCTGGGTCGAGCAGCAGCTCGCCAAACGCCGGCTGGACCCGAACTCGCCCGTCGAGAACGTGGCCGCGGGCGTGATGTTCCTGCGCCAGCTGATCGCGGACTCGCGGGGCGACGAGGCGATGGCGGTCGCCTCCTACTACCAGGGCGCAGCGTCGGTGCGAGAGGTCGGCCTGCTGCCTTCCACCGAACGCTATGTCGCCAACGTGCTGGCGCTGAAGGCGCGCTTCGGCGGCTAGCGCCGCCGGGGGAATGACGTGCGAACAGTAGGTGTCCTCTGCGTTGCCCTGCTGTTCGCCGGCCCTGCGTCGGCGCACGCCGCGGGCAGCGCCGACGTCGCGGCGCTGCAGGTGGCGCTGCGCGGAGTCGGCCTCTACCAGCAGACGATCGACGGATCGGCCGGGCCCGGCACGCGGGCGGCCGTGCAACGCTTCCAGGCCGCGCACGGCCTGCCCGTGGACGGCGTGGCAGGCGCCGCGACCAGGGCCGCGCTGGGACGGCGCGGCGGCCCTTCGTATGGAACCCGCACGCTGCGAGTCGGGCTCGCGGGCTGGGACGTGGCGGCGCTGCAGTTCCGGCTCGCGTGGCACGGCTTCCCCTCGGGCAGCATCGACGGCGGCTTCGGCAGCCACCTGCAGGCGGCGGTCCGGCGGTTCCAGGCATATGCCGGCGTCGTGGAGGACGGCACCGCGGGCCCGCAGACGCTGGGGCTGCTGCGCGGGCCCATTCCGCGCTCGCCGATCTGGTTGAGGGATCCCGTCGCGCGCGGCATCGGCGACCGTTTCGGGCCGCGCGGCAACCGCTTCCACACGGGCCTCGACTATCCCGCCCCGAGTGGCACGCTCGTCGCGGCTGCCGGGACCGGCAAGGTGGTGTTCGCGGGCTTGGACACGAGCGGCTACGGGAACCTGGTCGTGATCGAGCATCCGCGCGGCGTGCGTTCCATGTACGCGCACCTGTCATCATCGGGGTGAACCGCGGGACCGCGGTGGTGGCGGGCTCGACGGTGGGCCGCGTCGGCGCGACAGGAGTCGCAACCGGCCCGCACCTGCACTTCGAGCTGCGCATCGGGGCGCGGCGATCGACCCCCTGACCGCCCTGCGACGGTAGCCCAACCGCTAGTTCGAGATGCTCAGCGCGATCGGCAGGATCAGCGTCGCGCAGAAGACGATCGCGATCCCGAACGCGACGAGCACGCGAGATCCCGCGAGGTGGCCGAGCACTCCGATCCCGAATCCCGCGGCGAACAGCGCGATGAATGGCGTCGGCGACGTCTCGAAGGCGGGAGTGGATTGAGCGAGCGTGGCGCTCGCCGCATACAGAGCGGGTAAACCCACGCAAGTATCATCCCAGCCATGTCCGAGGCGCCGCAGACGGGAAGCCCCGTCTCGCTCGAGGAGGTTCGCGACGGCCTGGCGGGCGCGGGTTACCTGCCCGACGAGGCCGCCGCACTGGTCTCCTACCTGGCTTACCAGCTCGGTAAGCCCGTGCTGGTCGAGGGCCCTGCGGGTGTCGGCAAGACCGAGCTGGCGAAGGCGCTCTCGCGCTGGACGAAGCGCCGCCTCGTGCGCCTGCAGTGCTACGAGGGCCTCGACGAGGCCAAGGCGCTGTACGAGTGGAACTACCGCAAGCAGCTGCTGAGGATCCAGACCGAGGCCGCGGGCACCGCGTGGCAGGACGTGCAGGAGGACATCTTCTCCGAGGACTTCCTGATGGCGCGGCCGCTCCTGACTGCGATCTCGACGCCGGAGCCGGTCGTGCTGCTGATCGACGAGATCGACAAGACCGACCAGGAGTTCGAGGCGATGCTGCTCGAGGTCCTGTCCGACTTCCAGATCTCGATTCCGGAGCTGGGCGTCGTCGAGGCCACCACGCAGCCGCTCGTGCTCCTCACCTCCAACAACACTCGCGAGCTGACCGAGGCGCTGAAGCGCCGCTGCCTGTACCTCTGGCTCGACTATCCGGACGCCGAGCGCGAGCTCGAGATCGTGCGCCTGCACGTGCCCGAGCTGCCTGACACGATCATGCGCCGACTGATCGAGATCGTCCACATGGTGCGGAAGCTCGACCTGAAGAAGCCGCCCTCGATCGCGGAGTCGATCGACTGGGCGCGCGCGATGCTGCTGCTGGGCGCGACCGACATCGACCGCGCGCGTGTTCGAGCGCACGATGAGCATCATCGTGAAGCACCGCACCGACCTCGACGTCGTGGCCGAGCGCGTGGGAGTGAAGCTCGAGGATGGAATCCTCGGCAAGGTCGAACGCGGGTAACCGCGGCGCGATCTACGGCGGCCTGCCGGAGGGCATTCCTCCCGGGCTGGCTCCGCAGCTCGTCCGGTTCTGCGAGGAGCTGCGCGAGGAGGGAGTGAAGGTCGGCACGGCCGAGCTGCTCGATGCGTTCGGCGCGCTCGGCAAGGTGAGCTGGACCGACCGCCAGGACTTCCGCGAGACTCTGGCCGCGACGCTGGCCAAGTCGCAGGAGGACCGCCGCGTGTTCGAGCTGGTCTTCAACCGCTTCTTCTTCCGCGTGGTCGAGGCCGAGGCCGTCGAGAAGGGCCTCAAGGACACTCGCTTCGAGGGCGGCGAGCGAATCGACCTCGACGAGCTGCGGCAGCAGATCCAGGCCGCGATCCGCGCGGGCAATGACGGCGAGATCAGCGACCTCGCCCGGCTCGCGGTCGCCGCCTTCGGCGGCCAGGGCGAGTGCTCCGGCG
>CAWKMO010000020.1:0-64082 GCA_963850755.1 Ilumatobacteraceae bacterium | reverse complement strand
CTGACGTTGTCGTCGACCGTGACCGGGACCGACGAGTTGGCGGCGGCCGAGGACCTCGACCCGGAGGTCGTCGACTTCCTCAACAACCGGTCGCATTCCGCGACCCGGCTGTGGACCGATGACGCCGGGGGCTTCTCGGCGCCGTCAGCATGACCGTATCCCGTACGACATCATCGCCGCCGCCCACTTCGGCATCGCCGCCGACGCCGGACCAATGTCGAGATCGTGTCGACCGACGCCATTCCCGATGTCCCGGACGTCGTCGCGTACATCGGCTTGGCGACGAGGACAACCAGATCGGGCCGACGTTCCGACGCGGCGACCTGTTCGTGATGGTGTTGACGGAACACTCTGGAGACGTTCCAGCCGAACGTGCGGCGGCATTCACAGCCGACCTCACGAGAGCTACGCCGCTGTCTGCCCGTCGGCGCGACGGATCTCTACCGCTTCCCCGACACGCCGTCGAAGCTGATGGGGCTCGGATTGACGGCGGCTATCGTCACCGCTGCCGCGGGCGGCGTCGACGATGATCGCCCGGCTGCGCGCCCGCCGGGTGCGACAGGCGTGGTCCGGCGGCACGTTGCCGCCGCCGATTGCCGGCGGCAACGGTGAGGGAACGGCGATCGCGCTCGACGCCGACGCCCAGCGACTGCGACGTCAGGGTGCGATCATGGCCGTCGGACAGCTGCTCACGGTCAACGTCATCATCGTCGCCCTCGCAGGCGACTTCGCCTGGCGAGGCGTGATCGTCGCCGTGATCGCACTGGTGGTCGGGCTCGCTGCTGACCCACTGGTGGCAGCGCCGCGAGCTCGGCCTGCTCGGCGCCAAAGCGCCACCCCGCGAGTTCGTGCTCCCCCGACCGCCGGCGCGATGCGTCGGCATGCTGGCGCTTGCCGTGCTCGGGCTCGGCATCGCGTACGCTGCTGAAGGGGCTCCGCTACGTCGTGCTGCCGCCGACCCTCGCCCAACTCAAGTGGTCCGACCTGCTCGGCATCGCGCCGCGCACGGTCGGCTATCGTGTTCGGCATCGGCGGATTCGTCGTCGCCGTGCATCGGCGCCTGGCTGTTCCGGCTCGCCCGCGCCTCAGCCGGCACGGGCACCAAGCGCGTACTCGAGGTCGACAGCGCGCCGTGCTGCGCTGTACCTGCGATCGTTCGACGACGACAACCTTCCGCTGCCGACGATCGCGTCGGCGCGGCGCCCGCTGTTCGAGCTGTTCTCGTTGCGCGGCGCCGACCCGTTCGAGGAGTCGCTGGCGTGGGAGCTCAACACGCTACGGCCCGGTGGTGGCCGTCGGGCGGCCCGGTCGCTCGTTGGCCTCACTCGGCGCGGCGCGTGAGCATCTTGCCGACGACACGTGGCGCGATCAGGTCGCGAATCGGATGGAGGAGGCCGGCGTGATCGCCGTCGCCACCGGTGAGACCGACGGGCTGGCATGGGAGCTGGGACAGGTGGTGAACGGTGGCCACCTGCAGAAGACGTTCTTCGTCTTCCCGCCCGTTGCGCCCGACGCCGTCGGCAGGCGGTGGGAGCACACCGCCGCCTCGCTCACCGAAGCCGGCCAGACGGTCGGCCCGCTCCCGGTGCCGGCCTCGCTGATCCACACCGTGCGACTCGACACCGACGGAACCGTCAACGTCACCTTCGCCAGCCGCCGTGACGAGGCGACCTACCGCACGGCGGTCGACTACGCCCTGAGCCCTGAGGAGCCCCGGGTCGATCCCGCCTGATCGGACGACAGTAGCGTTCGACGTCGCCGATATGGACCCGACAACTCGACGCCCTCACGACCTCGGTCGAGCACTTGCGCGATCTCGTCACGCCACTCGACGATCACGCGCTCGAACGCCAGGCCTACCCCACCGAATGGCGCATTGCCGACGTGCTCTCGCACCTCGGGTCGGGCGCGGTGATCAGTGCACGGCGGCTCGACGACGGGATCGCCGGCCAGCCGATGCCGGACGACTTCGCTCCGTCGGTGTGGGCTGCATGGAACGACAAGTCACCTCGCGCCAAGGCCGACGACGCCTTGATGACCGATCGCGAGCTGTTGGAACGGCTGCAGTCACTCACCCCCGACGAGGCCGATCAGTTCCGGTTCAGCTTCGGGCCGATCACGGTCGACATCACCGGGTTCGTCGGCATGCGCCTCAACGAGCACGCCATGCACACCTGGGACATCGAGGTGACGATCGATCCACACGCGACGATTCCCGCCCAAGCGGTGGAACTGATCGTCGACAACCTCGAGATGATCGCCCAATTCACGGCCAAACCCACGGGCAGCGCTCGCAGGATCGATATTCGCACCACTGAGCCGGAGCGCCATTTCGCGATCACGCTCTCCGCCGACGCGGTGACGTTCGAGCCGGGCGAACCTGTGTCAGAGCCCGACCTCGTGCTGCCCGCAGAAGCCTTCACCCGCCTCGTCTACGGGCGCTTCGACCGCGTGCCGGCCCCCGACTTCGCCGGCGACAGCACGGTGCTCGACGAGCTCCGCAGGGTGTTCCCGGGGCCCTAATCATCCGGGCGGGGGGATGCGAGCCGATCCCCGGAATGGTTGGTTGAGCCCGTCGACGTCGAAGCCGCGCCCTTGGTCGTGTGCCCGGACCTCGTCAGAACACCAACCATTTCGTTCGACAGGGAGGCTCGCATGAGCGGTTCAGCAGGGTTTCGACAGCACAGACTGGCGGCGGCGGTCGCCGCCGTGGCGCTCGCCGTCACGCTGGGAGCGTGCGGCGACGAGGATGACGACGCACTGACGGAAGGCACCGAAGACGGGATCGCTGTGCTCCAGTCGGAGGTTTCGTCCGACACGAGCACGGCTGACCTCGAAGCACAACTGGCGGCGATCGAGGCCCAGTTCCCGATCACGATCGACGCTTCGGTCGACGGATTCGACGTGATCGGTGGCTACACGTTGTCGATGACCGAGGCGTACTGCGATGGCTTCGCCGAGTGCGGCTCGCCGCGGCCGGATGTCCATGCCGACATCATCCAGGGGTCGAACGGGCTCGAGCTCCAGATTCCGACCGTGCTGACCACGGGCCTGTTCGACACGAATGGCTCGCTGTTCGCCGTGACCGACAGCGACATGATCGTGCCACCATGCGGCGAGACCGCCCGCAACGCCCGCGTGTCGATCACGATCTTCGCCGACGGCATCACGGTCGCCGTCGACGGCACCCAGACCTTGTCCGGCCTCGGCGCCAGCCTGCTCGTCGAGGGCAACGAGGTCGCCGATTGCGGCGAGGGAGTGGTGTTCTTCGCCGCCCACCTGACACCCGACTGACCCGTCGCATCCTCCGTCACACAGGGCTCGGTCTCGGGCGCGCCGTGACGGGGACCGCCCTCGATGGCGCCCGCGCCGACGGTCAGGAGATCTGCGTGCGGCACTCGACGCCGATGGCGGTCGACCTCTACCGATCGATGGGGTTCGAGCACGCCGCCGACTTCACGCTCGTCGGCTGATCTTCTCCCCCCGTGGCCGCTCGAACCCCGGTGGTACTTTGATCGAGTGGTCCTGCCGGTCGGTGCCGGGGCGTCGCGTCTGGTCGGCCGAGCGGCCGAGTGGGCGCGACTCGAACAGCTCGCCTCCGCGGGCGGCATCGTCACGCTCACGGGTCCCGGCGGGGTCGGCAAGAGCCGGCTGGCAGCCGACTTCGTGACCGCCTTCCAGGACCGCACCGGCGAGGCCGTGACGATGGGCATGCTCGCATCGGTCCACCCCGGATCGGGTGCCGAACCACTCGTCGACGCGCTCGGCTTCGAGTCACTCGACGCGGCGGCCGTCGTGTTGGCCGATCGCAAGGGGATCGTCGTGCTCGACAACTGCGAGCACGTGCTCGAGGCCGCTCGCGAGGTCGCCACCGAGATCAGTTCGGCTGCGAGCTCGGTCGTCGTGCTGGCCACGAGCAGAGAACCGCTCGGGATCACCGGCGAGCAGGTCGTCGTGGTCGAGCCGCTGGGGCTGCCCGCGCCGGGCGGTGCCGATGCCGAGCTGTCACCGTCGGTGACCCTGTTCCTCGAGCGTGCCGCGGCTGCAGGCGCCACGCTCGAGCCCAGCACGGCGTTGCTCGCCGACGTGGCCGAGCTGTGCCGGCGCCTCGATGGCCTGCCCCTGGCGATCGAGCTCGCCGCGGCACGCACGCGGGCGATCGCGCCCGGCGACCTGCTGGCGGTCGTCGACCAGCGTCTCGATCTGCTTCGGCGCACCCATGCCGACGGTGACCGGCACCAGTCGATGCGCGCCGCGATCGAGCTCTCGACCTCTCTCCTCGCATCGGACGAGCGGCGGTTCTTCCGTCGCCTCGGGGTGTTCACCGGCCCGTTCGACCTCGGTCTGGCGACCGCCGTCGCCGGCGACGGTGAGCCCGATCGGCTGGCCTCGCTCGACGTGCTCGCTCGACTCGTCGAGCGCTCGCTGGTGACCGCCGAGATGCACGGTTCGGTGACCCGTTACCGGCTGCTCGAGCTGCTCCGTGAGCACGCCCTCGAGGAGTTGGCAGCGGCGGCCGAGCTCGACGCAGTGCAGGAGCGGTTCGTGGCGGCGATGGTCGCCGCCGCAGATGGCATCGTGACCCGTGCCCTCGACGAAGTGGGACCCGATCCTGCTCGGGGCCGCCAGCACCCAGTACGCCAACCTCGTCCGAGCCTGTGAGCTGTGCCTCGAGCGCGACGCCGACGCGGCGCGTGCCTACCGGCTGCTGTTGCCGATGTTCGCCGCCGTGCACGAAGGTCGCCCCAACGAGGTGTGGCAACTCGGATCACGTCTCGAGCTCGATGGCCCGATGCCGACGTCCCGTGGCGCGCCGAAGTGCTGGCGGTGCTGGCCACCGCCGCCGCCATCGCCGGACGCTCCGACGAGGTGGCCCCCTTGGCGGCGAGCGTGGTCGACGATCCGGCGGCGAGCACCGTCGCACGGGCGCTCGCCCACCGCGCCTGGGGCCTCGCCGCCAGGGCTGACGACCCGCGCATCGCCGCCGAGCACTTCCAGTCGTCGCGAACGGCAGCCGACCTGTCGGGATTCGCCTCGCTGGCGCTCGAGGTGCAGGCCTTCCGCGCCGGCGAGCTCGACGTCGCCGGTCACACCGACGAGGCACTCGACGAGCTCGCCCAGGTGCTCCGTCGCGGACACGAGTCCGACGACGTGTTCGTCGTCGTGCTCGCCCACCTGGTGCGCGCCGAGTCCTCCTGCGCGCCGGTGACGTCGCCGAGGCCGAAGCCGATCTCGGCCTGGCGCGCTCGGCGTCAGCGGCGATGGGACAGCCATGGTGGACCGCCGCCGTGCTGCGAACGACGGCGGCGGTCGCCTCGTTCGGACCGAACGGCTGGGTGGGATCGAAGCCCCTCTGGCGCCAGGCGATCGACTTCGCCGCCAGCCGTGGTGCGCTGGGCGAGGTCGCCATCACCTTGCGCACGGCGGCATCCGATCGCCAAGTACCTCGGTGAGGACGAGCAGGCCACCGTTCTGTTCGCCGCCGTGCCGCGATCGACGGCGATCACGGTGCTGCCCGAGTTGTTCCCGCAGGCGATGGCCGAGCTCCAGGCGGATGCGCCGGCCCGCGCCGTGGGCGTGCACCTGCGCGACGCGCTCGGACCGGGCCCGCGCCGCTCGAGGTCGCGCCGGTGGGGTCGACAACGGCGTCCGCGGCGGCCCCCGACTCCTCCCCGTCGAAGCCCTCCACGGCCGCCGCCATGGCGGGTCCCGAGCTCGTTGCCGAGGGCGACTCCTGGCGGGTCGGGTTCATGGGCAGGACGGTGCGCGTCCGCGACATGAAGGGGATCGGCGACCTCGCCGTGCTGTTCGCCCGCCCAGGAGTCGAGGTTCACGCGCTCGAGCTGATGGGTGGTCAGGACGTCGGTGGGGCTGCCGGCCCGGCGCTCGACGAGCAGGCCCGTCGTGACTATCAGGCGCGGATCGTCGAGCTCCAGCACGACATCGACGAAGCGCGCGGGCACAACGACATCGCGCGTGCCGACCGAGCCGAGCTCGAGCTGGACGCCCTCGTCGAGCAGCTCAGCGAAGCATTCGGCTTGGGGGACGCTCGCGGACCACCGGATCCAGCGCCGAGCGCGCCCGCACCGCCGTCACCTATCGCATCCGCTCGACGATCCGCAAGCTCGACCAACTCCACCCCGACCTCGGGCGCCATCTCGCCAACTCGATCCGTACCGGCACCTGGTGCTCGTACCGGCCCGAGACCGAGGTGGCGTGGACGATCGAGCGCCGCGGACTCACAGTGTGAGGACGCAACTCACGTCTCCTGTTCATCAACACGAACCAGGAGACCGCGATGACCTCATTCACGCTCGCACCCAGCACTTCCGTCGGCAGCGCGACCGACGCCCACGGCAACCCGATGACGGGCGACGCCGACACCATCGAGCGCTACGACCGGACGATCGATCGGCTGGTCCGCTTCCACCCCGAGGCGATCGACCTGGCGACCGAGCTCGCCGGGCAGGACACACCAGTGCCGATGGCGCACGCCCTGATCGCGTACCTGCACCTGATGAGCACCGACCCGGCCGACCTCGCCACCGCCCGCGATGCCTACGAGGCGCTCACCGCCGGCGACGGCAACGCCCGTGAACAGGCCCACGCAGCGGCGATCGGCGCCTGGCAGGGAGGCGACTGGACGGCCGCTGCCCGCCGGCTCGACGAGCTGCTGATCCGCTGGCCCGGCGACCTGCTGGCGCTGATGCTCGGGCATCAGCTCGACTTCTTCCTCGGCGACGCCCAGAACCTGCGCGATCGGCCGATCCGGTCGCTGCGCGAGCTCGGCGACCATCCGCACGCCCCGTTCGTGCAAGGCATGGCCGCCTTCGGGCTGGAGGAGTCGGGCCACTACGGGCAGGCGCTCGATGCCGGCCTCGCCGCCGTCGAGGCCAACGCCGACGACGTGTGGGCGATCCACGCCGTCGCCCACACCTACGAGATGCAGGGCAGGGTCGACGACGGCATCACCTTCATGACGTCGGACAGCACGCGATGGGAGTCGGACAACCTGTTCACCGTCCACAACTGGTGGCACCTGGCGATCTACCACCTCGAGGCCGGCCACCCCGAGCGGGCACTGGCGATCTACGACGCCGAGATCCACCACGCCGGCTCGCTCGGCGTGCCGATCGAGATGCTCGACGCCAGCGCGCTGCTGTGGCGGCTGCTGCTGGACGGATCCGACACCGGAGGTCGGTTCGGCCCACTCGCCGATGCCTGGGCCCCCAAGGCCGCGGCTGAGCCGTGGTATGCGTTCAACGACCTGCACGCCACGATGGCGCTGATCGGTGCCGGGCGGATGACCGAGGCGCATGCCGTGGCCAACCGGCTCGACCGCTGGCTCGACGGCGGCTCGGGAACGAACGCCCGGATGACGGCCGAGATCGGGCTGCCGGCGTGCCGCGCCGTCATCGCCTTCGCCGAGGATCGTCACGCCGACGTGATCGCCGACCTGATGCCGATCCGCCGCAGCTTCCAGCACTTCGGTGGCTCGCACGCTCAACGCGACGCGCTCCAGCGGACACTGCTCGAGTCGGCCCTCCGTTCCGGACGGTTCGAGTTGGCACGCGCCCTCACCGCCGAACGGCTCGGCGTGCGCGAGACCAGCGTCTACGGCTGGGCCCAGCGTGCACGCGCCCTGCAGGGCCTGGGCGACACGACCGGCTCAGCGTCGGCGCGTCAGCGGGCCGCCACCTATCGCACCCGGTTCAGCTCGGTGAGCTGAACACACGACGACGACCCAGCTCCAGGAGATCGACCATGTCCACGACAACGCTCACCGCGCGCCTCCCAGTCGGCGCCGAACTGACCGCAGCCACAGCCGGCGGGGCGACGATGGTCGAACAGGCCGAGGCATTCTCGGCCGAGTTCGCCGAGGCCGCCCTCGAGCACGACCGCTCGGCGACCTTCGCCGTCGAGCATCTCGATCGTCTGTGCGCCAACGGGTTCCTCGCCTCGCCGATCCCGGTCGCGCTGGGAGGCGCCGGCGTCGACTCGGTGCACGACGTGTTGGTCGCGATGTCGCGCCTCGCCCGTGGTGACGCGGCGACATCGATCGGCGTCAACATGCACTTCGCCGTGCTGTTGAACATCGTGCGGCGATGGCAGGTGGCCACGGCACGCGGCGAGACCGAGGCGGCCGAGTCGCTGGCCGGTGCGCTGCAGACTGATCGCAGCCGCCGACGTCGTGTTCGCGACGGCGATCAGCGAGCCGTCGCCGCAGGACCTCACGCGGCCGTCGACCCGTGCCGAGCGCGTCGACGAGGGCTGGCGGATCGACGGCCACAAGGTGTTCGCCACGATGGCGCCGGCAGCGACGATGATCAACGTCGGCGTGACGTACCAAGACGACAACGGTGACGATCGCTACGGATTCGCCCTGGTGCCCGCCAGTGCCCCGGGAGTCTTCATCCCCCACGACTGGGATGCACTCGGCATGCGCGCCTCGGAGTCGGGCTCGGTGTCGTTCCACGATGTCCGCATCGGAGCCGACGCGCTCAGGTACGGCTTTCCGGCAGGTTGCTATTCGGCCGCCATGTTCGACCGCTTCCTGGCGTCGGGCGCCTTCCACGCCGCGGCGTCGCTCGGCATCGCCGAGTCGGCCCATGCACGCATCGTCGACTCGCTCCGCCGGCGGAGTCGAGACAACGCTCGACGACCCGCACGCCATGATGCGGCTGGCCGAGAACACGTCGACATCGCCACCATGCGCGCCGTCTCGATCGCGCCGGTCGGCTGATCGACGAGTACCACGCCAGCGTTCCCGGCCGACGAAGCGTCGATCGCCGAGGCGCAAGCGATGTACGCCGAGGTTCAGGCGGCCAAGACCCACATCAACGAGGCGGCCGGACGTGTCGACCGACCGGGCGCTGGCGCTCACCGGCGGCGCCGGGTACCTGGCCGGGCATCCGCTGGGCAAGGCGTGGAGGGATGCTCGGGCGGGGGCGTTCATGCATCCGCTCGGCGCCAACCGCGCCTTCGACCTGCTCGCCAGAACGACGCTCGGCCTCGAGCCGCGCTGACGATCCGCGCTGAGGACTTCGGCGCCGGTTACAGGAAGCCGGCGGCGGCGCTCGGTCGACGCCCGGGCACGGCTTCGACCCCGGCCTCGGGGTCGGCCGTGGCGGTCTCGACCTCGGCGACCGGCACCGGATCGCCGCGGACGGTCGCCCCGGGGAAGTCGTCGCGGGCGAGCTCGACCTGCACGACGCGCACGACTCCGACCAACGGAGTGATCACGACGGCGCCGATCACGCCTGCCGCAGCGCCGCCGACCAGAGCGGCGATCAAGGTCCCCCACGGAGCGACGTCGATCGCGGCACCGATCACGGCCGGTTGGATGAGGTGGTTCTCGATGAACTGGTACACGAGGTACAGCAGGCCCGCCACCAGCCCGCGCATCGGGCCGGCGATCAGCGCGAACAGGATCAGCGGAAGCCCGCCCATGAAGCCGCCGATCTGCGGCACGAAGTTCCACACGAAGGCCCACGCGGCGAGGATCGGCGCCAGACCGACCCCGAGCACCACGGCGATCGTGAACACCACGGTGGCGTTGATCCCGGCGACCAGCGCCGCCCCGGCCGCGTAGCCGGTCAGCGCCGTGCCCATCGCGGCAGTGAGCCGCGTGGACTGTCGTCGGTGCCGGGCCGGGCACGCGGCGCTGGGCGGCGGTCAGCAGCCGCGGCCCGTCGAGCAGGAGTGCGATCGCGAACACCGCCGTCCAGAACATGTCGACCAGCCGCGCTCCGATCGTCGGCAGCCACTCCTCGGGTCGCGCCCGTTCGAGGCGCTGCGGGAGGTCGTTCATCTGCTCGTCGATCCACACCGACGCCTCGCGGTCGCGCAGGAAGCCGCCGATCAGTCGTGTGTCCTCCAGGTCGGCGACCACGTCGGGGAGCCGTTCGGTGACGGTCGTCGTGGCGCGGGCCCCGTCGTCGGCCCCGGCGATCGTGACTGCCACGGCGACGAATCCGAGCACGATCACCAGCATCGCCGCCGCCGCCTGCCGCGTGAGCCGGGTGCGCGTCTCGAGCCACGCGATCGGCCGGCTGAGGGCGATCGCCACGAAGCCTCCGATCAGCAGCCACACGATCGCCGGCGTCGCTCGGTGCAGGAAGGCCCAGATCAGCACGCCCGTCGACAGCATCGCCATCGCCAGCAGAGCGCCCCGCCAACCGGTGGGGACGGTGATCCCCCCGATCGAACGGGCGTGCCGTGGATCGAGCTGCCAGAGCGGCGGACGGCTCGGCGGTGACGGGTTCGTGAGCGCAGCACAGATCACCACACCGAGCACGAGCGCGATCAGCGAGCCACCGATCCCGGCGATGGCGATGCCGAGACCGACGCTGATCACATACGGGGCGACGCCGACGCGGAGTGTCGCCGGCTCGATCAACCGGCGCCGGACGTACATCGCCGCCAGACCCAGGAGGGCGGCGGTGGCGAGTGCCGTCCACGCCAGAGGCCGCGGGTCGAGGGCGAGCAGCACCACCAACGGCAGCAATCCGATCGACTGTTCCGATCGCCGGCACCACGAACCACACGCCGGCCCAGATCCCCACCGCCGACCGCACCCGGCAGGTCACACAGCTGAGCAGACCGTTGCAACTGCAGCCGACACCACGCCCGCCCAACAGCAGCGAGCGTCGGACGTAGCCGATGCCGCGGCCGCTCGAGATCGTGCAGGAACTCGCGGGCGACGACCCGGGCACCTTGCGGCTCGGGTTCGGAGGCGTCGCGCGGCCATCGAGCGACGACCCAGTCGACGATCGTGCGCCCGCTCGACTGGAAGAAGGCGGCGAGGATCACCACCGCCAACAGTGAGACGAGCTGATGCCCGACCTCCGTGCCGCCCTCGTTGCCGACGACCACGATCGACGGCACGCGTGACAACCATTCTTCGATGGCGACGTCGAGCTGCAACGACGAGACCACGCGATCGGCGAAGGAGCCCGGTCGAACCTGATCGAGTCGCTCCAGCACGAGATCCGCGACGGAAGCGGCCTGGTTGCGGAGGTCGCGCAGCACGACGTAACCGAGCGTGATGGCGGCAACCAACGATCCGATCGCCGTGACGATCATCGATGCCACACCACCGATCCCGCGTTGGAGCCACCTCTGGAACGGGAGGGTGATCAAGGCCAGGCAGGCCGCCGCGAGCGTGAGCCCGATCACCTGTTGCAGACGGGCCACGAACACGGCGGCGGCGAGGGCGATCACACCGACCACCACGACGCCCGCCAACGACCCGGCGCTCACCTCGGGGCGCTGGTCGGCGCCGGACGTCGAGGGGACCGTCCGGGGCAACGCCGCTTGCGAGCTCACGACGGCCGGCAGCGCGGTTGCTGCCCACCACCCACACGAATCATGACCGCCCGGATACCCAACGCCACGGAGCCCCAAACGACGCCGTGGCCAGGATCGACGGATGGGGTTGACATCTCGATGTCGTTGTGACATCATGGTGACATCATCTCGATGTCACTCTGACGGTGGCACTGACGAAAGCACGAGACCATGAGCCCACTCGAACTCGAACTGATGCGAACACTCCACGACGACCAGCGTCGCCGGCTCACCCGGCAGCCGGGTCCAGATGCCCGCTTCACCAGGCCCAAGCGGCGCCGGCGGCGCTGACGTGCAGATCCGACCGATCATCAACTCCGTCCAGGCCACGCTGCTCACCCAGGCCGTCGATGGCCGCCAACGACCCGGCCGTCGAGGCGGCGGTGAGCCAGCTCGTCGACGCCCTCGGGCCGGCGCTCCAGGTGGCGGCGATGGAGATCGCCGAACAGGCGGCGGAGGAAGTTCGGGCACAGCTCCCCGAGCAGACCGTCGACGTCGTGCTCAGCGAGGGCGATCCGACGCTTCGCGTCGGCGAGGCCCCTCGGTCGGCCGAAAGTCGGCCGTCGGCGGACGAGCTCGACGCCCGCATCACGTTGCGGCTCCCGCCGGCACTCAAGCAGCTGATCGAGGACTCCGCCCGGAACACCGGCGACTCGGTCAACTCGTGGGTGGTCGACGCGCTCGGCAAGCGAGCGGGACGTGAGCGTGGGCGCGGCAAGCACTACAACGAGAGCTTCGATCTGTGAAAGTTGCCAGGTGAGGCGAGACGAGTCGTTCACCGTCGGACAACATGTCGTGCTCGATGTCGAGTTGGCGGCCGGCAGCATCCTGCTCCGCACGGGCTCGGCCGGGATCGTGTCGATCTCCGTCGACGCATCCGCTGCCGAAGGGTTCGACATCGGACAGATCGGCGACAACATCACGATCCGGGCATCGCGCCGCGGCCGATCGGCGCGTGTGGTGGCCGAGGTGCCGACCGGCACCGACGTCAACATCAAGGGCGCTTCCGTCGACGTCTCGAGTCAGGGCGCACTCGGCACACTGCGGGTTCGATCGGTGTCGGGCGACGTCAGGGCCGACGACCTCGTACGCGCCGAGGTTTCGGTCGCATCGGGCGACACCCGGCTCGATCTGGTCCGCAACGATGCCACCGTCAAGGCAACGTCCGGCGACGTGTTCGTCCGCGCCGTCGGCGGCCGGCTGATCGCCACGCTGGCATCCGGCGACATCCAGGCCGACGACGTCGCCGGCGACGCCGAGGTCGAGACCGCGTCAGGCGACGTCACGATCCGTCGCTGCACGGGCTCGGCCGTCACCGTGAGGACGGTGTCGGGCGACATCCGGCTCGGTCTGCCCCCCGGCATCCGGGTCGATCCCGAGATCTCGACGATGAGCGGCAAGGTCACCCTCCCCGAGCCGCCGTCGACGGCGGCCGTCGATCAGCGCCGATCGGTGCGGATCCGGCTGCGATCGGTGTCGGGCGACATCCGCATCGAACGCGCCGGCTGACCGCGCCGGATTCCGTCGGGTGTTGGTGAGAAACGCGTACGAAGTGGACTCCGGTGTGCTCGTTCAGGTCAGTGATTCCGTTCCCGGCACGGCCGGTTCAGGGCGGAACCCGACCAGGAGGCACCGACATGCAGACCGCAACGACCCATAGACCGATCGAGCACGACCCTCGGCACCATGCAGCCCGCACATGGATCCTCTCCGCTGTTGTTGCCGGGGTGTTCGTCACCGTTGGAGCGTCGTGGCTCGGCGACACCGCTCCGACGGACGTCTACATCGACGACCGCCCGACGGAGACCGTCCCCGCCGCGCCGATCGGCGGCGATCCACGAGGCGAGACCAGGGATGCCTACCTCGTCCGCGCCGGCCACCACCCACCAGGCCAGTCGACCGCCACGACCGTCGTCGACCGCACGTGGTGGCAGGGACCGGCGCCGGTCACCGGTGGCGATCCGGCACGCGGCGAAACCGACGACTCCTACTTCGCCCGCACCGGCCACCATCTGCCGATGGTCCTGACGACACTCGCACTCGGCGCCGATCGGCGCTCCGACGATGTGTGCTCGATGCCTGTGGTTGCACGATGGTGTGCGCACCGACGCCTGATGCACGGCGCGACACTTCGCATCCAACAGGAACCGAGATGATGATCAAGCACACCACGTTCATGAAGTTCGATCCTCGAGCTCGAGCGCACCGAGGCCGACCGGCGCTGGCTCGAGGAGCTCGCTCCGATGCAGCTGTCCCTGCCGGGCTCGAGCGCTACGTGCAGAACCCGGTCGTCGTCACCACCACCAACGACGGCGCCGTCGACGGACCACCCGGATTCGACGGGACGACGTCGATGTGGTTCACCGACATGGCCGCCTTCGACGCCGCCCTCGAGTCGGCGGAGTGGGCCGCCGCCGAGCAGTGCGCCGCCGAGATCTTCGACCTCGAGTGGCGCGGTGGCCATGCCGGCGCCGAGATCGAGGAGCGCGTGCGTCGGGTCGGCATGGGCGCTGCCGCGGACGGGGTCAGCACACCTCCTGGCGATCGGATCAAGCTCGTCGGACTCTTGCAGTACCGGCTCGACATGTCGCGTGAAGAGGCCAACAACTACTGGCGGACGACGCACGGGCGGATCGCGCTGACCATCGAGGAGATGGGTCACTACGTCCAGAACCACGCCATCCGAGGCACCGGCGGGCGCAGCGCCGGGCTTCGACGGCTTCTCCGAGGCCTGGTTCGACGACTTCGAGGCATACGAGCGGGCGATGGCATCGACGCCGTGGAAGGCGCTCGTGGTCGACGGTCCAGAACTGTTCGACATGGGGGTGTTCGTGTCCGCCATCGTGCGCGAGCGAGTGCTCAAGGAGTACGGCCGCTGACGTTCGTGCACAGCCGCCGTCGTGACCGGCCTCGTCGCGGGTCGGTTCGGGGTGGATACGGTTGCCGGATGGGAGACGATTCGTCCGACCGTGATCGACCGCCAGCGGCGCTGCCAGATGACGCGCTGTTCGTGGACGATGGCCCGGGCAGTGCGCTCACGCCGATGGGCCAAGTCGACTCGATCGGCCGGTTCGCGCGAGGTTTCGGGGGTCGGCGGACCAAGATCGCCCTCGCAGCCGTCGGCGGAGTGTTCCTGTTGCTGGCCGTGCTCGCCGCCGTCGAACTGATCGCGCATCATTCACGGGCGCCCGCCGGCCGGATCGTGCAGTGCGATGGCTGGGTGCTCGTGCGGTGCTCACCGGTCGGAGGCTCGGTCTCGGCCAGCCGTGCGCGCAGGTGGGCCGTTCGACGTCGTTGGCGCACAGGTCGATCGCCATCGCGGTAGGAGGCCCGGGCGAGCTCGATGTCGCCGGCCCGCTCGGCGAGTTCGGCGCGGACGGCGGCGACCCGGTGGTTGTCGCGCAGGACATCGTCGAGTCCCGCGAGGAGGGCGAGGCCGGCCCGGGGACCTTGGGCCTCGGCGACGGCGACCGCGCGGTTGAGCCGCACGATCGCGGAGCCGGTTCGTGCTTCGAGGTCGGCGTAGTGCCCGGCGATCGCGGCCCAGTCCGTCGCCGCGGCGGTGGGTGCTCGGGCGTGCTCGGCGGCGATGAGGGCCTGGAGTCGGAGCTCCTCGGCGTATCCCTCGGCTGGCGGGAGCCCGGCGACGAGCGCCGAGCCCGGCCCGGATCTCGTCGTGGTGCCACATCGAGCGGTCCTGGTCGGCGAGGGTCACCAGCCGGCCGTCGTCGTTGGCGGGCGTCGCGACGCGAGTGTTGGAGCAGCAGCAGCGCGAGCAGTCGCTCGGACCTGGGGGGCGTCGGGGACGAGGTCGTGCAGGACGGCGGCGAGCCGCACGGCGTCTCCCGCCAGGTCGGCCCGCAGCAGGTCGGGCCCGGCGCCGGGGGTGTACCCGGCGGTGAAGGCCAGGTAGATCGTGCGGCACACCTCGTCGAGACGTGATCTGAGCTCGTCCTCGAGCGGGGCGCCGAGCGGGATGCCGGCGAGCACGATCTTCTTCTTCGCTCGGGTCAGGCGCGCCGCCATCGTCGCCGGCGACACGAGGAACAGGCGGGCGATCTGCTCGGTCGGTGTCCCGATGACGAGGCGGAGCGCCAGCGCCGACCGTGATTCCCGCGGCAGCGCCGGGTGACAGCACAACAGGATGAGCTGCAGACGATCGTCGGCCAACTCCTCCCGCGAATCGCCGGGCGGCACCCATCCGGGTCGGACCGCGAGCAGCGGCGCCTTGCGTCCGGCGATCGGCCTCGGCCCGGAGCCGCCCGACGACGTGGCGGTAGGCGGTGGTGTACAGCCAGCCGGCGGGGTTGGCCGGCACCCCGTCGCCGGGCCAGCGCTCCGACGCCCGGGCGAAGGCCTCACCCAGGGCGTCTTCGGCCAGATCGAGACGGCGGGTCCGCGACACGAGCAGCGACAACAGCCGGCCCCACTCGGCCCGGAAGACCTGCTCGAGGACCCGGTCAGGACACGTCGAGGACGGGTCGGATGTCGATGTCATAGGCGGGCAGGATCCGGCACAGCTCGATCACCGTGTCGAGGTCGGGCGCATCGAGCAGGTAGTAGCCCCCGATCTGCTCCGCCGCTTCGGCGAACGGGCCGTCGGTGATGGTCATCTCGCCGCCGCGGGTGCGCAACGTGGTGGCCATCGAGCCGTCCCCCAACGCCTCGCCACTCAGGATCTCCACGCCCGGCTCGGGCTGCGCACGCCTCATCGAACGCGACGTGCTTGGCCATCCCGGCCTCCTGCTCCTCTGGCGTCAGCGTCATCCCACGCCGGCATCTCGCCGTAGCCGGCGAGCAGAACGAAGTACTTCATGGCAACTCCTCTACCTCTGGGCCGGCGACCATCGCCGACATCACCATGACGCGTCGGACATCACTGAATCGACAATGCCGATCAGAAAGTCTGCCCCGGGGACCCGAGTCGATGCAGGCACGAGCACGGCGAGGCTGTCGGGGCTATTCAGACGCGCCGGCCGACCACTCGCCTCGCAGGAGCCCATAGATCATCGTGTCGTGACGCGAGCCGTCGCCGCTCTTCCACGCCTCACGAAGCACACCTTCGCGGCGATAGCCGCACCGCTCCAGGACGGCGATCATCGCCGCATTGTCGTTCCGCGTCGTCGCCTCGATGCGATGCAGCACGGGGAACTCGACGAACAGATAGCTGGACAACCACTGCACTGCCGCGGTGCCGACGCCACGGCCGCGATGCTCGCTGGCGATCCGTAGGTCGAACAGCGGGCTTCCGTCATCGACATCCTCGAGGTCGAGCAGCCGGACGAGCCCGACGACGGTTCCCATGTCACGGATCCAGAACGACCGCGTGCCGTCGTCCGAGACGCTGATCGCCTCGGCCTCGGCGACCGAGAGCCGGGCGGCGCCATGAAACGGCCATTCACTGCCGCAGAGGAAGGTCACCACCGCACTGGCCTGGTCAGGGCTCACACGCTCGAACGTCAAACCCATCGGCGGAAGTTTGGCATCGAGGCTCACCACTCGACGCGGCGGTTCAGGCGCTACCGGCCCGGCCCGCGCCGCGAGCCCATTCCGACAACGTCGACGCACGGGCGCGCTCCCATTCCGGGGTGTCCGCGAATGCGGCTTCAGCACATCCGGCATGGAACAACCGCGCCCCCACCTCCACGATGGCGTCGGCGTCACGCAGCGCGACCCCACACGACGGGCAGACCAGCGAGTCCCTGTTCGCCATGGCAACACCTCCTGTGCGACCAACGATTCTCACACCGCGGCTCGGATCGGACACCACCGTCACACCCCCATGCGCATGATCAGAGTCCGACTTCCCCTCCCGTTGACGATCGATCGATTGGAGGAATCAATGATGCGATGTTCCGACACCAAGGCTGCCTACGCGGCGTTGTGTGAGGCGGACCCTGACGTGATGGACCGTGACGAGTTGGCCGAGCTGACCAAGCACATGGCCGACCACCGGGCATGGTGCGACTCCCTGCAGGTCCGGATCACGCGTCGCCAGCGGCAACTGGCGGCCGAGGGGCGCGCCGAGGCGCCGCGCGACCTGCTGTCCCGCGAGGGTCGCCAATCCGGCAAGGACGCCCGAACCGCCGACGAACGCGAGCGGGTGTGCAGCGCACTGCCGGAGTTCGAGGATGCGCTCGCCACCGGCGCTGTGTCCGCCGGGCATGTCGACGCCATCGCTCAGGCCACGCGCGACCTCGACCAGGCGACCCGGGCCGAGTTCCTGGCACTCGGCGAACATCTGGTGACCGACGCCGAACGGATGGACGTCGACGTGTTCGGTCGCAGCTGTCGCGATCTCGCCCGGTTGCTCAGCGCCGCCGGGCCTGGAACATCGGACGTCGACGAGTTGCAGCGTCAGCGCGAGGCGTCGAAGATCAAGCGCTGGACAGACCGCGGACGGGCATGTGCCAGACGCTGATCTCGCTCGATCCCGTCCGCGATCGTGCCTTCTGGTCGGCGGTCACCAACCGCCGCGCCAAGCTCCGCCAGCAACCCACACACCGTCAGACGGCGTGGGATCAGCTCGAGGTCGAGGCCTTGATCGCTGCCATCGGTGGCGGCGAGGGACCGCAACGGGTTCCATCGATCACGGTCCTCGTCGACCTCGACACGCTGCGATCAGGTCTGCACGCCCGTTCCGTGTGCGAGGCCGACAACGGCACTCCGTTGCCGGTCGCCACGGTGCGCGGATGGTGCTGCGATGCCGAGATCCTGCCCGTCGTGCTCAACGGCAAGGGACAGGCGCTCGACGCCGGACGAGCAGCACGAGTGGCCACGCCGGCGCAGCGCCAGGTGTTGCGCTCGATGCATGCAACGTGCATCTACCCCACCTGCACCGTCCCGTTCGACGACTGCCACATCCACCACGTCATCCCCTGGTACGAGGGCGGCAAGACCGACATCGACAATCTCGCGCCCGTCTGCAACGCAGACCATCACCGCTTGCACGAAGGCGGTTGGCGATTGACGTTGACCCCCGATCGAACAGCGACATGGAAACGTCCCGACGGAGTCACGTTCCACATCGGCCCCACCATCGACCGTGCACCCGAGGGAGTCGCCATGCCACCGATCACGCGGTAACCGGAACCGCCCGAAGGGCCGTGTCACCGCGCCGTCAGGTCTGGTCGGTCGCTGCGTGACGGCGCGTCGATGTAACAGCGCTACTGTTCGGAGTGCGGGGCGAACATCGGTGTTCGCTGGACGGGCGAAGGGAACTTTGACATGGGGACACGACGGCTTATTTGGCGTTATCTCGCGGCGGGCGCGATCGGGCTGAGTTTGTTCGGAACGGCAGGTTCGGCGGCGCATGCCGACGGTCGCCGGGCTGATGCTCAGGTCGACATCTCACCGTTCGCGAAGGAAGGGCAACGAGGGTCCATCCTGCTCAATCTGACGGCGCGTTGCCGCGCCGGGCAACGTGCTGCAGGAACTGGTCATCGGCTACTCGCAGAACGACTTCTCGGTCGAGCAGGCGGCCTTCGTCGACCTGACGTGCGACGGACGTTGGCATCGGCTCCGGGTGAGCGGTCCCGAGGCCTTCGAGCCCGGACCGGCCGATATCACGGCACGGCTGACGGTCATCGATGCGGTCACGGGCGATCCCAAGCAGCAGGGTGTCGACTCGCAGCGTGTGTGGGTCGAACCGGCGGCGAAGGTCGCCGTCGGAACGCACGTGCGGCTGAAGGGCGACGGCACTGCCGTGGTCGCCGTGTCGGTGCGCTGTGACCAACCGTGGGTCGCCGCTGGTTTGTCGATCGAACTGTCGACGGGCGTCGTCGGCGGCGCGAGTGGAACCGCGTTCGTGGAGGGTGACGCCATCTCGTGCGACGACCGCTGGCACCGGCTGTTCGTTCCGGTGACCTCGGGCGGCGTGGCGTTCTCACGCGGCGAGGCGACGGTGTTTGCGTTCTTCGACGTGCTCGATCCGATCTCGTTCGATCCAGTCACGCAAGCGCAGGCGGTAACGACAGTTCGGATTCGCTAGCAACGTCGCGAGCAATTCTGACAGCGATCGATGCATACGCCGGTTCGGTCGGCGACCACGGCGAGTCGGGCGGGTGACTGCCCTCAGCCACAACCACCACGCGCATCGTCAGTCAAGCGACGCGCCGAGGCCACCGCCGCCGAACCGCGCCGGTATTCGGAGATCCGCCCTGGACATTGAAAGCCGGGGCGGGCAGTCTGGCTCGATGATCTTCGGTGCTCATGTGGTCGTGTTCAGCAGCGACGCTGAGGCAGATCGCGCCTTCTTGTCCGACGTGCTCGGCTTCGAGCATGTCGACGCCGGCGGCGGATGGTTGATCTTCGGTCTGCCCCCGGCGGAACTCGCGGTGCACCCTGCCGACAGTGCCGGGGCGGAGTTGTACTTGATGTGCGATGACCTCGCGGCAGAGATGCGGGCACTCGGCGCAAGAGGCGTTGATTGTTCCGAGGTCGAGGAGGCTCGCTGGGGATCGGTGACCAAGATCCGTCTTCCAGGAGGAGGTGAGGTCGGCCTGTATCAACCCAGGCACGCGACGATGGTGGAACCGGGCTGACACCGAGTCAAGGCAGCCAACTGCGTCTGACCAGACTCAGGTAGATCGGCCGATCCGCGCCCACCTTCGCAAGTGTGGCACCGTCGACGTCAGCGATCGGATCCGGCCAGCGGTGCAGGCCCCGATTGTATCTGACAGGATCGAGAGCGCTCTGTGCACATGAGACCCGACGATGGGAGGTCACGATGAACAGACGCGGCGTGCTCGCGATTGCGGTGCTGGCGACGGTGCTCGCCGCCTGTGGCAGCGACGAGACCTCAGAGGGAACCTCGGAAGCAACCTCGGGCGAATCGACGGAACCCCCGGTCACCAGCTCGGCCCCCACCGATCCGATCGCCACCGGCGACACGGGGCCCGACCCCACCGACCCGGTCGACCCGACCTCACCGCCGACCGAACCGACCACTCCTGAGACGATTCCCGTCGTCACCAGCGACATCGTGGGTGTCGCCGTCGCCGGCAACTCGGGCGGCGTCGGCGAGGGATCGACCGACAGCTTCAGCGAGGCGATCCGCAACGAGGACGGCACGTGCAGTGGCTGGGCCGGACGCGACGTCCCACCGCCGTGGACCGAGGGCTTGGTGTCGGGCGCACCGTTCGTGATCCTCGCCCGAGAAGGCGACGAAGTGCTCGGCGAGGGGACGCTCGCCACGAGCTCGTTCACGGACGTCGGCGACGACGAGGAGCAATGGATCTGCAACTTCCCGTTCCAGGCCAGGATCGTGGGTGAGCCCGAGGAGTTCCGGATCAAGGTCGCCGACCTCGAACCGTGGGTCGTGCGACGTGATCCCACCAACCCGGATCAGTTCGTCACGTCGGTCAACACCGTGCCGTCGCTGGACTTCTTCCCCGACTGCACGAGCGACGAGACCTTCGAGGTGACCGAATGGAGCTCGGTCGGCTCGTACTGGTCGAACGGGATCAGCTCACTGTGCAACAACGGTCTCAAGGTGGTCGACATCGCCCGCCCGTGCCGCCAGCCGAACGAAGGCAGCGACTACGTGACGTTGGTGACCAGCGCCAACCAGCCCGACCTCGTGTACGAGAACGCCGACGGGCTGCAGGTCGACGTCACCACCTTGGCCGCCGGTGAACCCGGTGATCGTGCACATCGCCACCGGCCGACCCTGCTGATCACACCGGACACGGGCTCTCGAAGCGGTAGCGCTGGAGCGTGCCGCCGGCGAACTCGTCCCACTCCTGCTCGGCGAGCGAGCGGCCGACGATCGCGCACACCTCCCGGGTCGGGTCCGGATCGAGGCGCCACCGATAGGCCCGACCCGAATCGTCGACGCCGACCACCGACGTGTCGGATCCGACGAGCGCCGTGACGTCCCCGGTGAGCCCGGTCAAGGCGCGCCCGACGCGGCGGCGCGAGACGGTGTCCCACATCTGGATGGTGACGGGGCCGTCGTCGGCGTCGCGACCGGCCACGACCACGGCGCTGGCATCGGCATCGAGCACGCCGACGGCGGCGATGTCCATGTAGTCGACGGCGAACGATGTCGGCTCGCGCCTGTCGAGACGCCAGATGACCACCCGGGCCGGCATCGCGGCGGCGTCGCGGAAGCGGATGCCAGCGACAACCACTCCGCCGCGCGCGGCGAGCGCTGTCACCTCGACCGGCTCACCGCCGACGCGGACATCGATCGCCGTCCCGGTCTGGAACCGCCCGTCGGCCGGGACGTAGTACTCGACGAACCCTGCCGACCGGCCGAGCGTCACTCCCCCGTCATCGTCGACGGCGACGGCGGTGACCTCGCCGAGCGTGTCGTTGAGCTGCGACACGGCCACCCGACTTCCGTCGTCGGCCCGGCACAGCCTGGCGATCGCCGTGTCCGGCTCGACGGCGACGACGTAGGCGCCGTCCGGGCTGGCCGCCCGCAACCCGGCGCCGCATTGCGACGATTCGGACGGCGCGGTGCCGGCGGCGGGTGCGACCACTGCCAGGTCATCGGGCGACACCGGCTCACGGCCCGAGTCGTCGGTGCTCGGGCGCACGCTCCAGACCGCAACGGTGGGCCCGAGCCCGCCACTGATCACCTTCGACCCGTCACGCGAGATCGCCACCGCCTGCGCCCCGATCTCTTCGACCAGGCGGACCTGGGTCTCGGCGACCGGGTCGATCACGTCGATGGCGACGCCGGCCGCCACCAACTTGCACGCCGGCGGCTGGTCGCACGGCCCGCTCCAGTCGAGTGCCGCCGCCACCTGGGGCACGGCGAACGCCCGCTGACCGGCATCGAGGTCCCACACCGACAAGCGGCTGCCCCCGAGCGCGACGAACCGGCCGGACGGGTCGGGGGCGATCACAGTGGTGCCGGCACCGAGCGTCGAGACCACCGCGCCGCTGTCGAGCTCGATCAGTGCCGTCCCCCGCGTCCCGACGACGAGCACCCTGTCTCCCTGCGTCGAGACCGCCATCCATGTCGGAGTGCCCACGACATCCGGCATCGGCACCGGCTCGCCGGCGACGAGCCGGCCGGCCTGTCGACTCCAGCGGTGGAGCGCACCATCCTGTCCGGCTTCGACCACGGCCGTGGCGTCGCCGGAACCGATCGCGATCGGACCGCCAGGCGGCGCGTCCGACGCCTCGGCTACGACGCGACCCGAAGTGAGCTCGTAGATCGTCAGCTCGCTACCGGCGAGCGCCGCCGCTCTCCCGTGGGCGACATCGACGACGGGTGCGGACACGCCGGGGTAGCTCAGGAGCACTGCGCCGTCGTCGAGTGTGACCAGCGAGAGCTGATCGTCGGGACCGGTCACCCAGGCTGCTCCCGACCATCGATCGTCGTCGACGATCCGGCCTCCAATCGACTCGACGCGCACCCGATCCGTCGTCGTGGACCGAGTCCCCCGCCCCGCCACTGACGACCACGTCCGACCCGTCGTCGACGACCGCCAGCCGGCCACCGGCATCGGGTGGCAACGGCGTCACCTGCGAGTCCGGAGCGGTCGACAGCTGCCACGTCGCGAGCGATCTCGATCCGTTGGCTGCGCCCATCGCCGCCGCGATCGTCTGCCCATCGCCGCCGAACGCCAGGCCGCCGACGTTGACGAACGACTCGGCATCGGCGGGTTGGAGCAATCGATCGAGCCTCGAGTAGCGGCCGATCAGAACCTGCGCCGATTGGAATCGTTCGGGATCTCCGCTCGACGCCAGCTCACCGGAGGCGAGCGACATCAGGAACGCTCGGTCGATCTCGGACGCCGGAAGATCGAGCGCGGCCAGCCCGACCTGGCGGGCGATCGCTTCCCGCGTTCGCCGGTCGGCACGCTGGGCGTTCCTCACGGCGACGATCGCCGCCACCGAGGCGGCGAGGGCGAGTGCCACGACCACGGCGACCGCCCCACGTGCCAACCGTCGGGCGCGACGATGCATGCGGATGTCCTCGCCCTCGAGCTCGTCCGGAGGGAGGCCGCGGATCGGCGCCGCGACCTGAGCGACCGCCGAACGGAAACGCGAGAGCCGCAGCGAGAGCTCCTTCTCGTCTCTCGCCCAACGCAGGTCGAGGAACAGCGGTTCGCGAGCGAAACGACCGCGCAGCGCGTCGGGCACTGCCGTCGACCCGGCACTGAAGTCGTCGGTCTCGTCGTCCCAGTCCAACTCGCCCCCGGTCCACACGAGCAGAACCCGGTCGGCGCCTTTCGTGTCGCACCAGTGCGCCGCCTCGCGGTTGACCCAGACCGAGCGAGCCGACTCCGGCGAGAGCAGCAGGATCAGGAAGCGCGAGGCATCGAGCCGTCCGCTGATCGTCTTCCAGAGATCGGGGTTGAGCGTGAGATCGGACTGGTCGCGGAACACCGACATCGCCCGCAGCCGGTTCCATGGCCGGGCGAGGCGCTCCAACCCGTGCTCGAGCTCGGTCGCCACTCGCGCGTCGGCGGCATGGCTGTACGAGATGAAGGCGTCGTCACCGTCGGCCATCAACCCTCCCCGCGCGGCTCGCTGCCATTGCCAGTCCGGCTGCTGGTGGCGTCGCGATCACGCCGAATCGGTGACCACGATCGTCCCGCCACCCTCGACCTCGAGCTCCAATACCGCCCCGGCCGGGTCCTGGTCGGTCCTGAAGCCCACCCGGCCGATGGCACGCTGGCCGGCGGCGACGTTGTTGTCGCCGGCGGTCAAGGTGAAGCACCACGGGGCGTCGATCGCCAGTCCGTCGAGCAGCAACCGGTCCATCAACACCCACGAGAAGTACGGCACTGCGTTCGGGTCGGCCACCGCCGTCGTGTTGCGGAACTCGACGTCGACGACCACCGAGTACTCACCGGGCTGATCCAGCTCGTAGCCGGCGCCGAGCACCTCGTACTCGATGTCCTGCCCGTCGAGTTGGGCTTGGCGAACCGAATCCTCGGGGGCGACCAGCGACGTCCACGTGTCGTCTGTGGTGGGACAGTTCGTCAGCACCCCGTCGTCGGCGTCGGACTCGTCGTCGTCGTCACCGAGCAGGAACCAGCCGGCGAGCGCCGCGATCACGAGCACCACGACGAGGCCGGCCACGAGGAAACGCCGCCGCGGGTGCTCCTCGTCGACGACGTCGCCCCCTTCGAGCCTGCGCACGAGGGCGTCGGCATCCTGGTGCCACGTGGCATCCCTGAGCGTCACCGATTGCCGGCTGGCCAAGGCCTGGAGATCGTCCGGGAGGTCGTCGGCGCCGGGCAGCTCGGCTTCGTCGACCAGCACCGGAACGACACGTGCCCCCGAGCGCAGCGCCGAGCCGACCTCGCGGCGGACGTAGTCGTCGGGATCGTCGAGCCGGCGCGTGCCGTCCGGACCGGTGGTCGACAACCACTCCGGACCGATCACCACCAGCACGGCGTCGCTGCTGGAGATGGCGTCGTCGACGCGTCGGGCGAAGTCGGCCCCCGGCTCGATGGCGGCCACGTCCTGGAAGATGTTGCCGCGACCCGAAGCGGGCGACCATCAGGTCGAACAGCCGACCGGCGCGCCCGCCGGTGTCGCTCCGGCGATAGCTGATGAAGAGCTTCATGGGCCGGGTTCGGGATCGACCGTCGTCTCTTCGACGTGGACGTCTTCCCACTGCTCCAATTCGCCACACGCCCGCTTGAGGTACTCGAGCCGGACGTCACCCGACGGCAGCAGCGACGAGAGATCGCGCAGGTGATCGATCGGGCTCTGACGCTGCGCCCACGTGGAGCGTGAGGCGAACGCCCGCTGGTAGCCGGCGACGACGGCGGCGGTCGCCGCCTCACGTTCCCCTTCGTCGTCGGAACCGATCAGCCGCGTCAGCTCGCGGTCACCGACATCGACTCGGCTCCAGTAGTCGAGCGGATCGGCGCGGCGTTGATCGACCAGCCGCCGGCCAGTGGGGTTGTCCGCGGCCGAGTCGTCGGCCGGCACCGCCCGGCGGTCGATCTGCTGCTTGGCCCATTCAGCGGTCTCACCGCCGAGCAACACCGCCAGCTGCAGCGCGTTCTCGGCGCCGAACCGCTCGTCGGTGTCGTGCTCGTCGGCGAGCCGGTAATTGGTGACGGCTTCGATCAGGAGCGCATCGCGCCGCTCGACGTCGACCGTGGCCGCCCGCTTGAAGGCGCTCGCCAGCACGCCGAAGCTCTCCCGATCAGGCAGCAACTCGACCGCCCGCTGCCCCAGTTCGATCGCCAGGTCGAGCTCGCAACGGATCGTCTCCGCCAGTTGCGGGTCGGTGCCCGGAGGAGCGTCACGCGCCGCCTTCTGAGCGGCGCGAGTGAGGCAGTTCGCCGTCTGCTGCAGATCGCCGACCGACGTCGTGCGGCCGGTGGCGCCGACGACCGGCGTCACCATTTCGTCCGTGGCCTCGTCGCGCACCACGAACTGCCGGTACCGATCGGCGGCCGCCCGGTACTCGCCGAGGTCGCGAGCGACGACCGCCAACCGTCGCTGGATCGACGTGTCGCATGCCACCGACGGGCGACTGTCGATCCAGGCGGCGAGCTCGGCCCACGAGGCGAACAGGCGCCGCCGGCGATCGTGCACTCCCCCGCGACCTGGTCGGCCGAGGTCGGACGTCTGGACGGCGACCGTGTCGAGCCGGGCGATCAGGTCGGACACGCTGACCGGCTCGGTGACGGCAGTGCTGAGTGTCGCCCGCGCCCCGCGCAGGACGAAGCCCGGATCGCCGTAGCACTGGTAGGCCGCCCACGTCTCGCGGCCACCCAACTCGGCGCTGCGGTTGCGGGCACGCGTGACCGTGTCGCCCAGCGGGCGGCCGGCGATCAACTCGGTGTAGAACGTCTCGGCGAACGCACTGGCGGCGGCGTCGTCGATCGGCCAGGCGGCGGCGACGAGTGCTCGCACTCCGATCGCCATGAACTCGCGGGCGAGTCCGGCGGCCAGTCGGTTCATCCCGCTCCGGCCGAGGCTGCAGCAGTTGAGGAACACGACGTCGGGCACGAAGCGGAGCTGGCGAACGGTGTCGACGGTCAACAGGCATTCGGACGACAGGATCGCCCCCGTCGAGTCGGGCCGACCCTCGGTGTAGACGCCGTGGCTGGCGATGTGCAGCACTTGATGGTCGGCGAACAGCTCGTTCTGGACACGTACCAGGTCGATCTCGCGACGGCGGTCGTCGAGCAGCGTGAGCTTGCCCGGCAGCGCGCTTTCGAGCAGGCGTGACACGACGTCGGCTTCGACGAGCACGTTGGGCAGCTCGTTCTCGCCGGGGACGTTGGCAGCCGCGATCACGAGCGCGCTGCCGAACGAGGCTCGCTCCGGGTTGAGCCTGCGGTCCTCCGATTCGGTGAACTGGCGCATCGCCCCGCCGAACGAGCCGCCGGCTTGACGCCTGTCGGAGGGGCACGGGCGCGCCGAGCAACTCCCACGGATAGTTGGCCGTCGTCGAGTCGACCACGAACTGCACGCCCGACGTCGTCTGGAACGCGCTCCGCAGGTCGTGCGGGATCAGCTGGTCGTACAACGTCGCTGCCGTGCGCACGTCGTCCTTGTTGCTGGAGACGCGCCCGACGAGGCTGTCGACCATCGCCCGGTCGAGCCGGTGGCGGACACGATCGGCGCGCGCCTCGCGTCCGAGCACGGCGACGTCGAGCAGCAACGTGCGGTCGCCCTGGTTCTCGCTCTCGTCGACACCGGTGATCAGGAAGCGACGCCACACCGGCGCCGATTCGGTGAGCGCGGCCCCGAGCGGGAGGCCACCCGGACGGCTCTCGACCGTGATCGTGCGCAGGTCGTCATACGTCTCGTTGAGCTGCACGGCGGTGGGCAGGCGGCGCAGGGCGACGGCGGCCAGGTTGGCGCGCTCGGCGAAGCGTTCGATGAACTCGAGTGCCGTCACTCGCACGACGGGACCCGGCTCGGCGATCGTCGCCTCGTAGCGGGCGAGTGCCAGGTTGGCCTGCAGCACGCCCTCGACGATCCCGGCGACCGAGTCCTCGATGCGCAGCCCGTTCTCCTCGCGGACGCCGATCAGCATGCTCGACACGCCGACCTCGATGCGCTCGGCTTGCTGCACGTTCGTCCCTGGAGGTGGCTCGCGATAGAGCCGCATGCAACGGTCGACCAGGGCCTGACGCACGCCGAACGTCAGCTCCTCCCGTCCGAGGTCGGTCATCGGTCCGAGACCGATCACGTATCCGCCCGGCGGCTCGGTCTCGCGGTCGGCTGTACGGCTCGGTTCGATGAACCGCGTCGCTCCCAGTTGACGCGGGAACAGGTCGATCTCCGACCACGAGCTGAGCAACCCGCCGAATTGGCGGTCGAGGAAACGCTCGACCCCGCCGAATTGCTCGCCGGCGAAACCGCCGATCATCAGCGGGTACTCCGCGTTGGCAACGCTGCCATGCACCACGGAGATGGCGACGTGGGTGTCGTCGTCGATCGCCGAGCTCAGATCGGTCATCTGCCCTCCATCGGTCGCATCCGCCCCCGACCTCATCGCATGATAGGTGCCCTCGACCTCGACGTTTCGAGATTTCGCCCTGACCCACCGGCCACGCGACTGGGATTACCCTGCCGTCGTGCTCATCGTGCATGCCGGCAACCGGATCGACGCGCCGGGTCGCGCCGAGGACAGGTTCCCGCGGTCACAGGTCAGCGCTGTTGCCGAGCGCATCGGCCGCCTGTTCGATGCATTGCAACCGACTGGAGTGGTGTCGGCACCGGCGGCCGGATCAGACCTGATCGTGCTCGACCAGGCGCGGCGACGTGACATCCCGCTGCATGTCGTGCTGCCGATCGACGCCGACGAGTTCGTTCGGGTGTCGGTCGCCGATCAAGGTCCGGAATGGCTCGACACGTACCGAGCCGTGATCGACCACGCTGAATCCGATTGGCGCAGCACGCTGTTCCAGATCGCCAAGGGCGAGCGCGACGAGTGGTACCTCGAAGCCAACGACGACGTGCTGGAGCGGGCGGCCGCCATCGCCGGTGACGAGTTGCTCGTGGCGCTCACGGTGCGCCCGCCGGCCGGCGAGCACCCCCCGAGCACGACCGACCATTTCGCCGATCGCGCCGGACGGGCGGGACTGATCGTGGTGAGCGTCGATCCGCGGCCTGGCGCGACGGCGCCGATCAGCAGCGGCTGACCCGGTCGGCTACAGCGCGCCGATCCCGGCTCCGAGCATCTTCGCCCCGAGCACCACGAACAGGACGATCATGATCGCTGCGTTGTGGGCCGTCATCCACACCCGCAACTCGGTGAGCGTGGCCGTGCCCTTCTCGCCCATCGCCAACTTGAGCACGACCGGGATCGCCACCCCCAGCGTCGCGATCAAGGTGAACACGATCGTCACGATCACGAGATCGTTGGTCGACAGGCCGAGCCGACCGGTCTCGCCCGCGGCGCTGACGATGAGTGCCAGGTTCTTGGGATTGACGGCGGTCATCAGGATCGCGAACGCGATCGCCAGACCCGGCCCCATGTCGGCCAGCTTGGCGAACAGCTTGTTCGGCTTCTCCGGCTCGCCCGGCCGTGGGCGGCCCGTCCACTGCTTGACGGCGAGCAGGAAGAACAGCAGGCCGAGCACGATCTGCACGATCGCCTGCGCCGTGGAGCCGCCGCTGTCGGAGTCGGAGACGTCGGCGCCGTCGGCGGCAAGTGCCACGAGGTAGAACGGCACCCCGACGCCGAGCACCCAACCGGCGAGGAACAGCAGCGAGTTCACCGTCGCCTTGGCGCTGAACAACACGAGGATCACGGCGATGATCGCGCCCGGGCTGATGGCGATGCCGACCGCCTGCCCGAGCACCGTGCCGACCGCGTCCCAGATCATGTCGACACGTCACTCACTCGCCGCACGGCGGTCACCATAATCACGGGGTCGTCTCCGGCTGACTACTGGCGCGCCATCGCCACCTTCATCAGCTCCTCGGGCGAGATGAGGTGGTCGTGGTCGTCGTCGCCGACGTCGAGCTGGACCCAGTTGATCGTCCCCGTGAACTTGGGTGCATCGGCGGGATAGTCGGCGGCCACCGGTGACGACGTGTCGCAACCGAGGTCGGTCGTCTCGTCGGCCGAGAACACCATCGGCACGGTGTTGTCGACACGGCCCTCGCCTTGCTTCGATCCGTCGACGTACAACGACGCAGTCCCGCCTTTGCCCAGCCCCCCGCCGTCGTACGCGAACTCGACCCTGATCTGGTGCGTTCCTGGTTCGACGGCGGTCTCCGAGCCGACATAGAAGCTCTTGACGCCGAACAGGTTGTAGCAATAGCGCGCCTTGCCGTCGAGCATGTAGACGCTCCAACCCCCGAACTCACCGCCTTGGGCGATGATCACGCCGTTGGCCCCGCCGTCGGGTACCTCGATCTCAGCCGTCACCGAGTGCGACTTGTTCTTGAGGTTGAGCACCGAGCTCTCGCTCAGCCGCCCCATCCCGCCGAACAAGCGCTGCTGGGTGCCACGAATCAACACCGGACGCCCCGCGAGGTCGGAGTTGAAGCGCTCGACGCGTCGGTCGTCGAGTGGCAGCACGTTGTACTTGGACACCTCGATCAACCACAGGCGCTGCAGCTCGGCGAGCTTGTCCGGATGTTCGGCGGCGAGGTCGTGGGCCTGCGTCCAGTCGGTGTCGGCGTAGAGCTCCCAGACATCGTCGTCGAACGCCGGGAGCGCTGCAGCAGGGTCCCACGGGATGCTGTGGCGGGTGACCGCGGTCCAGCCGTTGTGGTAGATGCCGCGGTTGCAGAACATCTCGAAGTACTGCGTCTCGTGCTGTCCGGGGGCGGCAGCGTCGTCGAACGCGTAACGCATGCTGACACCCTCGTACGGCGACTGCTGCACGCCGTTCACGAACTGCGGCTCGGGAATCCCGGCAGCGTCGAGCACGGTCGGGGCGACGTCGATCACGTGATGGAACTGGTTGCGGACCTCGCCCTTGGCGGCGAACCCGTTGGGCCAATGCACGATCGTCCCGTTGCGGGTGCCGCCCCAGTGCGAGGCGACCTGCTTGGTCCACTGGTACGGAGTGCACATGGCGTGCGCCCACCCGACCGCATAGTGGTTGTACGCCTTGGGGGTTCCGAAGTCGTCGATGCGCGACGCCATGAACTCCGTGGTCTGCAGCGCAGTCGCTCCGTTGAGGTCGATCAGCTCGTTGAAGGAACCCTCCAGGCCACCCTCGGCGCTCGCTCCGTTGTCGCCGATGATCAGGTAGATCAGCGTGTCGTCGAGGATCTCGAGCTCCTCGAGCACATCGAGCACCCGACCGATGTTGTGGTCGGTGTGCTCGAGGAAGCCGGCGTAGATCTCCATCTGCCGCGCCAGCACCGGCTTGAGATCGTCGGCCATGTCGTCCCATGCCGGGATCTCCGAGGGGCTCGCCGTGAGCTCGGCATCGGGCGGGATCACGCCGAGCGCCTTCTGCCGTTCGAACGTCTCTTCGCGTAGCCGGTTCCAGCCCTGATCGAACTTGCCCTTGTACTTGGCCGACCACTCCGGTGCGACGTGGTGCGGCGCGTGGGTGGCGCCCGGTGCGTAGTAGGCGAAGAACGGCTTGTCGCCCATCAACGACTTCTGCGTGCGGATCCACGTGATCGCCTTGTCGGTCATGTCCTCCGTGAAGTGGTAGCCCTGCTCCGGCGTCTTCTCCTGCTCGACCGGCTTGTTGAACTCGTAGATCGCCGGATACCACTGGTTGGTCTCGCCGCCGATGAAGCCGTAGAAGTACTCGAAACCTCCGCCGGGGTGGGGCCAGTGATCGAACGGGCCCATCGGGCTGGTGTGCCACACCGGCACCTCGTGGCACTTGCCGAACTGGGCGGTGTTGTAGCCGTTGAGCTTGAGCGTCTCGGCCAGCGGCGCCATCGTGTTGGGCCGCAGCGAGTTGTAGCCCGGCGCCGACGTGGCGATCTCGGTGATCCCGCCCATCCCGACCGAGTGATGATTGCGACCGGACAGCATCGCGGCACGGGTCGGTGAGCACAGTGCCGTCGTGTGAAAGCGGGTGAACTTGAGCCCGCCGGCGGCGAGCCGCTCGGCGTTGGGCGTGTTGCAGGGCCCACCGAAGGCACTCGAGGCACCGAAGCCGACGTCGTCGATCAGCAGCACCAACACGTTGGGCGCCCCATCCGGTGGCCGAACCTCGGTGATCGGTGGATACGACGTCTCGGGATCCTTGGCGTCGTAGGTGGTGAGACCGCTCCGGCGCTGGTCGGGAATCGGCAACACGTCGCGGCGAACGTCGGGGGGCTTGCTCATCGGGATACCTCCGGTGACGGGTCGCCCGTCCGACGGCCGACCCTCTGAGCCGCGCAACCTAATCCCTCCCGTTCGCGGCGGCGTCACCCCGAATGGATGATGTTTACGGCGATGTCCGGGTGCGCACGACGGGCGGCGATGGCCGCCCGGCTCGAACGGTCGGGGTTGGACACGCACTCCAGCCGTGACGTCGCAGATCAGGTGCTCGCCGGCCAGCCCGACGCCGTGCGCACCGTGCGTCAGGCCGGGCATGCGATCGGAGGCGTGCTCGCCACGTGCGTCAACGTGCTCAACCCGGCGGTGATCATCATCGGTGGCGACGTCGCCAGAGCCGGTGAGCCGCTGATCGCCGGCATCCGCGAAGTGGTGTACAAGCGCTCGCTCCCGCTCGCCACCGGCACCTGCAGTTGGCGCTCAGCCGGCTCGGCGACGAAGCAGGGATCACCGGTGCGGCGGTGATGGTGCTCGAGACGATCCTCGCGCCCGCCGCCATCGACGCCGCATTGGCACGCGACTGACCGATAGTCATTCCTCTCACCGCTCGACGAGTGAGCGGGCGAAGAGCGCGGTGCTGACGATGCAGGTCGCCGCCCGAACGTGATTCCATCGTGTCCAATCCGTGGCGTAGCGCAGCCAGGCGGCGCCGGAGGCGGCACTGTTCGGGTCGAGCGTGGCGAGGGCGTTGTTGCGGGGGATGTGATAGGCCGCGGTGAGCGCCACGCTGGCCAGGTAGCTGGCGGCGGCGATGGTGCGGGTCGTGCTCCCGGGTGCGTCCCAGTGACGAAGGCCATCGACGCCGACCACGACACACAGCACCGCTGTCCCGAACAGGGCGGTCATGAAGGCAGGCGAGGGCGCGGCGCGGTTGATCTTCTGCATCGCGACCAGCCCGTCGTGCGGGGGCAGGTCGCGCAGTGCCTTCATCACGAACGTCGAGAAGGCGAAGTAGACACCTCCGGTCACACCGGCGCCGACACCTGAGGCGATCGTGAGTGCTCTCATCGTCGACGACATCAGCCGGCCCGCTTCATCGACGCGGCCCACGTCCCGGCGGCCGCCGTTGCCAAGGCATAGTCGCGGAAGTCGTGCGCCGGCCGGTGGAGCACCCGCTCTACATCGTCGGTGGTGTAGGCGTTGCGTCCGTCGAGCACCTGGGAGAAAACGTCAGCCAGCGCTCCCGCCGTTGCTGCGTCGATCCCGGCGTCGACCGCCCCGGTCACGAACTCCGACAACGACACCGGGAGATAGCTGATCTCGCGCCCGGTGGCCCGTGAGATCTCGGCGGCGGCGTCGGTGAACGTGAGGCACCGTGGGCCCGTCAGCTCGTACGTCTCGCCGGCGTGCCAGTCTCGGTGAGCGCCGCGACCGCGACGTCGGCGATGTCGTCGGCATCGACGAACGGCTCGGCGACCTGCCCCGCCGGCAGGGCGATGACACCGTCGAGCACGGGATCGAAGAGGAAGTCCTCGCTGAAGTTCTGCGAGAACCAGCTGCAGCGCAGGATCGTGCAGTCCGCCTTCACCGTGCGCACCGCACGTTCGCTGACCTCCGCTTCGTGTTCGCCGCGACCAGACAGCAGCACGAGCCGTTCCACTCCGGCGGCGACGGCCGTCTCAGCGAACGATCCGATCTTCTCGGCGGCACCGGGGAACGCCACATCGGGGCTGTAGGTGACGTACGCGGCAGTGCAACCGCGAACGACGGCGGGCCATGTGGACGGATCGTCCCAATCGAAGGCCGGTTCTCGCGCGGCGCGATACGTGGCGCGGACGCGGTGTCCGCCTTCCTGGAGACGCTGAGCGACTCGGCGACCGGTCTTTCCGGTGCCGGAGATGACGAGGGTGAGGGACGTGAGGGATTGGTGATTGCTCATGCGGTGATCAAACAGGGTCGGATGTAGATGATCCATTGCCCTGCGACTCGATTCCATGTGAATTCGTCTAACATCGCCCGATGGATGCGATCACCGGGTTCCTCGGGGGACCGCGGGCCCGAGAGGCGTTCGTGGTGCGCTCACTCGTTGAGCCCGCCCTGGTCGATCCGCATCCAGGACGACGCTCCCCTGACCGTTGTGGCGATGGTCCGCGGGACCGGGCATCTCGCCGCCCAGCCGGGCTTCGACCGGCCACTCGGTGCCGGCGAGGTCGTGATCCTCAGCGGAGGGATCCACTACACGATCAGCGACCGGCCAGATGCCGTGCCCCAGGTGTACATCCAACCCGGCCAACACTGCACGACTCCCTCCGGCGAGAGCCTGAGCGAGGTGATGAACCTCGGCACCCGCACGTGGGGCAACGACCCGCACGGGGCGACAGTGATGCTCACCGGCACATACACGACCGATGGCGAGGTCGGCAAGCGGTTGCTCGACTCGATCCCGCCCGTGATCGTGGTCGAGGGTGGCGATTCCACGGCATCGATCGTCGATCTGCTCGGACGTGAGGTCACCGGTGACCAACCGGGCAGCGGAGTCGTCGTCGACCGTCTCGTCGATCTGCTCCTGATCGCGGCACTTCGAACCTGGTTCGCGGCGCCCGAGGTGCGGCTGCCCGCCGGCTACGCGGCGCTGAGCGATCCGATCATCGGCCCGGCGTTGAAGCTGATCCAACACGAACCCCACGAACCGTGGACCGTCGCTTCGCTCGGCAGTCGGGTGGGAATGTCGCGCGCGCGGCCTTCGCCCGCCGGTTCAACGAAGCGGTCGGCGAACCACCGATGCGGTTCCTCAACACCTGGCGCCTGGAGCTCGCCGCCGACATGCTGCCCGATCCAGACGTGACGCGTCACCGCCGTCTCACGCCAGGTCGGTTTCACGAGCCCGTACACGTTCAGCACGGCCTTCAAGCGCAGGTACGGCGTCAGCCCCTCCGAGCATCGCCGCGCCGGTTGAGCCCGACCGGGTTCAGGGCAGCAGGCTGAGTCGCATCAGGCTGCCCGACGCCGGCGAGGCAGGGATGACATCGGCCCCGTCGAGCCCGTTGATCGACAGCAGATCGAGCGTCGAGTCGGCGTTGGCGATGCGGATCGCCGGCGCCAGACCTCCGACGACGATCTCGAATCCGTCGTTTTCGACGTCGATCACATCGTCGCCAGGCGTGGCGTTGACGATCACCCAATCGGCGCTGCCGTCGGCTACCGCACCGCCGAACATGGCGAGCTGCACGCGGACATTGGCGAGGTCGGTGCCGGCAGGTCGTTCACCGGTGACTGTGTCGCCACCGGCCAACAGCAGCAGGTCGAGCGTCTCGATCGCATCGACGTCGGCGACGACGCCGCCGACGTTGCGCGAGACCACGACGCGTCCGGCGGCGCCCGCCGCGACGTCGAACACCTCGTTGGTCGCGCTGCCGTTGAAGGCCAGCCGATCGACCCCATCACCTCCATCGAACGCGTCGCTGGCGTCGCCCGAATCCCACTGCAGCACGTCGTCGCCGTCATCGCCGCTCAAGCTGTCGTCACCCTGGTCGCCGTCGAGCAGGTCGGCGCCGTTGCCGCCCAACAGCGTGTCGTCGCCGACTCCGCCATTGAGCGTCTCACCACCGTTGGCGCCGAGCAGCACGTCCTGGCCATCCTCGCCGTTGAGCGTCGTGCGCTCGGTATCGGTGAAGACGTCGTTCGAAGGTTGAACGACGACTTGGTCGTCGCCACCTCCGGCATCGACGACGATCGACGTGAAGTGGGCCCGCTCGAACCGGAAGTCGGCGGCGCCATCGGCGCCGACGTCGAGCTCGAACACGTTCGGGTTGCCGGCCTGCAGACGCAGCGTGATGGCGTCGGCCTGTCCGGTGCCGGTCACGGTCAACACGTTGTTCTCGATCGTCGCCGTCACCGCCGTGCCGCCGGCATCGACCTGACCAGCCCAGCCCCAGATGGCGGCCGCAACCAGGCCGCCCCGAAGGCACCCCGAACGTACGGCCGAGCGATGCAACCGGCGTTCGACGTCGATGATGTCGGCTTGCATGCGCACAGGGGTACTCCTCGTTCGCGGTGCGAGGCGGATGCCCGCGGCGGCAACGTAACGAGGGTGTCTTCCCCGGCTCTTCCCCGGCGCTTCCCCACCTGCCCGCGGTGGAGATGTTCAGGCGGTCGGCGCCGGACGGTTGCCGTCGGTGAACGGCGACAGCGTCTCGGCCGCCAGCACGTCCGACAGCAGCAGCCACGCCTGACGCCAGGCCGCCTCGGTGGCGTCGCTCCACGCCGGGTGACAGGCGCCGGCGGCGCTCATCCACACCGTGCCCTCGACGCCATAGCTCGGCGCGGCGACCGGATCGGGCCACGTCTTGCCGAGATCACAGGCGCGGGTCGCCAGCCGGCTCGGGGCGGGCAACAGGTCGACCAGCTCCCCGACCGCGACGAGCAGCCATTCCGTGCGGTGCCGAGCGGCGACCGGTGCCACGCCGGCCGCTTCGAACTGACGGCACAGCTCGGCCGCCATCTCCGGGCGCCGACGACCGAGCTCCGTCCAGGAGCGTTGGACGGTGCTCAAGTCGTCGGGCGTCATGTCAGCAGCCCTGCAACGGCTCGGGCACGCGCGGGGTGGCGCCCACGGCGGCGAGTTGGGCGAGCACTGCGTGCTGGCGTTCGGCGAGCTCGGCCAGCTCGGCCAGCAGGTTGTCGACCCGCGCCGGGCGCACGTCGAGGTCCTGCGGGTCGAGACGGCTGGCGTCGAGCCGGGCTCGGCGTGCAGCCTCGCCCGGCTCGGCTCCCAGTTCCCGCTCGAGCACTCGTTCGAGATGTTGGTACTGGAGCAGCGCCGCCTCACCGTCGCCGGCGGCGACATGGCGCTGCATCAACTGCACATGCGCTTCCTCGTTGGTCGGATCGAGCTCGGCCAACTCGCGCCATTCCCCGATCAGGCCGAGCACGTCGAGTCGCCGCAGGTGCAGCAGCTCGCGGCGATCGGCAGCCCAGTCCTCGTACAGGTCGGCGGGGAGCAGCTCGCCCCCGTACCAACCGAGCGCCTGCTTGGCGAGCCCGGGATCGCATTGTGCGACGGCTTCGCGGGCGAGCTGTTCGAAGCGCACGGCGTCGACCGTGACATCGGCGTCGGGGAACAGCCAGACGAGGTCGTCGCGAAGCACGACGGCGTCGTCGCGCCCGGCCGCACGCCGGGCGAAGTAGGCGGCCTTGTGCAGCCGCGGCGCCGAGCGCACCGGCGACTCGTCCGGCCAGAGCAGGTCCATGACGCGTTCGCGGTGGAGGCGGTGACCCGGTGCCAGTGCGAGGATCTTGACGAGCGCCGCGGCGCTCCGTCGCGACCATCCGCGATCGGCGGTGGTGACGCCGTCGATCGTGACGGCGAAGCCACCGAGCAGATTGACCTCGACGAGGCTCGGCGACCCGCGATCGAGGCGCGTGTCGTGCCGTTGGTGGTGGTGTCCTTGGTGACTGTGGTGGTGGTTCTGGTTGTGATGGCGGTACATGATCTTCTCTCCGGGCGTCGTTGCCCGTGGATGATCATGAACGGTTGCGGCGTGGCCGCCATCTGGAGTCACTACGTAGTTGTCGGGCCGGTCTGAACCGGTCCGACTACGTAGTGCCGCAGGTCACGCGTCGAGCGCCGACGCCAGCTCGGATCGGCCGCCGATTCCCAGCTTGCGGTAGACCCGGGCGAGGTGGGTATCGACGGTCCGCGTCGACATCCCGAGGTGATCGCCGATGTCACGGCTGGTGCGGCCGGCTGCCGCGAGCAGGGCGACCTCTCGTTCGCGGGCCGTGAGCGGCTCGATCCCGTCGCCCCGCGCCAGCACCGGCGTGCGCACCCCGCCGGCCCGCTCGGCGAGCTCGGCCGAACGCTGTTGCGCAGCCGTGGCCAGGCGCGATTCGGCGCGGGCGCGGTGCAGATCGGCCAGTTCGGCGGCGGCCTCGGCGGCCAGCCCGAGGGCGTCGATCGCCTCGTAGCGATCGACCACGTCACGCTGGGCCTCGACGTCGCGATCGACCAGCGCTCGGGCGTGGGCGGCATGGGCGGCGACCAACGGGCCATCGACGCAGCGGGCGAGCTGCTCGAGGCGCTCGACGGCTTCACCCGGCACGCCGAGCCGGACCAGGTCGTGGTACAGCGCGGCCTCGAAGATGTACATCTCGTCCTGCCGCACCGGCTCGATCGCCTCGCGGATCTGCCGGCGGGCAGAGCTGAGATCGCCGCGACACGCGTCGAGCCAGGCCCGGGTGCGCTCGCGCGTCGCGCCCGAGGTCGCCACCGGGCTGTACCCGACCTGGTCGGCCAGTTCGAGCGCTGCCGCAGCCTCGGTGCACTGCCCGAGCAGCAGATGTCCCTGGGCGACGCCGACGTGAGCCCACACCAACGCTGCGTCCTGCCCGACCCTCGGGGCCGTCTCGGCCGCCTCGCGGAAGCGACGAATCGTCTCGTGGCCGCGGCCCGAGTCGCGGGCGATCTCGCCGAGCACCATCTGGAACCACACCCAGGCTCCCATCGCGCTCGTGGCCCGGGCCCGCTCGAGAGCCGGCTCGAGCAGCTCGCGGGCTTCGCGGTAGTGCCCGATGTAGCCGAGCGCATGGGCTTCATTGACGAGGTGCTGGGCGATCCCCCGGCGGGCCAGCCAGCCGGGGAGCTCGGCGTGATCGATCACTGCCTGGCGGGCGATCACCCGCGCCTCGTCGCAGCGTCCGACGCTGATCAGGCTGGTGGCGAGCGCGCCGGCCAGCTCTACCCGCGTCCGGGCCGACGTGATCGGGCCCATCGCGTCGGTGATGTCGAGCGCCTCCGCCGGCCGCCCGGCGCCGGCCAGCAACGACGCCCGGCGAACGTCGACGAGGGCGATCGTCTCGGGGTCGGTGAGCCTGGCGCGAGCAGCCTCATGGGCAGCCAGCGCGCCGGTGAGATCGCTGTCGACGAAGAACCGCGAATCGGCGAGCCGCTTCGCAAGGTGAACGCGACGCTGGTCGCTGAGCTCGTCGTCCCACACCGACTCGACGACACGCTCGACGTCGTTCAATGCACCCATGATCGAGTACGCCTCGACCAGTGCCTCGGCGCGATCGAGCGGGCAGATGTCGGCGGTGTCGGCAGCACTCAGCAGCTCGATCGCCAGCGACGGCTCGTGTGCGGCGAGGGCGAGGCGGGCGGCGCGCAACAGACGCTCACCGCCGACCTTCCCACCCGACGCCACGCGCCAGAGCGCGACCAGCAGAGCGTCCTCGCGTCGCTGCGCTCCGTGAGCCTCGACGATGTCGGCCAACTCGGTCTGGATCCGGCGCAGCCGCAAGGGCGGCAGCCCGGCGCGCAACACCTCGCCGTACAACGGATGGGTGAGCCGAACCGCCATCCTGCGGCCCGACGTCACGACGTCGACGAGGCCCGTGACCTCGAGCGACTCCAGCAGCTTCGGGCCGTGCAGCCGCTCGACGTCCGAGAGCCCGAAGCGCTCGCACACCGCCAGCAGTTCGAGCAGCGCCAGCCCTTCGGGCTCGACCCCGGCCAGGTGTTCGGCGACCAGCTCGTCGAGCGCCGTCGTGGTGGGCAGCGGCCCGGTCAGCTCCCACGCCCCGCCGCCGTCGGTGAGCACGCCGCGCTCGCGCGCGCCACGGACGAGCTCGGTCAGCACCTGCAGATTGCCGCCCGAGAGGCGGGCCAGCTCTGCCCGGGCGGTCTCGCTCACCGGGCCGTCGAGTGCCCGGTGGAGCAGCGCCCCGAGCTCGTCAGCGCCCAGCGGCAGGATCTCCATGCGAACCAGATGACCGTCGCGGTGGAGCACCGACAGGCGCGCCGAGGGAGTGCGCCCAGTTCGCACGGTGCCGACGAGGAACACCGTCCGCGACATGATCAGCGGAACGAGCACGGCCACCGATGTGTCGTCGAGCAGGTCGAGATCGTCGACGAGCAGGACGAGTCGGTCGTCGCCGGCGAGCCGTCGCAACTCCGCCCGGGCGGCGTGGAAGAGCCCGGTGCGTTCGTCGTCACCGACGCCGAGCTCGGCGGTCAGATCGGCCGGCAGCAGATGAGCCAGCGCGCCGAGCGGGATCTCCTGGGTGGCCGGATGGCCGACGGCACGCTCGACGGCACGGCCGCCGCGCTCGGCGAGGCGCAACGCCTCCTCGGCAAGGCGCGTCTTGCCGACCCCGGCGGGGCCGTGCAGCACGACGCCGGCGATGTTGGGGTCGCGGTAGTGGCGGCCGAGTTCTTCGAGCTGAGCTGAGCGGCCTGTCAGCGGCCACGGTGCGATCATCCACGTTCGGCGACTCTCCGTCGCCCTCCTCAAGGGGCGAGTGTAGGGATGCCCGACCGCAGGGTTGGCGGCACTTGTGTCAGCAGCGGGTCACCACGTCATCTCGTCGCAGTCGTTCTCGCCCGATTCGACCTGGAGCGTGGCGTGCGACAGATGGAAACGCTGGGCCAGCACCGACCGAGCACGACCGAGCACGACCTGCGAGTCGCCGCCGTCGTCGACGGCGATGTGGGCGGTGAGCACGTCCATGTCGCTGGTGAGCGTCCAGACGTGGAGGTCGTGGACGTCGCGCACACCGTCGATCTCGGTCAGAGCGGCGCTGATGGCGTCGAGGTCGGTGCCGGCCGGCGCGGCCTGCACGAGCACGCGCACGGCATCGCGCCCCAGTCGCCAGGCGCGGGGAAGGATGAACAACCCGATCGCGGCACCGACGGCAGGATCGACCCAACCCGAGCCCGTCACCGCCATCACGATCGCTGCGACGATCACACCGATCGATCCGAGCGTGTCGGCCATCACCTCGTAGTAGGCGCCGCGGACGTTGAGGCTCTCCGCCGCACCCTCGCGCAGCAACAGGAAGGCGACGACGTTCACGCCGAGACCGATCAACCCGACCACGAACACCGGCAGCGACGCGATCTCGGGCGGGTCGTCGAGCCGCTCGACGGCCTCGATCAACACATATCCGGCGACCACGAACAGCAATACGGCGTTGGCCAGGGCGGCCAGGATCTCGAGCCGGTACAGCCCGAACGTTCGATGACGTTTCTGCACCGTGCGGTTCGCCGCCCCGATCGCCGCCAGCGCCATGCCGAGCCCGAGCGCGTCGGTCGCCATGTGGCCGGCGTCCGAGAGCAGTGCCAACGAGTTGGTGGCGAGGCCGACCACGACCTGCACCACGAGGAAGCCGGTGATCAGGACGAACGCGATCGTCAACCGGCGCGCATGGCGTGCCCCTGCTCGCGCAGTCACATGTGTGTGGTCGTGGCCCACACCACGAGTCTTACCCACGGGGCGGCAACCAAATCCACAAGCCGGGGGTCCTGGAAGTCGTGGAATGCCGAGGCCGAGGCGCGGTCGCCGTCGCCATCGCCGCGCTCGTCGTGTGCGGAGGCGCGTGCGCCCCGAACGGATCGGATACGGCCGATCCGTTGCCGACGACCACGATCGCGAGCACGACCACGTTCAGCCCGGCCGCGTGCGCTCTCGGGAACGATCGTGTACTCGAGCGATGTCGACGGTGACGACGACGTGTACGTCGTCGCGCTCGACGATGGCACACCGGTGCAGCTGACCAACGATCCCGAGAAGGAGTTCGATCCCGACCTCTCACCCGACGGGGCCATGATCGCCTACCGCCGCAACCCTCGCCCACACAGCGACGAGGCCGACATCTGGGTGATGGACATCGACGGAGGCAACAAGCGCAACCTCACCAATTCGCCCGAGCGCTCCAACTGGGCGCCGGCCTGGACACCGGACGGAAGAATCGTGTTCTCCAGCATTCGCGACTCGAGTGGCGAGCTGGAGCTGTGGTCGATGGACGCCGACGGCAGGGATCTGCGCCGCCTGGCGAGCGGTTGGTGCGAGTACGTCGATCCGTCACCCGACGGCACCGAGTTCGTGTGCGCCGCTGCCGTCGGCCGCGCCTACGACATCGTGATCGTCGATGCGCAGGGCGGCCGGCGATCGGTGACCGACACGCCGATCACCGAGTTCGCCCCGAGTTGGTCACCTGACGGGGCGTGGATCACGTTCAGCCGGGACCTTGGTGAGCGGTGGGAGCTCGTGCGCATTCGACCCGATGGCAGCGACGAGTCGGTGGTGGCGACCGAGGGCGTGTTCTCGACATGGACCGAGGACGGACACGTGGTGTGGACCGGCCTCGGCGGCATCAACGTGGCGGAGGGCAGACGGGACAGACCACGTCGTACTCGACTACCCGGCCAACTTCATCTCGTGGGGAAGCTGATCATGTCCCGGGCTGGGACACGATCTCGCCGTTCGATCGTCCCGATCAAGCGTCGGCGAGTGGTCGCCGGTGACCAGCCACACTCAGCGGTGAGGTGGTGGTAATGACTGGGATGTACGGTCGCCCACGTCCAATCGGTCGCCGTGTCGACGGTCCACCCGGAGGCGAGGGCGCGGTCGCCCGCCAACCGATCGATGGCGACCTGGATGCCGGAGCGCCAGTCGGCCATCCGGTCGCGGTAGGCGGCTGCGCCGTCGTCGCCGGTGAGGTTGGCAGCCTCGAGCGCCAGCGCCACCGGGAGGATCGACGGTAGATAGTCGAACCACACCTTGAGCATCTCGCGCAGGCCATCGCGGGCTTCGTGTGCGTGTCACCGCGAGGCGCTGACGGAATCCGGACGTGTGGTCGTATCGGGCCGCCATCTCGACGAGCAATGTCGCCCGGTTCCCGAAGTGCAGGTACACCGCCTGCCGGCTCACGGATGCCCGTGTCGCGACCCCAGCCAGCGTGAGTTGATCGATCCCCTGCTCCGACACCTCGACCCACGCCGCGTCCAGCAGGCGCGTCTTGGTCGCCGGATCGGGCATGTCGACATCCTCGTCCCTTGACTTGACACGCGTCAAGCATCGAGGTTTACTCGTGTAAAGCGGAGCCGAGGCGAGGAGGTATCCAGATGGTGGCAACCGTGCATGGTGTGATCGAGCGGGCAGTCGATCGTCATCCGCATCGCACAGCCCTGGTCGACGGCCCGTCGGGCGTCTCGGTCGACTACATCGAGCTCGGCCGGCGGATCGACTGCATCGCCGCCGGGCTGCAACAGCTCGGCGTTTGCCGTGGCGACCGGGTGGCGACATGGGCTCCGAACGTCCCGCCCGTCGCCGCCGTCTCACTGGCGGCGATGCAGATCGGCGCCAGTGTCGTGCCACTCGGGCCGGCGCTCACGCCTCACGAGGTGCAGACGATCGTCGCCGAGGCGCACGTGTCGGTGATCGTCGCCGCCTCGCGACTCGTCGATCCGGCATCCTCCTTCGGATGTCGACGCGTGATCTCGCTCGGCGAGTCGAACGACGTCACCACACTGTCCGATCTGCTCGACACCTCCGCCGGCCTGGCCCGGATCGAGGTCGATCCGGACGACATCGCCGTGATCTGCTCGTCGAGCGGGACCACCGGTGTCCCGAAGGGCGTGATGCTGTCGCACCGCCAGCTGGTCGCCGCCTGCCGCCAGATCAAGTGCACGATGGCGATCGACGAGCACGACGTGACGATCGCCGCCGCGCCGTGGTTCCACATCCTCGGGCTGACCGCCGGGATGCTCGTGCCGCTGGCGAGCGGCGCCACCGTGGTGACACTCGCCCGCTTCGACGCGACGACGCTGGTCGACCTCATCGAGCGCCACCGCGCCACGTACATCGCCGTCGCACCGCCCGTGGCGGCCGTGCTGGCAACGATCCATCGGTGCTCGGCCGCGACCTCGACTGCCTCGAGCTGATCGCGGTCGGAGGTGCTCCGCTCCACGCCGCCGTCCACGATGCACTGCGCCGGCGTTTCCCGAATTGCGCGATCGGCCAGGGTTGGGGCCTGACCGAATCGAGCGGTGCGCTGTGCATTCCGTCCCGCCCGGGAGGCACGCCTGTCGGCACCGTCGGTCGGCCTCTCCCGGAGACCGAGATCCGAGTGATCGACCCCGACAACGGTGAGCCTGTCGAGCCCGGACACGACGGTGAGCTCCAAGCGCGCGGACCACAGATGATGGTGGGCTACCTCGATCGTCCGATCGAGACGGCGGCGGCATTCACCGAGGACGGATGGTTGCACACGGGCGACCTCGGCCACGTCGACGCACACGGAAACGTCGCGATCGTGGGAAGGCTCAAAGACCTGATCAAGGTCAACGCCTACCAGGTCGCTCCCGAGGAGGTCGAGGCAGTGCTGATGGCTCACCCCGACGTCGTCGATGCGGCCGTGGTCGGTCGGCCCCACGAACGAACCGGAGAGACACCGGTCGCTTACATCGTCGCCACGGGCGACCCCGACGTCGCCGAGCTGGCGGGCTGGTGCGAACAACGGCTGGCTGCGTACAAGCGTCCGACCACTGTGACGGTGGTCGACGCGCTGCCGAGATCGCCGTCCGGCAAGCTGCTCCGGCGCTTGATCGCGCCGTAGGAAGGGACGCTCGGCCGGCGGCTACCGTGCGACTCGATGACTGCGGGCGCACGATCCGACCGGTGGCCGGCGCTTCCGGTGGCCGAATGGGCTGACACCCGCGACACGTTGCACCTCTTCACGCAGGTCGTGGGCAAGGTGCGGCTCGCCAACGAGCCGATCGTCAACCACTGGTGGAACGTGCCCTTGTACCTCTCGGGAACCGGGTTCACGACATCGCTGATCCCGCATCCGACGGGCCCGGCGTTCGAGATCCGTTTCGACTTCGTTCGCTCCCGACTGGTGATCGACACCGTCGACGGTACGTCGCGCTCGCTCGCCCTCGAACCGCGGACCGTCGCCGACTTCCACGCCGAGCTGCTGTCGCTGCTCGACGACCTGGGAGTCGCCACCGACATCTGGGACATGCCGGTCGAGATTCCCGGCGCGATCGCGTTCCCCGACGATCACGTGCATGCCACCTACGACGCCGACCAAGCACGCCGGTTCTGGCTGGCGATGGTCGAGAGTGCCCGGGTGTTCACGGTCTTCCGGAGCAGGTTCCTCGGCAAGTCGAGCCCGGTCCACCTGTTCTGGGGCGCGCTCGACCTCGCCGTCACACGTTTCTCCGGACGCGACGCCCCACCTCATCCCGGTGGGGCGCCGAACTGCGGACCGCACGTGATGTACGAGGCCTACTCGCACGAGGTCAGCTCGTGCGGCTACTGGCCCGGTGGGCCCGCCGAGGAGGGCATCTACTACTCGTACGCCTACCCGGAGCCGGCTGGATTCCGCGATCGCACGGTCGCCCCCGACGCCGCCCGATACGACGCCGACCTCGGCGAGTTCATCCTCCCGTACGAGGCGGTGCGCACCTCGAACGACCCCGACCGACTGCTGCTCGAGTTCCTGCAGACCACCTACGAGGCGGCAGCCGAATCGGCCGACTGGGACCGCGCTCGCCTGGAACGCGCCGACTCCGACGAGGGAGCATCACATGGCTGACACGTGCACACATCTCGACACCATCGCCGACGTCGAACCGTCGAGCACCGGATGCGAGGACTGTCTGAGGATCGGCGGACGGTGGGTTCATCTGCGCCGGTGCATGCACTGCGGGCATATCGGTTGTTGTGACAACTCGCCGAACCGCCACGCCACCGCACACTGGCACGAGCATTCCGACCACCCGCTGATCCAGTCGTACGAGCCGGGCGAGGAGTGGTGCTGGTGCTATCCCGATCAACTGTTCTTCGAGCTCGAAGACCAGCCTCCGTCGCCGTCGCACCCCTGAGATTCAGTGATGATCGCGACGCACGACGCTCTCGGCAGTCTCAGCGCAGTGCAACTACTGAGGTTCGGTCGGGCGGCGCTGATGCCACCGAGCGCCGACTTGGGGTCGCTCTCGACGGCGAGGTCGCCGAGCGAGACGATGCCCACGGCCGTGCCGTCGTCGACGACCGGAAGCCTGCGCAGGGCGTGCTCGCGCATGATCTTGGCGGCGTCCGCGATCGCCGCATCGGATCGCACCGTCGTGAGCGAAGAGGTGCAGACGTCACCGATCCGGGCCTTGGCGACATCGCCGCCTTGTGCGAGACACCGCACCACGATGTCGCGGTCGGTGACGATCCCCCGGATCTGCCCGTCGTCGACGACGAGCACGTCTCCGATGTCGCGGTCACGCATGTGTCGGGCGGCATCGGAGACCGGGGCGTCGGACGAGCAGGAAACGAGGTCGGTGGTCATGACGTCGCGAACGGTCTGAGACATCGGATTCTCCTTCGATCAGTGGTGATCGTTCGCTACCCGATCGACACCGCCATCAATCGCTCGATCGTCAAGCGCTCAATCGGCGAGCGCCGTCTGCCAGTCCCATCGATTGGCGTCGGTCGGTGAGTTCCACGTGGAGATCTGCTCTCGGGCCCAGGCGGCCCAGTCGATCTGGAGCTGCTCGTGATCGAGCTGGAACCGCAGCGCAAGAGCATTGATCGGGAGCCGGCCGGAGAACTCGTACGGACCCTGTGCCGTGGCCTCGATCATCGACCTCAGTTCGGCGCGGCGTTGGAGCGCCGACGCCTCGACGGCCTCGATCGTCGCCCGTAGCTGGGTCAAGTTGCCGCCATCGGCGAAGAACACCTTGACCATCGCCTCGAACTCGAGTGCCGGCGGTTGTGGCGCCTGCCCGAGCCACTCCCGAAGAGCGCGACGCCCTTCACCGGTGATGGCGTACACGGTGCGCGGTCGCTTGCCGGTGCGCTGCTCGCTGGCGGTCGCCAGGCCGGCGGCGACGAGTTGCTTGGGCTCGTCGTAGAGCTTGCGCTGAACGACTGGATTCCGGGTCGCGGCGACGGCGCTCTCCTGATCGGGACCGATCAATGCGTGGGGAGACGGTCGAGGAAGCGCAACGCAGCATGCGACGACTCGCTGCGCCACAGCGTGACGACTCGTCGGGCGCGGCGGCGACGTGCTCGTCGATCGCCCGGCACAGCTCGACGATCTGGACCCGCTGGAGGGCGAGCATGTCGGCGACGTCGATGTCGCAGCGCTCGGCGATCACCAGCTTGAGCAGCAGCTCACTGCGCAGGTCGCGCAGGTGGGCGACCGGCGTCGCCAGCCACCGGCGCAGCTGGGCACGGCCCGACCGGGTGGCGGCCAGAATCGTCCGGTTGCCGCCGGCGATGCCCGGCTCCTCCCCCACGGCATGCACGAGGCCGCGGATCGCGAGCTGATCGAGCGAGCGGTACGTGAGCGCGCGCGACAGCGACCACACCCGTCCGATCTCGCCCTCAGGTTTGAGATGGGCGGCGACCGCGAACCCGTGCGACGGCGCTGGATACAGGATCCCGAGGCACGCCCATTCGCCGAGCAGGAGCTGCTGTTGCGTCGTACGGCCCACGCCCACCATGGTTCCATCCTGCTCAGGCTGAGCCGGTGATCGAACCCGACCTCAGGCCGGATAGACCTCGATGTCGGTGGCCTTCACGGATGCGTAGATCTCGTCGCCAGGGCGCAGTTGCAACGCGTCGAGCGCGGCGCCGGTGATCTCGGCCGTCAAGCGGCAGGACGCCATCGATGCCGACCCGGACGCGATCGCCCAGACGGTCGACGTCGGTCGTCGTGCCCGGCCACATGTTGCGAGCGCTCGAGCCCGGCGAGTGCGATCGCTCGATCACGATCGAGTGCGGGCGGATCACGGCGAACGACGGGCCGGATGGGGCGTCGGCGATCACGACGCGCGCCCCGGCGCCCGTCACGAGCACCCCGTCGCCGACGTTCCCCGTGACGAGGTTGACGCCGACGAGATCGGCAACGTATCGGGACCGCGGGTGGGCCGCCACCTCCGACAGCGTGCCCACCTGCACGATGCGCCCGGCGTCGAGGATCGCCACCCGATCGGCGAGTGCATATGCATCCACCGGATCGTGCGTCACCAGAATCCGCATCCCGTCGAATGTCTCGAGGTGACGACGCAGATCGCGCCGGACGCTGGTACGGGTGCCGGCATCGAGCGCCGCCAGCGGCTCGTCGAGCAGCAGCACCCGGGGATCGGTGGCGAGGGCGCGGGCGAGCGCGGCGCGCTGGGCCTGGCCGCCTGAGAGCGCCGCCGGGCGTTCGTCGGCGTAGTCACCGAGACCGACCCGTTCGACCCACGTCCTCGCCGTGGCGCGGGCCTGTTGCTTGGGCACCTTTCGGGCGCGCAGCCCGAAGGCGACGTTCTCCAGCACACTCATGTTGGCGAACAGCAGGTAGTCCTGGAAGACGAAGCCGATCGGGCGGTGCTCGGGATCGATGAACACTCCGGCGACCGGGTCATCGAACGTGACGCCGTCGACATCGATGCGACCCGAGTCGATCGGCTCGAGCCCGGCCAGACATCGCAGCACCGTGCTCTTGCCGGCGCCATTCGGCCCGAGCAAGGCCAACAGTTCGCCGGGCGCCACCTCGAGATCAACGGTGAGTTCGAGCGTGCCGAGTCGGAGTGCCATGTCGGCACGCAGCGTCACGCGACCACCACGGACGCCCGGCGGGCGGTGCCGCCGAGCCAGCGGTCGCGCAGGCCCACCAGCACCGCGAACGAGATCGCTGTCAACAGCAAGGCGAGCACGATCGCCTCCTCGGGGTTGCGCTCGAGTGCCAGGTACACGGCGAGTGGCATCGTCTGGGTGGTACCGGGGAAGTTGCCGGCGAACGTGATCGTCGCCCCGAACTCGCCCAACGCCCGCGCCCACGCCAGCACAGCACCGGCAACGACCGCGGGCCGGATCGCCGGCAGCGTCACCCGGCGGAACGTGTACCAACTCGACGCGCCGAGCGTGCGCGTAGCGTCGTCGATCCGACTGTCGAGCTGCCTCAGGGCAGCCTCGACGGTGATCACGAGGAACGGCATGGCGACGAAAGTCTGCGCCACCACAACCCCAGCCGTGGTGAACGGCAGTCGGAGATCGAACCACCGGTCGAGGTACTGGCCGACGATGCCGCGCCGGCCCAGGGCGAAGAACAGCGCCACGCCGCCGACCACCGGCGGGAGCACCATCGAGAGCGTGCACAGCGCTCGAACCACACCTCGCCCCCGGAACTCGACCGACGCCAACAGCCACGCCAATGGAACGCCGAACACGATCGACAGCGCGGTCGCCCACAGCGAGCAGACGATCGACAGCCGCAATGCGGTGAGAGCCGACTCCTCGGTGAGGTACTCCCACGCGTGACCCCACGGAGCGCGCCAGATCAGTCCGAGCAGCGGCAGCGCGAAGAAGACGACGGCGACGATCGCCAGGATCAGGACCGGCAGGGGTAGGCGCCGCCCGCCTGCCGCGAGAGTTGCGACGCACGCGCGCGACGATAGTCACTCGGGGACTATGACGACGAGCGGGTGCGCTTCGCGCGAGCGCGGCGGTTGACTCAATCGGCGCCTCGCCGCGGCACCGCCCTCGCGCTCCCTGAGCGCCCATGACACCAGCCGCAACGCCACGGCGAGGATCGCGAAGTTGACGACCATTTGACCGGTCACCAGGCCGCGCGCTCCCTGACCGCTCGCCGTGATGTCACCGAAACCGACTGTGGCCATGACCGTGACCGTGAAGTACAGGGCATCGATCTTTGTTTCGATGCCGCTCATCTGGTCGTCGTAGCTCTCTGCGAGCACGTAATAGGCGGCCGAGAACGAAACCACCAACATCACCAGTCCGCTCAACAGGCAGCGGATCGCATCGAGCAGCGGATGTTCGCTGTGGAGCACGCGTCGTGCCTGATGGATCGACAATGGAAGCATCAGGGCCACCGTGCCGAGCACCATGATCAGGGCCAGCACGCGTCCGCCACGACCGTCGAACGGCAGCAAGAAGAACGCCGCCAGCGGCACCCCGGCGGTAGCAAGCGTCACCATCAGGTCTCGTGTCGAGATCGGAGGGACGATCTCCTCATCGATCACCTCGGCGACCGGATCTTCGTCCGACGAGACGCTGACACCCGGATCCGACATGGAGCGATGCTACGTCGGTCGGCAAACGCAGCCCTTGCTTCTCCGTACGACCCGTCCGTCGTCGATGTGGGACGGCCTAGTGTCGCAGTGTGGTGAGACGTCGACATCGGCGCTGCGCCGGCATGGTGTTGGTGGTCGTTCTCGTGATCGAGCGCCTGCGGTGACGACGGCCCGACGATCAGCGTCGGTTCGCCAAGCGACCACCGCGACGTCGGTCGAGGCCTCATCCGCAGAGCAGTACTGCACCGAGCAGGGCGGGATCCTGGTCCCACGGGTTGCGACGTGGAACACGAACGCCGACCCGGCGGCGCGATTGGAGCTCGCCGGTCGCGAGCCACCTTCTGCGAGTTCGAGTCCGACGAGGAGACCCGTCGCGGATCGCAGTCGACCTCGTCACGCTCTACAGCGAGCAGCCGACGATCGCCGCCGTCGCCTACCTGTCGACGGTGAGCACCTCGAGCCCGGAGCAGGTCGGTCCCAACCCGGCCGAGTTCAGCTGCACCGTCGACTACGCGGCAACAGCGGCGTTCGGCAACACAGCGGCCGTCGGTGGATGGGTGAGCACCGACGAACCGGTGTTCACCGTGATGAACATGTGCGTCTTCCCCGACCTCTCGGCGATCGATGCGTTCGGCCTCTGGTACCACGCCAACGGCGAGATCCGCGGCACCGACCTCGCCGACGTGCTTCGCTACGACCCCGACGGACGGCTGCCGGCGATGTTCGATTGAGCATCGTGATGCAGTTCGGTCCACTGCGCGGCGGATGCGACCCGACTGCGAAGCTGCAACCGAGAGAGGAGATCCCATGGCATCCGAGGAGCTGCTGAGCTCCTGGACCGACACCGCGACCCGGACGGCGATCGTCGACTACGTGGCGCGCGTGACCGGTGACGGGCCCGACCATTCGTGCCCGAGGAGCGCATCGCCACGTTCGACAACGACGGCACGCTCTGGTGCGAGAAGCCGCTCCCGATCCAACTGGCTTCATCCTGAAGCGGCTGGCCGAGATGGCGGAGGCCGATCAGTCACTGCAGTCGAAGCAGCCGTGGAAGGCGGCGTTCGAGCACGACTATGCCTGGCTGAGCGGCGTCGATGACCAAGCACTACGAAGGTGATGACAGCGGGGTGACGTCGTTGATGGGCGGGATCCTGCAGGCCTTCGCCGGTCAGACCGTCGACGAATACGAGCAGGCGGCCCATGCCTTCGTCATGAACGGCCGACATCCCACGCTCGACTCGACCTTCGCCGGGTGCGCCTACCAGCCGATGATCGAGCTGCTGCGCTACCTCGAGGCCAACGACTTCACCACCTACATCGCTTCGGGCGGCGACCGCGACTTCATGCGCGGCATCGCCAGCGAGATCTACGGCCTCCCGCCCGAGCGCGTGATCGGCAGCACGAACGCGCTCCGCTACGACGAGGAGGCCGACCGCATCGTGTACCTCGCCGAACCCGACGTGTTCGACGACGGACCGGTCAAGCCGCTCAGGATCTGGAGTCGCGTGGAGGGCGCCCGACCGTCGCCGGCGGCAACTCGAACGGCGACATCCAGATGCTCAACTTCGCCGGCGGGGCGATGCCCGCGCTCCGGCTCCTCATCCTGCACGACGATGCCGACCGCGAGTTCGACTACACCAGCGGAGCGGAGACAGCGCTGCAACGGGCGGCGACCGACGGATGGACCGTCGTCAGCATCCAGAACGACTGGTCGCGCGTGTTCCCCGGCAGCCAGTGACGTCGTCCCGGATGCCGACACTCGAGTTCGCCCCGTCGCTGAAGAACTACGACCGCGCCTGGCTCTCGAAGGACATCGTCGGTGGGCTGGCGGCGGGCGCCGTCGTCATCCCGCAGGCGATGGCCTACGCCACGATCGCCGGATTGCCGGTGCAGGTCGGGCTCTACACGTGCATGGTCCCGATGTTGGTGTACGCCCTGCTCGGCGGGTCGCGCACGTTGTCGGTCAGCACGACGTCGACGATCGCCGTGCTCACCGGGTCGACTTTGATCGCAGCCGAGGTGGCAGTCGGAGTCGGCCGACCCGGCCAAGGACCTGGCGACGTTGACGCTGATGGTGGGGGTGATCCTGCTCGTCGCCCGGCTGCTGCACGCCGGCGTCGCTGATCGACAACATCTCCGAGGCGACCCTGGTCGGGATCAAGATCGGAGTCGGGCTCACCGTGGCGTCAGCCAGCTGCCCAAGCTGCTCGGCATCACGGGCAACCCTGATGCCAGCAACTTCTTCGGGCACATGGAGGGCGTGTTCGATCAGATCGGCGACACGAGTGTGGTCACACTCGTGTTCTCGCTGGCGACGCTGGCCGTGCTGATCGGGATCAAGCGCTTCGTGCCGCGCGTGCCCGGCCCGCTCGTGGCAGTCGTCGGCGGCATCCTGCTCGTCGCCGTCGGCAACATCGACGAGCACGGCGTCGCCTTGATCGCCCCGGTCCCGTCGGGGCTGCCGAGCTCCGATCATGCCCGAGTTCGACCGCATCGAGGAGCTGCTGCCTGGCGCGTTCGCGATCGCCATCATGGTGATGCTCGAGACCCTCGCCGTCGCCCGCGCGGTCCGTCGTCGTTCCGAGCCCGAGATCGACAACGATCAGGAGCTCGTCGCCAACGGCATCTCGTGCGCGGCGGGTGCGTTCTTCAGGGCGATGCCCTCGGCGGGCGGCTTCTCGCAGACGGCGATCAACCAGAGCTCGGGTGCCCGCACCCAGCTCAGTGAGCTCGTCACCGTCGTGCTGGCCGTCGCCTGTGCGCTGCTCCTGGGGGGCGTGCTCAGCGACCTCCCTCAAGCGACGCTCGGTTGCATGGTGATGATCGCCGTGATCGGCCTGATCCAACCGTCCGAGCTGATCCGGTTCTGGCGCTTGAGCAAGGTCGAATTCTGGGGAGCGGTCGTCACGGCTGTCAGCGGACTCGTCTTCGGACTGCTGCTGGCCGTGCTGATCGGTGTGCTGTTGACGCTCGTGCTCGTCATCGTCGAGCTCGACCGGCTCGGGCTGACCGAGTTGCAGCCCACGCTCGATCGGAACGACGTGCGCGCCGCCGGGCGACGACACGCAACCGCTCGACGGGCTCCTCATCCTGCGCTTCGACGGGCCGTTGTACACCGCCAACATCCGTTCCGTGAACCGCAAGGTGGTCGAAGCAGTCGACAGTCACCCCGGCACGCGCGTGCTCGTGCTCGACAGCACAGCGGTCCCTCAGGTGACCCTGACCGTCGTCGACGAGGTGCTGCAGCTGCAACAGGAGCTCGACGAACGCCACGTCGAACTGTGGTTCGCCGGACTGCCCCCGAAGGCATTGGCAACGGCGCGGATGCTGCCGAAATGGGACGAGTTCCATCGCGCAGGGCGCATGCACCCGACATCGCTCGCAGCGGTTCGCGCCTTTCTGCAGCACTAGCGTGACGACGTGCACCCGGGGCAGCAGACGCGCGATCGGCGTCGCACCCGATGAGCAGTTGGTCACCACCGCTCTGGATCGACCGCCTGGCCGGCCTCGCGTGGCGGATCGTCATCATCGGAATCGCGGCGGGCATGATCGTCGGCGCCGTGATCGGGTTGAGCTCGATCGTGCTGCCGTTGGTGCTCGGCCTGCTGTTCGCCAGCATGCTGATGCCGATCGCGTCGGCGCTCCGGAGGTTGGGAGCCGGGCAGGCACTGTCCGCCCTCGGCGCGGTGCTGGTGCTGTTGCTCTTCGTCGGCACCGTGGGTTACGTGTCGGTGCGGGCGATCGCCGATCAATGGGACGAGATCAGCGCCGACCTCACCGCCGGCGTGCAGACATTGGTCGACGCTGCCGTCGACATCGGCATCGAGCGGCCGATCGCCGAGGACACTGCCGACTCGGCGTCGACGTGGACGGCGTCGGTCACCGAGTTCCTCATCAACGGTGCGATCTCGTTGCTGCCGGCGATCGCAGCCCTGCTCGCCACGATGTTCCTGAGCGTGTTCGTGGCGTTCTTCTTCCTCAAGGACGGGCCGCTGATGTGGCGCTGGATCGTCTCGCGTGTCAGCGACGACTCGGGCGTGTTCGACGACATCGGGCGCAGCGTGTGGAGGACGGTCAGCGCCTTCGCCCTCGGACAGGCGACGATCGCTGCCATCGATGCCGTGTTCATCTGGCTCGGCGCGGTCCTGTTGGGCGTACCGAACGCCTCGGCGATCCTGATGCTCACCTTCCTGGGGGCATTCGTGCCCTACATCGGAGCCTTCGTCACCGGTCTGATCGCGGTGCTGCTCGCCTTGAGCGATGGAGGCATCGCTCACGGCGTGGCGATGCTGGCCGTCGTCGTGGCTGTACAGGTGATCGAGGGCAACGTCCTCCAGCCATGGATCCAGGGCAAAGCGGTACGCCTGCATCCGCTCGTGGTCGCCCTCGCCGTGGTGGCCGGTGGAGCGCTGGCAGGCTTTCTCGGAGTGTTGCTCGCGGTGCCGGTTTGTGCCGCAGGAGTCGTGACGCTGGGACAGCTCCGCAACGCCGGCCTCCTGGGTTCGCGTCAGCACACCGATTCCACCTGATCTGGCAGGATCGGCCCCGATGGAAGCCGTGAACGCTGACCTGAGCACCTTCGTGGCCGACTCGTCGGTCGACGTCTGGGACATCGTGGTCGTGCTCGTCGTCCTGATCGTGGCCTGGATCGCGTCGCGGATGGCAGCCCGCGCCACGCGCAGCCTCACCAACCGAGTAGAGGGAATCTCGCCCGACCTGGCCACCCTGGCGACACGCGTCGTGCGGACGTTCGTGATCATGCTCGGTTTCGGCGTCGCTCTCACCGTGCTCGGCGCCCCGATCCAGCCCGTGTTGGCAGCGGCGGTCATCATCGCAGTGATCGCCGCTCTGTCATTGCGCGGGATCGCCGAGAACTGGGCGGCCGGCGTCGTGCTCCAGACCCAACGCCCGATCGCCGTCGGCGACACGGTCGAGATCGGCGACTTCTCGGGCACGGTGCTCGAGATCAACGGCCGCGCCGTGGTCGTCGAGACGTTCGACGGGGCGGTCGTTCACCTGCCGAACGCCGACACGCTCGCCAACCCGATCGTCAACCGCAGCAGGCGATCGGCACGACGATCGACCGCCGAGGTCCGCGTCTCCCGTGACGAGCTCGCGCCGACCGACCTGCTGACACTCGTCGGGAGGGTTGTCGCAGACGTCGACGGCGTGCTCGACGATCCCCCGCCAACGACCGTCGTCCGCGCCCTCGATGGCGATCGATCCACCGTGTTCGTGATGTTCTGGCACGCTCCGAACGCGTCGGTGACGGTGTCGTCGGCCGTCGTGCTCGCGCTCGCCGAGGCGCTCGCCGGCATCGACCCAACGGCCACCATCCTCAGCCCGCCGGCCCCGACGCCGCCCGCTGCACCACCGCCGACGGTCTGATCGTCAGCTCGGTGCTTGGCCCGCCTGTAGAGCAGTGACGGCCAGTTCGACGGTCGCGAACACGCGCACGCGCTCGGCGGGATCCTCGTCATCGCCGGCATCGAGCAGATCGCGGACCTGGCCGATGTTGCGCGCCAACACCAGCTCCACACCGCGCTGGCTGAGCTCGACACCCAACTTATGGAGCTCGCGTGCGGCGGTCACGTCGATGTACGGCATCGACTCCCCGTCGAGTACGACGCCCGTCGTCGTGGCGTCGATCGAGTCGAGCACGTGCCGTCGGACGGCATCTGCGTTGGCGAAGAACAGGCCTGCCTCCGGCCGCAGCACCACGATCGTCGGTACCTTCACGGCGTCGGGCTGTCGCGACACGTCGACCCACCGGCCCTCGCGCCCGTCGACCCGGCCGAGCTCGGCGACGTTGGGTTTCGACGACCGGTACAGCAGGAGTGCCACCGAGACCCCGATACCGATCACCAGGCCCGGCAGGGTGTCGAACAGCAGCACACCGAACAGGGCCGCCAGAGCGGCGATGTAGTCGGGCCGGGCGAGCGGCCCGTACAGGTCGCCGAGTGCCTGGCTGCCGAAGCGGTGCAGCTCGCGCAATGCAGCGATGTCGACGAGCTCGATGACAGCGGCGATCACGACCGCCGCCAGCGTCGCCTCCGGCAGGTCTTCGAACAAGCCGGTCAGGAACAGCAGCGTCACGATCGTCAGCGCCGCCACGAACAGGCCTGATGCCTGGGTCTTGGCGCCGGCGCCGCCGTTGACAGCGGTCTTCGAGAGGCTGCCATTGACCACCATGCCGCTCGAGAGTCCCGATGCCAGGTTGGCACCGCCGAGCCCGAGCAGTTCGCGGTTGGCGTCGATCTCGTAGCCGTCGCGGGCGGCGTAGGTCTTGGCGGCGCCGAGCCCCTCGGCGAAACCGATCAGGACGACACCGACACTGCTCCCGGCGACCGCCAGCCAGTCGGAGCGCGGCGAGTCGGGCAACCCCAGCGACGGCAGCCCGGCGTCGATCTGACCGACGATCGACACACCGTCGTCGGCGAGGTCGAACACCTTGACCGCCAGCACGCCAACGGCGACGGCGACCAGGGACGCCGGCACAAACGGCGCCACGCGCTTGAGGCCGAGCACGATCGCCAACGACAGCAGACCGACGGCCAACGTGGGACCGTCGATCTGGTCGAGGTCCTCGATCACGGCCCAGGCCTTCTCGAAGAAGTTTCCGGAGCCGCCTTCGATCCCGAGCAGCTTCGGCACCTGCCCGATCATGATCGTCAGCGCCAATCCGATGATGAAGCCCTTGAGCACGGGCTCGGAGATGAAGTTGGCGATGAACCCCAGGCGCAACAGTCCGAAGACGACGGCCGCGATTCCGGTTGTGAGGGCCAGCGTGGCGGTCAGCTGTGTGTACCGGTCGGCATCGCCGGACGCGATGTCGGCGACGATCGCCGCCGAGAGCGCGGCGGTGGCCGACATCGGCCCCGTGACGAGGTGCCGCGAACTGCCGAGGGCGGCGTACAGGAGCAGCGCGCCCGGGGCGGCGTAGAGCCCGACCACCGGCGACACGCCGGCGATGCTGGCGTACGCCAATGATTCGGGCACGAGCACGGCCCACACCGTGAGCGCGGCGATCAGGTCGCCGCGCAACCAGCGACGCTGGTAGCCCTGCAGCGAGATGAAAAGCGGCAGCTTCGCCATCGTCACCAGTGCACGCGACGGCCAGCCGGCAGCGCGTGGTCGCGGTGCAGGTCGGCGCTCAGCCGAGCAGCTTGGCCTTGGCCGAGGCGAACTCCTCGTCGGACAGCACGCCTGCGGCGTGCAGCGATGCCAGTTCCTTGAGCTTGGTGATCATCGGGTCCTCCGCAGCGGCGGCAGGTGCCGCGGGCGGCGGGGCCGGCGCCTGGGCGGCCTGGGCGTTGGCGACGGCCTGTGCCGCCGCCTGGTCCATCGCGTATTGCTGCTGTTGGGCCTCGTAGGCCTGCGCCTCGGCCGACTGCATCTGCTTGTTCTGCTGGTGTCGCATCATCCCACCCGACACCGCAGTCGCCGTGCCGGCGACGACAGCAGTGCGCGCCATCGTGCCCACCAGACCGGGACGTCCCATACGACGCAACATCACTCGCCTCCTTCGTAGTTCAACAGTTCGTCCAGCACATCGACCGGGATCCGGTCGTGGGCCAGGAGCACGCCGCCGGCTTCGCGCACTGCAGCGACGAACGGGCCGGCCCAGACATCTTCCCACACGAGCAGCGCAGCTGCGTCGCCTGGCTCGAGCAGCTCTCCGGCCAGTGTCGTGTCTTCGTCGCCGATCAGATCGACACCCGCCGGAGCGAGGCCGATGAACAGCTCGGCTTCGTCGTCGTCGATCGCCGAGAACTCGGCCACCTCGATCGACCCGTCGGCCTCCTTGTGGATCACGATCAGATCGAGCACGCGGATCAGCCCGCGCTCCACGAGGTCGACCAGTTGGGCGAGCACGCGCCCGTCGAAGGTCGGCTGGTGGAATGCCACCGCTATCAGTTGCACCGGTCCCAAAGTCTCGGCACTGTCTATCGATGTACTCATGTAGGTGATCCTTCCAAGGTCGATGGCGCTTCGCGGTCGAACGTCGCGACCGTAGCGCGCGCGGTGGGCATCCCTGAACGCCGGAGAAACCCCTGATTACGCTGGATCGCGCGTGACGCCGGGACAGCTGCACGTCTTCGAACACAACTGGAGGAAAGCATGGACAACGAGTACGGATCACCGCAACCCACCGCCTGGGTCGGCTGGATCGCCTTCGCAGGCATGATGATGATCGTGGCCGGCGTGCTGGGGGCTCTTTCCGGCCTCTCGGCGATCGTTCGCGACGAGACCTACGTGCAAGCCGCCGGACGCGTGTGGATCTTCGACCACACGAGTTGGGGCTGGATCCACCTGATCCTCGGCATTCTGCTCGCCGCCATCGGCGCGATGATGCTCAAGGGCAGCACGGTGGGGATGGCGCTCGGGGCCGGCATCGTCGTGCTCCACATGATCGCCCAGTTCACGTGGATGGGCATGTATCCCTGGTGGTCGATCGTCGTCATCGCCCTCGACGTGATGATCCTGTACGCGTTGATCGTCCACGGTCCGGAGATGAAAACCTGATCGCACTCTGTGAGCCGGCTGGCGATCGTTGCCAGCCGGCTCACTGGGCCGGTGACGAAGTGCTCCCCGCGCCACCCGACACGACGCGGAACCCGATGTTGCCGGCGGTGCTGTCGGGCGTGTTGGCACTTCGTGCACCCACTCGGTAGCGGGTGCAGTACGAGTGATGGCAGAGGTACGAGCCTCCGCGCATGACGCGATGGGTACCGCTCGAGGGACCAGCAGGATCGACGGGCTCGCGGTCGCGATACGCGTTCGGTGCGAACCAGTCGGCGCACCACTCCCACACGTTTCCCGTCATCTGGTAGAGCCCGTACCCGTTCGGGTCGTAGCTGCGCACCGGCGCCGTGCCGGCGAAGCCGTCGGCGCACGTGTTGTCGCCGGGGAAGCTGCCCTGGAAGACGTTCATGCGATGCTGTCCGTCGGGCTCGAGCTCGTCGCCCCAGGGGAAGCGCTTCCGGTCGAGCCCGCCCCGCGCCGCGTACTCCCATTCGGCTTCGGTCGGTAACCGGCTCGCGCTCCAGGCGCAGTAGGCCGCGGCGTCGAACCAGTTGACGTGCACGACGGGATGGTCGAGGCGGTCGAGGATCGTGCTGTGAGGGCCTTCAGGATGACGCCAGTCGGAGCCCTCCACCTGACGCCACCATGGCGCGGCGGCGACGGCCCGCGTCGGCGGGAAGTCGTCGGGGAGCAGGCCTCCGAACACGAACGACCAGCCATCGCGTTCGGCCAGCGTCACATGGCCGGTCGCCGTGCAGAAATCGGCGAACTGCGAGTTGGTCACGGTGGTGTGACCGATCTCGAACGCGGTGATGGTGACCTCGTGCACGGGGTGCTCTCCGTCGTCGGCATACCCGTCGCCTGGTGGGGCTCCCATCCAGAAGGTTCCACCGGGCACGTCGGCCAGCCCCCCGGCGGCCCCGGGGCGAGGTGCAGTGGTGGTCGCCGACGGACGATCGTGCGAGGGCTCGCTGGAGGGGGCGCAACACGGCTGCACGCCGGCCATCATCGCACGACCTCGGCGAAGCGGGCGGAGCCGGTCGTGTGAGCCGTTCGACGCCTCCCCGGCTGCGAGCCACGTCGTACGATCGTCGACGTGGAACTCACTCATTTCGCTCCCGACACCGACCCTGCCGAGGTCAGCCGGCATCTCGCCCGTTGGGGCTACGCGATCGTCGACGACGTCGCCGACCAGGCGACGATGGACCAGCTCGAGCGCGAGGCGGCGCCGTACATCGAAGCGTCCGACGCCGGTCGTGACGAGTACGACGGCAAGTTCACGCGGCGCACCGGGATGCTGATCGCACGATGCCCCACGGCGCGTCAGCTGGTGATGCACCCGACCGTCGTCGGCGCCGTCTCGCAGTTCCTCGACCACGTCACCGCGATCCAGCTCCACCTCACCCAGATCATCTCGATCGAGCCGGGCGAGACGCAACAGAAGCTCCACCGCGACCAGATGGCGTTCGACTTCTTCCCGTTCCCCGCCGACTATCACGTCCAGTGCAACACGATGTGGGCGCTCACCGACTTCACCGTCGAGAACGGTGGCACGCACGTGGTGCCCGGCTCGTCCTCGATGCCCGACGACGAGGCGGCCGGTGTCGCCGACGTGCAGGTCGAGATGCGGCGCGGCAGCGTCCTGTTCTATGACGGCAAGGTCCTGCACGGTGGGGGGGCCAACCGGTCGAGTGGCGCTCGCCGCGGCGTCAACATCACCTACTCGGTCGGGTGGGTGCGCCAGGAGGAGAACCAGTACCTCGCCTGCCCGCCCGACATCGCCCGCACGCTCGACGACGATCTGTTGCGCATGATGGGCTACCAGCAGGGAGCGTTCGCGCTCGGCTACGTCGGCGACCAGCAGGACCCGCTGTCGCTGCTGCGCGGGCAGCACGCGAAGGTGAAGGTGATCGGCGACGTGACGCAGAAGTCGAGCGACCATCAACAGTTCGTCGCCGAGCTCGCCAACGACGGCAACTGATCGCCCACGCATGGTGCCTCCGCGCACGCCGGTGATCGTCGGCGCCGGCCAGCTCAACAGCCGCGAGCACGGTGCCGAACCGATCGACCTGATGGTGCGATCGGTCGAGCAGGCGCTCGCCGACACCGGCGCACCGGCGCTCCGCGAGGCGATCGAGGCGGTGCGCGTCGTGTGGGGCGTGTGGCCGTACCGCGACCCTGGCCGGCTCGTCGCCGACCGGATCGGAGTTGCCGGCGCACGCACGACGATCACGGCGATGGGCGGCAACCAGGTGTACGAGTTGGTCGTCGACACCGCCGATCGGATCAGCCGCGGTGAGCTCGATGTAGCCGTCGTGTGCGCCGCCGAGGCTCTGCGCACACGACGCCGTGATCGGGCCGGCGGCCGTAGGACCGAGTACCTCGCCGAGCCCGAGCAGGCGACGCCGGACGAGCTGCTCGGCGACGACAAGCCACTCTCGACGCCTCGGGAGCATGCGATCGGCGTCGATGTCGCGGTCAACTTCTACGCCATGGCGGAGACCGCGATTCGCCATCGCCATGGAGAATCGCCGGGCGATCACCGGCAACGGATCGCGGCGATGTGGGCGGACGCGAGTGATGTCGCCGCAGCCAATCCCGACGCCTGGATTCGCACCGCCCGAACCGCCGACGAGATCGGCACGCGAGTCGACGAGCAACCGACCGGTCGCCTCGCCCTACCCGAAGTTGATGACCGCCAACCTCGACGTCGATCAGGGGGGCGCCGTGGTGATGTGCTCGGCGGCGACCGCCGCAGCAGCGGGCGTCAGCCGCGATCGCTGGATCTATCCCTGGTCGGGCGTCAGCGCCGCCGACCATTGGTACCCGACCAACCGCTGGGCGTTCGACGAGTCACCGGCGATGCGCCTTGCCGGTGCGAGAGCGCTCGAGCTCGCCGCCACCGGTGTCGACGACTGCGCCCTGATCGACCTCTACTCGTGCTTTCCGTCAGCTGTTCAGGTCGCGCAGCGCGAGCTGGGTGTCGACGCCGGCCGGGCGTTCACGATCACGGGTGGGCTGACGTTCGCCGCCGGACCGCTCAACTGCTATTGCATCCTGCCGCTGGTCCGTGCCGTTCGCCTGCTCCGCGACCGACCGGAGGAGCGTGCGCTGCTCACCGGCAACGGCGGCTACTTCACGAAGCATTCGATGCTCACGCTGGCCGGCGGGCCGCCGATCGTGGGGTTCCGTTGCGACTCGGTTCAGACCGCCGTCGACGCGCTGCCGATGCGCCCGACGCCTGCCGTCGCCGCAGCCGCGGCGACGATCGAGACCTACACGGTGACCCACGATCGCGACGGTGTGCCGACGCGAGCGATCCTGGCCTGCCTCGACCCGGCCGGCATGCGCCACTTCGCCCAGACCGACGACGCCGACCAACTGCGGGTGCTGCTCGCCGACGACCGGTGCGGGACGTGCGTCACGCTCGACGGAACGCGGGCGAGCCTCGACTGAACTCGGGCTCAGAGAGCCGGGCGCGGTTCGAGCCCGGCCGCCCGATAGCAGGCGTCGACGATCTCCATGTTGCGGACGCCGTCGTCGGCGGTGGTCGGGAACGCAGCGCCGTTCACGATCGCCTCGCGGAAGGCGACCAACTGGTGGTGATACGTCGCCGAACGATCGACCGTCGTGCTCGGTGGTGCCGTCGGCGGTCTCGATCGTCAGCACCGATCCGCCGTTCTGCGGCGCCAGCGGATTGCTCGCCCGCATCGTGCCCAGCTCCCCGATGACGTGCAGGTAGGCGACCACGGCATCGGATGTGGCGATCATCGACGAACCCACCGACCCTGTGACGCCCGATGGCCAGCGCAACTCGGCGACCAACGATCCGTCGACACCGGGGACAGGACACACCGCCTCGGCCGACACCACCTCCGGATCGGAGCCGGCCGCGAATCGCGCCCATTGGATCGAGTAGCACCCGAGATCCATCGTGGCACCGCCGCCGATGGCGAGGTTCCACCGGATGTCGTCGCGCCCGATGCGGCCGTCGGGGATGTCGAACACGGCTTCGATCCGATCGATACGGCCGAGCACGCCCGAGTCGAGCACCGACCGGATCTGCGGCGCGTACGGGTGATAGCGCCAGTGGAACGCCTCCATCACCACGACGTCGGAAGCGCGGGCGGCGTCGGCGATGGCGCGGGCATCGTCGGCGTTGGCCGCGAACGGCTTCTCGCACAGCACGTGCTTGCCGGCCTCGATCGCGGCGATCGCCGGCTGGCGGTGGTACGAGGCGGGTGTGCCGATGTAGACGGCATCGACCTCTGGTGATTCGATCAGTTCGCCGTACGAGCCGAAGGCGGTGGGGATCTTCCATTCGTCGGCCGCACGTCGGGCGCGATCGAGATCGCGCGCAGCGACGGCGACGAGCTCGACGCCGTCGACGCCGGCGGCCGGATCGACGACGGCCGGTTTGGCGATCCTGGAGGCGGCGATCAGGCCGAGGCGCACGGGCATGCGTGCGGACGATAGCAACGCCTGGTTCTATGCGATGGCGCCGACCGGCTCGCTCGGGATCGGTTCGTCGAAACCACGCCGGGCTCGATGCTCCGGACCGGCCAACACCCACGCCCCGATCGACAACGCGATCATGACGACGGCGCACACGGTGTAGGCGAGCGTGCGCCCGCCCCACGAGTAGAGGACGCCGGCGAGCACGGCGGTGATGCCCGCCGTCAATGTCTCGGCAGCGCCCAGCATTCCCTGCGCAGACGCCTGACGGTCGCGGGGCGCGACCATGCCGACGCCGACCGCCGTGCTCGACACCGTGAACCCGTCACACAGCGCATGCACGATCCCGATCGCGAGCATCGCCCCGCCGGTCGGCATGAAGCCGTAGGCGAACATGAACATCGCCCCGAGGATCAGCCCGAACGGCCCGAGCCGGAACGGACCGACGCGCTGCGCCAACCGTCCACCGTAGGAGCCGAGGAACACGAGCGGCAGGGCGAAGAACGTGATGCCGACGTTGGCGATCCAGTCGGAGGCGCCCAGATCGTCGAGCACGATCGCCCACAAGGCGTCGAACGTGCCGATCATCATGAACAGTGCCGCACCCATCATCAGTCCGGCGACGATCGGCCGCGATCGCAACAGGTCGAAGGCGAACCGGTTCTGAGGTGTCTCGACCGCCTCGGTGACCGGCGTCCGCAGCACGATCGGCAGCGCCGCCACCGTCAACGCCGCGATCACGAGGAACGGGGCGGCGATCCCGAACGAGGGGACGAGCAATGCCGATATCGCCGGTCCGGCGGCGAAGCCGGCGACGTCGGCCGCGAGCAGCAGACCCAGGTTGGAACCGAGGTTGATCGGATCACCGTTGATCACGATCCGGCGCACGGCCGGCGTGGCCATGCCGACCCCGATGCCCATCACGAACCGGGACAACAGCAGCAGCGGCACGTCTTCGCCGAACGCCATGCCCACCAACCCGACGATGTTCAGGATCAGGCCCCACACGACGAGCTGCCGGGCGCGTCCACGGTCGGCGATCGGGGCCAGCAGCATCTGCGCCACGAACGACGACAGGAAGCCGACGCCCACGATCGCGCCCAGCCAGTACTCCTCGATCCCGTACTCGTCGCGGAAGTCGTCGAGCACGGTGAACATCACGCCATAGCCGGATGCCAGCAGCGCGGTCATGAGACCGAACGTGAGCACTTTGTTCCGGGGCACCGGTCGACACTACCGGTGGGGTCAGTGCAGCGACCCGACGCGTTTGCGAGTCCCCTCGTAGGTGGTGTCGTCGTCCTCGAAGCTCGGGTCGAAGGCGACACGGTCGAGTTGTCGGGCGACGAGCGCCGCCACGTCGGCGTCGTCGGTGGTGTCCAGCTCGCCGCCCGACGCGTGTTGGTGGCGCCCGGTGGTGCGCCATGTTTCGCGGCCAGCGCTCCGAATCGGTCCTGGAGCAGCCCCCACCTGCCGCGCCGGCGGCGCCGCACGAGCTGGCGGCCGAGCAGCACGACGGCGACGGCGGCGAGCACACCGGCAGTCACCAGCACCACACGACCGGCGTTGCGTTCCACGTAGGTGCCCAACCCGTCGGCAAGTTGCGCTCCGACCGAGTCGCTCCCGCCCTCGCCCGACAACGGCACCGACGCAGTGGGATCGAACGCCTGCCAGCCGGTGTCCGGGAACCACACCTCGACCCACACGTGGGCATCGCTGGCGCGGACCTCGAACACTCCGGCGATCCGGTCGCGGACACCGGCGGCG
>CAWKMO010000019.1:0-171211 GCA_963850755.1 Ilumatobacteraceae bacterium | reverse complement strand
CCGAACCCGGCCGGGGCCTCAGGCAGCAGGGCCACCACTTCCGCTTCGGCCGCGGTGCGATCGGGATCGGCCGGCTCCTCGGGCGGTGGTTGGCCGCCGGCCTGGGCGATCTGGCGGTCGGCGAGGTCGAGTAGGAACGCCGGGCCGTCGATCGCCGCGCCGGAGCCGGTGGACAGGCTGAAATTGAAGAGGTGGTCGCGTCGAGGCGAACATCAGCGCCGAGAACCCGCCCGCTCCGACCTCCGATCCGGGCTCGACCAGCCACACCCCCAGCCCCAGCGACGGTTCGGGCACGATGTCGAACCCGACGTTGCCGCCCATCACGAGGTCGAACATGGTGTCGACACCCGGCGGGTCGGTGACCGGGGTGATGGAGAGCAGCAGATTTCCGAGCTCCGACTCGTAGAGACGCGACAGCGAGTCGAGCCTGCCCGGCGTCTCCGACACGAGCGCCCACCCAGCCCCCGGGTCCGCAAGCAGCACCTCGCCCGCGGATGGGGCGGCGTCTGCTCGCCCTGGCACGACCAGCAGCACGATCAGACCGATCAACGCTCCGCCTACGCCGGCGGCCGACGCGCAGCACGCACGGCATCCACGCTACGACGATCGGTGGGTCGCCTGCGTGCCGAGGAGGAATTCTGTCGTCGCAGCATCTAGCGTGCGCGACAGTGCAGCACTCGGACGGTCGTCCTCGCCCGGTCGACTGGAACTGGAACGAAGCCCTCCGCGGAGCGCTGTGCGCCCTGCCTGGGGCGATCATCGTGCTCACCGTCGAAGTCGGCTTGGGCATGTTCTGCGCGATGGGTGTGCTGCCGTTCGCCATGCTCGGAGTTCCACCGACGCGCAAGGCGGCCCTGCGGTTCGTGCTGCTCGGCCTCCAGTTCGCGGTCGCCTATGCGCTCGGCAGTGTGGTCGGAACACACGAGGTGGTGGCCGTGGTCGTGCTCACCACGGTCGCCTACGTCGCCGTGCTGGCGATCGATCGCAAGCCGGCGATGCGCGTGCTGTCGGCGTTGATCGTGCCGGCCTTCGCACTTGGCATGAACGAGCCTCCGTCCACCGGCGTCGCTCTCGCCGGCATGTTCGCCGCCGGCTCCGTTTGGGCGGTGCTGGTCGGTGTGTGCTTCCGCTCGCGGATCCGCCCGCGACCGGCGCCGGCGGTGTCGGGCGCGACCCCGATGGCGGTCCGGGTGTTCGCCGTGGCGTACGCCGCCGCGGCAGGGATCGGGCTCACACTCGGGTACGTGCTCGACGTCGAGCACCCTGCCTGGATCGCGGCTGCGGCGATGTTCATCCTGCAACCGGTCCCGTCGACCAGCCGCGCCCGAGCGGTGCAGCGACTGATCGCCACGGTGCTCGGTGTGACCGCGGCCGGGCTGATCTCGCTGGCCGACCCCGCCGACTGGGTGCTCGCGCTCGTCACGCTGTGCACGATCGCGGCATTGATCGCAACTCGCGCCAGCAGGTGGTACGTGACACCCTTCGGGTCGGGACTGATCGTGCTGTTGATCAGCGGCGCCAGCAGTTCCTCGGCGTTCGATGTCGCGTTCCGCGATCGCATCCTCGAGACCGCGATCGGTGCCGGCCTGGCGGCGATCGCGGTCTGGTTGGCGCCGATCGTGATCGAGCGCCGGAACCCCGTGGCCGCAGTCAGCGGGTGACGAAGCGCAAGCCGGTCGCGGTCAGAGCCAGTCGTGCTTCCGGAACAGCACGTACAACCCCACCGATATGACGGCGACGAGGATGCTCGAGGTGGCGAAGCCCCAGTGCTCACCGGATCCGGGATAGGGCACATTCATGCCGTAGAAGCCGGTGATCAGCGTCGGCACGGCGATGATCGCGGCCCAGCTCGTGACCTTCTTCATCACCTGGTTCTGACGGTAGTCACGCAAGCTCAGATTGGTCTCGACGATGGTGCTCACCAGGTCGCGCAGTGTGTCGGTCGACTCGCTCACACGCAGGATGTGGTCGTACACGTCCTGGTAGTACGGAAACAGACCCTCGCTCACGGCTCCGTGCTCGCGGCGCATCAGCCCGCTCACCGTCTCGCGCATCGGCACGACGAGTCGGTGGAACCGCACCAACGCTCGGCGGGTCTGGAACCAGTTGCGCTGCTGCGCCGGATCCAACGGGTGCTCGGAGAAGATCCCGTCGCTGACCTCGTCGTAATAGTCGTCGAACGCCTGGACCGCGTCGAAGTATTCGTCGACGACGACGTCGAGCAGTCCGTACAGCAGGAACGGCACGCCGAACTTGGCGAGGTCGTTCGATCGGTCCCACCTCTGCAGCACCGGCTCCATCGAGAAGCGCTCGTTCTTGCGAACGGTGATGAACCACCGTTGAGCGATGAACGCATTGATCTCGGTCTCGTCGAGCTCGCGGGTTTCGGGGTCGAGACGCACCGAATAGGCAGACAGGAAGAGATGCGATTCGTAATGGTCGAGCTTGGGACGCTGCTGTTGGCTGAGCGCGTCCTCGACGGCGAGCTCGTGGAACCCCAACTCGTCGGCGAGCTCGTGGAGCTCTTGCTTGGTCGGACCGCACAGGTCGACCCACACCACCGTGTCGGGCCGGGCGAGCTGTTCCGACACGTCGGCGACGGGGAAACCCTCGGCCTCGAGCACCCCGTTGCGGTACACCCTCGTTTGGGCAGAGCTCATGATCCTCCTCGAGGCGTGGCTGGGGTCGAGCGTACCGAACGGCTATCGCGCGAGCTCGACGAAGGTCGTGCCCGGGGCGATCGTCATGGGGGTTCCGTCGTCGGCCGTCAACGTGAACATGGCAAACCGATCGGGTCGCGACCACGTGCCGGTCATCGTGACACCCCCTCGATGCAGCCGGGCCGGCCCCGAGCCCACGGTCACCGCCTCCGGTGACCGTGGGTCTGCATCCGACTGCTGGTAGTCGATGAACAGTTCGACGACGTTCTCGGCACCGACCACGTCGCCGTCGACATCGGTGTGCCAGTCGCCGCGCTGCCGCCGCAGGTAGCTGCCCGACTCGGGGTCCCAGACCCATGTCACGTCGAGCCCGTCCATCTCGACCGTGAAGCGGCTCTCGCGCTGCCCGTTGGCGGGGGCCCGGGCGTCATGGACGAACACCGGCCGCGCCGGGCCGGCCAGGGTGGCACTGTCGCGGGCGCATGCCGGGTCGAGCATCAGGTTGTGGGGGGATCCCCTCGTCGCACTGCGCCAGAAGCAGCCTGACGACTGCGCCGAGAGGTTCGAGAACCATCCGTACGTGTGCGCACCGCGGACCGCCAGCGTGACCCTGGGATTTCCGCCCGACCAGGCGAGGATCGGCCGGTTGAGCGAGGCGAGGATGTCGAGATCGCTCGTGCGTGCCGAGCGCACCGGTCCGATCCGGTCGGGCATGTTGGTCTGGAACACGGCGACGAAGCGGGTGACGCCTTCCACGTTCTCCTCGAAGACGAGGTCGGCGTCGGCCAGGTTCCATTGCGGTTGCCCGCCGGGCGCGTTGTCGATCTTGACCGCCAGCGCCGCCCGTGACGTGACCTCCGGCGGTTCGGCGAGACCGGTCAGGGCGGCCATGCCGACCCATTCAGGTCCCGGTTCGAAGCGTGCGAAGCCGGTCGGCCTGGGCAGCGCGGACGGGCTCATCGTCCGGGCCGGCTCGGTGGTGGACGTGCTCGTCGCTGGCGGCCTCGGTGGTCGAGGATGTCGTCGTCGTCACCCGTTCGGTCGTCGTGGGAACGATCGTCGTCGACGTCGTGCTCGTCGTGACGGCCGTCGTGCGCGGCGCCGTTGACTCGACGACAGTCGACACGATCGAGGTCTCCGTCGACGCGTCGGTCGAGTCCGACCGGCAGGCCGGCAGCACGAGCAGCGCCAGCCACGCGTACCGTGCGCCCGGACGTCGCATCACAACGTCGTGGCGCGCTGCTGGCGCACGCGGGCCTCCACCACGGCCAACGCCGGGGCCTCGACACGATTCAGGATCTCGATCGTGCGCCGCACGTCGTGTCGTTCACGCGCCCGGATCACCATCAGCCCGGCGCTCAGCAGGCCGGGGCTGAGGACCTTGGTCGCGAGATGAGCGACCCGCGTGTCACGTGCCCCGATCGGTCCCGACCAGTGGAGCTGGTCGAGCGGGGCCAGCTCGGTGGCGAACCGCCACGCCTCGGTTCTGGCGATCTCGATGCTGAACCGAATCAGCTCCTCGTCGTGGCGGCCACCCATCCAGTCGAGGAACTCGATCCACGGCGAGATCTCGGCGAGGTCGTGCTCGATGCCGGCGATCAACGTGGCGAGGATCTCGTTGATGCGGTCGAAGTCGCGTCGCAACTCGGGGAGCGCGGAGCCGGCGGCGGTGCTCGCGGCGGCGATGCCGAGATCGAGATTGATGTGGGCGTTGATGCCCATCAGCAGATGCTGCAGGACGATCGGGCGGCGCTTGTGTGTGGCTTCGAACGCCAGGTCCCACGACTTCGTCGACGGGCGCTGGTTCTCGAAGCTCTCCAACGCCGTCAGGTAGCGCCGGGCGAACATCACGTCGAGCCGCTCCATGCGTTCGCCGTCGTCGAAGAATCCGGTGGCGATGCCCTCGGCCACCTTGGCCGTGACCTTGCGGTAGATGGCCGCGAAGTACCCCTCGCGACTGCCACGGTCGATCGCTCGGTCGAGGACGACGTCGAGCTCGGACAGCACCTCCGCGATCGTGTTGGCGCCGCGTCGACCGCCAGGCATGCCCTCTGCATATCACCTGATGGGTCCCGGGCGGGCTGATCGGGCGCGGGTGCCGATCGGACAGACTTCGGCATGCTCACGAAGAACCGCCTGGAAGCCTTCTCGGATGGAGTGTTCGCGATCGCGATCACGCTGCTCGTCATCGAGATCCGTCCGCCCGAACTGGAGGGAGGCGAGTCGCTCGCCCACGCGCTCTGGGAGCAGTGGCCCCATTACCTGGGCTACGTCCTGAGCTTTCTCGTCCTGGGGGTGATGTGGCTCAACCACCATCGGATCCTCGAGCCGGCGCGACGCGTCGACGGCGTCGTGCTCGTGCTCAATCTGAACCTCCTGCTGTGGGCGGTGCTGATCCCGTTTCCGACGGCGGTGGTCGCCGACTTCCTCCGCGACGGCGGAGCCGATGCAGAGACCGCCGTCGCCCTGTACGGCGGGGTGATCCTGATGGCCGCGATCGGTTTCACGGCGCTGTTCGTCGGGATCACGCGCGTCGAGATCGTCGACGAGTTGCCGCCGCCCGAGGTGGTGCGCGCGGCGCGGATCCGCTTCGGGCTCGGTGTCGGCGTCTACGGCATCGCGTTCGCCCTGTCGTGGCTGTCGCCGGCCGTTGCCCTGGCAGCTCACGGCACGATGGCCGCCTACTACCTGACGGCTCAATCGTCCCGACTCGACAGCGCTACGTCGCCTGGGTGATCGATTCCAGCGTGAAGACCGGGACCAACTGGTTCGGCTGACCCCGGCAGGTCAGCGGTTCGGCGACCGACACCATGCGCCGACTGACCCTCACGTGGACGCGACGATCGGGGAGTCGGACCGGGTATGCACCGTCGTCCGACCGACGCCCGATCACGACGCCGTCGACGGCGTCGATGGCGAGCTCGGTCCGCACGAAGTGCTCGACCGCTTGCTCGGCGAGCGAGAACGTCGTCCGCCCGTGGAACTTGGAGACGTCGATCTGTCCCGCGTCCAACTTGTCGAGCAGCTGCGGTGCCGACTCGGGATCGACGCGACCGAAGTAGAGGCTGTCCGGCAGCACGACGAGGTTGGCGGCGAAACGGTCGCCCCCGATGTGCGAGCACTCCCACAACCGCCCTGCCCACTTCGACTCGCGTAGCGCCCGAACCAGCGGGCGGCCGAGATTGGCGCAGCACTGGTCGTGCCGCCCGTTGGTGCACACGAGCAACTGTTGCTCGGGCACGGATTCCCATTCGGCGCCGGGTGGCCGATGCAGCATCGACGTCTTCGACCGCCCCGGCGACATCGGCGAGTGACCGGACCGTGCGTCGCCACAGTGGCGCCGGAGCAGTACCAGGGCGACCGGGGGTGCACGTGAACAGGCGCACCGCGTCATCCTCCCCACCCGCGTGCGAGCGGACGCACACGGCGCGGATGTGGCGCCGCTGGAGTTGGTCCTTCCAGTCAGGGGGAACGTGTTCACCGAGGGCGCTGTCGTGAATCGCGTCCTGGCCCCATGCTCCGCGCACCTCGACCAGCAGCCAGCCGCGAACCCACGACCCGGTGGCGAACATCGGCTCGTCGCGCTCGAGGGCGGCGTCGCAGCAGACGTACTTATCCGACATGGACGAGCACACCCTCGGCGAGCAAGCGTCGCAGCACCACGGCGCGCGACGCGTCGTCGAGTCCGTCCAACTGCTCGGGAGCGACAGGGCAATCGGACTGCAGCAGACCAGCAAGGAAGCCGAGCGCTTCGTCGGGCATGTCGAGCAGCCGATCTCCGAGTCCGAGCACGGCCCGGTCGCCGACCGTGGTGAGCCAGACCAGCGGACCGGGAGTGAAGGTGAGCGGCGCCGCCTGCAACTCGGGTGGCGTACGTGGTCGCAGGCGCGTCGCCGGTTGGCGGCGCCAGACCTCGCGCGCCATCCAATGGCGCACGGTCTCGGGTCGGAGCTGTTGGCCGAGGCCCTCGACGACGCTGTGGTCCATCGCCGGCGCGTTGTCCGGCTCGAGCAGACCGACCGGCAACGCTGCGTTGAGTCGTCCGGCGTCGACCTCGGCATCGACCGCCTTGCGCACGACGCGTTGCCACGTGACGGCCACCAAGCCGATCGTGAGGTGGTCGGAGTGCTCGTCGATCGTCTCGGCCGAGTGGGGGTAGCCGCGCGGAAGGTAGAGGCAGTCGCCCGGTCTCATCGACAGATCGAGCAGCGGTTCGCCGAGCTCGTCGAACCGGGGAGCGGCGATCGAATGGCGGCCTTTCACCGGATCGGTCGTGCGTTCGAGCGGCGACCAGATCCGCCAGCGCTTCGACCCGCCGAGCTGCACCACGAACACGTCGTGGTAGTCGAAGTGCAGGTCGAGGCCGCGTGCGTTCGACGGCGACAGGTAGGCGTTGACCTGAACGGGGTGATCGAGTGCCAGTGCCAGGTTGTTGGCCAGCCGGGCGAGGTGTGGATTGGTGTGGTGCAGGCCCTGGAGCACCACCGTGTCACCGCGCCGGTAGCGGTCGATCACCTGGTTGGCCGCTACCAGGTCGTCGAGGTCGCGGTTGCCGATCCCGGCTCGGCGGGACACGTCGCCGGCGGGCAGCGTCGTGCCGGATCGGACGACTCGGAACGCCGGCCGTCGCGTACCGCGGCGCAAGAGGTCGTTCCACAGTGTGTCGACGTCGGCGAATCTGTCGAGGGCCGTGACGCGTGACGTCAACGGACGTCGGAACACGACCTCGTCACGAAAGGTGTCGACGTCGCCGATCAGCTCCGACAGGTCGGGGGCATCGGGGTGCGGTACCCGCTTGACCTGCCAGTGCGGATGGGTGCTCAGGAGTCGGTGCCGTCCGAGTCGCCGCCGTCGGTGCCATCGCTGTCGCCACCGTCGGTGCCGTCGGAGTCACCGCCGTCGGTGCCGTCCGAGTCGCCGCCGTCGGTGCCATCGCTGTCGCCACCGTCGGTGCCGTCGGAGTCACCGCCGTCGGTGCCGTCCGAGTCCGCGCCGTCAGTGCCATCGGCATCGCCTGCCACCGAAGGGGGGAGTCCGTCGTCGGCGGGCTGTTCGTTGATGTCGTCGTCTTCGATGCTCATGGACGGACTCTATGCCCGATCACGGCGCACGTGAAACGCGTGAGAATGGTGTCGTGGAGGTCGATCCGAAACCCGTCGATCCGGTCCGACGGGCGCGCTCGATCTCGAGCGTCGACGAGGCGGCGGCGCTCTATCGCGACTGGGCGTCGACGTACGACGAGGACGTGTTCGGCACCCTCGCCTTCACCGGCAGCGGGCGGATCGCCGAGCTGCTGGTCGCGTTCCTCGCCGACCGAGCCCAGCCGGTGATCGATCTCGGATGCGGGACGGGCGCCGTCGGACGGAGACTTGCCGAGCTCGGCGTGTCCACGATCGACGGCCTCGACCTGTCGCCGGAGATGCTCGCCGTCGCCGCCGCCACCGGTGCCTATCGGAACCTGTCGGTCGCCGACCTCAACCAGGCCGTCGATCTCCCGGACGCCGGGTATGCCGCTTCCGTCAGCGCCGGAACCTTCACCAGCGGTCACGTCGGGCCATCGGTCGTGCCGAGCCTGCTTCGCCTGCTGGGTGAGGGCGGCATCGTGGCATGGGTGATCGGCATCTCGATGTGGCCCGAGTTCCAGCCCGTGCTCGAGGCCGGCTCGCTCGACGTGCTCCACCAGGAAGTCGAGCCGATACGGCGCGACGGCCCGCCGGAAGCGGTGATGTACGTGGCCCGCCATCGAGCATCGACGGCGTAGCGAACGGATCGGCTCGGATCAGTTCCCGACAGCGAGCGACTCGATCACCTCGACGAGCTCCGCCGGCTCGGGCATCGCCGCCAGCTCTGCGGCGACGCCAACTGCAGCCTGCGAGAACTGCGGCTCGCCGATCAGCCGGTCGAGGCAGCCGGCGATGTGGTCGGCGGTCCGCTCGTCCAATTCGCACGTGATCGCGGCGCCGGCCGCGGTGGCGGCATCGGCGTTCTCCCACTGATCAGCGCCGATCGGATTGAGGAGCTGGGGGAGCCCGGCGTTCGCCGCCGCCAGCATCGACCCGGCACCGGCATGCGAGGCAACCACCGACACACGCGACAGGAGGTGTTGTTGGTCGACGTAACGCTCGATGCGCACGTTGTCCGGTATCGGCCCGAGATCGGCTGGGTCGACGAACGCGCCGATCGTGGCGACGGCATCCACGTCGAGCGTCGCGAGTGCCGCCAGCGATGGCGCCCAGGGCGCTTGCTTCGCAGCCGGCTCCGTCCCGGACGTCAGGTACACGAGCGGCCGCAGCGATCCCAACGCTGTCAGCCACTCCGGCTCCGGCGCTCGCGGTGGAGGTTCGGCGCGACGCATGCGTCTGGCGGCCACCCCGTCCGGGAGCTGCGAGAAGGACGGCGGGAACGGATCGAGGTAGAGATCGCCGAACATCGTCGCCGGCGTGAGGTCGTCGACCCCGTCGCCGGCCCAGAGCGGCGCGAGTGCGGCGAGTGTCATCTCGATCGCCGAATCGGGCAACGGGCCGCTGAAGGCAACGGTGACACGGGGGATGCCGCGGGACGAGGCCAGCGGCGCTGTCCCGAGCTCAGCGATCTCGCTCACGACGAGATCGGGACGAAAATCGTCGAAGACCGGCTCGACGTCGGAGCGCATCCGCGGGGCTGCAGCAGATCCGAAGTACGTCGAGTAGAAGATCGCCCGTCGAGCTCGCGGCGGAAGGGCCACGATCTCGGGCATCCGCGGCTCGATCGCCGCGTCGCCGTTCGGCGGTGTCCATGCCGCCGGCCGCGGCCTCGAAGCCGTGGGCGGCCACCAGGTCGCGTCCCTCCGGTGCCACCACCCACATCACGTCATGACCCGCCGCGCGGCAGGGCGACGGCCAGGGGCAGCACGGCATGTACGTGGCCCGTGCCGGGCGTCGACGTCACGAGGATCCGACACGGCACGTGTGCGACCGTACTGCCCAGGTCGCGTCGCCGACGACGACTCGATCGCTGTAAGCGGATTGCAAGCCGGCGTCAGGTGTCGCCCCGCACTCTCTCCTCACTTACCAACAGAGGAGAGAACATGTTCATCAAGCACCGTCGCAGCGCGGCCGGCTGGATCGCCGCCGCCCTGCTCGCCACACCCGTCATCGCCGGAGTCGTCGGCGCACGCAGCGTCGAGGCGGCCCCGCCGACGTGGACCGTGAGTTGGTCGCTCAACCCCAGCAACGACATCGAGGAGCTGTCCCGGACCTTCGATGTCGACGAGGACGGCGTGATCGACGCATCCGCCGACCCGTCGGCGGCGCTCCCGCAGATCCTCAATCCCGACCAGTTCTCGCTCCACGTCCGAGCGTGTACCGCCCCACCGGGCTTCACGAGCGTGGACTGGACATTGGCGCGCCCGGGCGAAGCCCCGCTGCCGGTGGTGACCACCGCCGAGTGTGAGACCGATCTCGTGCTCCCCGACAAGCCGTTCCCGGAGGCGCGCGAGTACACGCTGACCGCCGCCGTCCACTACCCCTCGACGCCGGACCAGGTCAGCCGAGTCCGCCGTCCGCGTCCAGGACGTGTTCATGGTCGGCTTCGGCGACTCGTACGGATCGGGCGAGGGCAACCCGCTGACGATCGACGAGTGGTTCGGTTCGCAAGAGGCGACGTGGGACAACAAGCGTTGCCACCGCTCGCGCCTCTCCGGTCAGGAGATCGCCGCCCAGGAGCTCGACATGCTCGCCGGGGTGAATGTCACGTTCCTGCACCTCGCCTGCTCGGGCGCGCTCGCCTCCGAAGGCATCCTCCAGCCCTACATGGGCATCGAGCCCAGCGACGACAACCTGCCGCCCCTTCCCCCACAGATCGATCAGGCCGCCGAGTACGTCGACTACACGACCAACGCTGCCGGTGAGAAGCGCTACCCCGACGTGATCGTCACGTCGATCGGCGGCAACGACGCCGGCTTCGCGACCGTGGTGGAGGAGTGCGTGACCTACCCCGACTGGATCCTGGTGCCGATCCCGTGGTTCCCGTTCGCCGTCCCGGTCGACTTCGACCCGTGCTTCGCCCCCGGCCACTCGGGCGACAAGGTGTTCGGCGACGGGCTGGCGGTGCTCCCGGGCTTGTACACCGAGATCAACTCCGCCGTCGACAACAACGTCTGCAACCCCAACCCCAATCTCACCTGCGACTTCCTCATCACCGAGTACCCAGACGGCGCCACCGACGAGGATGGCGAGCCGTGCTCGGTCAACCCCGGTTTCAGCGAGGAGGAGTTCCAGTGGGTGATCGACTCGATGGTCCCGCGACTCAACAATCAGATCGCGGCGTCAGCAGACGGAGAACGGCTGGAAGTACGTCAACGGTGTCCGTGACAACTTCTACAAGCACGGCATCTGCGCCGAGGACGACTACCTGCGCGATCTCGCCGAGTCGAAGGACATCCAGGGCGGCATCGACGGGGCGTTCCACCCCGACACCAAGGGCCACATGTTCGGGTACGCCCCGGCGATCGGCTCGGCACTGCGCAACGTGCTCGGCTTCCCGTACTCGGGACCGACCTACACCGGCCCGATGTACGCCGGCACCGGCGCCCCGCAGGTGTGCGATTCGAAGGTCCGCGACGGCAACCGCGAGAGCAACACCGTCGCCCCCGCCACCGATCCGACCGGACTGAACCTGCCGTCCGACCTCGCCGCCGACCTCGCCGGCGGGCGCATCCCGCGAGGCCAGGCATCGGCCAACAGCTGCTCGGTGCTCGCGGACTCGCAGCCACCCAGCGGGCAGACACCGCTCGAGCTCCGCTCCGGATCCGCCGGTTGCCCGAGCGACCCCCGCCCCTGCGTCGGCTCGAACGGCGCCGGTGCCCTGTTGCGGTTCCCCGTGTGGGGTGACCAGGCACCGATGATCGAGGCCCAGGTCGCCGCTGACGCGGACGGCAAGGCCGGCGACGACCTTCCGACCCAGAAGCACCGCACCAGCTCGGGTGGCGCCAACGGGACGACGGCGTTCTACGCCGTCGGCACCGAGGGTTCCGACACGGTGACGGGTGAGGTCGTGGTCGACCTCACCGCCTTCAGCCAGTCGGGCGGTCACGATTCGTCGTCGCTGACGACGTTCGACCTCGAGCTGTCGAATGTGACGCATCAGGACGAGAACTGCGAGGAGGAGTTCTGCTTGCCCTCGAAGACGACCACGATCGGCGAGGTCCAACTGACCTTGGAGCGCGATACCTGCCTGTCCGACACGTCGTTCTCGTGCGGGACGGGCGAGATGCACAACGGATCGCGTCACGACATCGTCGAGATGCACGCATCCGCCGGCGACCAGACGATCGTCGAGATCGATGAACACGACAGCTACCCCTACGGCGTCGGTGCCGCCGGGTCGATGGTCGCCGTCAGCAGTGGGATCACGGTTCCGCAGCGTCAGGTGCGCCTGCCGTACTCGGTCCCGGCAGGTTCGGTTGTGCTCGTCAAGGTCGCCGCCAACACCTACGACAGCGTTGGTGAGTCCTGCACGTGGGACGACAACAGCTTCCCGTGCTCGGCGCAGGGCCGGCTCACGAGCCGGATCGGCTTCGCCCCCAACGGTGGCACCGGTGCACTGGTCCCGCTCGCCGGGTTCGTGGCGCCGGCTGCCGGCGACACGACGGCTCCGACCGTGACCGCCACGCCGACCGGAACCGCGGGCAACGCCGGCTGGTACCGCAGCAACGTCGCCGTCGCCCTTGCGGCGACCGACGAGGACGGCGGTTCGGGTGTGGCCTCGATCAGCTACGCCGTGGACGGTGGCCCGGCACAGATGGTCGACGCCGCCGCCGCCAACGTGACGGTCACCGGCAACGGGACGCACAACGTCACGTACACCGCCACTGACGCGACGGGGAACACCAGCCCGTCCGGAACCGCGACGTTCAAGATCGACGCCACCGCTCCGGTGATCTCGATCACACCGGTCGACGGCACGTCGTACGCCAAGGGAGCCAACGTCCCGACCGGACTGGCATGCTCCGACCCGCACAGCGGAGTCGCCACCTGCACCGGCCCGGCCACGCTCGACACGAGCACGTCCGGCAGCCGCACCGTCACCTTCAACGCCACCGACCTGGCCGGCAACAGCATTCAGCGCACGCTGGCCTACACGGTGCTGGCACCGCCGCCGCCCCCGCCCGCCAAGGACGTGGTCAACATCCGCATCCCTGAGCTCGGCTACACGGTCGACGGCGCAGTGACCAGCGGCGGATTCGAGATCACGAAGTCCAACAACGGACAGGTGACCTCGGTCAGCGGCACGGCGACGTACACCCGTACCAACGGCAACCGGGTGACGGTGACGATCCTCGTCGTCCGCATCGCCGGCGTGTGGATCGGCGCCATCAACGTCAACGATCCCTCGGCCCGGGTCAACGTCTCGGCGGGCACGTTGTCCCGCAGCGGTGTCACCGCCGTCGGCAGCAACGGAGCGACGGGACAGTTCACCACCGGCGGCCGTCCCAACCGCACGATCAACTGGACGGTGACCGACAACGACTGACGACTGGGTGACGACCGAACGTCATTCGCTACGTGCTCGGCGAACGATCCATCTGCCTCCTGGCGGCGGGGTCGTTCGCCGAGCCGCGTCCGTTCACTCGCTGATCCACGTGATCGCGAACGAGACGGTGAAACCGAACGTGACGGCCAGACCGACGGTGCGCCCTGCGAGCTCGTACGCCTCGGGCATCATCGAGGTCGACAGCATGGCGAGGATCGCTCCGCCGGCGAAGGCGAACATGAAGGCGATCGTCGTCGGTGAGGCGCCGTCCAGCAAGGCGTAGCCCAACATCGCCGCCAGCGCAGACACCAGAGCGACGACCGACCACAGCAGCAGGACTCGCGCTCTGGTCCACCCGCTCGCGAGCAGGTCCGTCGAGGCGGCGATCGACTCCGGCATGTTCGAGACGAACACGGCGACCAGCATCGCCACGCCGATCTCACCCGAGCGCAGGAGCGTCAGCCCGAGCACGGCCGACTCTGGAATGCCGTCGAGCACGGTGCCGAGCACGATCGACAACGCACCCGAGCCTTTCGATCGCTCGCCCCCCGGAGACTTGGCTGCCATCCGTGCGATCAACGTGTCGCCGACGTAGAACACGATCGCACCGGTGAACAAGCCGACGGCAACCCCGCCGGCCCCGTTCGCGGTTCGCGCCGCCTCCTCGACGAGCTCGAACGACACGGCACTGACGAGCACGCCGGCACCGAAGCCCATGATCAGTCCGAGCATCCGTTGTGACGGTGTTCGCACCATGACCAGCACTGCGCCGATCACGAGCGAGCTCGCCGCGAGCAGACCCCACGCACCCGCCTCGAGCATCGGCCGATGTTTGCACATCGAGCCGCGGGTACCGCCACATGTGATCAACGCCGGCGCGTTTCGGCGGCGGTCGCGGTGGGTATGCCTCAGGATCATGCGCACGACGATCGACCGCGCCGCGACCACCAGAGGCCGGGACTCGAACGAGACCGGCCTGAACGAAACGAAGGCGGAGCGGCTCGAGCGCGAGCACGAGCAGTTGTTCCACGAATTGCGATCGATCATCCCCGGAGCCGAGGTGCAGTTCGCCTTCCTCCTCACGGTGGCCTTCACCCAGCGATTCGAATCGCTCACCGATGTGCAGCGCACCGTGTACTACGTGACGTTCCTCTGCGCCGCCGCCAGCTTGATCCTGCTGTTGGCACCTTCGTCGTTCCACCGAGTCCGCTTCCGCCACCGTGACAAGGAAGCGATGATGCGGTCGGCCAACGTCGAGGTGCTCGCCGCGCTCGTGCTGATCTCCTTCTCGATCGCGGGCACGGTCTTGCTGATCAGCGACCTGATGTTCTCGCTCCCCGTCGCCGTCGTCGCCAGCGCCGCGGCCTGGCTGGCGGCGAGCACGCTGTGGTGGGGCTACCCGCTGCTCCGCACCCAGCACGACGCCTGACGCCCGATCAGGTCGTCAGGCGATGCAACGTGAGGCCGTCGCGGAGGCGGCTCAGTTGCTCGAGGTGAGCCGCCGACAACTCCGCCAGTTGCGCATCTCCGTCGTCGCTGAGCGCCAGCCGCACGACGCGGTGGTCGTCGGCATCGACGCAGTCGGTGGACGAGCCCGGCCCGTTCGGCGCGGTCGACCAGCTCGACCGCGCTGTGGTGGCGGAGCAGGAGGTGGTCGGCGATGTCGCCGATCGTCGGGTCGCCGGCGTGCCCGCGGACGGCGAGCAGCAGCTGGTGCTGGGCCGGGGTGAGTCCGGCCGCGCGTGGCCTGGTCCTCGGACCAGTGCAGGAACCGGCGGAGCGCGTCGCGGAACCGGAGCAGCTCGGCGTAGTCGTCGTCGGTAGAGCGAGGTTGTCATCGAGTTATATCGTGCCACGATACGTCTTGCCGTGATGTCGCGCTGGCTGCCCCGCATCCCCCACCTCCGCCTCGCCGCGCTGGCGGCCGCGCTCGGCCTCGCCGGCGGCGGCGCGGCGTGGGTGCTCGTGCACCTCATCGGGCTGTTCACGAACCTGGTCCTGTTCCAGCAGTGGGGCTGGGACGCTGCCGACTTCGCCGACCTCCACCGCGGGCCGCTGGTCGTCGTCGTCGGCCGTCGCTCGGCGCGGCGGTCGTCACGCTGCTCGCGCGAAGTGGTCGCCGGTCATCCGCGGCCACGGCATCCCGGAGGCGATGGAGGCGGTGCTCACCCGCCAGAGCCGGATCGCGCCGCGCACCGCCGTCGCCAAGCCGCTGTCGGCCGCGGTCGCGATCGGCACCGGCGGCCCGTTCGGCGCCGAAGGACCGATCATCGTCACCGGCGGCGCGCTCGGCTCGCTGCTCGGCCAGGTGATCCACGTGTCGGCCGAGCGAACGCAAGATCCTGCTCGCGTGCGGTGCCGCGGCCGGGCATGGCGGCGACGTTCGGCGCGCCGCTCGCGGCGGTCGTGCTGGCGATCGAGCTGCTGCTGTTCGAGTTCTCGACCGCGGGCTTCGTGCCGCTCGTCGTCGCGACGAGCGTCGCCGGCGCCATGCACGCCGCCGCGTTCGGCCCCGGTCCGCTGTTCCACGTGCCGGCGCACGACTTCGCCGGCCTCGCCCAGCTGCCGTGGTTCGCGCTGCTCGGCGTCGGCTGCGGGCTGCTGGCGACGCTGATCGCCAAGGGCCTGTTCGCCGTCGAGGGCGCCTACCGCCGGCTGCCGGTCAGCGAGTCCTGGCACCCGATCATCGGCGCCGTGGCGTGGGCGTCGCTCGGCCTGCTCGTGCCCGCGCGCCCTCGGCGTCGGCTACGACGTCATCGACGACGTCCTCGCCGGCCGCCTCGCGCTCGGCACGCTGGCGGTGCTGGCGGTCGGCAAGCTCGTCATCTGGTGGATGGCGCTCGGCTCGGGCACGTCGGGCGGCACGCTGGCGCCGATCCTGCATCATCAGCTCCTGCGCCGGTGGGCTCGTCGGGCGAGCTCGTGCACGAGGTCGTGCCCGTCGGTGTCGGCGACGTCGTTCGCGCTCGTCGCCATGGCCGCCACGTTCGGCGCCGCGACGCGGGCACCGTTCGCGGCGATCGTGTTCGTGTTCGAGCTCACCCGCGACTACAACGCGATCCTGCCGCTGATGCTGGCGACGGTCCTCGCCGAGCTCGTCACCCGGCGACGCTGCACGAGAGCCTGATGACCGAGAAGCTCGCCCGCCGCGGCGTCACGGTCCCGTCGACTACCGGCCCGACGTGATGGCCACGACCCGGTCGGCGACATCATGACCCACGCACGTCGTCGACGCGTGCCGGCCGACGCCGACGCTCGGTCGACGGCCCGCGACGGTTCGTCGCCGGCCGCCACAGCGCCTGCCCGCTCGTCGACGGCGAGCCGCTGCGTCGGCATCGTCACCCGCACCGACCTGCTCGACGTCGCCGACGGCACGCCGGGCACGATCGGCGATGCGTTCGCCGGCGACGTCGTGTCGGTCGCCGCCGACCGACACGGCGCTCACGGCGCTCCACCGGATGCTCGACGAAGAGGTCGACCACCTCCCCGTCGCTCGACGGCGACCGGCTCGTCGGGATCTGCACCCGCACCGACATCCTGCGCGCCCGCCACCGTCTGGCGGCAGCCGAGCGACGCCAGCCCGGCTGGCTGGCCAGGCTGCGCGTCGGCGAGGCCTGACGTCAGCGGGTCGACACTCGGACGCAGCACACACCAGGCTCGGGTTGGAGGCGGGCGGTGAGGGCGTCGCCGAGCTCGAGCCCATCGACGATTCCGCTGAGGAAGTCGAGGTTCATCCCGCACACGAGGTCTCGCTGCTGCTCGGCGAGACGGTGGAACGGGCAATTGGCGAGGGCGATCTCGCGGTCGTCATCGGGTTCGGGTTCGTAGCCGTAGTCGCGCAAGATGTCGACGATCACCTGCTCGGGATTGTCATGGCGGTCGTCGCCGGTTCGGGTGTGGGCATCGGCGCCGATCCGCCGTCCGGCGGCGTGGGCGACGTCGTGCACGCACTGTGCGACCGGTCGCGTCGTACGCGTCGCTTCGGCGACGGCGGTTGCGAGGAGTGACGCGGCGATGTCGTAGTGCCGGGCCGGTACGGAAGCCGACAGCTCTCCGTCGACCGGGCGATACAGCTTCGAGGGTCGGCCGGCTCCGGGACCGGATCGGCCGGTGCGACGCTCGAATCGAGTCTCGAGCACACCGGCGTCGACCAATCGGTCGAGGTGGAATGCCGCAACCGGACGGGCGATATCGAGCGCGTCGGAGGCCTCGTCACGCGAGGTCCACGAACCATTCGCAGCGGCCAGCAGTCGGTACAGGCTGCGCCGCATCGGTTGGTCGAGGGCGGCGATGCCGCTGATCCGCCGTTCGAGGTCGTCGTCGACATCCACAGAAGGAACTCTAAAACACAAACTCATTGACGCAACATTCTTCTCCCTCTAAAGTCGAGGTTATTCGTTTTAGAGAAGGAGCGATCATGTCCACCTTGATCTCAGATTCGACCTGCGCCGCCCACGATCCCCGGCTCGCTGACCCCGCCTATCAAGCGTTCACCCTGCTCAGAGTGGGGTTCACGATCGCCCCGATCCTGTTCGGGATCGACAAGTTCCTCGACTGGATGGTCGACTGGAGGATCTACCTGGCGCCCGAGATCGACGACCTGATCCCCGGCAACGCCCACCAGGCGATGCTGCTCGTCGGTGTGATCGAGATCGTCGCCGGCCTGGTCGTGGCGGTTCGGCCGCGGTTCGGTGGCTATCTCGTCGCCGCCTGGCTGGCCGGGATCATCGTCAACCTGCTGATTCAGACCGACTTCTACGACATCGCGCTTCGGGACTTCGGCCTCCTGATCGCAGCCTTGGCGCTCGCCAGACTGGCGACGGCGTTCGATCGCCCGCCCGCCACGCGCGCACCAGACAGTGCTACTCGCTGACGTCACCCGGCGACCACAACTCGATTCGGTTGTGTTCAGGGTCGAACAGGTCGAGCGTCGCCGCACCCCATCGTCGACCGATCGGCGGGACGTCGATGCCGGCCTCGACGAGCAGGCGGTGCGAGTGCACGATGTCGGGCACCTCCCAGCTCAACGTGAGGCCGGCGCCGTGACCAGCGTCGATCGTGGCCCGTGACTGGTCGGCGATGCTGAGGTAGGCCGAGCCCCCCAACCCGAACTCGACGAACCAGTCGTTCTCGAACGTCGTCGGTAGCCGCAGCCCGTCGCGGTAGAAGCTGACCGTCTCGCTCCATCGTTCGCAGTAGAGGATGGTGTTGGTTCGCCGAATCGTGAGCACGCGTCATGTTGACATCGACGTCACGACCGTCACGACGCCGGTGGGTGCCGTCACAAGCGGTGGTCGGGGCGATACCGTCAGTGCGTGGCCGACACGCGGGCGAGGACACTGGTCGGGGCGCTCGCCGTCATCGCGTCGGCGTGCAGCACCACCGTCGAGTCGCGACGCCGGGGCGCCGCCGTCCGATGCGACGGATCCACCGGCGATCGTGGTCACCACCACGGAGTCGGCGGCCACCACGACCACGATCTCGCCGTCGACGTCGTCGACGACCATCCCACCGACGACTTCGACGTCGACCACGAGCACATCGACGACCACCACCACGCTGCCGCTCGACGTGTTCGATCCGGCCTGCGTCGTGCAGGTGCAACCGGGCGACTCACTGCAGACGATCGTCGACCGGTTCGACGACGAGACCGCCGACATCGAGACCGTCCAGGCCGAGAACGGCCTCGCCGACGACGTGATCGCGCCGACCCAACTGCTCGACGTCTGCGTCGACAACGGCCTGAACGACATCACCGGCGAGACGCGCACCGAACGCAACGCGGCGATCGTGCGCCGCGAGGTCGCCGCCCAGCAGACCAAGCTCAACGAGTTGTTCGCCGGCTACGGGATCCGCGAGTTGCTCGTCGACGGCATCTCCGGGCCCGTCACCCGCCAGCGACTGTGCGCCTTCCGTCTCGCTGCCGGCTTGCCGGTGAGCACGGTCGACATGGCAGCCGGCAGCGAGGAGGAGCAGCTGCTGATGGCAACACCGGCGCTGCCGATCCCGTTCACCTCGTCGATCCTCGCCGAACGATGGATCCTCATCGATCGCACGTGCCAGATCATGTTCGTGGGTGAGGGGGCCGAGCGTCTCACGTTCGTCTTTCCGACGTCGACCGGCCAACCCGGATACGAGACCCGCGACCAGGAACGCTCGCGAGCGTTCAAGTTCAACCCGGCACTCAACAACGGCGGCTGGCACAACAGCCTGACGTACCCCGCGGCGGAGGACAACCCGCTCAACGGCAACATGTACAAGCCGCTCTACTTCGACCGCGGCCAGGCGATCCACGGAGCCAACAACGTCCCGACCTCGCCGCAGAGCAAGGGCTGTGCTCGGCTCCGCGTCGAACACCACGACATGCTGATCGCGTGGCTCGGCCTGGCCGATGCCGGCGGCGTGGTCGGCAACCGCGACCGCATCAACGTCACGGTGAGCGTCCAAGGCGCGTACGTCCCGCGCTGACGGCATGCGTCGCGAAAGCCCAGTCGCTGAGCCGTGGCGGGTCGAGTCGTGGAACAATCGTGGGATGACGAGCCAGTACGACAACCTGTTCTCGGAGCAATCGAGCGAAACCGACGAGTACACCCGCCGGCGTCAGGCCGAGGATGCGATGGTCGCGGAACGCAAAGCGGTGTGGCAGCAGGTTGGCGGGGAGCTCGCAGTCGCCTTGCAGCCGATCGCCGATTCGGCCAACGCCCATGGCCACCAGGCAACGATCGTGCGCGACGAGCGCGGCCGGGTCGTGTTCGAGGTGCGGCTCAAGGACCACCCCGACGAGCCCGTGCGTTGCACGTTCTTCTGCTCGTACCCACCCAACAGTGACGCCCTGCTGTACATCGATTTCGACGGCCCCGGGCGGTGGGACGATGCGCTCGATCCAGTGCGCCAGAAGCTCTCGTCGTTCACCGTCGAGGGCGGATGTGGACACGTCACGGAATTGATCCGGCGGGCGTCCAAGCTGCTGCCCTGACGGTCGTCACTGCGCGGGCGACCATGAACGGCATTCCTCAGCGGGCGTCGTGGAACACCAGCCCGAGTGTGTGTCGATGCCCGGAACGGACGGTGCTCACCCCGTGACGCATGGGAGCCGCCGCCCAACCGCGAGACGAGCGGACCGGCCGATCCCGGGTGGTGAACACGATCGCGTGCCCGAGCGGGATGCTCATCGTGGTGGCCCGCGACTGCGCACGTGGGCGTTGCTCGACGACGACGAACTCACCGCCCGAGTAGTCGACACCGGGAGCGTCGAGACCGACCACGACCTGCAGCGGAAACACGAGCTCGCCGTACAAGTCGCGATGCAGTGCGTTCCAGTCACCGGCGCCGTAGCGCAGCATCAGCGGGGTTGGGCGCGTCTGGCCGGCGGCGTGGCACAGCTCGAGCCAGCGCTCGAGCTCATCGGGCCAGGGGGCGGGCTGGTCGCGTCGCTTCGCCCAGTCGCGTGCGATCGGCAGCAGGTGCGGCCAGAAGGCCGCTCTCAACGCGGACACGACGCTCGGGAAGTGGATGGGCGAAGTATCGGTACTGGCCCTCGCCGAAGCGGTGGCGCGCCATGTCGATCGTCGACCGGAAGCGACCGTCGTCGGCGTACAGCGCGATGAGCGCGCGGCACTCGTCGAGGTCGAGCAGCCCGCCGGCGTCGGCGATGCCGACGTGGTCGAGACCGGCCACCACGTCCTGCCATGCCAGTCGGTCGACACGGTCGGCGACGGTCGGTGCCGCCGATGCAGCGTCCCTCATGCCGCCGCCTCGAGCTGGAGCAGAGTGGCCTTGGCCTGAACGCCGCCGAGGTATCCGCCCATGCCGCCGTCGGAGCGGACGACGCGATGACAGGGCACGACGACGGGCAGCGGGTTCGTGGCGCAGGCGGTCCCGACCGCGCGCACCGCCTTCGGATTGCCGGCCGAGCGGGCGACGGCGGCGTAGCTGGCGGTGTCGCCGTAGTGGATCTCGAGGAGGTGATGCAGGACCGTCGCACGGAACCCGGCGGCGAGCCGCCAATCGAGTTCGATGTCGAACATGCGCCGGTGGCCGGCGAAGTACTCGTCGAGCTCACGGGCGGTGGCATCGAGCCGGTGCGGGTGGTGGAGCAGGCGCGGGCTGATGCGGTCGGACAACGACTGCAGGACCTTCTCGTGATCCTCGGCGGGGTAGGCGACCCGCACGAGGCCGGTCTCGGTGGCAGCCAACAGCAACCTGCCGACCGGGGTGTCGATCATGCGGTAGGCGACATCGAGCACGCCCTCGACGGCGGCCGTGGCCGCCAGACGAGCGTGGAGTCGATTCGATCTCGTCGGGATCGACCGCGCCCTGCAGCAGATGGCTGAGATCGAGTCGGGTGGTCATCGAGAGCTGCCTTTCGATGTGGTGACGCCCGGATAGGTGCGTCGAAGGTTGGCGATGCCGTCGGCGGCGGCGCGCCGGGCGGCCGCCGTGCTGCCGCCGAGGATGACAGCGATCTCGGTGTACGGGAGCCCGGCGATGTAGTGGTAGGCCACCGACTGGCGTTGCTTGTCGGGTAGCGCCGCCAAGGCGGCGGTGAGATCGGGATCGGCGTCACCGGCGGCAGGATCATCGCGTTGCGAGGTGGTGCCGGCCCCTGCGTCTTCGATCGGGACGGCGCGCCGGCTGCGGGCCCGGCCGACGTCGATCGCCCGACGATGGGCGATCGTGACCAGCCAGGCCTCGATGTTGGCGTCGTCCGGCAAGGTCGGGTAGGCCTTCATCGCCGAGAGGAACGTCTCCGACCACGCGTCGTCGGCATCGGCCGGTCCGACCACGGCACGACACACGCGCAGCACCGTCGACCCGTGGATCCTCACGATCGTCTCGAACGGTGGCTTGCCGGACACGATTCCGACGACGTTACGAGCTGCACTTCGTGACCAGACGTGGTCGGCATGGCGATGATTCGACGCCTCTCATGATGTGGAGACGATCGGACGCATCGACACGTGAGCCGCCCAGCGAAATTTCTCGATGTTCTCCTGGTGCGACCGGCTCACGTTTCGGACCGTCCGATCGTCTTCGTATCGTGATCTCCACGAGTACCAGACCAACGACGACGAGTCGCCGATCGCGCATGGGCACCAGCCGGCTCGGCGGTGTGCCCACCAGCCTGGCGGCTGCGGACGCCAGGACGTTCGCCGCGCCGCGCCTCGAGTTCGAACGACGCCCCGAACGCCACGACCTCCTCCCGGGTGTGGTGCTGATCACCGGCTGGCTCGAGATCGACCACCAGCGCGCCCTCGCCGACGCCTTCCGCCGGTGGGCGCTCCCGCCGGCGGGCCTGCGCCATCCCAGGGTGCCGTCCGGGCATCTGATGAGCGTGCAGTCGGTGTGCCTCGGGTGGCACTGGCAGCCGTACGCGTACAGCCGCACCGCAGACGACACCGACGGCGCACCCGTGAAGGCAATTCCGACCGAGCTCGCCGTGCTCGCCAAGCGAGCCGTCGCCGACACGTTCGGTGAGAGCGAGGGCGAGCGCTTCCAGCCCGATGCCGTGATCGCCAATCTGTACGGCGCGGGGGCCCGCCTCGGGCTGCACCAGGATGGCGAAGAGCCGTCGGAGGCGCCGGTGGTGACGATCAGCCTCGGTGACTCGTGCGTGTTCCGGATGGCCGGTGTCGACCGCCGTACGGGGCCGTTCACCGACATCGAGTTGCAGTCGGGCGACCTGCTCGTCTTCGGAGGGCCGAACCGACGGGTGTACCACGGGGTGCCCAAGGTCTACGACGGCACCGGCCCGGAAGACCTCGGGCTTCCTCCTGGGCGGCTCAGCATCACCGTCCGCGAGACCGGCTTCACCGATGCGTCGTAGGTGGCCGGCGACAACCGGCAAAGCGTGCGGTCAGACGACCTGAACGGCGTAGTCGCCGGGGTCGGCAGGCGCCACTGACCGGAGCAGATCGGCCGCTCTCCTGACGCCCTCGATGCGGGCGATGTTGACGTCCTCGTGCTCGATCGACAGCCAACCGTCGTATCCGTTGATCCGCAGTCGGTAGCAGAACTCCTTCCACCAGTTCTCGGAGTGCCCGTAGCCGAGCGTGACGTGCCACCACGATCGTTCGGCGAGTGCAGTGAGCGACCCGTTCTCGAGCAGTGTCGTGGTGCTGACCTTGGCGGGGTTGACGTAGGTGTCCTTGGCGTGGACGTGATGGATCGCGTCGCCGAGATAGTCGGCCGAGATCAGCGGGTCGCCGCCCATCCACATGATGTGACTCGGGTCGAGGTTGGCGCCGACGATCGGTCCGATCTCGTGCCGCAATCGCAGCAAGGTGGGTGGGTTGTAGACGAGTTGGTGACCGTGCATCTCGACCGCGATGCGTTGCACGCTCGATGCCAGAGCATGCTCGGCGAGCCGCGCCCAATACGGCAGCAGGCGCTCCGCCCACTGCCAGCGCAGGATGTCCTGTGTCTCCGGTGGCCACGAGGTGACGATCCAGTTCGGTGTGATGTCGCCTGGTGCGCCTTCGGGCAAGCCCGACATGCAGACCACGGTCGTCACGCCCAACTCGCCGGCGAGCGTGATCGTGTCGTACAGGTTCTGCGATTGGCGCTCGCCGTCGGTGGGATGCAACTGGTTGCCGTTGGCGTTGAGGGCGTAGAGCTCGAGCCCGCGAGACGACACCGCCTCGAGCAGCGCGTGTCGCGCCGTCGCCGATGCGAGCAGCTCTTGCAGGTCGCAATGGGGGCCGGTCGACCAGTTCGACGTGTTGAGCTCGATGCCCTGGATTCCGAGCTCGGCCGCCGTGTCGAGCATGTCGTCGAACGACATCTGTGCGAGCGAGTCGGTGACGAGTCCGATCTTCATCGTTGCTCCTCATGTTCGGCGTGCGGGCTGCGGAACAGCTCGGTTGCCGCGCAGTGGCGACCAATCCGCCTGCGGATGGTCACGGACGCCGATCGCTCCGCGCACGAAGGTCGGGTTGGCTCGATCGAGCGGGAGGTCGACGAGCCGTCCCGTTGCCGCCGATTCGTAGGCACCGACCGTGGCCTCGAGGCTGCGCAGGCCGTCACGACCGTTGGCAAGCGGCTGACCGCCGTCGCGGACGGCTTCGGCGAAGGCGCGGGCGAGGATCCGGAACGACGAGGCCATGGTCGGGAACTCGCCGTGCCCTTGGCGGCGCTCGGCCGGCAGCGCCGAGCACGATCCGGGTGCCCGCGTCGGTGGTGACGGCGACGTGTTCGAGCACCGCCCAGGGTGCGGTGGCGCCGTGCTCGTAGCGGATGTCGATCCGGCCATCGGTGCCGGTGATCGACGATCCCGCCGGGACCGTGGCCCCATCCGATGTTGACGAGCGCGACCTTGCTGTCGGTCTCGAACCTGCACAGCGAGAGGTCCTCGACGTGCCAGTCGGACGCTCGGCTGGCGACGTACGCCGACACCCTTCGAAACGGCTCGCCCAGCAAGTACTTCGGCGGCGTACACGCCGTGGATCATGTCCATCAACACACCGCCGCCGGCGAGCTCGGGATCGCGCCGCCAATCGCCGGCGGCGCCCGGCTCGTAGACGACCCCGAGGAAATTGGCGATCACCGATCGAACGGCGCCGATCTCGCCGGCGTCGAGCACCTCGCGAGCGACCATGATCTCCGGCAAGGCGACGTAGTTGTGGACGATCCCGAGCGTCACGCCGTTCCGCTCGGCGGCCTCGACGCCTGCCGCCGCGTCGGCGGGAACTGTCGCCAGTGGCTTCTCGCACAGGATGTGCTTGCCGGCCTCGGCGGCTCGGACCAGCAGGTCGCGCCGGAACGCCTGAGGTGTGCAGATGTCGACGATGTCGACATCTGCCGCGTGCGATCAGGTCGCCGGCGTCGGCGTAGGCGTCGGCGTTCGACAGGCCGAGTTGGCGCCGCAACCGATCGCGCGCGTCGGGATGGGGATCGGCGACGGCGACGACGCGGACGAGGTCGGGAAACTCGAGCCAGGTCGGTGCGTGCATGCGGGCGGCGATGTTGCCGCATCCGACGATGCCCACTCCGAGCCCGGCCGATCGCTCATGGCCCGGTGGTGGTCACGTGCGGACCGCCCTCCACCATGAGGTAGCGCTGGCGGACCTTCTCGTTCTCGTACTCCTTCCGTGCCGCCTGCACGGCCGGCATCGTCGACACCTGCGCGGTGGCCATGTCCCACCAGCACGACGCATAGCCGGGGACCCGCTCGTTCCAGTCGGTGCGGACGTAGATGCAGGTGACACCGCCGCCGGCGCGTGCCGTTCGAAGCGCATCGCCGAGCTCGCCCGCGTTCGACACGGTGACCACGTCGGCGCCGAGGCCGCGGCAGATCGCGGGATAGTCGACCGTGAGCGGCGCTCCGTCGTACCAACCCGATACGCCGCGAGCCTGGTAGTGGCAACCGAAACCTTCGCTGCCGACCTGTTCGGAGACGCGGCCCACGCTCGAGAACCCGACGTTGTCGATGACCACGATCGTCATGTGGATCGCCTCCTGGACGGCGACTGCGATGTCGGTCGGTTGCATGAGGAACGAGCCGTCGCCGACCATCACGACGACGTGACGGTCGGGATCGGCCAGTGCCGCACCGATGCCGCCAGGGATCTCGTAGCCCATGATCGAGTAGCCGTACTCGACCTGGTACGACAGCGGGTCGCGGCATCGCCACAGCTTGAGCAGATCGCCGGGCAGGCTCCCCGCCGAGGTGACGACGACGTCCCGCGGCTCGCACGACCGCTCGACGGCACCGATCACCTCGCCCTGGCTGATCGGATCGAGCCCGAGGTGGTAGAGCCGCTCGACCTCGGCGTCCCAGTCGCGGTTGTGGCCGGCGATCTCGGCCCGGTAGTCGGCCGACGTGGTGTAGTCGCCGAGCAGCGCGTCGAGCTCCTCGATCGCGGTGCGGGCATCGGCGACGAGCGGGATCGAAGCGTGCTTGATCGCGTCGTGTTCGAACACGTTGATGTTGACGAAGCGCACGGCAGGATGCTGGAACGCAGTCTTGGACGCCGTGACGAAATCGGTGTATCGGGTGCCGATCCCGATCACGAGGTCGGCCTGCTCGGCGATCACGTTGGCACCGCGGGTTCCGGCCACGCCGGCGCCGCCGAGGCTGAGCGGGTGGTCGTAGGTCAAGGTGCCCTTGCCGGCGTGGGTCTCGGCCACGGGCACGCCGTGGTGCTCGGCGAAGGCTCGCACGGCCTCGGTGGCACCGCTGTAGCGGACACCACCGCCGGCGAGGATCATCGGACGCTCGGCGGAACGGATCCACTCCGCGGCCCGCGCCAACTGGGTGACGTCGGCCCGTTGACGGGCGATCACCCAGGTCCGCGGCGCGAACAACTCGTCGGGGTAGTCGAAGGCGAACGTCTGCACGTCCTGTGGCACCGACAGGAACACCGCGCCGGTGTCGGCGGGGGACGTGAGCGTGCGCATCACCTCGGGGAGAGAGGCGATGATCTGCTCCGGGCGGGTGATGCGATCGAAGTAGCGGACGACCGGTCGAAAGGCGTCGCTCACCGTGAGGTCGCCGGCGTGCTCACTGACCAACTGTTGGAGCACCGGATCTTGAACGCGTTCGGCGAACGTGTCGCCGGACATCAGCAGCACCGGCACGCGGTTGATCGTCGCCGCCGCGGCGCCCGTGATCATGTTGGTCGACCCGGGCCCGATCGAGGTCAGGCAGGCGAACGCCCGGCGCCGATTGGCGAGCTTGGCGAAGCCGATCGCGGTGTGCACCATCGATTGCTCGTTGCGGGCGAGGTAGTAGGGGAAGTCGGTCCCGGCCTGCTGCAGGCCCTGGGCGATCCCACCGATGTTGCCGTGGCCGAAGATGCCCCAGCAGCCGGCGAAGAACCGCTCGGTGCTTCCGTCGAACTCGACGTGTTGGTGCTGCAGGAAGCGCACGATCGCTTGCCCGGTGGTGAGGCGAACGCTCATCTCGAAGTTCCTCCCTCGACCGGAAGCGCCCCCACGGCTGCGCCGGCATTCCTCGCACACTGTCGACGCAAACGTCGCGAAAGTCAAGACAAACCGAATCCATTCGTCCTTGAAATCGCAACACGGTGTTGTACTGTTCCCTCAGGCGACAGTCGGGAGGGGCGATGCAGTCACGCAGCTCAGCAGCGAGTGGATCCGACTCGCCGGCCCGCAGGCTGCTCAAGGTGCTCGATCTGCTGATCGAGGTCGAAGCCGACGTCGTGCGCCGCGCCAAAGGCGTGTCGGTGCAGCAGGCAGCCGATCAGATCGGCGTCCACCGCAGCGCCGCCAACCGGATCATGCAAGAGCTCCTGGCGTCGGGCTATGCGGTGCCGAACCCGGCCGGCAAGGGATACCGGGTCGGGCCCGCGGTCCAGATCCACCAGGGACTGACCAACGAGCAGCGTCAACTGAGCGAGCTCGCCCATCCCTATCTCGTGGGACTCGTCGACACGCACCGGCGAATGCGCCCACACGGCGGTGGCCACCGGCAACTCGGTGACCGTGATCGACGACGTCGAGACCGGCCAGGCGCTGCGCGTCGTTGGAGGACGCGGTCGGCGGGTTCCGCTGCACTGCACGTCGGCGGGCAAGTGCCTGCTCGCCTTCGGCGCAGCGGTGATCCCGCTCGAGATGCCGGCGCGCACGCACCGCACGATCACCTCGTCGGCGCTGATGCAGGCCCATCTCGCTGAGATCGTCGCACGCGGCTACGCCGTCGACGACGAGGAGAACGACATCGGCGTGCGCTGCATCTCGGCTCCGGTGTTCAGCGATGCACATGCCGCCGCGATCGGGTGCATCGGCATCGACGGCCCGTCCGTGCGGGTGACGACCGATGTGATCGACGAGCTCGCCGTTGCGGTCACCACCGCTGCTCGCCAACTGTCGCTCGCTCTCGCTGCGCAGGCCGATCTCGACGCGTTGGGAGCGTGATGAACGCCACGGTCGGCCTGCATCGGAGTGCCGGCACGATGGCGAGCGATGGGTGGGCGCTCGTGCTCACGCCGGAATCAGCGGGTTGGACCTACACCAGCCTCCGGATCCTGGAGCTCGAACCCGACGGGGTCGTCTCCCACCACACGGGACTCGACGAGTTGATCGTGCTCCCGCTGTCGGGCGGATGCACGGTCGACGTCGGCGACGAACGGTTCGAGCTGACGGGCCGGTCGATGTGTTCGCCGGCGTCACCGACTTCGCCTACGCGCCGCACCAGTCGACACTGACGATTCGGTCGCGGTCCGGTGGTCGATTCGCCCTCCCCGGTGCGCGTGCGAGGCGGACGTTGCCGGCCCGCTATCAAGCGGCGGACGCGATTCCGATCGAGCTACGCGGTGCAGGGGCGTGCTCGCGACAGATCGTCAACTTCTGCACGCCGGACAGCTTCGAAGCCGACCGGCTGATCGCCGTCGAGGCGTACACGCCGTCGGGCAACTGGTCGACGTTCCCGCCCCACAAGCACGACACCGAAGGCGACGGCGAAACCGCGCTCGAGGAGATCTACTACTACGAGATCGCCGATGGTCCCGTGGCCCGGGCCACGCCTATCAGCGTGTCTACGGCACGGACGACCGACCGATCGAGGTGCTTGCCGAGGTTGGCACCGGTGACGTCGTGCTCGTCCCGCACGGTTGGCACGGCCCGTCGATGGCGGTCCCTGGTTATCACGCCTACTTCCTCAACGTCATGGCCGGACCGGCCGACGAGCGGGCGTGGCGCGTGTGCGAAGACCCGCGGCACTCCTGGGTGCGCGACACCTGGACCGACGCCCCGGTCGATCCCCGCCTACCGCTACCGGGCTTCGACACCGGTGCGGTGTCGACCGACTCCAACTGGGGTCGTGCATGATGAGCCCCACGGTCTCTACCGATCCAGTACGTCCGCCGCGACAGGAGGACACCACATGTCGATGACCGGCACCACCGACCCGACGGCGATCCTCGAGCGCCTCGACACCGACGGCCACGTGGTGGTCGAGAACCTCATCCCGAGGTCACTCGTCGACGACCTGCGCGGACGGGTGGAGCGGCTGCTCGAGCGCGAGCGCGCCGATCCCAGCGATCCGGGAGACGCGACCGTGTCGGTCGACCAGGCAGCGGACGTCGACTTCTCGCTCTGGCGCACACACGACGAGGAGGATGCGCGCCTCAAACGCCGCATCCGCCAGCGGCAGGCGCAGGAGTTCGACACCCCCTGGCCGGTGTCGGCGAACGAGGTCTGCATCAGCTTCATCCACATCCCGACATTGTTCGACGACGGTCGCTCACAGCGGATCTTCAACCTCATCAACAAAGACGTCGCCTTCGCCCCGTTGGTCGAGCACCCACTGCTGCTGACGATCATGGAGGAGGCGCTCGGACGCGACCTGATCGTGCTCGACATGAGCGTCAACCATGTCGGCCCGAACACGAACAGCGCCGGCTGGCACATCGACTCACCGCTGACGCAGATCCCCGAACCACTACCGAACTTCACGCTGAGCATCCAGACCGCCTGGATGCTCGACGACTTCACGGTCCACAACGGCGCGACCCACGTGGCCACGGGCAGCAACCTCACACAACGCAAGCCGCCGCACGGTCAAGCGGCACTCGCCAACGAGACCGTGCTCGAGGGCCCGGCCGGATCGGTGGCGATCTGGCTGTCGCAGACCTGGCATCGCCACGGGCCCAACATCACCGACGCTCCCCGCAACGGGGTGATCGTCCAGTACGGCCGGTCATGGGTGAAGCCGTTCGTCGACCTGCGGACCCCGATCGACGCCGCTCAGGCCGAGGCCTTCTCGCCACGGCTGCGATACATGCTCGGGTGCAATGCCAACGCTCCCGTCAGAGGGTGACGGGTGGGACCGGGCATGCTGGCGAGCAACTCGAGTCGATCCGTCGCAGAGGAGGAGTTGAGATGACGATCGATGACGCACCTTCGATGGAACGCCTCGCCGGTTTGGGCTGGAACGCAGCGGTACCTCCCAACGGGTTCGCCAACCGACGGGCCGTGGTCGAGGATCCGTACAACGACAACCCGCTCGGTCTCGACACGCCGGTGGGCGAGATCGAGATCGAGACAACGCCGGAGCATCGCAACCTGATCTCCGGTGACCCGCGCTGCGCGACGTGGACGCGGACGTACGACGATCCGGGCGTCGTGGCGCTGCGCGAGCGGCTGCGCGAACGCAACGGGATCGCCGGCCTCGAGGTGGTGACACCCGACGAGGTCGAGCGCGCCGCCGAGCTCTTCCACCGCGACGGGTTCGTCGCCGTCCGCGATGCGATACCGCCCGAGCAGCTCGAACGGCTGCGAACAGCAGCGGCCGAGGTGATCGAGACGTTGGTCGCGGCCGACCCTGAAGGTGCGGTGGGCGGGGGAGCGGGTGGTCTGCCGCATCGCTACTCGTTCGGCGGCACGTCGGCGACCCGACAGATGTTCCACCGGCCGGAGTGGTGCGAGTTGATCGACATGCCCACGACGACGCCGATCCTCGAGGCGATCTTCGGATCGCCGAACTACATCGTGTGCGGCAGCGGAGGCGACATGGCGTTCCCCGGTGCGATCGAGTACCAGGGGCTGCACTCCGACAACATGTGGTCCGAGCTCCACGATCCCGTGGGCGGCGTGCCGATGCGCGACCTTCCGGTGCCGGCGCTGCACATCAACTTCCCGCTCGTCGACCTCACCACCGAGAACGGTCCGATCCGACAGATCCCCGGAACCCACCGGTCACGGGCTCCGATCCCGAAGCTGGCCGACGAGCCGGAGTGGATGCGACTCAGCACGATCTGCCCGCTGCCGGCCGGCTCGGCGATCTTCCGCGACGCCCGATGCTGGCACGGCGGCACGCCGAACCTGTCGCGCGAGGTGAGAGCGATGCCGAACGTCGAGTACTTCGCGCCGTGGTTCCGCAGCGAGGCGGTGATCAGGTCGATGTCGTACGAGCGCTGGCAGTCGCTGTCGCCGCACGCCCAGCGGATCTGCAGGTACGTGGTGTGCGACAAGGGTGAGGCGGTGGTCGGTGAGGGCTTCAGCCATCCACGCACGGCCGAACGCGAGCGCTACCGCGACACCCAGCTCGAAGCGATGGGCGAGCACGCTGCGGCCGAGTACCTCCGCCGCGCCTGATCGTTCGCAGTGCGGTCGTGCTCGCTCAGCCGAGTGACAACCAGCGCTCGACCACGGCGTCGGCCACCTCGGCGGCGTCACCCTGACCGGTCACGGCCGGGAGGAAGTCGTCGCGCTCGAGACCCTGGAGCACGAGTTCGGTGTCGTCGGCCGCGCACACCGTCGCCGTGCGCGGCACGTCGCGCAGCAGCGCGATCTCGCCGAACGAATCTCCCGGGCCCAATTCGCGGATGAACCTCCCCTGGGCGGACACGACCGCACGGCCACGCTCGATCACCCAGAACAGATCGCCGGGATCGCCTTCACGGATCACCTCGCCGCCAGGGGCGACGGTGCGCGGCACGAGCGATTGGGCCAGTCGTTCGATGACCGGCGGTGGGAGAGCGGCCAACATCGGCACGCCACGGAGAAGCGCCAGCGTGGGCGGAGCGAGGACGGTCGTGTCGATGCGTCTCAGGTTGGCCAGGCCGGCGAGCGCCAGCGCGCCCACACCGGCACCGATGACGAGCAGGCCAGGACGAAGACCGATGACATTGATCAAGATCGGCATCAACAGGGCACCGAGCGCCATGCCGGCGATCGCCACGCTTTCGAGGGCGCCGAACACTCGGCCCATCACCTCCGCCGGCGCCACGCGCTGGATGATGGTGTAGGCGTTGATGTCGACGAGCGAGTTGCCCACCCCGATCACGAACATCGCCGACAACGCCGCCACCAGCGTCGGCGAGGCGGCGATCAGGACGAGTGGAACCGACCACAACAGCACGCCGATGCCGAAGTCGGTCGCCAGTCGCTGACGGCGAGTCAGGCCCATCGCCAGGATGCTGCCGATCAATCCGCCGACGCCGAGCACGGCGTCGAGCACGCCGACGCCCGACTCTCCGAGGTCGAGCATCTCGAGCGCGATCGTCACCCCGAACACGAGCGAGGCGCCGGCGACGACGGTCTGAGCGGTGTACAAGGCGGCGATCAGCCGGAGGTGCGAATTGCGGGCGATCGCCGAGAAGCCGGCGGTCACATCGGCCCACATGCCCGCTCGCTCGTCATCGCCGCCATCGTCGCCATCGTCGCCCGCCGATTCGCCCGAGCCATCCGCGGTGTCAGCCGTCGGTGAACCCGGCAGGCCCGCCAACATCACCGCCGACCAGACGAACGTGGCGGCGTTGAATGCCAGCACGACCTCGACATCGGCAACCGCCAGCAGCACGCCTCCGATCGCCGGGCCGACGAAGAACCCGACACTCTCGATCGTGGACGCCACGACGTTGGCGCCGGTCAATTCCTGCGGATCGTTCGCCAAGCTCGGGAGCAGGGCTGCCTGGGCGGGTCGAAACGCCTGGCCGACCACCGCCGTGGCGAGCGCGATCGCGTACACGGCGAGCACCGGGCCGTCGCCGGCGATCAAGACCACGGCACCACACACGAGGCCGGCCCGCACCAGATCGGCCCCGATCATCACCAGCTTCTTCGGGTACTTGTCGGCGAGCGTGGCGAGCACCGGTGCGAGCAACGCCATCGTGACGTAGCGCGACACACCGAACAGCCCGACCGCGGTCGCACCGCCCTCGCGATACGCCCAGATCGAGATCGCGATGCTGTACGCCCAGTCGCCGATGACCGAGCCGGCGAGCGCCAGGTTGATCCGGCGCAGGTGTCGATTCTTGAGCACATCGCCGAACGATGAGGCCGACTCCTTCAATTGCTCGACGACTACTGACACACCATCACCCCTGTCCTCCCGACGCGACCCTCACGCGCTGCCCCACGGGCGCCGGACACTACCGCGCGCCGCGGTCGGGCACACGTATGACGGGAACGTGAACATCCGGTTCGATCGCAGTCTCGGCGGCCGCAGTTCGGAATCCTTGTGTGCCGTCAACTCGATTCACCACGCGGAGGAATCATGATCACGTGCACACAGGCCCGGCGCGGCAAGCTCGTCAAGGTGACGTTCGCACTCCCGACGTCCGATCTCGACCAACCCGTCTCTGTGCTCGGGGACTTCAACGGTTGGGATCCACTCGCCAACCCACTCAAGAAGCGCAGCAATGGTCGACGAAGCGCGACCGTCGAAGTGACGACTGGTCAGGCCTTGCGCTTCAAGTACCTCGCTGCCGACGGCAGCTGGTTCTGTGATCCGGACACCGAGACGGTCGTCCACGACGAGTACCACACCGTCGACTCGTTGATCATGGTCTGATCACACTGGGAGACCGCAGCTCGTTGTCCGCGCCTGGGCTCGAAAACGGCGAAGGCCGCCGGTCCAATCGGACCGGCGGCCTCCACTGCGTAGTTGGTTCAGATGGCTCGAACGTTGCGGGCTTCGTCACCCTTGCGGCCGGGGCCGACCTCGAACTCGACGGCCTGGCCTTCCTGGAGCGACTTGTATCCCTCGCCGGCGATGTTGGTGTGGTGGACGAACACGTCGTCCCCGCCCTCGCGTGAGATGAAGCCGAAGCCCTTCTCACTGTTGAAGAACTTCACTGTGCCTTGCATAATTGTTTTTCTGCTTTCGTCATCGAGAACGCCGACGGCGATCTCGCATCAAGACGCTACGGGCACCGGGGCGACAATCCACCACTGTGCGTTCTCGGCCCGGGTGCGCTGGCAACGACGGCGTCGATGTCACACCTCGATCTGTGCCAGCAGATCTCGCCGGCGATCCTCGAACTCCTCGAACTCGACGTCGCCCTTCTCGTACAGCTCGTGCAGCTCAGCGAGCTCGGCGAGCACACCCGATTCGCCCTTGGTCGCCACCGGCTCGGCCGACGGATCGGCCGCTTCGGCCGTCTCGGTCTGCTCGGCGCGCTCGGCGCGCCGCTCGCGCTTGGCGGCTGCCTTCTCGCGCCGGGCTTTCTCGCGCTGCTGCTTCTGAAAACGGGCGTGGCTCATCGGTCTCCTGCAACTCGTGTCGCGTTGTCGATCGCGACGCGCGGGTCGCGGTTCGGGTCGCCGATCTGGCCGATCGAGTTGGCGAAGGCATCCATCGCTCGCGTGCGGACGTCGTCGCTGATCTCGGCGTACATGATCCGCTCCACGGAGGGAGCCAGGTCCCGATACTTCGAGACGAGTCGATGGGCAACCTGTTCGTTCGGCGACAGGCTGTCGACGTCGACGGTGCCGTCGTACCAGGGCGTTGCCGCCACGGCTTTCTTCCTCGCTTTGGTGGTCTTGCTAACTGCCATGGAATGTCCCTCCGTAGTGGCTGGTGCCGATCAGGGCAGGTGAGCCCATCGTTCGCAACCACCGTGTGTGTGAGCAGAGTGCCGGCCAGATGCCGGTGTGGAGGTGGTACGCGATCCCGTGCTCGTCGCAAGCGAGTCGGAAGCGTGCCGCCAGTTTCGGGTAGATGGTGTGAGGTAGGCCGGGAGCCAGGTGATGCTCGATCTGATGGTCGAGGCCGCCGGCCAGCCAGCGGAAGAAGTGACCCACGACGGGGATCGGGGATGCGATGTCGACCGTGGTGCGCAGCTGGTGGGTGGCGAAGTCTTCCCCCCGCCGCGGCATCTCGGACTCTCCGACTTCGGCGAGGTCGACGCAGTGGGCGAGCTGGAAGATGATCGCCAACGTGAACCCGACCAGCCACGAGCACACGACGTAGAAGGCGAGCACCGTCCACCACGGATTGAACAGCAACGGGATGACCAACGCCCAGCCGACATGCGCCAACTTGCCGAGAACCACCCGCAGAATGACGGAGAACCTCGCAGGGCGTCGCAACGGCTGGTCGCCCACGCGCTGGTGGATCAACGAGAGCATGTCGCTGACGAGCAGGTTCTTGAGGGCGAGGAACCCGTACAGCGGCCAGATGTAGATGTGCTGCCAGCGGAACCGGGGTCGCCACTGCTGGGTCGGGGCGACGCGTGCCCACGGCGCCAACGCCATGTCGGCGTCGAACCCGTCGACGTTCGTGTTGCCGTGATGCAGGTTGTTGTGCTGGACCCGCCACAACCACGAGCTGGCGCCGAGTGCGTCCGACGTGTAGGCGAGCACACGATTGATCCAGCGATGGTTCGAGAACGATCCGTGGTTGGCGTCGTGCATGATGCTCGTCCCCAACGTCACCAAGGCCGTCACCAGCACCGCCGCCGCCAGGAAGCGAACCAGCAGCATCGAGTTGGACACCACGAGCACCAGATAGCTGGCGACGAGCAGGCCGACGATCACGAGCGCCTTGCCGTGCAGCCGGCGTCGGGCCGATCGAAGTTCCTCGGCGGTGGGCAGGATCGAACGCCAGATCGCAGCGGGCGATATCGGCTGAGCGACCGAATCCTTCACACGCAACTTCCTCTCACATCAGCTCAGAAGAAGGCGGCGACGAGAGGACTCATCAGTCGACAACGACCAAGATCGTAGAGGCCAGCCTACCTGGCAATGCCCCACTCTGGGTGACGGGCGTCGGCGCTGGGGTGCCTGTATGACCAGGTCGAGCGTCCCGATGACGACAAGTCCGCAGAGGAACGTCGCCGGCGGTGCCGATCGGCAACGGTATGATCAGGGTCTTGGGATGAGTCGCCTCGTTTGGGCAGGACGGCCGGTAGCGCTGTCGCCCCGTGCAGGCCCGACGCCTTGACCCGACCCACCACGGTTCGAGGAGTCGTTATGTCCGTTGATCCTTCCCCTCCCATCCGGTCCACCGACGACGATCCGACCCGGCCCCGGTCGAGCCGTTGCTGCGTCCAGTCATGATCCGGCGCCGGTGGGTGCGGGCCGGCGTCGTCGATCCGCAGCACGTGATACCGGACGGCGAGTCGGTGCTGCACGGTCGGCGGGCGGCGTGAGCCGCTCGATCGGATAGCACACGGCGATGCAGATCTTCCACTGCGATCGATGCGGTCATGTCGTCGCCTTCGCGGCGCACGAGTGCCCACAGTGTGCGGCCTCGCTCGGCTACGTCAGTGAGGATCGAACGATCCGGATGCTGGCGCCGACGAGCGACCCGGCCGTCTACGAGATCGACGGGCACGACGGGCGCTTCTGGCGGTGCCTCAACGCGGCGTGGGGATGCAACTGGGTGCTGCCGTTGCCGTCCGATACTCCGTGGTGTCGGTCGTGCCGGTTGACCAGGGGACGCCCTGACGAGACCCGTCCTGATGCGGTCGAGGCCTGGGCCGCCGCCGAGGCCGCCAAGCGCCGGCTCGTGTACCAGCTCGACGAGCTCGCGCTCCCGATCGAGATCCGTTCCACGTCGACACCCGACGGGTTGGCCTTCGATCTCGTGCACCTGCCGGGCGAAGGCGGCATCACCGGGCACCGCGAGGGGGTCGTGACCCTCGATCTCTCGGAGACCGACGACCAGCACCGGGATGAGCTGCGCCGCCGCTTGGGCGAGCCGTTCCGCACCGTCATCGGCCATCTCCGTCACGAGATCGGTCACCACTACTGGGGGCGGTTGGTCGGCCAGACCGATCACCTCAACAGCTTCCGCCGCCTGTTCGGCGACGAGACGCGTCGACTATCGAGAGGCCGTCGAGCAGTACTACGCCGGCGCGACCGGGACGTGGGATCCCACACGTTTCGTCACTGCCTACGCTGCGTCGCATCCGCTCGAGGACTGGGCCGAGACGTTCGCCCACTACCTGCACATCCTCGATGCGACGGACACTGCCGTCGCTCATCACCTGGTGCCGTCCGACTGTGCATGGATCGCCGCGACCGACTCGGTCGCGGCGCTCGATCTCGATCAGCTGCTCGACGCCTGGCGCCCGATCAACAGCGCCCTCAACACGATCGCCGAGTCGCTGGGCGCGCCCGTCGTCTATCCGTTCGAGCCCAGCGGAGTCGTGGTCGACAAGCTCGCCTTCGTGCACCAGCAACTTGCCGCCCACACCAAGCGAGACCGGTTCTATGCCAACCACTGACCGGTCATCAGTTCGCCACGAGAGGAACCAGCGATGCCTGACAAGTCCCCACAACGCCCGGCCGGCAAGAAACCCGGCAAGTCGCTGAAGGAGAAGCGCGACGCCAAGCGCGACAAGCAGCAGACCAAGCGGTCACTCACCGGCTGACCGACGAACCCGGAACTCGGTCGGCGCGTGGCGGGTCAGCCGAACCGCGAGCGCAGGTCGGACAAGTGCTCGTAGAGCTCGGGATCGGCGGTGGGTCCGAACGCCGACGCCAGCGTGCCGCGAACGCCGGAGAGTGGATCGAGCACGCCGAACACGATCATCTCGTCGCCCGGATCACTGGCGCCCTCGAACCGGTAGAGACGCTCGACGACTGCCTGGTCGACCGCACACGGTGAGTTGCCGCCGTCGCTGCGCAGCGTGCCGTCGACGAGCTCGAAGTCGGCCGTGTAACCCTCGCTGCGCAGCAGCGGTCATCGCCTCGGTGACGGTCGCCGGCTCGTGCTCGTCCATCGTTCGATGGTACGCCCGATTCGGGGCGCGGGGCCGAGCGTGCCGTCCCGGTCAGTCGTCGAGGAGTCGGTGGGACACAATGTCGCCGTGACTCGACGGCCGGTGCCTCCATTGCTTCCAGGGTGGGTCGTCGTCGACGGCTTGCCGATGTTCCATCGCGTCTGTCACGACGCCGGGGCTGGTGCCGGCGCCATCGTCCACGTTCACGGGTTCGGGATCTCGGGCACGTACCTCGAGCCGACCGCCGCCCGACTCGCACCGCGGCACAACACGTTCGTGCCCGATCTTCCCGGCATGGGGCGGAGCATGCGCCCCGAGGGTGGACTCGACCTGCAGGGCCTCGCCAGAGCGCTCGTGTCGTACTGCGACAGCGTCGGTGTCGAGCGTGCCACCTTCGTCGGCAACTCGCTCGGCTGCCCGATCATCCTCGAACTGGCGACGACGTTTCCCGAGCGGATCGAACGCGCGGTGTTGGTGTCGCCGGCGGGAGGCCCCAACAACCAGCCGCTCGGGCGTGCCCTGTGGCAGATGGCGTTGGACGGCCCACGCGAGCCGTTGTCGATGGTGCCGATCGCTGTTCGCGACTACCTCCGGTTCGGAGTGTTGCAGGGCCTGTCGTTGTTCAAGGCGATGACTCGTTATCCGACGTTGGAGAACCTTCCGCACCTCGTGGTGCCGACACTCGTGATCGCCGGAGCCGCGATCCACTCGTTCGGATCGACCGCGCTCACGTCTTCTCGGGCTTGCCGCACGTCGACGCGGTCAAAGTGCCTGGTGCGCACGCCTTGAACTACAGCGCACCAGAGCTGATCGCCGAGCTCATCGATGCGCACATCGACGGCCGGCCGCTCGTGTCGACGACCGGTCCGCTGAGAGTCGTCGAGACGATCGAGGTCGCGCCCTGCCGGCCGGTCGCATCAGAGTGACGACCGGCGCGCTCGTGAACAGCCTGTGAACGAGTCGCTGAGCGCTTGTCGCCCCGACCGGCCCCACATACCATCGCCGCCGTGGCGGACATGCTGGCACTCTCGGCGCACCTTCCCGAGGTGCAGCTCGCGCAGGGCGAGACGCTGATCGAGGAGGGCGGTCCGGGTGGGGAGATCTGGGTCCTCGTCTCCGGATCGCTGCAGGTTCGCAAGGACGACGTGGTCGTCAACACCATCACTCACCCTGGCGCGCTGATCGGTGAGATGTCGGTGCTGCTCGGTGGGCGGCACTCGGCGACGCGTCGAGGCCACCGGCGCGAGCACGCTGCGACATGCCGCCGACGGCCACCGATTGCTCGCCAGCGACCCGTCGATCACCCGGCTCGTCGCGGTCGGGCTGGCCGAGCGGCTCAACTTCGTCACGACGTACCTGGCAGATCTGACACACCAGTACGGCGACGCGCCGGGCCTGGCGATGGTGTCGGAGGTGCTGAGCCAGACTCGAAGGGCACGTCGGCCCGCGCGCGACGCCAGGATCGGCGCGAGACCCCGACCCGGACTACTGACGAACGGCTGCGCGGCGCAGCGCCGTCAGAACACCGACCGCGCCGGCGCAGCGCTGGCGGCGAGGTCGACCGTCTCGATCCCCAGCATCGACACCCACGTCGCAGTTCGTTGGCCGAGGTCGATCTCGATCCGTGTCGGAACGGAACCGATCTGATGGCCCGGGTTGAAGACCCACGTGGAACCGATCCGGTCGGCCCAGCCGCCATCGGGCTTGAAGGGCGGGTCGTGCACGTGACCGCTCAGCACGAACTCGGGACGATGCTCCTCGATCCACGCCAGGAGATCGGCATCGCCGTAGTGGCGGCGGCCGGTCCAGCACGTCGGTGACCCGATCGGCGGCCAGTGGTACACCCACACCCACGTCGCCGGTCGCCGCGACCCGTCGAGGTCGAGCTGTGCTGCCACCGCGGCACGGCCGGCCGGACCGTCCCACCACGGGCAGATCGTGATCAGCGTCTCGTCGAGCAGCAGCGAGTCTCCATCGGTCGGCACACCCGACGCCTGCGCTTCGCCGAGCCACAACGCGGCGCGCTCGCCCTGGGCGTCGGCACCGGTGAGATCGTGGTTGCCGGAGCTGATCGCCACCCGAGTCGCCGAGTGGAGCAACTGGATGTAGCGATTGACGACCACGATCTGGGCGTCGAGCGACACCGCCGAACCGATGTCGAGATGATCACCTGCCATCACCACCAGGTCGAACTCGGGCGCGGCGCCGACCACCCAATCGAGCTGACGCAGCGAGTAGTGGAGGTCGGAGACCAGCAGGATGCGCACGAACGTCTGGGCGGCGGGCTATCGGAACCGGAAGCCGGGATCGGCCCGGAACTTCACGAAGTACTCGACCTGGCCGCTCGGCTTGTAGGTGATCGTGATGCACGGGATCGGTTCCGGCTTGCCCAACCGATCGCGGATGATCTTGATGATGATCCGGTTGTTGCACTGGGCCGTGATCCGCACGTCGTCCATGTAGACGGCGGCCTTGAGGCGGTCGATGATCGACACGCGGCTTGCTGTGGTGACGCTCAGCGACACGATCGGACCGGTTGCGCTGGTGGTCGGGAACAACACGTCGTAGCTGGTGCGGCAGTTGGCCCCGCCGCAGTCCCCGGGATCAGCGGTGTTGGGCACGATCGTGACGGTCTCGTCGAACGCCGGCGGAGCGGCGAAGAGCAGCCTCGATCTTCCGGGATCCTCGGCGGTCGCCGTGCAGTCACTGGTGCCCTCGCAATCGACGATCACGGTGCCGGGCAGCGACCACATTGACGTCGACGCACTCCTCGACGCTGGCCGTTCCCGAGGCATCGCTGCCGTTCGCCGTGGCGCAGATCTCGTGCGGGCCGACGGTGAGACCGTTCACAGTCGTGCTGAACGGCGCGCTGCCCGGCCGGCAGCCCGCCGGAGCGGCGGTGTACACCGTGGCGCCGTCGACGGCGACCTTGATCGTGTCGATCGACGATCCGATCGTCTCCTCGATCACGTCGCTCAGGTTCGCGAGGTTCGTGACGACGGCGCAGACGCCGTCGACGCCCAGCCCGACGACGGTCTCGAGCGGAAGCGGTGCATCCTTGGCCACCGATGGCGAACGCCAGCACCACCGCGTCGATGGCCGACGTGCCGGGGTTGACCGTGCCTTCACCATCGGTGAGCATCACGACCAGTTGCTCGGCGGCGGTCGAGTTCTCCAGGAGATCGCGTGCCTGTTCGATCCCGAAGGAGAAATTCGTCGTGCCGCTGGAACCGAGTCCCGCAGGTAGCCCGGGATGAGAGGGCTGGCCGGCGCAACGAGAGCCTGAACAGAGGGATTTGGGAAAGCGGCGAGACCGACATTGCTGATCGGCGAACGTGCCGCCTTGGCTTGGTCGACGATCGAGAGCACGGCCTTCTTCTCGCAGTCGAGGATCGTGGTGCAGCCGACCGTGTTACCGCTTCCTCCGGTGCTCCCGGACGTGTCGATCACGAACACGAGGTCGGTGTTCTTGTCGGCAGGGGTCTCTCCCACGGTCGCGCTGCCACTGATGGTCAGCGGTGTTCCCGCCTGCACGACGGCCCCGTCCACCGGAGTGTCGATGTCGACCGTGAGTGCGGTGCCGCTCGGGAGGTTGGTCGTGGCCGCCGCCGCCACGGTCGTCCAGGTGGCGATCAACGCCACGGAAATGAGGGCAGCGCCCGCCTTCTTGCCCATGTGATGTACCTCGACTCGCGTAAGGAGGAGCACTGTCTGCGTCCGCTGCGCGCGCACCGTAGCGCACGTTCAGCGAAATCGAACGGTCGGAGCGGCGCCGCGCAGGTGCTTCATCCGGCGTTCACATGCCGGATGCAGCGCAAATCGCGCCGCCGAGCGATGCCCAGCCGGCCGAGGATCTCGTCCCGTTCGACGTTCTCGTCTGTTGACGGAATCTTGCCGAACGCGGCGGCCAGTGCGTCGAGGGCGTCGAGTCCCAACCCGATCTCGTGATCGGCGCCGAGCTGGCGAGCGGTCGCAACGCCCAGTCTCAGCTCCGATTCAGCGGCATCGGCGTCCCCGAGCTCGGCCAGTGCCCAGCCACGCAACCGGTGTGCCGCCGGCATCTGCGGCTCGTGTCCTCCGTGGGCGGCTTGCTCCTCGATCAAGGCGTCGATGAGGGCGATCGCCTCGTGCGGCCACGAGTCGAGCAGGCGGTGCTCGGCGAGACCGACGGAAGTGTCGAGTGCCGCCGACCGGGCGCCGATCTCCGTGTAGTCGTCCCGCGCCGAAGGATCAGTTCGGCGCCTGCCTCGAGTTCGCCGGCCTCCCCGATGTTCTCAGCTGCCAGCTTCGCCGCGAAGGCGGTGCTGACGACGATGTCGCCCGTGGTCGCGCCGGCCTCGGTGGCGACCAACTCGGACGTGACCGGGCCGGTGATGACGAGCTCGCGATGCGAGCCGCCGACGAAAAGAAGTCGAACGAGCCGGTGTGCACACCGACGGTCATGCCGAGCCGCACGCGCCCCACGTCGGTGTCGAAGCGGCTGACGTCGCGGAGTGTGCGTCGCATGGCGAGGGCCGCCGCTGCGGCACGGTGGACATGAGCGTCACCTCGGTAGAACAGCAGCAACGCATCGCCGCCGAACTTGAGCAGTGATCCGTCGTACTCGTATGCGTCCGCCAGCAGCCGGTCGAAGCACGTGGCGATCACGTCGGTCACGCCTTCCGCGCCGATCTTGCCGAGCCGAGCGAGCCGCTCCGACAGCTTGGTGAAACCGGAGATGTCGACGAAGATCATCGACCCCTCGATCCGGCGGTGGCGCTGATCAGGCTGGGAGGAGTCGAGCCACTCCCCGCCACGCGCGGGACGTACGCGGCCAGATCGTTGTGCTCGTCCACCACCCGACATCCTCCCAGAACCGACCGCCGTCGGGACCGGTCCGCGACGGCGGGGAGACGATGTGGACGGTCAACCGCTCGGCGGGCTGCTGTGCCAGCTCGGCCCATGCGGCGTCGATGTCGGCGAAGACCTGATCGATCGGTCGGGCCCCGTCGACCCAGTCGACCATGCCTTGCCAGAAGGCGCCTGGCCCGATGCCCTCGGTCCAGCCTCCGATCTCTGCCGGCATCAGATCGGAGGCGTCGTACCTCCACACGTCCGTGCTCAGCGCGGTCTGGGCGGCCGACGCCATGGCCAGCCGCACGGCGGCTGCCGGGTCCACCGCGGCGTCGCCGTAGGCGGACATGTCGAATCGTCGGTTGGCGGAGATGAAGCTGCCGTCGGGGTTGGTCGCCCAGGCCGAGCCCCATTCGGGGGAGGCCGTGAACTCCATCAACGCCCGGACCTCGGGACGGTCGACCAGCGCCGATGCGAACAGCGCTCCGCCGGTGGTCGGGGTCGGCTGGTCGGGATCGACGGGAGGGAGCACGAAGAAGTCGATGTCCTCACCGATGCGCGTGCCGGGTGGGACGAGCCTGAGCATGAAGTTGGCCTGGTGGTGCAGCCAGCACTGGGGCTCGGCCTCCCCGGTGAGGGCGTTGCGATTCAGCATGTGGAACAGCTGGCTGTCGTAGCTCTCGTTGCTGATCAGTGCCGGGCCGCCGCGCACGAAGTCGGGTGTGAAGACCACCTCGTCGGCAAGTCGTCCGGCTTCCGTCACCGCCGGGCTCGCGAACCCCGTAGCGCCCTCGGTCCACGCGTCGTAGGCGTCGATTCCGCCCACCCGTAGCACGAGACTCTCGATCAGGTCCGAGCCCGGCCACCCACTGGCGAACCCACTGCCGAACCCGAAGCACCACGGCGTGCGACCGTCGGCGACGAGTTGATGCGAGAGGCTCATCAGCTCGTCCCAACTCGCAGGGATCCGGTACCCAGCGGCCTCGAACTCGGCCTTGGGATAGAACACCAGGCCCTTCAGGTCCACCGTCAGCGGGATCGCACGAATCTCGTCGGGTGGGACCTGCGACACGCCACCACGTCCCATCGTCCCGATGTCGAGGAGGTAGTCGCCGAAGTCGGACCGCAGGGTCTCGCGGTCGACGAACTGGCTGATGTCCATCGCCTGCTCCTGCGCCCACTCCGGGATCCCACTCTGATAGCCGACGATGTCGGGGCGGTCGAGATCGCCGGTCGTGATGCTGCGGACATCCTCGTTCTCACGTGCCGATCAGTTCGACCTCGATCCCGGTGCGCTCCGTGAACGCCTCCAGCTCGCGGGCGAAGCCTTCGTCCCCGCGCAAGGTGCTGGCCGCCATGGTGATGCTCGTTCCCGCGAGCGCTCGCGGGCCGGGATCGACCGCTCCGTACGCGGCGAGGCCGCCCCGCAACGGCAGGTCGTCGGGAATGCTGAGATCCCCAGGGCACGAGCCTGACAGAAACGTCGCGCATTCGGCATCGGTGAGCTGGCGCGAGACCGCCGATTCGGCGAGGTCCACCAACTCGTTCGGCGGCAGTGCGTACACCCCGACGAGCCCGCGGGGACCCGACCTGACGGCGACCGGGGTATCGCTGCCGGCGCCGTATTGAACGCCCAGCTCGTGGAGTGCGAAGTGCACGGCGTCGATCGCTTCCTCGGTCGCGAAACCGAGGTCGGCGGTCTCGCGCACCGACTGCACTGCGAGCAACAGAGCGAGCTCCGGGTCGGAGATGAGCGCGGTCTCCGACGCTGACACGAGGTCGGAGACGGTGAGCAGGTCGTCCACGTCGTCCTTGGCGTTCGCCGCCGAGCGCCATTGCACCGTGCCGAACACGGCGAGTGCGGTCACGAGCACGGCGACGACACCGACCGCGGCCAGCTGCCGAAGCCGTTGGCGCTCGCGCCGTTCGGCCGTGGACGCGCGCAGTTCCCGTTGGCGGGCCTGTTCGACCTCCCGGTCGCGCTCGGTCACGCTGGCTTCGATGAACTCTCGTTCCAGGTTCGACAATCGGAACGAGGTGGTGCCGGCCCAACCGTGCACTTGCTCGAGCAGACCGCCCCGCAGCAGGAACGTCTCGGCGCGGTCGGCGCCGGTCCACTCCCGCAACGCTGTCGTGAGTCGTTGGTGGATGCGCGCGTCGTGGCGCGCCTCGTCGATCCAGTCGCTCAGCCGCGGCCACGCGGTGAGCAACGCCTCGTGCGAGATCTCGACGGTCGGGCTGCGCGTCACGGGGTCGCGATCGAAGCTCAACAGCCGATGGCGACCGAACGTCTCGAGCACGTTGTGGAGCACGCCGCGGGGCAGACCGAGCTGCTCGAGCTCGCTTCGCAGCACGCGGCGCCTGGTGTCGTCGGAGTCGTCCGAGAAGGTGACGAGCCTCAGGAACACCTGTCGCGTGACGTCGTGTGCGTCGTGACCGAGCCCGGCCATCAAACCCTCGGCGCGTTGTGCCAGCGCACCCGAGACGCCACCCAGCTCGACATACGTCGTGTGCCTGATGCGGTCGCCGATCCGGCGGTCGAACAGCTCGGTCAACGTGTACTGCAGGAGCGGAAGCGCACTTGCGCGTGCCACCACCTCCCTGATCAGTTCGGCCACGAGCGCCGGCTCGAACGTGATGCCGAGTTGCTCGACAGGGCCGGTGATCGCGCGCTCCAACTCCTGCGGGGTCATGGCGGTCATGACCTCGGTGCCGTCGCGCAGCAGTTCACCCAGACCACGGTGTTGGAGCGGCCGGTCGTAGAAGTCGGCGCGGAGCGTGGCGACGACACGCACTCGGCTCTGCGGATCGGTGATCGCGCTCACGAGTGTCGTCAGGAACCGGTCGGCGGTGGTCGCGTCGACCTGTGTGAACAACTCCTCGAACTGGTCGATCACCAGCAACAGTTGCGAGCCGTCGTTCGGCAGCACCCGCGGACAGCGCCCGCTGGAGCCCGTTGTCCGCGGCCAGCTGCTCGAGCAGCGACGCCGGGGGATCGATGGCGATGCTCATGAGGGCATCTTCGAGCTCCTCGAACGGATGTGGGCCGGGGGTCATCTCGATCGTGAACCACGAGTCCGACAGCGGGACCGCCCCGTGTCGAATGGCAGGCAGCAGCCCGGCTCTCACAACGCTCGACTTGCCGCACCCGCTCGGCCCGACGACGGCGACGAATCGGCTGCGCGGCCCCGCCTGCCCGAGGCGGGTGAGCAGTCGTTCGACGAGCCGTTCCCTGCCGTAGAAGTCGACGGCGTCGATGGCATCGAACGCCCGCAACCCCTTGAACGGGTTGGCGACCTCGCCGTCATCGTCGTCGACCGTGGTGCGTCCGGCATCGGAGTCGCCGCCGAGGGCCTGGTACAGATCGCTGACGAAGGCCTCGACTCGTTCGTAGCGGATGGTGGCGTCGGCATCGGTGGCACGGTCGATCACCGGCAGCACCGCGGGTGGCAGTGCCTCACGCATCCGGTCGATCTCACCGTCGACGCCGCTGAGTGCGCGGGCGGCGACGACCGCAAGGCTGTAGATGTCGGATGAAGGCGTCAGCTCGCCACGGTCGACCTGTTCGGGAGGTGCGTACGGAGCACTCGGCCGCGACCTGGAAGTCGCAGGGTCCGAGACCCCGTCGTCGCCGACGGCGATCCCGAAGTCCGACAGGTAGGCGTTGCCCTCGTCGTCGATGAGCACGTTGTCGGGCTTGATGTCGCCGTGCACGACACCCGACCGGTGCGCCGCCTGGAGCGCGTTCCCGAGCTGCTCGACCATCGTCGAGGCTTGTGTCGTGCTGAGGGGGCGCTGATCGAGGACGGTTGCGAGGCTCCCGCCGCGCATGAGGCGGGTCACCAGATACGCAGCGTCCGGCTCCCGCCAGTAGTCGTAGAGGGGAACGATATGAGGGTGTTCGAGCCGGGCGATCAGCTGCGCTTCGGCTTGGAATCGACGAATGAAGTCGGCGTCGTTGGCCAACTCCGGTCGAATCACCTTGATCGCCGCCTCACGACCGACAGCGGGTTGATAGGCGCGGTAGACGGCTCCCGAGCCACCTTCGCCGATCTTGCCGCGCAACTCGTATCCACGCACGGCGAGGCCCGGCTCGGCCCCGAGGTCGGGCGGCGACCCGTTGCAGGCGTGTCTCGAGTGACTCGTCACCCGTGACGATCCGCTCCTCGAGCTTGCGAAGCTCGGCGGACGGCTCGAGGCCGAGCTCCTCACCCAACCGCGCCCTGAGGAGCTGGTAGGCGCGGAGCGCGTCGGCCTGCCGTCCCGACCGGTGCAGGGCGAGCATCCATTGCGCGGTGAAGCGTTCGTTCAACGGATGCTGGCGGACGAGCGTCTCGAGCTCGGAGATCAGCTCGCGTGACATTCCCGCGCCGGAGGTCGGCATCGATCCGCACTTCGACCGCCTCGAGCCGCAGTTCCTCGAGCCGGGCGATCTCGGTCTGGATGAACGATTCGTACGTGAAGTCCTCGAAGGCCCGGCCGCGCCACAGCGCCAACGCTTCAGCCAGCACCAGCGAAGCCGCCGCCGGGTCGACGTCGACGAGCGCCCGCCCCTCGGCCACCAGTTGCTCGAAGCGCACCGAGTCGATCTCCTCCGGGGCCGCCTTCACGAGGTATCCGGGGGAGCGGGTGAGCAGGATCGAACCCTCCGAGCGCCGCTCGCGATCGGGCTCGAGTGCCTTGCGCAGCCCGGAGACGTACACCCACAACGCGTTCTGCCTGTCCATGCCGCCGTCGGGTCCCCACAGCCGATCGATGATCTGATCGGAGGAGAACACCGAGTTGGGCTCCGTCAGGAGCAGTGCGAGCAGGGCGCGCTGCCGGAAGGCGCCGAGATCGACCACCTGGCCGTCTCGCAGTACTTCAAGCGTGCCGAGAACCCGGTATTCCACCCATCCTCCTCGTTGGCTGGCGCCCGATACCGGGTGACTGCGCAGGGGTGGTCTGACTCTGCACCCTGCAACTTAGGTTCGACTTAACCGCGCCAGCGACGCCAGCGCACGTCGCTGGCGTCGCACACCCGGGCGACGATCAGTTGTCCATCGTCGTTGCCGGCACCAGGCCCCGCTCGATCAGGCTCGCGAACGATCGTCGTCGCGGGATCTGGGCCATCGGTTGCAGTGTCTGGCTGCGGGATCAGCCCTCGGTCGACGAGGTCGCGAAGGATCTCGTCGCGGGAGAGAGGTCTGGGTTCCAGCGTCTGCGGCGCGGATCTGCCCTCGGTCGACGAGGTCCTCGGTGATCGACTGCAGTTCGGCGTCCGACCATGGTCGAACCGCCGGCACCGTGGTCTCGCTGTCGGAACTCCGGACGATCCCGATCGACACCGCAGCTGCGGCGAGCAGTCGTCGCAGCCCCGATGGCGATCATCGTGCGAGTCGGCCGTCGGTCGGTCGCGAACTTCGCAGGTTGGGTCCGGATGGTGACGTCGTTGGTTGTCATGTTGACTCCTGTTGCTGTTGCCGCTCGCCTGAACGGAGCGGACGTTGCCCACCACGCTCGACGGTGCGACTTAGGAGCGACTGTGAAGGACTTCAGCCCTCCTTGGTCGAGCGCGGCGATCGAGGGTTTGCGGAACTGCTATAGAGGGGCGGTGAGGATCGCCATCTCGACGGGCGGGGGCGACGCGCCAGGCCTCAACTCGGTCATCCGTTCAGCGACGCTCGCCGCCGTGCGGCGCGGCTGGGAGGTCGTCGGCATCCGTGACGGCTTCAACGGGCTGATGTTCCCCGAGCTGTATCCGGACGGTGGGACGATCACGCTCACCCGCGACTACGTGCGCGGCATCGGGCATCTCGGCGGCACCGTGCTCGGCAGCACCAACCGCGGCAATCCGACCGAGTTCCCGGTTCAGCAGGCCGACGGCTCGTGGGTCACCGTCGATCGCACCGACGAGCTGGTCGGAATGTTCCGCGAGGCGGGGATCGACGCCCTGATCACGATCGGTGGCGACGGGTCGCTGACGATCGGGCGACGCCTGTCGGATGCCGGCATGCGGGTGATCGGCGTGCCCAAGACGATCGACAACGACCTCGAGATGACCGACGCCACGTTCGGGTTCGACACCGCCGTCGAGGTCGCCACCGATTGCATCGATCGGTTGTTCACCACCGCCACGTCGCACAGCAGGGTGTTCGTCGTCGAGCTGATGGGTCGCTATGCCGGATGGATCGCGCTCAACGCCGGCATGGCGGCCGGTGCCCACGCGATCCTGATCCCCGAGATCCCGTTCGACCTCGAGCCGGTGGCGGCGATGATCGCCAGACGCGAAGCACGTGGGGCGCGGTTCGCGATCGTGGTCGTGGCCGAGGGGGCGCGACCACGCGACGGTGAGCGGTCCGTGATCGGCAAGTCGATCGGGCAGGAGGAGCGTCTCGGCGGCATCGGCGCCTTCGTCGCCAGCGAGCTCGAACGGCTCACCGGCAAGGAGGCCCGCACGGTGGTGCTCGGTCACCTGCTGCGCGGCGGAACCCCGACGGCGCTCGATCGGTTGCTGGGGATCAGGTTCGGCACGGCTGCAGTGCGCGGGCTCGAGCTCGGCCACCGCGGGGTGATGGTGGCGCTCGATCCCCCGGTGGTCAACTTCGTCCCGCTCGTGTCGGCGGTGAGCCGGATGCGCAACGTCCCGATCGACTGCGACACGATCGACGCCGGCCGCGACCTGGGTGTGTCGTTCGGCGACTGATAGCTTCGGATCGTGCTCCGTCGATCAGTTCGGGCCCGACGGGCGCAGCTCGACCCTGCGCAGCAGTTGCGCGTTGAGCGCGACGACGATCGTCGACAGGCTCATGAGCACGGCCCCCACTGCCGGCGAGAGTGTGAATCCGGCCCACGCCATGGCGCCGGCGGCGAGCGGGATGGCGACGACGTTGTAGCCGGCCGCCCAGGCCAGGTTCTGGACCATCTTGCGGTAGCTGGCGCGCGAGAGTCGGATCACGCTGGCGACGCCACGTGGGTCGCTCGACGCCAGCACCACATCGGCGGATTCGATGGCGACGTCGGTACCGGCCCCGATCGCCAGTCCGACATCGGATCGAGCGAGAGCGGGAGCGTCGTTGACCCCGTCACCGACCATCGCCACGGTCATGCCGCGCTGCTGCAGGTCGTGCACCACCTCGTCCTTGTCTTCGGGAAGCACCTCTGCGAACACCTCGGTGATGCCGAGCTCGCCGGCGACGGATTCGGCGACCTGTCGGGCATCGCCGGTGATCATCGCCACGTCGACGCCCATCTCGAGCAGGTCGGCAACGGCCTGACGCGCTTCGGGGCGGATCTCGTCCTCGAGCGCCATGGCGCCGACCACCGCCTGCTCGGTGAGGAGGTACAGCACGGCGGCGCCACGTGCCCGCCACACGGCCACGTCACCGTCGAGTGCGGGCGGAGCCTCGAGCCCGAGCTGGCGCAGCAGAGCCGGCCCACCGACGGAGTACGAGGTGTCGTCGACATCGGCGGTGACTCCCCGCCCGGTCAGGGCGCGAAAGCCGGTGGCGCGTGGAATGTCGCCGTACCGGCCGGCGGCGGCCACGATCGCCTTCGCGAGTGGGTGCTCACTGTCGGCCTCGACGGCGGCCGCCAGTCGCAGCACCGTCGCTTGGTCGAAGCCGTCGATCGCGGCCGTACCCGTCACCTTGTGGGCGCCCTTGGTGAGTGTTCCGGTCTTGTCGAACAACACCGTGTCGATCGAACGCATCCGTTCCAGCGCCAGCCGATCCTTGACGAGGATCCCGGCGCGGGCGGACACGGCAGTGGAGAGCGCGATCACGAGCGGGATCGCCAGTCCGAGCGCATGTGGGCAGGCGATCACGAGCACGGTCACGGTCCGCACGATGGCGTCGTCGGGATCGCCGAGCGCCCACCAGACGGCGAACGTGAGCACTCCGGTGGCAACCGCGACGTAGAACAGCCAGCCGCGAATCTGTCGGCGAGGAGCTGGGCGCGGCTCTGGCTGGCCTGGGCGTCGGTGACGAGGCGTTGGATTCCGGCCAGCGTCGTGTCGTCGCCGACGGCGGCGACCCGGACGCGAATCGATGAATCGGTGGACACGGTTCCGGCCACCACACGGTCGCCGCCGGACTTGGCGACCGGCTGAGACTCACCGGTGATCATCGATTCGTCGAGCTCGGCGTTGCCGTCGACGATCGTGCCGTCGGCGGGCACCCGTCCCCCTGGTCGCACCAGCACGACATCGCCGACGGCCAGCTCGCCGGCCGGGATCGCCTGCGTCGTGTCGCCCTCGACCAGCTCGGCCTCATCGGGGAGCAACGCGGCGAGGGCGGCGAGCGCGTTGCGGGCCTGGCCGATCGCCTTCATCTCCTGCCAGTGGCCCAGCAGCATGATCGTCACCAGGGCAGCGAGCTCCCACCAGAACTCGAGATCGAGCCAGTCGAGGCTGGTCGCCATCGACGCCACGTAGGCGACGCTGATCGCCATCGTGATCAGCAGCATCATCCCGGGCTGCCGGGCGCGGATCTCGGCGACACCGCCCGCCAGGAACGGCCACCCGCCCCACCAGAACACGATCGAGCCGAGCACCGGCCCGTACCAGGCCATCAGCGGCAGATCGAGCTCGTAGCCGAACCAATCCATGACCATCTCGCTGGTCACGACGAGCGGCAGCGTGAGCGCGAGACTCAGCCAGAACCTCCGCCGGAAGGTGTCAGGGTCGTGGCCAGCGTGCTTGTCGTGCCCGGCGTGCTGGTGGTGTGCCTGATCGACCCGGTGATCGGGGTGATCGTGGCCGTGGTGGCTGGTTGCCTGGTGTGTGTCGCTCATCGTCGCTCCTCGGCATCGTCAACTATACCCCTGGGGGGTATATTCCGAACATCGCATCGCGGGAGCTCCGAGTTCGATCGGATACCCTGCCGACGTTGCTGTCGAACCGGATGGCACGTCTCCTTGAAGCCGCCCGGGGGTGTCGCATGGATGCGCTTGAGGTCAGCCGGTGCGAGTCGGTGCGGTTCGCGCCCGACCCGCGTCGCGTGATCACCAAGCCGTTCATTCCGGGCGAGGAGTTCTACCCGGATGGCACATCGCGGATCCAGGTCGTGCTGAAACGGATCGCCGCGATGTCAGACGCGGACGTGGTCGAGACACTGCGAGCGGCGCGCGACCTGTTCGGTGATCGTCACCGTGATCTCGATGCCATCCTCGAACGCAACTTCGGCGTGCTTGTCGACCGGTTGCAGCACAACGACGTCTCGATCGACGACGTATCGCTCGAGCGCAAGCTGTTGATCGGTGCCTACTTCACGCACGAGTACTCGATCGAGGCGGCCGCCTTGGGGAACCCGTCGATCGTGGCGGCGCCGGATCAGTCCGGGCTCGGTCCGGGCGAAGTCCGCTTCGTCATGAGCCTGCGAGCGATCGGCGAAGGTCACACGTCGTCGATCGAGTTCAGGTGCGGCGTGATCGATGCCGACGTGAACATTCGGATCGAGCAGCCGAGTGGGTACGCGCTCACCGGCGTCAAGACCCCGCACGACTTCGACAAGTCGTTCTTCCGGACCAAGCTCGGCGACATGGGTGCCCTCAACGAGGTCGAGGAACGCGTGCTCGCAGGCCTCGGTGACCGCTTCACGATCGCCGATCTCGAGGACGCGATCCGCAAGCTCGACAGCGGCGGCATCGAACGGTCGATCTCAGGCGAGACGATTCGGTTGCTGCATTGGTTGGCGTCGTCGAACTACCGGTTGGAGTTTCCGAACGCAGCCGACATCTCCGAGCGTGTGTTGTTCCCGAGCGGACCGACCGAGAGCCACGGCATGGAGGACGCCCGCTTCGTGCGCTTCGTCGATGACGACGGGGCAGTGACCTACTACGCCACGTACACCGCCTTCGACGGTCACAAGATCCTGCCCCAGCTGCTCGAGACGATGGACTTCACAACGTTCCGGACGACGACGATGACCGGGCAGGCGGCGCACAACAAGGGGATCGCCTTGTTCCCGCGCAAGATCGACGGCAAGTTCGTCGCCCTCGGCCGGCACGACAACGTCAACAACTTCGTGATGACCTCCCACGACGTCCGTGTGTGGCGTGAGACGAAGATGATCCAGGAGCCTGAGCGGCCGTGGGAGCTGATGCAACTCGGCAACTGCGGATCGCCGCTCGAGACCGACGCCGGTTGGCTCGTGATCACGCACGGCGTGGGCCCGTTCCGTCGTTACACGCTCGGTGCGCTGCTGCTCGACATCGACGACCCCAGCCGTGTCGTGGGCCACCTGGACGAACCGCTGCTCAGCCCCGAAGGCGACGAACGAGAGGGGTACGTGCCCAACGTGGTCTACTCGTGCGGGAGCATGATCCACGGCGATCGACTCGTGCTGCCCTACGGATTCGCCGACCTCGGCGCGAGCATCGCCACGATCCCGCTCGCCGACCTGCTCAAGCGGCTGGTGAGCTGACCGCCAGCGGTCGACGTCGCGACTGGTGGTGTTGCATCGTCGAGATGAGGGCGAGCGTCGACTCGGCACCCTGGTTGAGGTTCGGACCCGTCGGGGTCAGCCCGTCGTAGCCGCCACTGGTGTCGGGGTCCCACATCACGGATCCGCCGTCGTTGTCACCGGCGAACCAGTTGATGGCGAGCTCGAGCCCGTCGAGCCAAGAGGCGTCTCCGGTCACCGAGTGTGCTCGCACACATGCGTCCGCCATCGCCGCCACCTCGATCGGCTGTTGATCGAAAGCGGGCGCCTGATCGTCCGGTCCGGCCCCTCCGACCGGTGTCGGCGACAGGTGACCGGCCACGGTCTCGCGCTCGAGCAACCATCGCAGGAGGGTCAGCCCGTTCTCGACCGCCTCGGGACGGCCGAGCAGGCCTCCGGCGGCGATCAGCGCTTCCGGAATGGCGGCGTTCGCATACGAGAGTCTCGGCTCCGGCCACGGCCAGCGAACGCCGGTCGACAGCGGTCCGATGCACGTGATCGTGTCGGCCAGCAGATCGCGGGCGCGATCGTGGCGGTGCCCCGCTTCGAGCACTTCGGCGGCGCCGAGCGCGGCGAACGCCATCGCCCGCGTGTGCGGCGAACGTTGGTTGACGGCATGGCCGAAGTACGACAGAGCACTCGACCTCATGCCTTCGTCGCGGGCGCGGGCCACCGATGTGCCGAACGCCCACACGCTGCGACCCCAACAGTCGCCGACCTCGCGAGGGCCGTGCCAACGACCATCGACATCGCGCCGGTTTCGTGTTCGGCCGGTCACGCCCTGCGAGTCGACGAGGAACCTGAAGGCGATTCGTTCGACGTCGGCCAGGCCCTGCTCGTGTACACCCTCACGCACGACCGCGATCAGCAGTCGTGACACGTCGTCGGTGCAGTAGCCGTGGCTGCGTCGCGGTTCGGCATGGTCAGCGTGCTCGAAGATGCCGATCCCGTCGGTCATCGACAGCACGTGGCCGAACGACGGCAGGGTCACGACAGCGTCGCCGTTCGCTCGGCGACGAGTCGCTCGCCGAGCTGGAGGTAGCGGCGCGCGACCGCGCCCCATGACAACTCGGGCGCCAGGCGGCGCGCCTCGGCGGCCATCGACGCAGCTCGATCCGGATCGGTGAGCACCGCACGAATTGCGCCGGCCAACGCCTTCGGATCACGTTGGGGCACGACGGTGCCGGCACCGCTGGCGAGGAGCTCGACGGCGTGCGGGAAGGCAGTGGAGACGACCGGGCGTCCGGCTGCGACGGCGTCGACCAGCACACCCGAGGTGACCTGGTCGGCGGAGTCGTAGGGCAGCACGACGAGGTCGGCCGACCGGATCAGCTCGTTGAGGGAGGGCAGGTCGCGGTAGGTCTCGTCGAACGTGACGTGAGCCCCGGTGGTCGACTGCGCCGCCCGCTCGACGAGCATCTCCCGGTACGCCTCGCCGAACTGCTCGCGAACCTTCGGATGCGTGGCACCGGCGACGACGTACTGCGGCCGTGGCCGCAGGTCGTCGAGATCGGCCATCGCGTCGATGGCCCACTCGATCCCCTTGCCTGGGCCGAGCAGACCCCATGTCAGGACTCGCGGCGCGTCGTCGATCGATTGGCGAACATCGCCCGTGTGATCCGAGATCGGGGTCGCCGCGCCGTGCGGGATCACCATGATCTTCGACGGATCGACGGCGAAGCCGGCGACGAGGCGCGTCAGCGCCGTTTCGGTCATGACGACGATCGTGTCCGCCATCCGGGCGATCTCTTCGAGCACGTGGCGCTGCCCGGCAGTCGGGTTGGCGACGACCGTGTGGGCGACGACCACGATCGGCACGGTGATGGCGTCCATCAACTCGAGCACCGAGTCGCCGTCCGTCCCGTCGTACACCCCGTACTCGTGCTGGACGATGACCACGTCCGTGGCGTTCAGCACGGCGATCGCGGCCGCCACACCGGCCGCCGATCCGTCCAGCGACGCCAGCACCAGGGCGTCCTCCAGATCAGGGGCTTCGCCGGTCCGCACCACGTCGACGGACGCTCCGCCGGCGATCAGACCCGCCGACAGCGCCGCCGCGAACGTGGCGATGCCACACGAGGTCGGCGGAAACGTCGACAGCATCCCGAAGCGTTGAACGAGATCGTCTGTCGAATCGACGGACGGGACGGGGAACGAGGGATGCACGAAGAGAACTCCAGAGGTTCGGCTCGGACGAGGCGACGAGCCTGCGATGGGCGACAAGACCGAGACGGCCGTCCAGCCCAAGCGGGGCGCACTCTTCCGAGGAGGAGGGACCACTCTACTCGCTCGGTTCGCGATCCCGGCTGGGTACCCTGACTTCATTCCTGCTCTCAGCCAGGGCAGCGAACGTGTTGCTCCACTTCGCATCGCGGTCCTGGCACCGATCTCCTGGCGAACGCCGCCACGCAATTACGGGCCCTGGGAGCAGTTCGCCTCGGTGCTGGCGGAAGGCCTCATCGCCGCTGGTCACGACGTCACGCTGTTCGCCACCGCCGACTCGGTCACGGCCGGCACGCTGCACGGCACGGCTGCCTGCGGATGGTCCGAGGATCCGACGATCGACCCGAAGGTGGCGGAGTGCCTGCACATCGCAGCCGTGTTCGAGCGAGCCGGCCAGTTCGACATCATCCACAACGGATTCGATTTCCTGCCGCTCACGTACAGCGGTCTCGTCGGCACTCCGGTCGTCACGACGATCCACGGCTTCTCGTCCGAACGGATCGTCGAGGTGTACGAGCGCTACGACGCCACGACCACCTATGTGGCGATCAGCGACGCCGATCGCCACCCGCGGCTGCACTACGCGGCAACGATCCACCACGGCATCGACGCCGACGCCTTCCCGCTGACACCGGAGCCATCCGACGACCACCTGCTCTTCTTCGGTCGCATCCACCCCGACAAGGGAACCGCCCACGCCATCGACGTCGCCCGCCGGGCGGGTCGCCGGCTCGACATCGCCGGGATCATCCAGGATCACGAGTACTTCCGTACCCAGGTCGAGCCGCACATCGACGGCGAACACGTCCGCTACCTCGGCGCCGTGAGCTCCGACGACCGCGCCGAGGTCCTGGGCAATGCGGCGGCACTGCTCCACCTGATCGATTTCGACGAGCCGTTCGGATACAGCGTCGTCGAGGCGATGGCGTGCGGCACGCCCGTGATCGCCAACGCGCGCGGCTCGATGGCCGAGCTGATCGACGATGGCGTGACCGGCTTTCTCGTCGGCGACCTCGACCAAGCGGTCGCATCGGTCGCGCGGGTCGCCGAGCTCGACCGCCGCTCGATCAGGGCCGCGACCGCACATCGGTTCGACGTGCCGACGATGGTCGACAGCTACGTCTCGGTGTACCGATCGGTGCTCGCGGAAGCTCGGTGACGCTGTTCGATCCGTCAGGACTCGGCGTCGGCCAGGAGCTCGGCGCTGAGCGCCAGCGCAGCCGCGATCGCCGCGGTGCGCTCGATCACGATCGCGAACTGGAGGGCGACGTCGCTGCTGGCTGACAGCGGCGGATCGCCCAGCGACCGGATGAGGGCCGTGGCGTCGCTCGTGGGTGCGACCGGTTCGAGGTCGGGGAGCGGCTCGGGTTGGCGCCAGATGTCGGTCGCGGCGCGCTTCGTCGCCGGGCGCCGGCGTTGATTGCCCTGTCGGGACGGGGTGCGGTTCATGATTCGTCGTCCGTGAGCAGCTCGTCGGGGCGGAGACCGAAGGCGCGGCTGAGCTGGTCGGTGTTGAGATCGGCGATCGAGCTCGACTTGGGCAGGATCAGCCCGGCGATGTTGCGCTTGCCTTGCACGACCTCCTCGACACGTTCGTCGATGGTGCCGGGACAGATCAGTCGGTGCGAGATCACGGTGCGTGTCTGACCGATTCGCCATGCGCGGTCTCTGGCTTGGTCCTCGACCGCCGGGTTCCACCAACGGTCGTAGAGCACGACGTGATTGGCCGCCGTCAGGTTGAGCCCGGTTCCACCCGCCTTGAGCGACAGCACCATCGCCTTCGGGCCTTGTCCGGCTTGGAACTCCGACACCATCCGGTCGCGGGCCGACCGGGTGAGGTCGCCGTCGTAGCAGGCAACCGGCTGTCCCGTGAACTCGGTGAGGTGTGCCGCCAGGCGGCGACCCCAGGTGGCGAAGTGGGTGAAGATCAGGACGCGCTCGCCGGCGGCGAAGACGAGATCGACGATCTCCTCGAGGCGGGTCAGCTTGCCCGAGCGCCCGGTGAGCGGCTGCCCGTCGTCGTTGTAGGCGGCGGGATGGTTGCAGATCTGCTTGAGCGCCGTGATCGCCGCCAGGATCGCCCCCTTGCTCGCTCCTTCCACCGGATCGGCGGCCTTGGCGACCAGCTCGTCGAGCACGGCCTGGTAGAGCCCGATCTGCTCGGCGGTCATCGTGCAGTGGTCGAGCTCGTCGATCTTGTCCGGGAGCTCGGCGGCGACCTCGGGCTCGCTCTTGGTGCGCCGGAACAGCAGCACCCCGTTGAGCGCTCGCAACGCGGTCTCGCCGTCGCCGGCCATCTGGGCGGCGAACGTCGCCCGTGGCCCGACCAGGCCGGGATTGGTGAAGTCGAGGATCGCCCAGAGGTCGCCGACACCGTTCTCGATCGGGGTGCCGGTCAACGCCAGCCGCGTGCGGGCGGGGATGCGACGCAGCTGTTGCGCGGTGTCGCTGGCCGGGTTCTTGATCGCCTGCGCCTCGTCGAGCACGATCGTCGCCCACTCGACGCCGGCCAACGCCTCGACATCGCGGACGGCGGTGGCGTAGGTGGTGACGATCAGGTCGGCCTCGGCGATCTCCTTCTCGAGCTGCGAGTCGCTGGCGCGGGCAGCCCCGTGATGAACGAGCACGCGCAGATCGGGTGCGAAGCGGGCGGCCTCGGCTGCCCAGTTGCCGACGACCGCGGCCGGTGCGATCACGAGCGACGTGCCACGCGAGGCCGTGCGCGCGAGGTGGGCCAGCACGGTCGGTGTCTTGCCGAGCCCCATGTCGAGCGCGAGGCAACCGCCGAGTTGGCTGGCGTCGAGGAATCCGATCCACGCCAGCGCCTCGGCCTGGTACGAGCGCAGCGTTCCGGTGAAGTGCTCGGGCGTGAGGTCGAGCGCGACCTGCGAATCGTGCGCCCGGTTGACGATCTCCCTGGCCCAGCTGTCGCCGTGGACGACGACGCCGCCGGCCGAGGCCCGACCCCTCGAGACCGATGCTCTGGCGCAGGATCTCGGCACCGGTCAGCTGCGTGATCGCTTCGCGCTCGGACAAGCGCCGCCGCGGCCCGTTCGAGGTCGAGCCGGTCGATGGCGACCCATCGGCCGTGCGATTGCACCATCGGCCGCGCCTGCCTCGCCAGTCGAGCGATCTCGGCCGCGCTCAGTTCGACGTCGTCGAACACGACGCTCCACGTGACAGCGCTCAACTGCTGGGCGCCGACGGTCGACCCTGGCTCGCGCCTCGGTGAACATGTGCAACGACGGTCGCGCCGACGTGTGGCGACAGCTCGGGTGCCCGCACGTCGAATCCGATCGACGCCAGCATCGGCCCCGTGCTGCTCATGAACTCCCATGCCTCGTGCTGGCTCAGCGCCACCTGGCCGCGCCGGGATGCGCTGGTGCGGGACAGCGCCGGGCACATCCGCTGCAGGCGGGCCCAGTCCTTCGTGAGCGTCCGTCCGCCGTCGGAACGCACGGCGGTGGCGATCGGGACGAGCCTGCCTGCGCCGGCGCGGGCGAGCACCCTGAGCAGCCACACACCCTGCGGCCCGGGCGCCTCGAGTTGCACGACCAATGGCTGATGACGGGTGTCGGTCACCGCCTGCGTCCACTGTTCGAGGCGCCGCGCCGTCTCCTTGATCAGATCGCGGTCGGCACGGAAGGCCGTCCCCGTCCATGCGAGCGACGATCGTGTCGGCGAGGTCGACCGGGCGTCGCCGCCCGCGGCGGCTGTGCCGGCAGGTCGATCCGTTCGACGCTCTCGCGCACGATCGCTTCGACGACCGCATCGAGGATCGCGTGCACCGTCGCCCGGCCGTCGCGGTTGGTCAGCACGGAGACGGTTGGCGGCATGGCCCGCGCCAGCGCATCGATCATCGTCGGGTCGGTCGCCGCAGCCACCCACCGAACGCGTCCGTCGACCGAGCGGTCATCTGCTCGACCGGCGGCCTCGAGCCTCGGGACGATCGAGCCACGCGCCGCGAGCCGAACGCCTTCGAGGGCAACCCGACTGAGCCACACCAGGCTCGCCCCGAGGCCCTCGGTGTCGCGCTGCCCGTTGACCGCGACCAGCCAGCCCAAACCGTCCTCGACCGCGATCGACAACGCCTCGGCGGTGACGCCACGGCCCAACGGGATGCCGGCATGGACCGTCCAGCCGTGCGCCGGTCCGCCGCACAGCTCCAACCGGGTCGCCAACGCTTCGTTCGATTCCGGTGTCGCACCACGCGCGCCCGCCCACACGACGATCCGACCGTTCGACCACGACGCCTGCAGCGCGACCGGGTCGGGGGGCAGCTGCTCGTCGACCGCTCGGACCGACCGACCGTCGGCAGGGCGAGCGAACCTCGCCGTATCGGAGTTCGTCGGCGGTCGCGCGCAGACCTCTGATCGTGTCGACGAAGTCGCCGACCACTTGATCGCGTTCGTCGCCGGACAGGTTGCGCACCGAATCCAGCCCGTCCTCGGCCTCCTGGATCAGGCCGTCCAACACGCTCAACGACGGTCTGGCCACCGGCGCGGAGCAGTGCGCGATCGTCGTCAGTGCCCTGACCATCGGCGATCGACCAGATCGCGCTCTCGAGTTGTGTGATATCAACCATCAATCTCCATCTGCCGGACCATCCGGCAGCCACTCTCCTGGCCACCGCAGTGGCCGGCGCTCGGCGACCGCGGCACAACCAGTCGGTCGCCCCGGGACTCTCGGGGGACGCTCACCACCCGACCAGAGCCATCGAGTCGAGCAACCTCGCACCCGCTGCAGTGCTCGACCTCACCAACTCTACCGGCCGAACCCCGCCCGCACGGGTTTGTGAACAACCGCGATTGCGTCAGGTGTCGCCTGTCACGTGTCAGCGAAGTGTCATCACCGGTCTTCACGATCGTCTTCGTGAGCATCACCGCTCGCAGCGACCGAGGAGGCAGGCCGACATGAAGACCGACCGAACGACGATCAAGCGATGGGCGCGGCTGGCTCGGCGACCTGTATCGGGTTCCCGATCGCTGGGGTGGCTGCCCGACTGGCCGTCGGCAACATCGACTCCCGGGAGGCGGCGGTGATCGGAGGCCTGGTCGGTGGTGCCGTGCTCGGGGTCATCCAGGCCACCATCGGCGGGATCGCTCGGGAGGATCGAACGCGATGGATCGCCGCCACGGCGTGCGGGTTCGCCGTCGGTCTCGGCGTCGGATCCGATGTCGTCGGATTCCGAACCGACCCCGCGAGCCTGGCGTTGATGGGTGCCATCAGCGGCGCTGCGGTCGGCATCGCACAGGCGGTGTCGATCCCCATGCGAAGCCGCGATCGAGTCGCCTGGGCACTCGTCACACCTGTCCTCTGGGCGGGTGGGTGGCTCGTCTCGTCGCAGGTGATCGTCGACGCCGACCGTCAGCACGCGATCTTCGGCGGTCCTGCCGCGATCACGGTGAGCGCCCTTGCCGGCGTGTTGCACGTTGCTCGTCGCAGGGTTTCGCAACCCGCGACCGGCGTCGCCGGTTCGATCAGTTCGGCGGTGCTGTGATGGAACGGTTGGCGCGTTTCGTGGTGCGACGCCGACGCACCGTCATCCTTGGCTGGGTCGTGCTGCTCGTCGTCACGACAGCGATCGGCAGTTCGGCATTCTCGGTGCTGTCGACCGACTTCGGCGCCGGGTCCGCCACCGAATCGGGACGGGTCGCCAGCCAGCTCGACGGGCTGGCCGAGACCGGTGGGCAGCTGGCGATCGTCGCCGACGGGATCGACGTCGACGATGCGGAAGTACAGCGATCGATCACGGCCGGGATCGGATCGATCGCTGCCCTCGAGGGTGTGATCGATGTCGCCGATCCCTGGTCGACGGACTCGGATGCGCTGAGGTCCACTGATGGGCGGGCGGCGCTGCTCGTGGTGACGCTGGCGGGTGACCTCGACGAGGACACCGAGCTGGCACTGGCGAACCAGGTCGAGGAGCTCGCCCACCAGTTCGAGGCCCCGGAGGTGCTCGTGGGCGGCAACGTGCTCGTCAGCGAGACGTTCGCCACCGCCTCGGAGAACGACCTCCTGCGGGGCGAGGCGATCGCACTCCCGATCGCGATCCTCGTGATGGTGTTCCTCCTGGGCGGGATCGTGGCCGCCGGCATGCCGTTGCTGGTGGCGCTCGGTGGCGTGCTCACGACGCTTGCCGTGCTCGTCGGCGCAACTGCGCTCGGTGACGTGTCGATCTTCTCGGTCAACGTCGTCAACATGCTGGGCATCGGTCTCGGCATCGACTACGGCCTGCTGATCGTCAACCGGTTCCGCGAGGAGCGCGGCCGTGGTGTCGACGTGCACGATGCGGTCGTGGCCACGGTCGCCTCGGCCGGCACGACCGTCGTGTTCTCGGCGCTCACGGTCGCCGTCGCCATGTCGGGGCTGTTCGTCTTCGGCGTGCCGCTGTTGACATCGTTCGGCATCGCCGGGCTGTCCGTCGTGTTGCTGTGCATGGCGGCGTCGGTGACGCTGCTGCCGGCGACGTTGGCGGCCGTCGGTGGACGGATCAAGCCGAGTCAGCCGACCCCCGACGTCGACGGGCGCTTCTACCGCCTGACCCGTTGGGTGCAGTCGCGGCCGGTCGTCGTTGGCGGGGCATCGGCACTCGTCCTGCTGCTGCTCGGGGCGCCGTTCCTCGGCGCGCGCTTCGAGAATGGCGACGCGCGCACGCTGCCCAAGTCGTCGGAGGTGCGCGCGACGGCGCTGACGCTTGTCCGAGCGGTTCCCGGCACGGGGCACCGATCCCGTCACGGTTATCGCCGACGTCGATGCCACGAGCTCGGCGTTCACCGACTGGCTCGCCGACATCTCGACGTCGCCCGAGGTCGTCGGATCGTCGACTCGTCCCAACACTCCTCCGGGTCTGACCATCTTGGATCTGGTCCCGAGCGGCACCAGCCAAGGCTCGTCGGCGACCGCGCTCGTCGAGCAGATCCGCGACGAATCGCCTCCCGTTCGATGTGCAGGTCGGCGGGCCGGCCGCCGAGCTGCTCGACGTCAAGGACCGGCTCAGCGCTCGGCTGCCCTATCGCCGCCGCCCTCGTCTGCCTCGCGACGCTGCGTGCTGCTGTTCCTGATGACCGGCTCGGTCATCGTGCCGATCAAGGCGGTGATCATGAACATCCTCAGTCTCGGAGCCAGCTTCGGGGCGATGGTGTGGATCTTCCAGGACGGCCACCTGTCGGGTCTGCTCGACTTCGACTCCGTCGGCGCCCTCGACCTGTGGATGCCGGTGCTGATCCTGATCTTCGCCTTCGGTCTCTCGATGGACTACGAGGTGTTCCTGCTCTCACGGATCAAGGAGGTGCACGACCAGACCGGCGACAACGACCTCGCCGTGGCAGTCGGCCTGCAACGCTCGGGCCGGATCATCACGTCGGCGGCGGCACTGATCGTCGTCGTCTTCGCCGGCTTCGCCGCCGGCGAGGTGCTGGCGGTCAAGCAGCTCGGCGTCGGGCTGGCGATCGCGGTGATCGTCGATGCCACCATCGTGCGCACGCTGCTCGTCCCGGCGACGATGAAGTTGCTCGGTGAGCGCAACTGGTGGGCGCCGCGCGCCGCTGCGACGATTCCACGACGCGCTTCGGGCTGCACGAAGCGCCGTCGGCTCCGCAACCGGCTCCCGTCGCCCAGGTCGCGGTGCTGGCGAACGGGGGCGACTGATGCCGCCGACGCGGCGAGTCCGACGTCGAACGTGGTTGACGCGATGAGCGCCCGTCCGGTCGACGAAACGATCCGGCGGGCGATCGGGGGTGACAGCGATGCCGTCGCCTGGATCGTCGCCCACGTCGACACGCAGCGACGTCGCCGTCGTGGTGGTGATGGCGGCGCTGCTCGAGCGAGCGACCGACCCGGCTCGACCGGGCCCGCACGCTGGCGACGACGAGTCGCGACCGCCAGGTGGTCGAGATCGCGCGAGCCCACCTCGACGGTCGACGCGAGCTGGTCGACGCGCTGGCCCGCGACCATCTCGTCGATCATCCCGACAGCCTGATCGTCGCCTGGATCGCCGCCGATGGCGACGTCCGGCACCGCCGGGCACGCTGAGGGAGGGGCACTGACCGACTCGTACACTCGCACAGTGCTCGCGATCTCGGTGCTCGGCCCGGTCGAGGTCCGCCGCGCCGGCGAGCTCGTGCCGATCCCGGCGGGCAAGAGCTCCGAGCTGCTGGTCCGACTGGCGCTCGAAGCCGGAGTCGGTGGTCCGCGACCGATCGGCTCGTCGACGATCTGTGGGGTGCCGAAGCGGTCCACACCAGCCGCAACACCGCTGCAGTCGAAGGTCGTCAGGCTGCGCCGGGCACTCGGCGATCCGAGTGTGATCGTCAGCGGCGACGGCGGATACCGACTTGCCGTCGGATGCGTCGACGGTCGACGCACTCGCCGTGCTCGAGCGAGTCGTCGAGGCGACGGCGTTGGTCGACGGCGGCGACGATCACGCCGCCGCCGAGGTGTGCGCCTCGGCGCGAGCGCTGTTCCGTGGCGAGCCGCTTCCCGGGGCCGGCGACGGAGAATGGGTCGTGCCGCACCGAGCCCGGCTCGAGGCGGCGCGGCTGCAGCCTGATCGAGACCGAGTGCTCGTGCGCGCCTGCGGCTCGGGGAACTCGGCGACGTGATCGGCGACCTCGAGACGGCGACCACCGAGCACCCGTTCCAGGAGAGCCTGTGGGCGCTCCTGATCACAGCCTTGTACCGCGCCGGTCGCCAGGCCGAGGCACTGAGCGCCTACCAGCGGGTTCGCGCACGACTGGCCGACGAGCTCGGCCTCGAGCCCGGACCGCTGCTCCGGCAGTTGGAGCACCAGATCCTCGTTCAGGACGAGACACTCGCCGGCGCCGACGTCAGCGACACGTTGGCTGCGGCCGAGGCGCCGATCGGCAACTTGCCGACGATGGCGACCGAGCTCGTCGGTCGCGCGACCGATCTGACGGCGCTGGCGGAGCTCATGGCGACATCGGCGCCTGGTCGTGATCACTCGGGCCCGGCGGCATCGGCAAGACGGCTGTCGCGCTCGCCGCCGCCCGCGCCGCGACCGCGTCCGGGTGGCGTGTGGCTGGCCCGGTTGGAGACGACGACAACCGCCGAGGAAGTCGTCGACTCCGTGATCGCAGCGATCGGCGTGATCGGCGGGGAGGCGGCGCTCTACGACCGGCTCGAGTCGACAGACACGCTGATCGTGCTCGACAACTGTGAGCACGTCGTCGATGCGGCCGCCGATCTCGTCACGCGCATGCATCGACGCCGCGCCTGGCACGCGGATCCTCTGCACCAGTCAGGTTCCGCTCGGCATCGACGGTGAAGCGCTGTTCGAGCTGGAACCGCTGGCCCTCGACGACGCGGTCGAGCTCTTCACGCAGGCGGGCCTCGGCGCAGCGCAGGAACGCGACGGCGGGGTGCGGTCGGACCAAGTGCACGACCTGTGCCGTGCGCTCGACGGGCTCCCGCTGGCGATCGAGTTGGCGGCGGCACGAACGAAGACCCTGTCGATCGCCGAGATCAATCGCCGCCTCGACGACCGGTTCGACGTGCTCAACGATCCGGCCAGCCGGAAGCCGGAACGCCGGCGGGCGCTGAAGGCGACGATCGGGTGGAGCTACGAGCTGCTGTTCCCCGACGACCAGCGCGGACTGTGGGCGCTCGCCACGTTCGCCGGTGGCGCAACGCTTCCCGCCGTCGAGTACGTGGTCGAGGCGCTCGACGTGCCGCGCCGGACGGCGATCGACATCGTCAGCCGGCTGGCCAGTCGCTCGCTCGTGCTCGTCGACGAGGCCGCCGATGGGTCCCTGCGCTATCGACTCCTCGACAGCATCCGCGCCTTCGCCCTCGAAGCCCTGGCCGACGCGGGGCTCACCGCAACCGCCCATGCTGCCCATGCCCGATGGTTGGCGGCGCTCGCCGCCGGGTCGACAGCAGGAGTGCGCAGCGAGCACCAAGCGCAACATCTCGCGGTCGCCCGCGCCGAGCGGGCCAACATCGACGCCGCACTGAACTGGTGCGTGGAACACGACTCCGTCGCTGGCGGTGTCGATCGTCAACGGGTTCGGCTGGGCGTGGATCGTGCTCGGTGACAGCCGCGGTGCGCAACGAATCCTGACCGCGCTCGCTGTCGGAGCAGATTCGGCGGACGCACGATCGGTCGACGGCACTGCTGCTGGCCGCGTGGCTCGAGGCGTCGACCGGTGATCTCGAGTTGGCCCGCCGCCACATCGACGAGGCGTCGGCGCTGGCTCGACTCGGCCGCTGACGTCGAGCTTCAGGCGCGCTCCGCCTACTACCTGGCCTACGTCGTCTCACACGACGGTCACTTCGGCACCGCGCTCGAACTGACCGAACGCAGCCGTGCCCTGTACGCGGGCATCGGCCAGCCGTGGGATCTCGCGGCCAATGCGCTGTTCGCCACGCGGGCGGCGATCTCGGCCGGCGACGAATCGCGAGCGATCGACGAGGCCGAGCACGCCAGGCACGCACTGGACATGGTCGACGACCCGTGGTTGCAGGTTCGCTTCGAGGCGATGCTGGGAGAATTGGCGCGTTTGCAGCGTCGATTCGTCGATGCCGTCGGACATCTCGCGCGAGCGGTCGCGACCTCGCGGGAACGTGGGTACCTGCAGACCGAGGCCTACCAAGTCGCCAGCCTCGGGCGCGCTCAATGTCAGGCCGGCGACTATGACAGTGGGCGCAGCGACGCTGCAGCAAGCGATCGCCAAGGCCGAGGCCACAGGTGACGTCCGGATGGCGGCCCTCGCCCGGGTGCACCTCGGTCGCGTGCTGCTGGCTCTGGGACAGCCGGCTCAGGCGCGGACCGTGCTCGAGCAAGCCGTTGCATGGCATCGCGCCGCGGGTGGTGGCGAACAGGCCGTGCTCGGCGAGTGCCTGCTGGCGGCGATCGATGCCCGCGAAGGCGATGGCTGGTGCTCGCGAGCGTCTCGTGCGGATCCTCGATGATGCCCGAGCCTCTGACAACGCTCCTGCCGAGGTGCTCGCCCTCGATGCTCTCGCCAGGCTCGCCGCCTCGGCGGGCGAGAGCGAGAGTGCCCAGGCACTGGCCGATGCGGCTGACATCCGGATGGCCGATGCATCGCACTTCATCGCCGAGCCCGACCGGATCGATGCCCGCGCCGCGCGGTGAGCGGTGCGCCGGCGATCTTCAGCTGGTTGCCGACACCTCGTTCGGTACTGGCTCGGCGACGATCTGCCCGGCCGTCGGCACGCCCGACCAGCGGGCGATCTCGGCTGTGAGGTCGAGGTGGTCGATCGGGGCCGAGTCCTCGAATGGTCCCCACTCGCTGCGCGGGAGCATCCACATGATCTCGAACTCGTTGCCATCCGGGTCGGCTCCGTAGACGCTCTTGGTGGCACCGTGGCTGGACTCGCCGGTGTAGGCGCCGTCTGTCGAGCAGGGTCGCGCGGGCGGCGGCGAGCTCGTCGATCGTGTCCACCTGCCAGGCGAGGTGATAGAGCCCGATCGCGCCGCGGCGCTTGGGGCCACCGGCCGTACCGACCCCGAACAGGCCGAGGTCGTGATGGTTGCCCGACCGCGGCAGGCGGAGGAACGCGGCATGCATTCGCTGCTCGCGGGTGACGACCTCCATGCCGAAGACCGTCGTGTAGAAGTGCAGCGCCCGTTCGAGGTCGGCCACGAACAGCACGGCGTGATTGAGGCGGACGGGTGAGAGTGTCATGGTCGGGCTCCTTGCGTGGCCGGAGGCGGTGTGACCGCCCCCGGCCGAGACTGTCGGGTGAAATGTGTCAGGCGGTCGCGGCGGCGGTCCGGATCGCCGAGACTTCGAACTCCAGCGTGACCTTCTCGCTGACGAGCACACCGCCGGCCTCGAGGGCGGCGTTCCAGTTCACGCCCCAGTCCTTGCGGTTGACGACGACGCTGCCGTCGAGTCCGAGGCGGGTGTTGCCGTACGGGTCGACGGCGGTGCCGGCGACGTCGAAGTCGATCGTGACCGGCTTGGTCACGTCCTTGATCGTCAAGTCGCCGGTGACGCGATAGGTGTCGGCGTCGAGCGCTTCGACCGACGTGCTCGTGAACGTGATCGTCGGGTACGTCTCCATGTCGAAGAAGTCGTTGCTGCGGAGGTGGCCGTCGCGATCGGCGTTGCGGGTGTCGATGCTGGCGGCCTGAATGGTCAGTTGCAGGTTCGATGCGGCGGGGTTCTCGGCGTCGAAGTAGCCCGAGCCCTCGAAATCGTTGAACGAACCGCGGACCTTGGTGACCATCGCGTGACGGGCGGCGAAGCCGATCCGGGAATGGGTGGGATCGATGCTGTAGGTCCCGGTGGCGGTCGGTGTCGTGGTGTCTGTGTTGGTGCTCATGGCTCGTGCTCTCTGTCGAGATTACTTGTGTACGCAACAATATACATGATCCATCATGTAGTTGCTACCCTGACTCGGTATGACATCGGTCAACTGGCTCGACGACGCGCGAGGAGCGTGTCTGGCGGGCCCTGCAGTTCATGCAGATGCGGCTCACCGCCCGGCTCGCCCGTGACCTCGCCCTCGAATCGGGCCTGTCGTATCCCGACTACCTGGTGCTCGTCGTCCTCACCGATCAACCCGACGGCCGCATGCGCGCCTTTCGAGCTCGGACACGAGCTCGGGTGGGAGCAGAGCCGGGTCTCACATCACGTCGCCCGCATGGCCAAGCGTGGACTCGTCGACCCGCGAGCGGTGCGACGCCGATCGGCGTGGCGCCTACGTGGTGGTCACGGCGGCCGGGCGAGAGGCGATCAGGCAGGCCGCTCCCGGCCACGTCGGCACCGTTCGCAGCGCATTCATCGACCAGCTCGACGCCGGCGAGCTCGACGCCATCGGCGCTGTCGCCGACAAGGTGCTCGCCGCGCTCGACGCACTCGACGATGCCGAGGAGGAGGGCGGGACCGACCGCTGAGCAGCTCAGATCCCGGCGACGACTGCCGGCTCGAGTTGTGAGGCCTTCTCACGCAAGCCGACGAGTCCGGTGCCGATCGACCACAGCGGCGATGAGGATCGCCGCACCGGCGAAGGCCGCGCTCAGCTCGGTGTCCGGGAAGACCAGCACGAGCGGTACGGAGAGGGCGTGCAGCACTCCGCCGGCCACTCCGGGGACCGCGACCAGCCATCTCGGGGAAGGGGTCGAAAGGAGGATCTTGGCGGCGAGGTATGCGATCGCCGCCCCGCTCAGCGGGTACAACACGATCGACAGCGCGATGTGGGTGAACGCCACCGGTGCGACGTCTCCGTCGCGCAGGGCGTCGGTGTCGACGGTGCTCGCCAGGTGAAAGACGGTCTCGACGACGTAGAGCGAGACTGCGATGGCGGCGAACCGCAGGGCGCGAACGGTCGACGTGGGCCACGTGCGCCCGCGATATGCCAGCCACAGTCCGGTTGCCAGGAGCACGGTGCTGAGCACGATCAGCGAGTGCGACAGCACCCAGCTGTCGTCCGACGCCATCGTCGCCAGCTCCTGCACGGAGCGGTTCCTTGGCGTCGGCTTCGGGGTGCATTCGCCCACCGGCCACCATCGCCACGCCGGATGCGACGAACGCGAGTCGCCACGCGTGAGTGTTGAGGAAGTTGTGCATCGTTGTTCGTCCTTCTGTGATTCGTTGTGAGAAGAGGGGCGCGCCGGTCTGTGAGACGTCGAACGAGCGACGTCAGCTCGCCGGCGGGGCGATCAGCGTCCCGTGCAGCCCGTCGAGGTGCAGCGGCAGCGATCGTGCGCCGACGATTGCCGGAATGCCGAACTCGCGAGCGAGCACCGCGGTGTGGCCGAGCGGCCCCCCGAACTGCGTCACGACGCCTGCCAGCATCGGGAAGATCGCGTTGTGGGCGGCGGCCGTGTACGGGCACACGAGGATGTCGCCGGGTTCGATCCGGGTGACGGCGTCGGCAGCGTCGCGGCACACGACGATTCGTCCGCTTGCCGTGCCGTTCACGACGGGTATGCCGGTCACCGGCGGCACACCGTCGACCTGGAGCGAACCGGACGGATCGGGACCGGGCCGGTGCGGCGACGCCGTGAACTTCAGTTCGAGATAGGCGCCGACTGCGGCGGCCAGTTCGGCGAGCGGGCCGGGGAACACACCCGGATCCGGCGGAGCGACGATCGGCCCACCGAGCACGGGTGGTGGCGATTGACGATCGGCGGCGGCCCGCAACTCACGGCGTGACGTGAAGGCGTCGGTGCCGATCGGTGTGCCGCCGCCGGCGAGGACGACGAGCTCGGACGGGGTGAGATTGAAGACGTCGGTCTCGACCGCGAGCACGCCACGTCGCACACCGCGACGAGCGGCTTCGAGCGCCGCCCGTCGCACGACGCCGATGGTCAGCGCGGTGACACCCGAATTGTCGTCGAGTGAGGCATAGCACTCGCGAGCTTCGGCCACGAGTCGTTCGAGGCGCGCTCGATCCTCGGCGGGCACACGGGCGAGCAGGTCCGCCAGCGGCTCCTGCGTCGATTGCGCGACCACCGTCGCGTCCTGGGCGCGAACGAGTTCGACGAGCCGATCGGGATGCTCGGCAAGCGTGGTGGCCTCGACGTCGTCGGCGAGTGGGAGCGGTCCGAAGCGGCGGAGATAGAAGTCGACCAGCTCGGCGGCTCTGGGAGAGAGGGCGCGCAACTCCTCGACCGTTTGCGGTCGAGGCCGACCCGAAGCCAACTCGGCGAGCTCGGCCAGGGGCAGGCGGCTCTCGGTCGACGCCGGCGAGCCGCCCCTCAGGACCGGGATGACCTCATCGGGGGTGAACCCCCATGTCCGAGCGGCCACGAGCAGGCGCCCGACCCCGACCGTCGGGCCGAGCAGGCTGAAGTGGCGACGGATCATGTCTTCGGCGAGCGTCAGTGCCGCGTGCACGTGGTCCGCGACGCGGCATCGTCGAGCGAGTCGAGCTCGATCGCCAGCAGCGCGTCGCAGCGCGACAACCATTCGGGTCGCTCGGATGCCCAGGCGCGTGCGTCGGCGAGCCAACGGCGTGAGGCCACGGTCTCGGCCGCGATCTTGCGTCGACGCCGAAGCTCGGGAATCAGGCGCGTCGCCACCTTCAGGATCGGGGCAGGCGGCGGCTGCTTGCCGTTGTCGGGGACGCCGGCCGGCACCGGGCGAACGTAGAACCAGCCGTTGACGTGGCAACCGTCGAGTCGATCGAGCGGCATGCCGTACCGGCTGAAGCACGATCGTGTTCCCGCCACGAAGTTGCGGGTGAAGAGATCCTGCATCAACACGCCGCGAGCTGCGGACTGGTGATCGGCGTCGACCGTCCACACGCCGGGTCCCGGCGGCTCGAACGCGAATGGCGACGACATCTCGAGTTCCAGTGTTGCAGTCATGATGAATGGTCCTTCTCGTCGGTTGGTTGGTTGCAGAGCATCACGGCCACCTGCGGACGGTCGGTCGACGTCGTCGACGACCGCACCAAGCCGGCGCGGTCGAGCCAGCGGTCGTAGTCGGCGGTGGCCCACAACGCCTCGGCGTGTGTCCGCGGCGAGTCCCAGGGCGTACACGGCCAAGGTCCCGTCGGGATCAGGGGTGTCCGCCAGGGCATCGCAGACGACGAGCCGTCCGTCGGCGGCGAGCCAGTCCCGGCATCGGGCGAACAGTCGCGCGTTGTCATCCTCGGAGAGCAATCGGCACAAGCCGGCGATCACGATCACATCGAAGCGTTCGCCGAGTTCGACATCCAGGACGTCCCCGGGACGACACGTGATGCGATCGGCGAAGGCGCCGATGGCAATCTCGCGCTCGAGCCGGGCGGCGACCGGTGGGAGGTCGACGACCGTGGCCGTCGACGTCGGGTCGCATGCGAGCAACGCCTGCGACCACGGTGCGGTGCCGGCACCGAGCTCGAGCACACGTGCGCCAGGCCTGATCAGCGACCGTGCGAACTGGGTGGCGACCGGCTCGTGAAAGCGGCCGATCACGGCCAGCACATCGGCGTACCGATCGTCGCCGTCGGCGCCTGTCGGCACCCCGGTCTCGACGAAGTTGCAGATGTGCTGGTCGAAGCCGACCAGGCCGGCCCATGCAGGTGGGGGTGCCTGCAGCGTCCAACCGCCGGCATCGTCGGCGACGACGCCACCGGTGGCGAGCGCGTGCAGGGTCAGCTCGACAGCCCGCCGCGGCAGGTGGGCACGCACCGCCAGCTCGTCGACGGTGCACGGCTGCCAGCGCCACAACGCCTCCATCAGCCCGCTGTCGATCGCCCCGCGCACTGCGCCCACGAGGGCGACGGCATGCGTGAGGTGTTCCGGGGATCGGGCGGATGCCGGACGGGTCGGCGCTGTGAGAGTCACGGTGGACACTCAGCCATGTCCCGACCGGAGGAGCATCGGTACCCTGTACGTATTCCGTCGGTACGTAGGGATTGAGGGGAACGCAGTGGCCTACGCGCCAGTCGGGCGAGAGACGGAACGGGATCTGCTGCTCTCGCGTCTCGCCGCGAGCCGGCGCGGTGAAGGCTCGCTCGTCGTGGTGGAGGGAGAGGGCGGCACCGGCAAGAGCACGCTCGTCGCCGCCGTGCTCGAGGCGGCGCCGCGCCGGTGGTCACCACGTGCTCCACGCACGGGCGTGGGAGTTGTCGTCGTCGGTCCCGTACGAGTCGCTCGTCGCCGCCGTCAGCCGTCACCTGCGGTCACGCTCGCCGGACGAGGTCGCCCGGCTGACCACCGGGCTGCCCACGTTGGGTTCGCTGATCGAAGGCCTCGATCTGCAGCCGGCGGTCGGCGCCGGCGAGGCGTTCAAGGTCCGCGCCCAGGACGCGTTCGCCACGTTGATCGCCCGGATCGGCGCCGAGCAACCGGTGGTGCTGGCGTTGGACGACCTGCACTGGGCCGATCAGGCCAGCATCGAGGTCCTGCAGTACCTGTGTCTCGACCTTCCCGACGCGCCGTTGCTGGTCGTCGTGACGACTCGACCCGACGAGGCGGAACGGCGCCCGGAGCTCCGTCATCTGATCGCCGGGCTCCGTCGCGCGCCGTGGACCACGGTCATCCGTCTCGGCCGGCTCGATCGGTCGGCGGTCGACGCCATCGTCGCCGCCCGACTGGGAGGAGACGTGATCCCGCGGATCTACGACCTGGTCGCCGCACGGTCGGGCGGAACCCCACTGCTCGTGCACGAACTGCTCGACGACCTCGTCGAGCGCGGCGTGATCGTGAAGGACCGCGATGTGTGGCGCATGGATGCCGAGGCGGCACCCCAGGCTCGATCTGCGACCGACCTCATCCGGGCACGCCTCGACCGCGTCGAACCACACGATCGAGCGGTGCTCGAGGCCTTGGCAGTCATCAATGCTCCGACCGATCCATCGATCGTGTCGGGGTTGCTCGGAATCGACGCCGGCGACGTCGAACGGTCGCTCGAACGCCTTCGCGCCAACCGGCTGGCGATCGAGACCGAACCCGATCCGTCGGGAAGCCCGGCTGCCATCTGGACGGTTGAGCATCCGGTGATTGCCGAAGTGGTCGAGGGGGCTCTGGTCGACGCCGCCCGAAGGCGGCTGCACCGGCGACTGCTCGAGGTCGACATGAACGCTCCCGTCGGGCGGCGCGCCCGGCACGCGCTCGTCGCCGGCGACCCGACCGATCGCTTGGCGACGATCGTCCTGCTGGCCGATGCCGGGTCGGAGGCATTGACGCGCGCCACGCCCTCGGCCGCGATCGACCCGTTGCGCGGGGCGCTCGCCCTGCTGCAACCCGGTGACGACGATCTCCGGCACCGGATCGAACGCGATCTCGGTGTCGCCTACCTCAGGCAGTTGGAGGTCGATCCAGCGCTGGGCCACCTCAGAAGCGCCTGGCAGCGCGCTCAGCAGGCGGGGAACGCGGTCGCCGGCGTCGAGCTGCTGCATCCGCTCGACAACGCCGAGTTCCGTGCCGGCAATGGTGGCGTGAGCGCCAACGCGCTGGAGTGGCTGCGTGCGACGGCCGCTGCCGACGAGGCGTGGGATCTGCTCGTCGAGCTCGGGTGGGTGCACCTCAGCCACGCCGGCCGCGACCGGTCGCCGATCGAGCTCGATCGCGCCGCCGCTGCGCTCGAATGCGTCCCGGAGTCGGCGATGCCTCCCCGAGGCGAAGCACTCCGAGAGGTCTTGCACGCCTACGTCGACTGGTCGGTCCCCGACCGATCTGCCGGCGAACGGGTGGAGCAATTCCTCGATGCTGCCGCCCGATGGGACGCGTTTCCCGACGTGGCCGATCGGTGCGTGCTGTTGGCGTACGACGCGGCGATGTGGTCCGGCGATCGGGCCCTGGTCGCGCGCTGCCATGCGATCCACCAACGCATTCGGGAGCTGACTGGTGAACCGCAGACGTGGCGGGCACCGATGGCCGAGGGCCTGCGCAGCGTGGCCGAGGGCCGCCTCGACGACAGGCCGGCCGACCTCCGGGTGTACGGGGCGCGCAACCGGTCAGAGGTCGTCGAGGCGCTGATCACCGCTCTCGCGACGCGCTACGTCGAAGGTCCCGACGCGGCGCTCGACCAGCTCGAACGAGAGCTCGACGCGATGGGTTTCGAGCGCGACCGCACCGCCCGCCTCTATCGCTGCTTCGGCCGGATGATGATGGCGATCGGCACCGCCGACGAGACCAGGTTGGCCCGTGAGGCGATCAACGAGGTCGGTGACGACCGGCGGCTGGCGGCGGTGGCCGGCTTCCCGTTCGGTGGAGCGGGGACGATCGCCCGCGGACTCGCCGGCGACCCTGATCAGGCGGCGTCGGCGATCGACGAGCTCGACACCGTCGGGGCCGGGCACTGGTTGCCGTCGGCCTGGGCATGCGTGGTGCGGGCACGGTCGTGCTCCACGCCGGCGGATGCGGCAGTCGAGCTGCTGCGCGCCGCCGACATCCTCGGCGGCCTCGGACGATGCCTCGAGCAGGCCGAGCGAACGGTCGACGCAGCCGAGGCCGACCTCGCTTCGGTCGATAGCGCGCGCCTCGGCGCCGCCTTCGAGATCGCCCGTGAGGCAGGCGCGATCTGGCTCGTGGCGCGCATCGAGGCGATCGCGCCGGTCGGGCGTGCGCGGAACTGGGCTCGCGCCGCCGATGGAACACTGACGTCGCGCGAGCTCGAGGTCGCCGAACTGGTCGCCGAGGGGCTCACGAATCGCGAGATCGGCGCCCGGCTGTTCATCTCGATCCGCACCGTGACGAGCCATCTCGACCACATCTACACCAAGCTCGGGCTCTCTTCACGCGACGCGCTCGCCGACTGGCAACGGTCCAACGCCTGATCGTCACGGTCGCGGTCAGACGTACGTCGGTCGCGGCGCAGCTACGTATCGCGCCGACACTCAATCCGCATGGGGTGCCGATGGCCCGCTGGCCGTCGTTCTCGACAATGGCGATCGACACATCAGCCATCGACCAAGGACGTCAGTCGTGAAACTCACAGCAAGCCTCGCAACCGGCACGGGTCAACGCGCTCGCCACCTGGAATCGCGATCGGTCGTTCCTGTTCTCGCCAGGGCGGCGGCGGTCACGGGGACCTCGCAGTATGGCGTTCGACCGTCGTTCGGCCTGCGCTTCGGTGCGATCGCCTGACGGTCGACGTGCTGATCACGCCGGCTGCCCCGGCTCGACGAGCTCCTGGAAGAGCGTGATCTGCAATCCGGCCGGCGCTTCGAGTCGAGCGTTCAGCGAGTGCCAGGGGGTCTCGGTCGGTGGGGCGATCAGTTCGGCACCTCCGGCTCGGACCGCATCGGTCGCCATCTCGACGTCGGTGACCTCGAAGGCAACGCGGATGTTGCGGCTGACCTGCCGCCCGACCTCGACGTCGTCGATCAATCGGCGCTGCGCCGGGTTGACGATCTCGAGCGTCGCCCGCCCCGCTTGCAAGGCGATCACTCGGGCGTCGCCGGTCTCGACGGAGAACTCCTCGGGCAAGCCGAGCGCGTCCCGATAGAACCGGACCGCGGCGTCGAAGTCGTCAGCCTCCACGACGAAGCGCAACTGCCGAACCCCGAATGGCGCACTCGGCTGGTCATTCGTCGACTCGTCCATTGCTTGACCTCGGTTCTGGGCGTGAGTTCCTAGCGTCCCAGCAATCGCCGCTCCACCGCAACGTCCGTAGGCTGCCGAGATGGAGCTCGAGTTCAGCGGCGAGATCGTGTTCTGGAGGGGACCGGCACCGTGGTATTTCGTCCCGGTTCCGGAAGAACAGAGCCTCGACCTCGAGGAGATGTCGTCGATGCTGAGCTATGGATGGGGCTGCATTCCGGTGACGGCCGAGATCGGCAAGACCGAGTGGTACACGTCGCTGTTTCCGAAGGACGGTCTGTACCTCGTGCCGCTCAAGGCGGCGGTGCGGAAGTCCGAACGGCTCGAGCTCGGTGAGGTCGTCGCCGTCCGGCTCACGACGACGCGGTGAGGGCGCCGCGAAGGCGCGGCCGTGTCAGGCGAGGTGCTGGTCGAACCAGTCGAGCATCGCCTGGTACGCCTGTGATGCGGCGTCGGGGTCGTACCGGGGTCCGGTGTCGTTGAAGAAGGCGTGGCCGGCCCCGTCGTACGTCGTCAGCTCGTGCTCGAGGCCGGCGCTCGTGAGGGCTGCTTCGGCCGACGCGCGCTAGCCGTTGACTCGGTCGTCGAGCCCTCCGTAGATCCCGAGCACGGCTGCGTTCGGCGACCCGCTGAAGTCGGCCGGGTCGGGCGCCGGGCCGTAGAACGGCACCGCCGCCGCCAAGCGCGGCTCCCCGGCAGCGAGCAATTGCCACGTCATGCCCAGCTTCGTCGTCGTCCCCACAGCCGGCCAGCAGTGAGGCTCCGGCGGCGGCGCTGAAACCCAGCAATCCGAGACGCCGGAGTGCCTCGCGCCTGGTCAGCAGACCCTCGGCGCAGTCGCCGGCGATCTCCTCGGCGATGTAGTCGTGCGGAGCCACCGCCAACAGTTCCCAGTTCGGGTTTCGGGAACCACGCGGTCTCGCGACCTCTATGCGGTGGTGCCGAAGTCGACGTCCTTCGTCTCCACCGTTCCGGCTGTGCGTCCCGGCGCCGTTTGATGGGTCCAGTAGAGGTTGGTGTGGGCGATGACCTGGTCCGGCGGTGGCGCTCCCCACGCAGTCAGATCCTCCGTCGTGTGGGCGTCGCTCACGAGGGTCGCGTCGTAGCCTCTGACGAACGCGCCGTGGAGCGTCGAGCGCACGCACGCATCGGTCTGGGCGCCGACCACGACGAGCCGGCCGACCTCGAGGTCCGACAGCACCGACTCGAGCGAGGTGTCCTCGAACGAATCGCCGTGGTGCTTCTCGATCAGCGGCTCGCGCTCGTCCGGCGCCAGCTCCGGCACGATCCTCCAGTCGTCGCTCCCTCTCGCCAGCCCCTCGTCGGAGTGCTGGACCCAGACCACGGGGACATGTTCCTGCCGCGCCTTGTCGACGAGGCTGCCGACGTTGGAGACGACCGCGTCGCGCGCGTGCGCCCCGGCGACGACTCCGTTCTGCACGTCGACGACGAGAAGTGCCGTGTTCGGCCGGTTGTCGAGTGTGGTCATGGCTGCTCCTTGCTCACGCGATCGTGCCCGCACGCACGGTAGACCGCGTCATCCGGGAACTGGGAACGCCTCCGTGCCGTGGCTCTCGGCGTGGTCGGCAATGGCGTGAGCCATCTGGCGGAAGATGAGCCAGTGGAACGGCAGCATCGCGTACCAGTAGAGGCGTCCGAACAGTCCCTTGGGGGCGAAGAACGCAACCTGGTGCAGGCGCACGACGTCGGGCTCGTCGGCGGGCTCGATCCGCCAGGTCAGCCACGCCTTGCCGGGCACCTTCATCTCTGCCTGGAGCACCAACTGGTGGCTGGGCTCCGACTCGACGACGCGCCAGAAGTCGAGCGCTTCACCTGGGCGTAGATCGACGGGATGGCGCCGGCCGCGACGGATACCCGGCCCGCCCAGCAATTTGTCGGCGACCCCGCGCACGGACCATGCCCAGTTGAGGACGTAGTAGCCGTGGTCGCCACCGATGCGGGCGAACGCCCGATAGACGGCCTCGGGCGTGGCCGTGACGTCGACTGACTGGTGGTCCTCGAAGATCGACCCGCCGGCCCAGTCGGGATCGCCAGGGATGGTGTCGGCGGCGTGGAAGCCGGCGTCCGTCCAGCGGGTGTCGATCGCCTCGGCTCGCGTGTGTCGGAGCGCGAGCTCGAGCGACGCGCGGAACGCGAGTGGCCGATGTGGCACGAGAAGGTCGATGTCGTGATTCGTCATCACCACCTCATGGCGCAGGGAGTCGATGAGGGGGACCGCGATGCGGGCGGGAAGCGGCGTGACGAGACCGACCCACCGCGACGAGAGCCGTGGGCTCAGGAGTGGCACCGGCACGATGATTCGACGCGGAAGCCCGGCGACCTCGGCGTAGGTCTGCATCATCTCGGCGTAGGTGACCACGTCGGGGCCACCGATCTCGAGCACGCGATCGACGGTTTCGGGATCGTCGAGGACGGCGGTGAGATAGTGGAGCACGTCGGAGATCGCGATCGGCTGACACCGTGTACGCACCCATCGTGGCGTGACCATTGCCGGGAGCACTTCCGTGAGGTAGCGCAGCATCTCGAACGAGATCGACCCCGATCCGATGATCACCGCCGCGCGCGAGCTCGGTGGTCGCCGTGCGGCCGGCGGCGAGGATCTCGCCCACTCGGTGGCGGCTGGCGAGGTGCTTCGAGAGATCGTCGCCGCTGCCCATTCCGCCCAGGTACACGATGCGACGCAGACCGGCGGCGTCGGCGGCATCGCTGACGTTCTGGGCCGCGATCGCCTCCGTCGCAGCGAAGTCGCCCCGTGTCCCGATCGAGTGGACGAGGTAGTACGCCGCCTCGCAGCCCTCGAGTGCCGGCGCGAGGGTGTCCGGCTCGAGCACGTCACCGGTGAACGCCTGCACGTGGTCGGACCACTCGTAGCGCTCGGCTCGGCCCGTCGAACGTGTGAGCACCCGCACCCGATTGCCCGCCTCGAGCAACTTCGACACGAGACGGCCGCCGACGTAACCGGTGGCGCCGAGCACGAGCACGTCGCGGCCGCGCTCGTCGGTCATGATCAGGTCCCGCAGAACGTTTGGTAGTACCGACCGAAGGACTCTGGCGCCGGGGCGGCGTAGCGGTCGTGGTCGGGGCGGGTCTGAAACGGGTGCGTGACGACAGTCGACAACTGTTCGAACGGAGCGAGGTCGCCGGCGGTGGCGGCGTCGAGCGCCTCCTCGACCAGATGGTTCCGCGGGATGTACACGGGGTTCGTTTCATCCATCCCTGTGGCCACGACCTGCGGTGGTCGGCCCTCGCCGGAGAGGCGGGCATGCCAACGGTCGATCCATGTCTGGAACACGGCAGGGTCGTCGACCACCGAGCCCAGCGGCGCCGTGGGCGCGAGGACGAGCGTCGACAACGCCCTGAACAGGGACGTGTGATCGACGCCCTGACTGTGCATCAGCTCGAGCAGGTCGTCGAACAGCTCCTGGTCGCCGTCGGCGACATCGACCAGGCCGAGCTTGGCGGCCATACCGGCCCGCCAGTGGGTGCGGAAACGGTCGGGGAACGACGTCAGCACCTCGGTCGCGGCCGCCACCGCGGCGTCGCTGTCGTCACCGAACAGCGGCAGCAGTGTCTCTCCCAGTCGCGCCAGGTTCCACTGGGCGATCGCCGGCTGGTTGCCGTAGGCGTATCGGCCGCCGTGGTCGATCGAGCTGAACACCGTGGCCGGATCGTGAGCATCGATGAACGCACACGGGCCATAGTCGATCGTCTCGCCCGAGATCGTCATGTTGTCGGTGTTCATCACGCCGTGCACGAAACCGACCAGCATCCATCGCGCGACGAGCGCGGCCTGGGCCTCCGCCACCTGCGCGAAGAACGCCACATAGGGATGCTCGTCTTCGGCCACGCTGGGGTAGTGGCGGGCGATCGCGTGGTCGGCGAGCCGCCGCAGCAAGTCGCGATCGCCGAGCCGGGCCGCGTACTCGAACGTGCCGACGCGCAGGTGGCTCGACGCAACTCGGGTGAGCACCGCCCCCGGCAGCATTCCTTCGCGGGCGATGTGCTCTCCGGTGGCGACCACCGCCAATGCACGTGTCGTTGGGATTCCGAGGGCGTGCATCGACTCGCCGATCAGCACCTCGCGCAGCATCGGCCCGACCGCCGCCTTGCCGTCGCCACCGCGGGCGAAGGGAGTGCGCCCGGAACCCTTCAGGTGTATGTCTCGTCGCCGGCCACTCGAATCGACGATCTCACCCAACAGCAGCGCCCGACCATCGCCGAGCCGCGGCGAGTAGCTGCCGAACTGGTGTCCGGCGTAGGCCATCGCGATCGTGGCCGGTCCGGCCGGTGTGGCGTTTCCGGCGAGGATCGCAACGCCGTCCGGCGTCCGCAACGCCTCGGAGTCGAGCCCGAGCTCGGCGATCAACGGATCGTTGAGGAACAACAGCCGCGGCTCGGGCACGCTCGCCGCCTGCCACTCGACGTACAGCCCGGGCAACTCGCGGGCGAACGAGTTGTCGAAGCGGAAGATCTCGGCAGTGGCGATGCCCATCACCATCGAGGCTACGAGAGCAAGTCGATCGGAAGAAACGACGTGCCATCCGCGCAGAGTGGTCACGCACTCGAAACATTCGAGCGATAGGCCCGAAATGACGGCGTCGTACGGTCCGCCCATCCTGAGTGGCAACGAGGCCGCGACGGAGCCCCTGCCAGCCTTTCCAAGGAGGAACCGTGCGCAAACGTGCGCTCCGAATCACCGTGGGTCTGCTCGGGGTGGGCGCGATCTCGCTCATCCCATCGGTCGCCCACGCCCAAGACGCCGACCCGGTCGTGGTGCTGGGCCAGCAGATCAACCTGCTGTGGATCATCATCGGTGCGGCCCTGGTGATCTTCATGCAGGCCGGCTTCGCGCTCGTCGAGACCGGATTCTGCAGAGCCAAACATGCGGCTCATGTGGTCTCGACCAACTTCGCCATCTTCGGGCTCGGATTCATCGGCTTCTTCTTCGTCGGCTTCCCGTTGGCGTTCGGCGGGTTCTCGTACGGCACGGCCGCCGATTCCTGGTCGTTCGGCTTGTTCGAACCGGTCGGCGGCAGTCTCGTCGGCAGCGACAACTGGGTGTTCCTGTGGGAGGGCGGATGGGCCCTGTCCGGCGACGGCATCACGGCGCCGCTGATCGGCTTCTTCCTCTACATGGTGGCCTTCATGGACACGGTGGCGACGATTCCCACCGGAGCGATGGCCGAGCGGTGGAAATGGGGCAGCTTCGTGATCTGGGGCTTGTTCTGCGGAGCGATCTACTACCCGTTGTTCGCTGCATGGACGTGGGGTGGCGGCTGGCTCGGCAAGACGTGGGACACCATGGACCTCGGCGTCGGCTATGTCGATTTCGCCGGATCCGGTGTCGTGCACGCCGTCGGGGGCGTCGCCGCCCTCGCCGGAGCGCTCGTGATCGGGCCCCGCATCGGCAAGTTCGGCAAGGACGGCCAGCCCCGTGCCCTGCCGGGTCACCACATTCCGATGGCGATGCTCGGGACCTTCATCCTGCTGTTCGGGTGGTTCGGCTTCAACGCCGCCTCGACCTTCGCGGCGACCGATGTCCAGCTGGCGGTGGTTGCAACCAACACCGCCATCTCCGGAGCGTTCGGGGCGATCGTCGCCATGCTGTGGATCACAAAGCGAACCGGCAAGCCCGATCCGGGCATGATGGCGAACGGCATGCTGGCTGGTCTCGTGGCGATCACCGCCCCGTGCGCCTTCATCGCCCCGTGGGCGGCTGCGGTCATCGGTTGCATCGCAGGTGTGCTCGTGATCGAGGCGGTGTTCTTCGTCGAGCGCAAGCTCAAGGTCGACGATCCAGTCGGTGCCATCGCAGTCCATGGCGTGAATGGGTTGTTCGGCGTGCTCGCCGTCGGCATCTTCGCCAACGGGAGCTACGGCAACGGGTGGAACGGCGCCGTTGATGCCGAGGGCAACGCGATCCCGTTGAAGGGTGTGATCAAGGGTGAATGGGGTCAGCTCGGCGCCCAGGCCGTGGGCGCGCTGGTGATCGTGACCGTGATCTTCGGCGTCGCTTACACCTTCTTCAAAGTGCAGGACATCGTGTCCAAGAAGATCGGCAAGGGCGGCATCCGCTCGAAGGAAGAGGACGAGGTCGCCGGCCTCGACCTTCCGGAGATGGGCGTCCAGGCCTACCCCGAGTTCGTGCAGAACTGAACCAGAGACGATTCGAGAGGAGCGCACATGAAGCTTGTCACTGCAGTCGTCAAACCGTTCAAGCTCGACGACGTCAAGGACGCGTTGAAGGCGATCGGCGTCACCGGCATGACGGTCGGTGAGGTCCGCGGCTTCGGCCGACAGGGCGGTCACACCGAGACGTACCGGGGGGCGGAGTACAACATCGACTTCGTCCCGAAGGTTGCGATCGAGGTGGTTGTCGACGACGGCCAGGTCGACACGGTCGTCGAATCGATCGTGAGTTCCGCCGCTACCGGCAAGATCGGCGACGGCAAGATCTGGGTCACCGAGGTCGATCGACTTGTTCGAATCCGCACCGGCGAAGAAGGCACCGACGCGATCTAGATCGCGCAGGCATCTTCCTTTGTCCATACAACAAACCTCGCCGTTGCGGGGTAGGGGCACTCCCGGGTCAGCGATGACCCGGGAGCGTTCCGTTTCGGCGCCGTTGGGAAAGCGCGTTGGTGCAGCATGGAAACCGAACATGAACGACTCGAGCACCCTCACCTGTCTCGACGGGCACGAGATCGGCGATTGTGTCCGCTGAATTGATCGAGCCACCCGACCGTTCCGACCAGCCCGCTTCAGCTGGCGATCGATTCATCCGACCGCTGTCGGACTTCCTCCGCGCGGAGGCCGGTGCCGGTGTTCTGCTCGTGGCGGCCGCCGTGGTCGCCCTGGTGTGGGCCAACTCCCCGTGGTCGGACAGTTACGCCGACCTGTGGAGCACGCGAGCGGTGATCGGCATCGGAGATCACCAGATCGTCCTCGATCTGCGGGGCTGGATCAACGACGTGGCGATGGTGCTGTTCTTCTTCGTCGCCGGACTCGAGATCAAGCGCGAGGTCACGCAGGGCGAGTTGCGCGATCCGAAGCAGGCTTCGCTTCCGATCATCGCTGCCTTGGGAGGGATGATCGTTCCGGCGTTGATCTTCACGGTGCTCAACGCCGGCACCAGCGGATCGAAGGGATGGGGGATCCCGATGGCGACCGACATCGCCATCGTCACCGGCGTGGTGGCTCTGCTCGGGACGTGTGCCCCGTCATGGCTCAAGTTGTTCCTCCTGGCGTTGGCGATCGCCGACGACATTGGCGCCATCGTCGTGATCGCCATCTTCTACTCGGAAGGTGTGTCGATCGGATGGTTGGCAGCGGCGGTGGCAACGCTCGTGGTGGCGTCAGCGTTGCGGAACCGCGTCGACCAGGTTGGGGTGTACCTCGTGCTCGGCGTGCTGTGTTGGTTGGCGTTGTACGAGGCGCACGTGCACACGACGCTCACCGGCGTGGCGTTCGGCATGCTGGCACCGGTCACGCCTCGCCTGGCAACGGGTCTCGTCGACGTCGACGAGCTCGCCCGTGTGAGCACGGTCGACGACGCCGTGCGCGCATCACGCCGAGCCCAGTACTCGGTCTCGGTGGTCGAGTGGTTGGAGCACCGACTGCACCCGTGGTCGGCGTTCGTCGTCGTGCCGCTGTTCGCACTCGCCAACGCTGGCATTCACATTCCCACCGGTGGGCTCGGCGAGGCGATGTCGGAACGGGTCACCTGGGGGGTGATCCTCGGATTGGTGATCGGCAAGACCGTCGGCATCACCGGGGCGACGTTGCTGGCCGTGGCGCTGAAGGTCGGCCGGCTGCCCGCCGGCGTCACGTCTCGATACGTCATCGGTGCCGGCGCACTCGGCGGGATCGGCTTCACGGTGTCGTTGTTCGTCACCGACCTGGCGTTCGGCGAGGGTCAGCACGGCACCGACGCCCGACTCGGGGTGCTCGTGGGTTCATTGACCGCCGCCCTCATCGGCACTGCGATCTGTCTACCGGGACGAGTCGTGGACGAGGAGGTCCCAACCCAGTGACGGCGCCGTGCATCTAGGAGGGTTCTTGCGCCCGTAAGCATCGCAAATAGGTAGGTCATCCGATGTGCCCGACCCCCTTAGTGCCGCACCATGAGGTGCATGCATCCAGAACTCTCTCCACTCCTCAGGCAACACCGCTTCGACGAGCTGTCGGGCGCACGCCGGTACCGGCACCAGTTCGGCACCCCCGGGCACCGCAGCCTGTTCCGCCGCTCGCCACGTGGCGACCGGCCCGCCTGACGGCCCGGTCGCCACGGTCGTCCCCTTCGGGCCGACGTGCGAGCGCCCGACGCCCTCGATTTCGACGACCGTGTGGCCTGACCAGGCGCACACCCTGCACCTCGGTGAGCGCGGTTGATGGCGGGAGCCTCTAGCGTCGAGGCCGTGCTCAGCGGTCGCGTCGGAATGAGCCCGCTCATGGTCGGTCGCGCCGGCGCGTTCGCGCGCTTGACCGGGATCGTCGATGCCGCCGAGGTGACCACCTCGGAACAGCCCGCCGTGGCCCTGGTGTCGGGCGAAGCAGGGATCGGCAAGACCCGTCTCGTGCGGGAGTTGATCGATTCGCTGCCGGCGAACATCCGCACGATCGGGATGATCGCCCAACCGGGATCGATGGGCCGTCCGCTCGATGCCGTGCGTCGGTCTCGTCGACCCAGAGCCTCACCGGTGACGATGTCGCCGCCGCGGTGTTCGAGATGATCGCGTCGGCGCGTCGCCACGGCACCGGCCGTGCTCGTCATCGAAGACCTTCACTGGATCGACACCGCCAGCGCCAACCTGATCGATCGCATCGCTCAGCAGCCGTGGCCGAACCTGGTGATCATCGCCACCTACCGACCCGGAGGACCTCAGCCGAGGCCAACCCGGCGGGGAGCTCGTGCTCCGCCTCGAGCGGCGCCACTCGGTCGAACAGATCCGGCTCGATCGCTTGGACCACTCCGAGGTCGGGGCGATGGTGGCGGCGATCGTCACGGTGTCGGGCGGCCAGCCGTCGTCGGCCTTCGTCGAAGCGGTGCACCGACGTACCGCCGGTCTGCCGTTCGTCGTCGAGGAGTTGATGCGCGTCGTCGGACCGCGGGCCCCGGTGTCCGAGCTGCTCGAGGCCGAGTTGCCGTGGTCGCTGGAGGAGGCGGTGCGGCAGCAGCTGGAGGGGCTCGACCATGGCCAGCGGCGGGTGGTCGAGGCGCTCGCCGTGTACGGCCGGGCTGCGTCGTTCGAATCGTTGATGGTGGTCACCGAGGCGGAGGAGGCCGACCTGCTGACCGCCCTGCGGGCACTCACGTCGGCGGCGGTGGTGGTCGAGGTCAGCGACGACCAGTTCTGGTTCTCCCATGCCCTGGTCGCCGACGCCGTCGTGCATCAGCTGCTGGGCCGCGAACGGCGCCGCCTGCACGAGCGCTGCTTCGAGGCGGTACGTCGCACGCCGATGCTCGACCACGCCGCGCTCGCATACCACGCGCGAGGTGCGGGCCGGCACGACGAGGTGCCGGCGATCGCCCGCCGAGGCGCAGCCAGCTATCTCGACAAGGGCCTCACGTTCGCCGCCCTGCGACTCGCCGCCGAGGGACTGGCCGAAGCTCCCAGCGACCCCGAGCTGCTGGCCGTCGCCACCGAAGCGGCGTGGCGGCTCGACTTCCTCGACGAGGCGCTCGCCACCGCATTGCGCTGGGTCAAGATCGCCGTCGAACCGGAGGAACGGATCGATGCCGCTGCGCTTCGTCTCCCGGCTCTACCAAGAGCTCAACGACGAGTCCGAGGCCCTTGCCCGAGCGGCCGACCTCGAATCGTTGTGGTCTGCACTCGACGACCGTCGCCTGCGCGGCAAGGCGGCATGGTCGCTGGCGCAGCTGCACATGATCGCCGGTCGCTCGGCCGAGGCGATCACACTGGGCCGAGCGGGCGTTGGTCGACGCCCGCGCCGTGGGCGACCACGTCACCGAAGCGCGAGCACTCGTCGAGCGTGCCGGAGCGGGCGTCGTCAACCGGTCGCTGGCGCGAGTCGTTGGCGATGTTCCACGAAGCGCTCGACGCAGCGCGGCGTTCGGGCGACGCAGTGCTGCTGACACGTGCCATCAACAACGGTCTCGAACTGCTTCCCTCGCACCTGCCGGAGGCCGCCGCACTGCGTGCCGAGATGCAGGAGATCAGCTCCCGCATCGGTTTCGACAAGCTCGGCACGTCGGCGACCCTCGCGTGGGAGACTGGAGGCCGCCTACGCCGCCGGCGACCTTCCACGCTTGCGTCGTGTGGCCGCCGAAGGCTCCCAGTGGTGGGGGCGGCACGGCCAGCAACACGTGTGGAACTGCAGCGTCCACGTCGGGTTCGCTCTCGAGGAAGGGCGGCTCGAGGACGCCGCCCTCGCCTTCGAGGACTTCACGTCGCAGCTGCCCACCGAGCAAGCTCTACCGGTACCAGCGCTTCGACATCGCCCTGGCCGCCGGTCGCGGCGACCGAGACGCCGGCCAGCGTCTGTTCGAGGGCCTGCTGGCACTCCCGACGCCGCTCGACTCCGCCAACACGCTCAACGTGGCGATCGTGACCGTCGAAGACCTGCTCACGCTCGGCATCGCGCCCGAGCGAGATTCGCCGCCGGATGCTCTCCGACTGGCTCGCCGATCACCCGTCCGGGCCCGACATCCGCGCTCACACCGAGGGCTTGCTGGCGGCGGCCGAGGGCCATCACGAAACCGCCGCGGCCGCCTTGCGGCGCAGTGCTGACCGACCCCGACCCGTGCCTCGCCAAGCCGGTGATCGGCACCCTGCGCACGGCGCTGGCCGAGGCGCTGCTGGCGACCGGCGATCGCCCAGGCGCGCTGATTGCTGCGCGACGGGCGATCGATGACGACTTCGCGCGGTGGCCTGGTGTTCGCAAGGACCGCGCCGAGAGCCTCGCCCGACGGCTGCAGGGTGCGTCGGCGCGCGCCGACGGTGAGTTGACTGCGCGTGAGCGCGAGGTCGCATCGCTTGTCGCCGACGGGCTCACCAACGGGCAACTCGCCGACCGCCTCTTCATCTCGCCCAAGACAGCGGCAGTGCACGTGTCGAACATCCTCGCCAAGCTCGGTCTCTCCACCCGCGGCCGAGATTGCCGCCTGGGCAGTGCGCCACGAGCTGGCGGCGTCGTCCGCTGGAAGCTGACGCTCGCCCGGCTCGGGATCTCAGGCGATCCCGCAGATGTCGACGGTGAGGGCCGCCAGTGTGCGAGCAGTTGTGATCACCTGGTCGATCGGCACCGACTCGAGCGGACCGTGGGCGAGCTTGGCGTCGCCCGGTCCGTACTGCACCGATGGAATGCCGCCGAGCCCGGTGAGCAGTCGCAGGTCGCTGCCGTACGGGGCTCCGTACACGTCGAGTGGCGTCCCGCCCACGATGTCGTGCGCCGCGCGCACGCGTTCGACGAGATCGCTGTCGGGCGTGAGTTGACCGGCTTCGAACTGACCACCCCACCACTCGACGTCGACGGGATGATCGCGCAACCACGGATCGCCGGCGCACGCTTCGGCGACGGCGTCTTCCAGCTGGCGACGAGCCTCGTCGACCGGCTCGCCGAGGGCGACACCGAGCCGGCCTTCGGCCACCAGCAAGTCGGGCACGGACGACGCCCAATCACCGGCGGTCACGGTGCCGATCGAGAGCGGATGCGCCAGCGCCCATCTCGTCATCAGCGGGTGGATCACCTCGTGCCGGCGCTGTTCGAGATCGCGCAGTGCCTGCCACACCGGCCAGAACGCCTCGATCGCGTTGACGCCCTCGGTTCGTCGCGCGGCGTGCGTTGCCCGGCCGTGCACTCGCAATCGGAACGTGAGCGCTCCCGAGTTGGCCGGGATGATGTCGAGATCGGTGGGCTCCGGGATGACGCAGGCGTCGGCACGCCAGCCGCGCTGCAACGTCGCGAACGTTCCGAGTCCGCCGTCCTCCTCACCTTGCACCGAGGCCACGAGCACGTCGCCGCCGAGACGGACGCCGCTGCGGCGTACCGCCTGCACAGCGACGTGGGCCGCGATCAGCCCGGCCTTCATGTCGCAGGCACCGCGGCCGAACATCCGCCCATCCCGAATCTCGCCGCTGAACGGCGCTGACGGCCACGCGTCGGGATCACCGATCGGCACGACATCGATGTGTCCGTTGAGCATCAGCGTCGGACCGTCACCCGTGCCCGGCAGCCGGCCGACCAGGCCCCACGCCTCGCGCCGCTCGACCTCCATGCCCGGAAAGTCCGGGTGGGACGTCACAGCGTCGAGGTCGATCTGCCAGTGATCGACGTCGAGTCCGCCATCGGCGAAGAGCGTCGCCATGTGCGCCTGCGCTTCGTTCTCGCCATCGGTGCCGCTGACGCTGGGCCGCTGCACGACATCGGCGACGGCGGCGACGAGCAGTCGCTCGAGCTCGTCGACCGAGTCCAACACTCGGGCGCGGGCTTGCTCGACGGTCATGGATCGTCACCGTAGAGCGGCACCGACCGAATCGTCCGTTCAGACGTCTGCGCCATGCACGGCCACGTTTGCCGGGCCGGCCCCGCGGGTACGGGTCGGCCTATGGATGCAATCACCCTTCTTCGATCGGACCACAAGACCGTCGAGCAGTTGTTCAAGCGATTCGAGAAGGCCGGTGATCGGGCATACGTCGAGAAGCGTCAGATCGTCGATCGGATCATCGAGGAGCTGTCGATCCACGCCGCAATCGAGGAGCAGGTGTTCTACCCGGTCGCGCGTGAGACGGTCCCGGCCACCGAGGACATCGCTCTGGAGAGCCTCGAGGAGCATCACATCGTCAAGTGGCTCCTGTCGGAACTGACCGACCTCGATCCTCAACACGAGCGCTTCGACGCCAAGGTCACCGTGCTGATGGAGAACGTGCGCCACCACGTCGAGGAAGAAGAGAGTGAGTTCTTCCCGAAGGTGCGCGACCAACTGAGCCGCACCGCGCTCACCGATCTGGGTGAGGCCTTGGCCGAGGCCAAGAAGTCGGCTCCCACCCGGCCCCACCCGCGTCTGCCCGACGCCGGGCCGAGCAACGGCATGGTGAGCGCGATCGCCGGTGTGGTCGACCGCGTCGGCGACAACGTCAGCGGAATCGCCCAGGGCGGGGTCACGGCAGTGCAGGATCTGATCGCCCGCATCGTCGGCTCGTCTCCGCCCAAGGTGTCGCCGACCGGGTCGACCGTGACGCGTCGCCGGGCCCACACGGTTCGGCGCACGGCGTCGACGGCGACCGATGGCGTGAACGACACGGCGCGCCGCGTGAAGTCCGGAGCGACCACGACGGCCAAGGCGGCGTCTGCCGGCGTCAAGGCGACGGCGACCACCGCGAAGAAGTCGGCCCGCGCCACCAAGACCACCGCCAAGCGAGCAGCGACGACAACCGGTCGCACCGCCAAGGTCGAGACCAAGAAGACAGTGGCCACCACCAAGCGGGCGACGAAGAAGACGCTGGCAGGGGTCAAGTAGGTCGACTTCTGTCCGAGAACTCTGCCGAGGGTCGGCACCGAGATGCCGGCCCCTGGCAGATCCAGCCGAGATGCGCGACGGCCCGTCAGATGCGCGTGTCGAGCTCGCGGATCCGGCCTGCGAGCGACCGCATCACCTGGATCGCGAACATCGGTGTCTCGTGCACGAGAAAGAGGAACCGGCTCTGGTCGATCACGGCCACTTCGCTCGGCTCGATGGCGACGGCCGTGAGGCTTCGAACCGTGTCATCGATGATCGCCATCTCGCCGAAGGTCTCGCCCGGTGGGACGGTGGCGATCACCGTGTCGCCGCGCCGAAGCTCGATCGTTCCGGTGATCACCCCGAACATCTGCTGTCCGGCATCGCCTTCAGCGAACAACGTCTCGCCAGCCGCGACCTCGCGGCGTTCTGTCGCGTTCACGAACACACCTCGTACCGTCATGGCCGACAGTCTCTCGAAATTGACCGCACGGTGCCTGCACGGATGCCGAGTGTTCAGCTGCCGTTCACCAGAAGTTCGACGAGCATCGTCGACTTGGTGGGCGGGCAACCGCCCCGGCGCGCTTGCCTGGCGCCGCCGTGTGCGACGCTTGATCGGTGACCGTGTACCAGATCAGGTTCGAGGGGCCGTCGACATTGGCGGTCAGCATTGCGAGGGAGCTCGCCGACGCCGATGGTGTCGAACTGATATCCGAGGCGTTGACCGTCGAGCAAGGCGTGGTGAAGCTCGTCGTCGACGTGGAAGCGACATCGGACGCCGTGACCGATGCGGTTGCACAGGTTCGTGGGGGCCTGCCTCCGGACACGTCGATCGCGATCGTCGACCGCTGAGGCGACACAGCGCCCGGTTCGGATGATCGACCAACCTCGAACCTTCTCACAACCAGCCGCGGCGCTTGAACACCATGTAGAGGGTGATGCAGGTGAGTGCCATCAAGAACAGTGCAACTGGATAGCCGTACCTCGCGTCGAGTTCGGGCATGTGCTCGAAGTTCATGCCGTACACCGTGCCGATCAGCGTCGGTGCGAACAGGATCGCGGCCCACGCCGAAATCTTCTTGACCTCTTCGTTCTGCTGGTTGCTCGCCTCACTGAGGCGCCGCATCTCCTCGTTCTGTTGCTGTGCGACGAGCGTGGCGTTGACGGTGAGCATGTCGCGCAGGACCTGACGGAACTCGTCGACGCGTTCGCACACCTGGGTGAGATGGTCCTCCACGTCGCGGAGGTAGCGCTGCAGCTCGTCGTCGATGTCGTACTTGGCGAAGCCAGCCGTCAGCCCTCCGAGGATCTCGTGCAGCGGCCGCGTCGAACGTTGGAACTCGGCCACTTCGCGGGAGAGCTCGAAGATGCGCCTCGACACCTGCGGATCGCCGCTGAAGATCTCGGTCTCGATCTCGTCGATGTCGTTCCCGAGGCCTCCCACGACGGGGTAGTAGCCGTCGACGACCCGGTCGAGCAGCGCGTACAGGATCGCCTCCGGCCCGCGCCGCAGGAGCTCGGGTTGGCTCTCCATCCGGCGCCGAACGGCGCGGAAGTCGGGAGCTTCGCTGTGGCGCACCGTCAGCACGAAATCGGGTCCGACGAACACGTGGATCTCGCCGAACTCGACCTCCTCGGTCTCGTCCACGTATCGCGCCGGACGTAGCACGACGAACAGCGTGTCGTCGTAGCGCTCGAGCTTGGGCCGTTGGTGGGCGACGATCGCGTCCTCGACGGCGAGCGGATGGAGTCGGAACTCGGTCGCGAGCGAGGCGACCTCGTGCTCATCAGGGCGGTAGAGCCCGATCCACGCCATGCCACCCGATTGCGCTCGCAGGCTGTCGTAGGTCTCGGCAAGCGTGGTGGGCGAGGCGACCCGGTCGCCATCGACATAGACGGCGCAGTCGACGATCCGCGAGACCGTCGGGTCACGTTGATCGACAGCGGGTGAGGCGTCGGCGTCCGGGTCGTGAACCGTGGGCGGTCGTCTCGATCGTACGAGCGAGCGAATGACCGAAGGTCGGCGTTCTGTCACGGTCCCTCCCTCGAATCGGACGACGTTGCCAACGCCACGATTGCACGTCCAGCGAGGCCGTGGCGCGTCCTGCAGCGACACCTCCCGCTCTCGCGCCCGGAGCCCTCCCGCGACACAGGATTTCCCCGCAGCGGCGCCGGAACGACGGTGCCTGCTCAGGTCGTCTACCGTCACGCCGTGGCATAGGCAGCGACGTGGGTTCGATCGTCGTGAGCCCGGATCCGTGGGGGAGGGGGCGAGTATGAAGGTCAACCTGTTCCAGCAGGTTCCGTACCGGTTTCTGCCGGAGGGTTTCGAGGATCGAGGCACCTCGTCAGTGGTGTCGACTCCCTACGCCGAGCTCGTCCAGCCGGAGCGGATGTTCGACTCGTACCGATGGTTCATGGACGAGGTGCTCGCCGGAATGCGGGCCGGGTTCGACGGGATCTCGGTCACCGAGCACGGGCAGACGTCGTACGACATGATGCCCAATCCCAACCTGCCGGCGGCGGTGTTGGCGAACGCGATTCGCACCGAGCGCCCGGAGACGGCGCTGATCGTGCTCGGTCGCTCGCTCGGCAAGACCCGCGAGCCGCTACGGATCGCCGAGGAGTACGCGATGCTCGACTGCCTGAGCGGCGGCCGGCTCGTGGCGGGGCTGCCAGTCGGTCTGAGTTACGACGCCAATCTCAACAACGGGATCCCGACGGTCGAGACGCGTGCCCGCTACGAGGAAGCGGTCGAGCTCATGTTTCGTGCGTGGACGTCGGACGAGCCGTTCACGTGGAACGGACGCTTCTCGCAGTACTCGCTCGTCAACTCCTGGCCCCGCCCCCTGCAGAAGCCGCATCCGCCGGTCTGGGTCCCGGGTTCCGGATCGCCGGGCACGATGCAGTGGACGATCGACGAGGACTACGCGTTCGTCTACCTGGGATGGTTCGGACCCACGCTCACGGCGCGCCGGATCTTCGATCGCTACTGGGAGACCGTCGAAGCAAACGGTGTGCCTCGCAACCCGTATCGACTGGCGTTCGTTCAGAACGTCGTCGTGGCCGAGACCGACGCGCGCGCCGAGGTGGAGTACGGGCGGTACGTCGAGAACGCCTTCAGGCAGGGCGTCGGATGCGTGCCGATGCACTACATGGGATTGCCCGGCTACGTCGACCCGCGTGGCGTCGAGACCTTGCTCCGCGACCCGGGTGACTTCGGGCTGGCCTCCGAGTTGAAGCACATCACCTTCGGCCGCCTCGCCGAAGCCAGGTCGGTGATCGCCGGGAGCCCGGCGACGGTGCGCGAGCAGATCCTCGAGTTCGCCGAGCAGTTCCGCATCGGGAACCTGCTGGTGATGTTGCAGATGGGCGGCATGCCACACGAGCTGACGATGAAGAACATCCATCTGTTCGCAGAGGAGGTGCTCCCGCACCTGCAGGGCCTGTGGACCGACGAGGACTGGGACCACCAGTGGTGGCCGACCGGTCTGCCCGAACGGGTCGAAGCCTGAGCAGGGGATGATCGACATGAACATCACCGAACGAACCATCCCGGTGTGGGGCGCCCGACTCGACATGACGGTGCAGGTGACCGGAGCCGGTCCACCGCTGGTGTACCTGCATGCCGCCGGCGGCATGGTCTGGGACGCCTTCCTGGAGCAACTGTCCTCCGAGTACACGATCTACGCCCCGCTGGTGCCCGGCACCGTCCCCGGCAACAAGGAGGCGATCGGCGAGGTCGCCGATCTGTGGGATCTCGTGCTGGTGTACGAGGAGACGATCAGGGCACTCGGCCTCGATCGTCCGCCGGTGGTCGGTCAGTCGTTCGGCGGCATGCTCGCCTGCGAGCTGGCTGCGCACTCACCGGAGCTCGTCGGCCGGCTGGTGCTGCTCGATCCGATCGGTCTGTGGCTCGACGAGCACCCCGTCGCCAACTGGGTGGCAGCCGCGCCCGAGCAGATCCCGGCGCTGCTCTTCCATGATCCCGATGGTGACGTGGCGCGTGCGATGTTCACGCCACCCGACGATCCCGATGCCGCCGTCGCCGCCATCGTCGGTGTGGTGTGGGCAACCGGATGCACGTCGAAGTTCGTGTGGCCGGTTCCCGACAAGGGCCTCGCCAAGCGCATCCATCGAATCGTGGCGCCGACGCTCGTCATCTGGGGACGCCAGGACGCGCTGCATCTCGGTCGCGTACGCGGCCGAGTTCGGACGGTTGATCGCCGGCAGCCGGGTCGAGATCATCGATGAGTGCGGTCACATCCCGCAGCTCGAGCAGCCGGAACGGACGATGTCGTTGGTCAGCGACTTCCTGACGTCGTCGAGCCAGTCCGCCTGACCGGGGTCGACGGGCGGCGACGTAGCGTCATCGTCGATCATCCTTGGAGCATCAAGCTGTGGTCCTCCATCAGGCTGCGCACGATCGCCGCCGCCGCGTTCGACCCCTCGGCGATGGCGTTGGCCACCGACGGCATGCCGGCGCCGGCATCGCCGGCGACGACCACGCCCGGCACGCTCGTCTCGCCCATCGGACCGATGGCCACCGCATCGAACGCGATCGGATTGGCCGGAGCGAACACCAGACCGAGCTGAGCGGCGAGATCGGAGCGCTGGTGCAGCCTGGGCGCCGACGAGCAGGCCGCCACACGCTCGTTCGGAGCCGTCGGCGAACAGCACCGCGGAGAGTTCGTCTCCGTGCGCGAACGGATGCGACGCGGCGTTCGTCGATCGCCACGCCGGCGGCGGCGAGGCGAGCCTGGTCGTCCTCCGGAAGCGCGGCGCCGCCGTTCGTCAGCAAGGTCACATCGGCGCTCCACCCTCTGAGCAACAGCGATCGATGGACGCTGGTTGCCGGATCGGGGTCGAGCACGCCCAGCGGTCGGTCACGAACCTCCCAGCCATGGCAGAACGGGCAATGGAACACCGACCGTCCCCACCGTTCGGCGAGACCGTCGACCTGCGGAAGCCGGTAGTCCATGCCCGTGGCGAGAACCAGTCGTCGTGTCACTTCGACACCGGCGTCGGCCAGCTCGAGCACGAACCCAGTCGTCGTCCTTGGCTGCGCTGATGACGCACGTCCTCGGCGCATCTCGACGGAGGAGTAGCCGGCGATCTCGTTGCGCCCGATCTCGTACAGCTCGTCCGGCGGTCGGCCGTCGTGGCCGAGCAGGCCTCCGATGCCGTGGGCCGGATCGGTTGCTCTGCTCGCCGGCATCGACCAGCAGTGTTCGCTTGCGGGCGCGTGCGAGCACCAACCCTGCCGACAACCCGGCTGCGCCGCCACCGACGATGATGCAGTCCCAAGGTTCGTTCATGATCGTGACGGTAGTTGGGTTTCCGCCGTTGGCAAACTAAAGTTGCCCAATATGGCAACACGGCATCGTCCACCCTCCGCTCCGCCAGAGACCACCGAGGCGCGGGTCCGGCGTCGTCTGCGCGAGCTCCGGCTCGCCAACGGCATGACCCTGCGCGAGGTGGCGGCGAGTGCCCACCTCGATGTCTCGACGTTGAGCCGGCTCGAGTCGGGACAACGCAGGCTCGTCCTCGATCACCTGCCGCCGCTCGCCGACGCGCTCGGCGTCACCACGGACGAGTTGCTCAGCCCGCCGAGTGTGGCCGACCCGCGAGTCGCCAGCCGGCCGATCCGTCGTAACGGGCTGACCATGTGGCCGCTCAATCACGCCGGTTCGACCAACCGTTTGCAGACCTACAAGGTCCACATCCCGGTGTCTCGCCGCCGCCCACCGGCGACGTTGCCCGTCCACGATGGCCATGACTGGATGTACGTGCTCTCGCGGCCGGATGCGGCTGATCCTCGGCGACGAGGATCTCACCATCGAACCCGGCGAGGCAGTCGAGTTCGTCACCACGACCCCGCACTGGTTCGGCGTCGTCGATGGTCCCGTCGAGCTCCTCGCTGATGTTCGGCCCGCACGGCGAACGCGCCCATCTCGACCACCCGGCCAACGCGTGAGCGACTAGGCGGGTGTCACGCGGTTCCAGAGCTCGTCGAAGGCGATGCTGTCGAAGAACGCCGTGCCGTCGACGACCTTGCCGTTGTCGAGTTGCATGATCCACGCGTAGCCTGTTGTCGTAAGCGACGCCGTCGTTGGCGATTCTCGTGACCGTCCCACACGACGACCACGGTGTCACCAGCGGCATGAACGCCACGAACGTTGGCAGGTCGGAAACGCTCGCCGTCGACGAATCGAGCACCGAACGGTGCCAGCACGCCGTCGACGAAGTCGCGTGTGTCGGCGTACTGCCGGGCGACGGCCGACCTGCCTTCGATCCGCCACGTCATGTCCGGAGCGAAGAGTTCGGTGATCGGTGCGATGCCGGCGCGCCACGCATCGAACGCCTGCCGAACGATGGCGCCATTGCCGTCGAGTCATGCGGCACATTGTGACGCGCCCACAGACGTGCCAGAGCTTCGCCGAAGGAACCCTGATCACGGTCTTTACAACCAGAGGAAATTTGCATAGGGTGCAGATATGGCCGCCGACCTCGCTGAACTGCTTCGCCAGCGTGGGTTCAAGGTCACGGCGCAGCGTTTGGCCGTACTGAGAGCGGTGTCGAGCCGGCCGCATCTCACCGCCGACGAGGTGGTCGAGTTCGTCAGGGCCGACATCGGCTCGATCTCCCCGCGGGCGGTGTACGACGCCGTCGGCGTGCTGGCCGACATGGGTGTGCTCCGGCGCATCCAGCCCCCCGGGTCGGCAGCTCGCTACGAGGATCGGGTGGGTGACAATCACCATCACTTGATCTGTCGCGGCCTGCGGGCGGATGGTCGACGTGGACTGCAGTGTCGGCTCCGCGCCATGCTTGACGGCGGCCGACGACGCGGGCTACGAGATCGACGAGGCCGAGGTCATCTACTGGGGCCTCTGTCCCACGTGCCAACCGGCAGCCGAGGGCGCCTCAGTTCCGAGCATCCATGGTTCGAAGTCAGCAACAAACATCAATCGAGGAGAGACATGAGTAACGAAGAGCACGGCACAGTGACGACCAGCGACGAGCCGTCGACAGCGACGTGCCCCGTCATGAACGCCGCCCACCAGGCGGTCGGGATCACGGCCAACCAGCACTGGTGGCCGGAGAGCGTGAACTTGAGGGTGCTCCGCCAGAACCACCCCCAATCCGACCCGATGGGTGACGACTTCGATTACGCGGCCGAGTTCAACAGCCTCGACTTCGATGCCCTGGCCCGCGACGTCGATGCCCTGATGACCGATTCCAAGGAGTGGTGGCCGGCCGACTTCGGGCACTACGGGCCGTTCTTCATCCGCATGTCGTGGCACGCCGCTGGTACCTACCGCATCGCCGACGGTCGCGGTGGCGGCGGCACCGGCGCACAGCGTTTCGCCCCACTCAACAGCTGGCCCGACAACGCCAGCCTCGACAAGGCGCGCCGGTTGCTGTGGCCGGTCAAGCAGAAGTACGGCCGCAAGGTCTCGTGGGCCGACCTGCTCGTCTTCGCCGGGAACCGGGCGCTCGAGACGATGGGCTTCAAGACCTTCGGTTTCGGCGGCGGCCGCGAGGACATCTGGGCCCCCGAGGACGACGTGTATTGGGGCCCCGAGCGGGTGTGGCTCGAGGATCAGCGCTACAGCGGCGACCGCGAGCTGGCCAATCCGCTCGGCGCGGTGCAGATGGGGCTGATCTACGTCAACCCGGAAGGGCCCAACGGCAACCCCGATCCGATGGCTTCCGCCCGCGACATCCGCGAGACGTTCGCCCGGATGGCGATGAACGACGAGGAGACCGTGGCGCTGATCGCCGGCGGTCACACGTTCGGCAAGACCCACGGTGCCGCCGACCCCGACAAGTACGTCGGTCTCGAGCCCGAGGGTGCCTCGATCGAACAGCAGGGTTTCGGCTGGACCAACAGCTACGGCACCGGCAAGGGCGGCGACGCGATCACCAGCGGCCTCGAGGGGATCTGGACCAACGAGCCGATCCGATGGGACAACGGCTTCTTCTCCAACCTGTTCTCGTACGAATGGGAGCTGACCAAGAGCCCGGCCGGCGCCAACCAGTGGACCGCCAAGAACCCTGAGGCGCAGGGCACCGTCCCCGACGCTCACGATCCGACCAAGCGCCATGCTCCCACCATGTTGACGTCCGACCTGGCGCTGATCGTCGACCCGGTCTACAAGGAGATCTCGAAGCGCTTCTACGAGAACCCCGACCAGTTCGCCGACGCCTTCGCCCGGGCGTGGTACAAGCTGCTCCACCGCGACATGGGACCCGTCGTCCGCTACCTCGGCCCGTGGGTTCCCGACGAGGAGCTGCTCTGGCAGGATCCGGTCCCGGCTGTCACCCACGCGTTGATCGACGACGCCGACATCGCCGGCCTCAAGGCCAAGCTCCTCGATTCGGGCCTCTCGATCTCCCAGCTGGTCTCCGCCGCGTGGGCGTCGGCGTCGACGTACCGCGACACCGACAAGCGGGGTGGCGCCAACGGGGCGCGGATCCGCCTCTCGCCGCAGGCCGAGTGGGACGTCAACGTGATCTCCGGCATTCCGCGAATCGTGGCGACGATCGAGGGCATCCAGCAGGAGTTCAATGGCGCACAGTCGGGCGGCAAGCAGGTGTCGTTGGCCGACCTGATCGTGCTCGGCGGATGCGCCGCGATCGAACAGGCGGCGCAGCGCGGCGGGCACGCCGTGCAGGTTCCGTTCAAGCCAGGACGCGCCGACGCCACGCAGGAGCAGACCGACGTCGAGGCGTTCGCGGTGCTCGAGCCGACCTTCGACGGATTCCGCAACTACCTGCAGAAGGGCCACGACCTCGGGGCCGAGCACCTGCTGATCGAGAAGGCCTTCTTCCTGACGTTGTCGGCCCCGGAGATGACCGCCCTCGTCGGCGGCCTGCGCGTGCTCAACGCCAACGCCGGGCAGTCCGATCAGGGTGTGTTCACCGACCGACCTGAAACGCTGACCAACGACTTCTTCGTCAATCTGCTCGACATGGCGACGGAGTGGAAGGCCACCTCGGAATCCGAGGACGTGTTCGAGGGTCGCGATCGGGTGACCGGAGATCGCCGTTGGTCCGGCACTCGCGTCGACCTCATCTTCGGATCGAGCTCCGAGCTGCGGGCGCTGGCCGAGGTCTACGCCTGCGACGACGCCAACGAGAAGTTCGTGCGTGACTTCGTCGCTGCGTGGGACAAGGTCATGAACCTCGACCGCTTCGATCTCGACTGACCCGACTCAGCGACTTCGGCCGGCTCTCTCGCGTCGTCACCGGCGCGAGAGAGCCCGATCCTCGACGGTGGTCAGCCCACCGTGCGCCAGAGCGCCAGCAGTGCCTCGTTGATCGGCTGACCGGTGAACTGGATCTCGTGCCCGGCACCCTCGATCACGAGGCGCTCGGCGCCGATGTGCCGCGCCAGGACGTCGCACATCCCTTCGAACCCTGCGCTGTGGCCGCCTGACACGACGAGCTTGGGGAACTGGGCTGCCGCGAGGTCTCCCAGCGGCAGGTCGACCTCGTGGAACGGGCGACCGCGGCGGAACACCGGTACCAGCGGCAGCGCGATCGCCAACATCTCGGGCGGGAACTGGTCGGGATCGCTGCCGACAGCCTTGAGGAAGCGGACGACGAAGTCCTCGTCGGTCAGATCCTGACCCCACAGTTGAGTGACCTCGTCCGCCAACGCCTGCCACTCCGGATCGGGATCAGCGCCCACGACCGCGGGTGCCTCGAGCAGCGTCAGCGACTTGGTCGCCTCGGGCCGCCGGGCGGCGGCGAACATCGCGCCCAGCCCCCCGTACGAATGTCCCACGAGGTGGGCGCCGTCGCCCATCAACCCGACGATGTCGTCGGCGTCGACCAGGTAGTCCTCGCCGACCGCGAACGGACTCCGCCCGTACCCGCGTCGATCGAACACCGACAATCGAAATCCCTGCTCGGCGAGCGGGCGCTGGCTGTCCCACTCCTCGGCGCCGGTTGCCAAGGATCCGTGCACGAGCACGACCGGAGTTCCCTCACCCCACTCCTCGACGTAGACGCTGTCGGCGCCGGTCTGTCCGTTCGAATCTGTCGTCGTTGCAGCAATGCTCATGTGATTCCCTCACTCGTTGGAGTCGCCCGAAGGGCGACGTTTACCGATCAGGCGTCACATCGGTCCTCACAATGTGAGACCCGCGAAGTTTGTGTTCCAGCGCTTCTGTAGCGCCGGCTTCGATCGGGCGACTGGTCGACGCGTGCCTGCTAGGCGGCGTCGCGCGACGGGCGGGGGAAGGTCGGGGGAAGCCGCCCTCCGTACCGTCCGGCGCCTTCCCCACGACACATCACGCGAGGGGCAACGCGAACCGTCTGTGCCCCTCGGGCCGTACTGGCGAGCAACACGACAGCCGGCCGATGCGGTCCGCTGCTACTGACGAGGAGAACAACATGAACGCAAGAGAGAGCATCAGCCGGGGAACTGTTCGACGCCGACTCATCATCGGCACGATGATCAGCGCCGGCGCGATCGTCCTGGCGACACAGCAGGCGAGTGCGGCGACAACGGCGTCGTTCCGCAACGGCGTACTGACGGTCAACGGTGACAGTGGTGCCAACAACATCGCGATCAGCCGCAACGCGGCCGGCAGGATCCTGGTGAACGGCGGTGCAGTTGCCGTCAGTGGAGGCAACCCGACGGTCGCCAACACGACGGTCATCCAGATCTTCGGCCTCGGCGGCAACGACACCCTCACCCTCAACGAAGCCAACGGCGCGTTGCCGCGGGCGAACCTGTTCGGCGGCCCCGGCGACGACACGCTCACGGGCGGCTCGGGCGGCGACCAGCTGTTCGGTCAAACCGGCAACGACACGCTCCTGGGCAAGGGCGGCTTCGACTTCCTGTTCGGCGGCAGCGACAACGACACCCTGACCGGCGGCGACGCCGATGACCAGGCGTTCGGCGAGAGTGGCACTGACCGGATGATCTGGAACCCGGGCGACGACACCGACCTCAACGAGGGCGGGGCCGGCGTCGACAACGTGGAGGTCAACGGCGGCAACGGCGTCGAGCAGTTCACGACCACGGCCAACGGAACGCGTGTCCGCTTCGACCGCATCAACCCGGCTCCGTTCGCGATCGACATCGGAACCTCCGAGAACCTCGTGCTCAACGCAAACGGGGGCGATGACAGCTTCTCCGCCACCGGAAACCTGGCGGCGTTGATCGCGATCACCGTCGATGGCGGTGCCGGCAACGACACGATTCTCGGCAGCAACGGCATCGACCGCTTGCTCGGCGGCGACGGCACCGACTTCGTCGATGGCCAGCAGGGCAACGACGTCGGGCTGCTGGGCGCAGGCGACGACACCTTCCAGTGGGATCCGGGCGACGGCAGCGACACGGTCGAGGGCCAGGACGGTACGGACGTCATGCTGTTCAACGGCAGCGCCGGCAACGAGATCTTCGACGCATCGGCCAACGGCCAGCGCCTGCGGTTCACCCGCAATCTCGGCAACATCGTCGATGGACACCGACGACGTCGAGATCGTCGACCTCAACGCGCTCGAACGGCAGCGACACCGTGACGGTCAACGACCTGTCCGGCACCGATGTGGTCAATGTCGACACCGACCTTGCCGCCACGGTGGGCGGCGCCGGCGATCTCCAGCCCGACAGCGTGATCGTGCAGGGCACGAATGGCGCCGACGTCGCCATGGTGGCCGGCGATGCGAGCGGCGTCTCCGTCTTCGGCCTGGCTGCCCAGGTGAACATCACCGGTGGCGAGGCCGCCAACGACCGGGTCACCGTCAACGCGCTCGCCGACGACGACGTCGTCGACGCTTCCGGTCTGCTGGCCGGAGCGATCCAGTTCGCCGCCGACGGCGGAGACGGCGACGACGTACTCATCGGCGGCGAGGGTGACGACGTGTTGACCGGCGGCGCCGGAGACGACGTGCTCCTCGGCGGCGGCGGCACCGACGTCATCGACGGTGGAGACGGCGACGATGTCGAGATCCAGCTCGTCGCCGCCGGCGACACCGTGACCTCGGCGACCGCGGCCGACGAGCAGTGGCTGGCGGAGCACACCCGCATCGTGGAAGGCCAGTCCGTGATCGAGGTCGGTGGAGAGGAGCAGGCGTTGCCCAACGCCGACCTGTCGCCGCTGATCGAGGAAGCAGCAGCTTCGTCCTGACACGGTCAAGCACGCTGCCGGCGCCAGAACCGCACATCGGTTCTGGCGCCAGTGGCGCGTTACGGTCACGAGCACGATGCACGCGAAGGTTTGCGCCAGGATGTCGATGCGAATCCGATCGACGGTTCGGCACGAGGACTGATCGAGCAGGCCGGAGAATGCTGGTGCTCGTCCGCCATGGCGAGACCGAGGCCAATCGCCTCGGTCTGTACCTCGGCCACGCCGATCTCGAGCTGACGTCGCGTGGCCGGGCGCAGGCCGAGGCGTTGGCCGGCATGCTGCCGAGACCCGACGTGGTGGTGTCGAGTCCGTTGCGGCGGGCTCGCCAGACCGCTGAGCACTTGGCCGCCGCGATCGAGATCGACGAACGCTGGATCGAGCTGGACTTCGGGCCGTTCGACCAGCAGCCGGTCGGGGAGGTGCCCGCCGACGCTGTACGAGCGCTGGCGACACGACCCTGACTTCGCCCCGCCGGGCGTGGAGACGCTCTCGGCGCTGTCGTCGCGGGTCCACGCCGGCGTGCGATGACCTCGTCGCCCGCGCCGAGGCCTCAGTCGTGATCGTCGTGACCCATGTCGGGCCGATCAAGGCCGCGTTGGCGTGGGCGCTCGATGTTCCGGCGACGGTCGCCAGGCGACTTGTTCGTCGAGGACGCCGGGGTCAGCCGGATCGACATCGTCGACGGCAATCCGCGGTCGTGCGGTGGTTCAACCGCTTCGGCCATCAGCCGGGAGAGGGCATCGAAGAATCGGCTGGTCGTCTGACGCCAGGTAGGTAAGCGGGCGCCGCGTCGCCGGGCGCCTTCGGCCAACGCGTGCCGGTCGGCGGAGTCGATGGCGAGGCGGTGGATCGCACCCGTGAGCTCGCCGATCTGCCCAGGTGCCACGAGTAGTCCCTCGACCTCGATCGTCGACCAGACCGCACAGATGGGCGGTGCGCCACCCGACGACCGGCACTCCGGCGGCCAGCGCCTCACCAACGGCGCTGCCGTACGTCTCGACTCGGCTCGGGAACGCGAACGCATCGGCGGCCGCGTACAAGCGAGGCGACGGCCGGGGCGTCGAGTGGCGCCGTGGACGACGACTCGATCGACGAGGTCGGGTCGTCCGCATCGGCGCCGGATGTCGGCGGTGTACTGCGGGCTCGACGTCGGTGCGACCCACGAGATGCAGGGTGACGTCGTCACGCCGGAAGCGCAGCGACGGCGTCGAGCAGCTCGAGGATCCCCTTGTTGGGCAGCCAGTTGGCGACGTTGAGCACATCCGAGGCGGCGCCCGGCCCGCAGCGCCGGGACGGCTCCGGCCGGGGCGAGGTCGCAGCCGGGCTCGATGACTTCGACCCGGCTCGGATCGAGCCCGTACTCGGCGACGAGCAGGTTCGCAACGATCGGTCCGGGCGTGACCACGAGGTCGCAGGCCCGGTAGGTGGCGAGGTCGAGCCGACGACGCAGCGAGCGCGACCAGCCTGAGCCGTCGGTCCCGCCAGGGTGCTGGTGCACGATGGCGACGGCAAGCGGCCGATGGCTGCGCCGCACGGCGCCGACCAGTCGCCAGGCATACAGGCTGTCGATGACGACGACATCCGCCGGCGGCAGCTCGCGGAGCATCCCGGGCGGCGCCACCCGCATCGAGAATCCCGCATCGGGCGCGGCGGCGAGCAGGTGTTGGTGGTAGCGGTGCCCGCCGGAGATGCCATCCGTGCCTGCGCTCAGCAGGCACACCCGACACCCGGTCCGACGTGGTGTCGTCAGCCCGGGGGAGCGGAGTAGCCGCCGAACGCATCGGGATTCTCGTAGACGCGGACGCTGACCTGGTCGACGCCGGTGCCCGCCAGTTCGCCGGCGATCTCGGCATGGGCCCACCGGGCGAACACCTCGACCGTCACCGCCTCGGCGTCGGGGGGACGGATCTAGTCGAGGTTCCGGCCGCGAACGGTGTTGTCGATGCGCCCGAGGACGGCGTCGAGCACGTCGAGGTCGCAGACCATGCCGCGATCGTCGAGCACCTCGCGTTCGAGCAGCACCTCGAGCCGGTACTCGTGGGAGTGGAGCGTGCCTTCCGGACCCTCGACACCAGGCATCACGTGCTGGGCGGAGAACTCGACGGCGGTGCCGACCTGGTACATGCGTCAGCCATACCCGAATGCCATGTGGACGACACCTGTTTCACGGGCATCGACGCGCGCGTACCCCTCGCCGGCCTGCTCGAACGGGACCGTGTCGGTGGCGAGCGCGGCGAGCGGCAGGGTGGCGGCGAGATCGACGGCGTGTGCGAGGCGGCGGTCGTGCGACCAGCGACCCGACAGCGCGGCCGGGATGGTCGACACCTGTGTGCTCCGGATCGTCAGCCGGCGACGGTGGAAGCGGCCGCCGAGCGGGAGGGCTCACAGGATTCGAGCCGTACCAGGAGGCGACCAGCGCGGTGCCCTCGTGGGCGAGCAACTCGAGCGAGCCGGCGAGCGCTGCCGGGTTGCCGGAGCACTCGATCGCGATCGGCACGCCGACGCTGTCGATCTCATCGGCGGCGTGCTCGGGGTCGACGGCGAGGATGCCGAGGTCGGCCGCCAGCTCGCGACGCCACGCCTGGGGCTCGATCGCCACGACGCGACCACCGGCGCGTTCGACGAGCATGGCGACCAGCAGACCGAGCACGCCGAGGCCGCTCACGACGACCGTCTCGCCGAGCACCGCACCGGCGTCGAGCGTGACCTGCAACGCGGTCTCGACGTACGGCAGCAGGGTGGCGAGGCGCGGTTCGAGGGCTGGGACCGGTACGAGATCGGCAGCCGAGGCGACGAACCGCTCCTGGTGAGGCTGGAAGGCGAAGACCAGATCGCCGACCGTGAGGCCCTCGACGTCCGGTGCCAGCGCCTCGATCCGGCCGACGCAGCTGTAGCCGTACCGGAACGGGTAGGTGAACGTGCCGCCGAGGGAGCCGATGTTCTCGTCGACCAGCAGGTCGGCCGGTAGCTCGCCGCGGTAGGCGAGCATCTCGGTCCCGGCGCTGATGCCGGAGACAACGGCCTGCACGAGAGCCTCTCCGCTCCCGACCGATGGGACCTCGATTGGTCGAAGTTCGACCTGCCTCGGTCCGACGAACCAGAGGGCGCGGTCCACCCGAAGATGCTGCCCTGGCATGAACACCGATTAAACACGCTGCGCACGGGTAGTGGGCGGGCGCATGTCGACGCATCGCCGCCCCTTCCACCTCGCTCGTCGTCCAGCTGCCCACCCCGTACGGGCACTTCGACGCCCACGCCTTCGAGCGGCCGTCCGGTCACGTCTACCTCGCACTGGTCTTCGGCGACGTCGCCGACGCCAACGACGTCCTGGTGCGGGTGCACTCCGAATGCCTGACCGGTGACGCACTCGGGTCGTTGCGTTGCGACTGCGGCGTGCAGCTGCGCCAGAGCCTGCGCATGATCGCGGCCGCGGGGCAGGGCGTGCTGATCTACGCCACCGGCCACGAAGGCCGAGGCATCGGGCTGATGAACAAGCTCCGCGCCTACCTCGCCCAGGAGGAGGGCGCCGACACCGTCGACGCCAACCACCTGCTCGGCCTGCCGGCCGACGCCCGCGACTACGGCGACGCAGCCGCTGTGTTGACGATGCTCGGGATTCGCTCGATCCGCCTGCTGACCAACAATCCCGGCCAAGGCGACGGGTCTGCGCGACTACGGGATCACGATCAACGAGGTGGTCGGGTCTGCCGCACCGTGGCGCACCGGCGCAACGCCGACTATCTGTCGACGAAATCGGAGCGGATGGGCCACGTCCGTCCGAACGGCGTTGCACTGGACACGTCGATCGCCGGCGACATCGATCCGGGTGTGCTGATCGGCGACGTCCGTGCCCACGCCCAGCGCCCAGGTGTGGTCGTGAAATTGGCGCAGTCACTCGACGGGCGGATCGCAACCGCCTGCGGCGACTCGAAGTGGATCAGCAGCGAACCGGAGCGTCGTGTCTCGCATGCGCTGCGGGCAGCGTGCGACGCGGTGATCGTCGGGCGCCGGGACGGTCGTCAGCGACGATCCTCAGCTCACGGTTCGGGCCGTGCCGGTGCGTCACCGACCCGCGTCGTCCTCGACAGCCGGCTGCGTGCGCCGCTCGATGCCCGGGTGTACACCGACGACGGCTCGACGCTCGTGTTGACGACTCCCGCCAGCGACCCGGACGTTCGGGACAGCCTGCGGCGGCGCCGGCGCCGGTGTCGAAGTGATCCAGGAGCTCGACGGCCGAGTCGACCTCCACGCCGGCCTCGCCCGTCTGCGCGAACTGGGCATGGAGGTGGTGCTGGTCGAGGGAGGTGCCACCTTGGTGACATCGCTGCTGGCAGCCGGGCTCGTCGATCGGCTGATCGTTGCCGTGGCACCGGTGATCCTCGGCGCCGGCATCGACGCCGTCGGCGACCTCGGCATCCAACAGGTCGCCGACGGGATCGCGCTCACCAATCGGACCGTCTCCACGGTCGGCGACGACGTGATCATCGCCGGCGACGTCACCTTCCCTGCGTGACTCTGGCCCTTCGGGGGCAGTCGGATGCTTACGATGCGCTGACGCATCGGATCGGCCGGTGTCAACCCCAGGAGGGATCGTTGTGCTTCTCCAGGCGATCGGCGCCGGGTTGCCGGCTGCACTGGCGATCGCGCTCAGTCCGTTCCCGGTGATCGGCATCGTGCTGCTTCCTGGTTGGGCCCGCACGGCCGCCTGAACGGCCCGCTGTTCGCGGCCGGATGGCTCGTCGGCCTCTCTGTCGTGACCCACGTCGTCGTTGTGGTGTTCGGCGGCGCCGACGATCCGGAGAGCACCTCGTCGGCAATCGCCGACTGGGGACGGGTACTGGTGGGAGCGACCCTATCGTCCTGGGTGCACGCAAGTGGCAGGCTCGACCACGACCGGGCGATGCGATCGCCGTGCCGACCTGGATGGCATCGATCGATGCGGCGACGCCGGGCAAGGCGCTGGGTCTCGGTGTCGTGTTGTCGGGCGCCAACCCCAAGAACTTCGTGCTCGCCGCAGCCGCCGCCACGTCGATCGTCGAAGCCGGGGTGCACGGCACCGAGTTGGTCGTCGCTGTGGCCGTGTTCGTGCTGGTGGGGTCGTTCACGGTGATCGGCGCCGTCGTCGTCCACTGGTTCGGCGGTCGGTGGGGCGCCGCGTTGCTCGACTCGGTGCGCCAGTTCATGGTGGCGAACAGCGCCGGATCACGGTCTTCATCCTCATGGTCCTCGGCGCCAAGGTGCTCGGCGACGGGCTGATCGGACTCGGTCGGTAGGTCGTGGATCTCGAGCCGCTCCGCCTGCCCGAACCCGATGCCTGGGCTGCGATCGGCCTTCGTATCGGGCAGTCACTGCACGGCGGTCACCAATCCCACGTCTTCGCGCCGAGGGTCACGGGTATGAATTGGTGGTCAAGCTCACGGACGGCCGTCTCATGGATCCCTTCTACGACCGGCAGGCGTCCGACTCGCGGAGCAACTGGCGATGCTCGATTCGAGTGTCGTCGGTCCGGTTCGAATAGACACACGCGCCTGGTGCACCACGTCGGGGAGTGGCGGGCGGTTGCCTATCCGTTCGTCGAGGGATCCACACCAGACATCGCAGTCGAGGACGACGTCGCCCGGATGGCGGCGGTGCTCGCCTCGTTGCATCAGGCGCTGGGGACGATCGAGACGTGCGAGCTGCCCCTCGTAGCCGCCCTCGTCGACTCCGAGCGACCTGCCCGTCGGCTGTTCGGGAAGGACCAGCTCCTTCACGGTGACTTCTCGAGCGCCAACGTGCTGTTCGCAGCGGACGGCGTGAAGGTGTTCGACTACGACGACTGTGGCTACGGGCCGATCGAGTTCGAGATCGGCAACTGCCTCTACATGGTGCTCTTCGACGCCACGATGGCCGGCGATCTCCCTCGCTCTGTCCGCTTCCGGCGTTGGTTCGTCGATGCCTACGAGCGGGGCGCCGGGCTGTCGCTCGATCCGGCGGCGCTCGATGCCGCGATCGGACTGCGAAAGGCGGCGCTCGGGCGATGGGTTGACGATCCCGAGCACACGCGCGATCGGAATTCGCACGGCGTCTCCACAGTGGCGGGCCCGTCTCCACGATTTCGTCGACTCGGTCGACGGCCCGTGAGCATGGCCCATCGGTTCTCGGCTCGCGCTCGGTCAGGTGCCGACGCAGGTCGCGAGCGACTCGCAGCCGGGTGGTGACACCCCAGGTCGTGGTCGGCCCCATCGTCGCGGTCAGGCCTGGGCGATCCGAACGAGATTGCCCGAGGGATCACGGAACGCGCAGTCACGTGCGCCCCACGGCTGCGAGATCGGCTCCTGCAGCACCTCGGCGCCCGACGCCCGGACCTTCTCGAACGTGCCGTCGAGGTCGTCCGAGCGGAAGATCGCGGCCTGCAACGAACCCTGCGTCACGAGCGTGAGGAGGGCATCCCCTTCCGCCTGCGAACGGCCGCCGTGCGGCTGGAACAGGACGATGTCGACGTCCTGACCGGGGGCGCCGACGGTGACCCAACGAAAGCCGTCGGCGGCGACGTCGTTGAGGACTTCGAGGCCGAGCGCGTCGCGGTAGAAACCGAGCGCGGCGTCGGGGTCGTGAACGGGGATGAACATTGCTGAGACGGTGACTTCCATACCGACGACCGTAGGGGCAACGACCGGTGGTGTGCTTCTCCGATCCTGCTCGGTGCGCTCAGACGCCGGCCGGGTTGCGCCGCGGCCGCGTGGCGACCATCGTCACGCACGAGGGAACGACCTCGAGCTCGCGTGTGGTCGCGGGCTCGGTACTGCGACGGTGTCTCGCCGACGATCTCGGTGAAGCGCGAACTGAACGATCCGAGCGACGTGCAACCGACGGCGAAGCACGTGTCGGTGACCGACATCCCCTGACGCAAGCAGGACTTGGCGCGTTCGATCCGTCGCGTCATGAGATAGGTGTAGGGCGTCTCGCCGTAGGCCGACCGGAACTTGCGCGAGAAGTGGGCGGGCGACATGAGCGCCGCACTCGCCATGGCTGGGACGTCGAGGGGCTGGGCGTAGTCGCGGTCGATCAGGTCGCGCGCCCGACGCAGGTGCGCGAGGTCGGCGAGCTCCTCCGGGGTCATGCCGACGATGGTACGCGGCCGGTCACGCCCTCCGGCGTCGAGCCGGTGTCCGGTTCAGCGCATCGATCGTCCGCGTGGTGCGCACGACGACGACCCACGTGGCGACGATGAACACGACCGCGAACGCTGCGAGCACGAGCCAGTAGGTGGCCGTGGACCGCGTACCGGCATCGCCGTACGACTCGAGCAGCGGAGGCCCGAGGCGTGAGCCGCCCTCCTCCAGGATCCGCCGTGCCCCGAGATCGTGGCCGGTTGCCTCGAAGGCCCAGCGTGTCGGGATCACGGCACTCAAGCGCGGCGCCGGCTCCCGCCATGAGGTTGACCGGGAGGATCGCACCCGAGAACAGCACGGCCGGAAAGCACAGCATCGGCAGCGCGAGCGTCGCCTGCGCCACGTTCCTGACGCTGGCGGAGGTGAGCAGGCCCAGGCCGAGCGCCGCCACCGCGCACAGCAGCAGGCCGGTCCCGATCGAGGCGTAGGTCGACAGCGGGCGGCTCGGGAGGCGGTCCATCAACCGCAGCACACCGAGCATCGCCACGACGACGAGCACGAGGAACGGCACGAGGACGGTCACCTTCGACGCCACGTAGGCGCCGGGTCGCAGGCCGACGAGCCGTTCGCGCTGCAGGATGGTTCGCTCGGTGCAGATCTGCAGCAGGCCGTAGGTGAGCCCGAAGAAGAAGGCGGCGAACACGACCCAGAAGCCGATCATCACCATCGAGCTCGGGCTCGGGTCGTCGAAGTCGAAGGCGCCCGGCCGGAACAGTATGGCGAACATGCCGATCACCAGCGCCGGTGATCCGACGAGAATGGCGAGGGTCAGGCGGTTGCGCACGAAGGTCTCGAGCGTGCGCCGGGTGAGGACGTTCCATTGCGTGAGCCCGCTCGCCACCGGTCGCCCGATCGCGCTGGCGGGAACGGCGTCGGCGCATCCGGGGCGGTGGTCTGCCCGGACGGTTCGATCGCTGGTCCAGCTCGGCGAGGCGCCGGTAGAGCTCGGGGACCGAGCCGACCGCGAACTGCTCGAGTGCCGCGTCGAGGGTGCCGACGAAGCCGACCCGGCCGCCTCGGCTCATGAACACGATGCGATCGCACAGCGCAAGATCCTCGACCGAGTGCGTGGTGAACACGACCGTCGCCGACCGGTCGGCGAGCCGGCGCAGACGGGAGATCAACTCGGCGCTGGTGACCGGATCGAGGCCCGACGTCGGCTCGTCGAGGAAGAACACGTGTGGATCGGTGAGCAGCTCGGCGGCGATGCTGGCCCGCTTGCGCTGCCCGCCACTCAGCGAGCCGACCCGGACGTCGGTGAGATCGGTGAGGCCAACCGCCTCGATCGCCTCGCGGACGGCTCCGTCGACCTCGGCCGCGCTCGCCGACGAGGGCAGCCGCAGCCGCGCCGCGTACCGGAGCGTGCGCTCGAGCGGCAGGTCGAGATGGATGATGTCGTCCTGCGGCACGTAGCCGAGCACGCTGCGGAACGCTCCCAGGTGTGAGTACACGTCGATCCCGTCGAAGCGCACCGAGCCCGAGCTCGCCGGTGCGATCCCGGCGATCGCCTCCAGCAGTGTCGTCTTGCCGGCGCCGCTGGGTCCGACGATGGCGACGAGCTCGCCGGCCGACACGCTGAACGAGACGGCGTCGAGCAGCGTCAGCTCGCCACCCTTGCGGAGCCTGACCCGCCGCGACAACTGGTCGACATCGATCCGGACACCGTGAGGCGACGGCAGCCGCTGGGAGCGCCACCGGGCAGGCGTCCTGTCCATCGGACAGTTCGATGAGTTCATGGTCGAGGTCTACGGTCACCGTCTTCTCCTTGATCCGTCGGTCGACCGATGATCTAGAAAGAACGATCGGTCGTACTAATCGAGATAGTACGACCGATCGTGCTAGATTGTCAACATGGTCGCGCAACGCAAGCAACGGGCTGACGGCGAACGCACTCGCGAGGCGATCGTCCGCGAGGCGGTGTCGCTGGCGACGCTCGACGGGCTCGAAGGGCTCTCGATCGGCAATCTGGCCGGCGCCCTCGACATGAGCAAGAGCGGCATCTATGCCCACTTCGGGTCGAAGCAAGAGCTCCAGCTCGCCACCGTCGACGAAGCCGAACGGATCTTCCAGGCCGAGGTGATCGACACGGGGCTGGCCGCGCCACCGGGACTGCCGCAGCTGGTCGCAGTGTGCGACGCCTACTTCGACCATCTCGCACGGCGCACGTTCCCGGGCGGCTGCTTCTTCGCCGGTGCGGCGCTCGAGATGGGCACCCGCCCGGGACCGGTCAAGGAACGCATCGCAGCCTTTCAAGGTCGCTTCACGGCGCTGATCCACCAGTTCATCGTCACCGCTGTCGAGCAACGCCAACTCCCCGCCGACGAGGACGCCAACGCGCTCACGTTCGAGCTCAACGGCATCATCCTCGCCGCCAACACCAACTTCGTCCTCCGCCAAGACCCCGCCGCGCTCGACATGGCGCGCACGATCGTCAGCCGCCGACTCGGCATCGGAACGACGACCGGCGCCGGCGCGAGGTCATCGAAGAAGCGCTAGGGCCTGCCGCGGGGCGGTGCTCGTCACTCAGCGGGCGAGCAGATGTCGCGAGATGCGGCCGTGGCAGCCGAGCGTGCCGTCGACGACCTGGGTCACTCCGAAGTCGGCCGCCACCGACGCCAGGGAGTAGGCCTCGTCTGCTGACACGCCGTAGACGCGCGTGATCACGGTGAGCATCTCGTCGGCGGCCATCCTGAGCGCCTCGTCGAGCGTGGCGCCGAAGCCGTGCGTGTACCAGGCGTCGGCGGTTTCCAGCAACGGGGTTCGCAGGTCGAGGTCGTTCACGGCGGCGACCCGCACCGTTGCCGAAGCCGACGCCTCGATCGCCGTTCCACAGATCTCGCCGTCGCCCTGTCCGAAGTGCGGGTCACCGAAGTACAGACCGGCGCCGGCGCGTCGCACCGGGAGGAACACCGTGGCGCCAGGTCCGAAGCGCCGGTTGTCGACGTTGCCGCCGAACGGACCGGGCGGCACCGTCGACAGTCGTCCCGGCTGCTCGGGTGCGACGCCGAGCACGCCGAAGTGCGGGCGCACGGGCACGCGGACATCGCGGTTGACCGGCTCGCGCACGACGGCAGGCCGGGGACGACACGAAACCTGGCACGTCGTACAGCGGTCGCCCGGTGAAGTCGAAGGCGAACTCGGGGCGTGCCCACAACGGGAACTCGCCATCGGCCTCACGGCCTTCGTGATCGAGCGAGTAGATCGTGATCCGTTCCTTGCGAAACGTGTCGTACAGCAGGCCCCAATGGGCGGCGCAGTTGGCGCCGTACGGATGGCGCGGGACCATCGCGTCGATGCGCACCGCCAAAGCCATCCCGTCCTCGGCGCCCTGCACCTCGACCGGGCCCGTGAGGATGTGCACGCCGGGACCACGCTGGTCGGGCGGAAACGCCTCCCACAACGCTTCGAGGGCGGGGTCGAGCGTCAGGTCGGGTGCGTCGCCGGCATGGTGGCTGATCGCCTCGACGTCCAACGTCGCCCCGTTCGGTACCTCGAGGCTGCCGCGCAGATCGCGATCGATGAACCCCCACTGGCACGTCTCGGGGGTCGCACGCAGAGCGATCGCAGGTGCGCTCGGACGGGAGAACACGGCATCCGCTTCCGGCGACAGGGAGACGAGCGAGGGCGCGACGAAGAGGTCCACGACCGACTACTGCAGCGCATCCCCGTTTCGGCAGCGTTTCGCGACGGTCAATCCGACGCGAACTACGAACTCGACCCGCGCAGGCGATCAGCCGACAGCTCGGGGTTGTCGTAGCCGGCGTCCCCGGGTTGACGTCGGTGCCCGGTGCCACGACGGCGTCGATCGCAGCCAGCGTGTCGGCGTCGAGGGTGATGTCGGCCTCGGCGAGCAACCCGGTCAGCTGCTCGGGGGTGCGCGGTCCGAGCAGCACGGCACTCACGGCCGGATGGGCGAGGGCGAACCCGATCGCCAGTGACGTCAGCGACAGCCCGGCGGCATCGGCGATCGCGGTCAGCCGCTCGACGAGATCGAGCTTGGTCTCGCGCCAGTCGCCGGCGTGATCGAAGTGGTCGGGTTCACGGTCGGCGCGTGACGACGGCGGGGGAGGTTGGTCGCGCCGGTACTTGCCGGTCAGCCAACCGCCGTTGAGTGGCGCCCACACGAGTGCACCCACGTCGTAGCGGCGGCACACGGGGAACACGGCGCGCTCGACGCCGCGGCACAGGATCGAGTACGGCGGTTGCTCGGTGGCGGGCCGTACCAGGTCCAACCGCGCTGACGTCCCACTGCGCCTCGACGAGTTGCTCGGCGGGAAAGGTCGACGTGCCGACGGCACCGACCAGCCCTTCGCGGACGAGTTGGTCGAGCTCGGCGAGCGTCTCCTCGAACGGGGTGTCGGGGTCGGGTCGGTGCATCTGGTACAGGTCGATGCGGTCGGTGCCGAGCCGGCGCAAGCTGTCGGTGACCGCCTCGCGCACCCATCGGCGCGATCCGCCGCGATGGAGGGGATCGTCGTCCATCGCGTTGCCGAACTTGGTGGCCACCACCACGCTGCTCGCGGCGGCCGTGCAACGCCTCGCCGAGCATCGCTTCCGAGACGCCGAAGTCGTAGATGTCGGCGGTGTCGAACAGCGTGATGCCGGCATCGAGAGCGATCTCGACCATCTTCCGGCACTCGGCGCGGTCGGGGTTGCCCCAGGCCCCGAACATCATCGTTCCCAGCGCCAGCTGACTGACCTCGATGCCGGACGATCCGAGCACTCGCGTGCGCATGTCAGGGCTCCTGTCTCGGCGCCCTCATGGCAACCAGTGGGCGAGCTGCGTGCGGACTTCGGGATCGACCTGCAGCAGGAACTGCAGCGAATCCCAGTAGTCGGTGCGGTGTGCGATCTGGTCGCCGTGCACGACGAAGCGCATCACGCCGCGCACCGTCGTGGGTGAGCCGCGGAACTCGGCGTGCATCGTGTAGGCGGCAACGGCGCGATCGCCGTCGGCGACGATCTCGTCGACGTCGTAGTGCACACTGGGCGAACATCGCGAGGAAGCCCGGCAGGCGGGAGCGATACGCGTCGCGGCCGACGCAACCCCCGCCGAGGGCGGCGGTGTGCTCGTTGACGAAGTCGTCGGTGACCCAGCGCGGCGATCGCATCCGGGTCGGCGCCGTCGAACGCCGCCAGATATCCGGCGGCGACCTCAGCAGGTGTCACGAACCCCACACCTGTTTGGCCTTGGCGTACACGCCCTGATCGAAGGAGAACTCGATCGAGTTGCCGTCGGGATCGCGCAGCATGCAGATGTACCCGATCGGCGGCGGCATCTCGGTAGGCCGGCATCCCGAGGCAACCGGATGCCTCGCCCTTGGCGGCCATCTCGTCGATCGCCTCGTGACTGGTGAGCTCGATCCCGAGGTGGGCGAACGGCGCCAGGATCTCCTGCGGAGCACCCTTGAAGGGATCGGTCTCGGGAAAGAACTGGGCGAGCACGAGCACGAATGGCTTGTCGGGCGAGTCGGGTTGCCCGAGCCAGGCGCCGTGGCCGAACGCGTCGCTGCGCCGGTCGAGCAACTCCATCGGCGTGAACTCGGTGTACCACGCGATCGAGGCGTCGATGTCCTTCACGCGCAGGGCGATGTGGGTCCAGCGCGGCGCCGGTGGGTGCTCGGCGTACGTGCGCTCACTCACCGGTGTAACCCTCGGGGATCGTGGGGTCGTCGCCGCCCTTGGTCCACAGGATCAACGTGTTGCCCCAGGGATCCATGAAGGCGTCGTTGAACCCGTTGAACTCCTTCCAGTAGTGGTGGCGCCACAGCTCGGTCGCCCCACGCGCCAGCGCCCGCTCCATGATCGCGTCGGCGTTGTCGTCGTCGCTGACGAGGATCCACACGCGTACGGTGCGGCCGTCGCTCGAGAGGGCACGCGGGTCGACACCGTCGGAGTCGGGGTGGGGGCGGGCATTGGCGACGTTGTAGATCCCCATGTGCAGGTTGCCGGTGGGGCCCTGCTCGCCGTCGACCAGGAAGTTCTGGCCCGGCACGATCCGATGGAACACACCTGCCGGACGTGGCTCGACCTCCCAACCGAACACCTCGTTGTAGAACGTCGCCGAGCGCTCGGGGTCGTCCGAGGGGAAATCCATGAAGATCAGCGTGTTGGGATACGTCATGGGGTGAGACCGTAGCATCGTGGTCCGATGGTCTGACCATTGGAACGATCGGCCTACAGTGAGCACCATGGCCGTCTTCTCCGATCATCCCGCGCTCCACGGCTACTGGCATGCAGTCGCCCGTGCCAGCGACCTGCCGGCCGCTCCGCTGCAGCGCACGCTGCTCAACCAGCAACTCGTCATCTGGCGCGGCCCCGACGGCGAAGTCGTCGCCGCGCCCGATCGCTGCCCGCATCGCGAGGCGCCGCTGTCGGCCGGATGCGTCACCGCAGGTGTGCTGCAGTGCCCATACCACGGCTGGGAGTACGGCAGCGGCGGTCACCTGGTGCGCGTGCCGTCGGCGCTGCCGGGCGTGCCGGTGCCACCCACCGGTCACCTTCCGGTGTGCCACGCCGTCGAGCGCTACGGGCTGGTGTGGGTGTGCCTCGGTGAACCGATGGCCGATGTGCCGTGCATCCCCCAGGACTCCGATCCGGCGTTCCGTCGCATCAACAACCCTGTCGAGCACTGGACCGCGTCGGCGACCCGGCTCACCGACAACTTCATGGACATCACGCACTTCCCGTTCGTGCACACGGGCACCTTCGGTCGCTCGCAGGACACGGTGGTGCCGCGCTTCGACGTGGTCGAGCTCGACCATGGCTGGTGCGGCTACTCCTATGAGGTCGACGTCAACAACCCCGACAGCGCGCGATCGATCTCGGGTCAGTCCGATGCGGTGTTGCACCGCAAGATGAGCAGCGGCTTCACGATTGCCGTTCGCGGTGCGCTCGACGATCGAGTACGAGACCGGGCTCGAGCACATCCTGCTGCTGCTGTCGACGCCGATCGACGACGTCAACGCCTACTTCACGTTCGTCGTCTGGCGCAACGACGACTTCTCGGTGTCGGCCGAAGAGGTGATCGCCTTCGACCGCATGATCGGCGCCGAGGACAAGCGCATGCTCGAGCAGGTGCCGGGCGTGCTGCCGTTGACGCAGACCGGCGTCGTCAGTGTGCAGTCCGACAAGGCGAGCGTCGAGTGGCGCCGCCAGTTCGCCAAGCTGCTCGGGGTCCGTTGACCGTGCCCGGGCTCGTCGTCACGGGAGTTCGACTGCTATGGTCTGACCATCAGTCCATTGCCAGACATCGCCTGAACACCGGCCCGATCGCCTCACCGGGCTGCAGAAAGGACCGTCGATGGGTATTCGCCGGATGAACCACGCCGTGCTGTACGTGCGCGACGCACGCCGCCAGCAGCAGTTCTACACCGACGTGCTCGGGTTCACGACGGTGGTCGACGACCCCGACGGGGCGTTCGTGTTCATGCGCGGGCCCGACTCGCGACAATCACCACGACATCGCCTTCTTCACGATCGGCGCCGGCGCCGGCGCTTCAGATGCCGGCAGCCGCACCGTCGGCATGTACCACATCGCCTGGGAGGTCGGCTCGCTCGACGAACTGGCCGCCGCCCGCCAACGGCTCCAGGCCGCCGGGCGCGCTGGTAGGCGCCAGCGACCATGGCGCCAACAAGAGCCTCTACGCCAAGGATCCCGATGGGCTCGAGTTCGAGGTGATGTGGTTGGTCCTCCGCCGAGTACTGGGGCGACGAGGAGCACGAGGCCGTCATCCGCCCGCTCGACCTCGCCGCCGAGCAGCGCACGTTCGCCGGACTCGCCGAACGCGGTGACGAATCGTGACGGTCGAGTTCGGACCGGTGACACGACAGACGGTCGCCGAACAGGTCCGCGCTCGGCCTCGCCGAACGGATCGTTTCCGGCGAGCTGGCACCCGGGTCGCCGGTCCCGGCCGAGCGCACGCTGAGCGAAACGTTCGGTGTCGCCCGAACGTCGGTACGGGAAGCGGTCCAGGGACTGTTGTCGACCGGCATGATCGAGCGGCGCGGTAGTCGTCTGTACGTCGCCGAGCTGCTGCCGGAAGTCGCCTTCGCCCCGCCCGAGCAACAGGAAGCCGACTCGCGCAAGCTCTATGTCGCGCAGCTGTTCGAGACGCGTCGCGTGCTGGAGTTGCCGATCTTCGAGCTCGCCAGCTGCCGCGCCGACGCCGCCGAACGGGAAGCGATCCGGCGTGCCGCCCAGGAGTTCTGGCTGGGGATGCCGCTGCACGGAGTTCCGCAACGCTCGACCGCCGCTTCCACACGCTGATCGCCAACGCCTGCGGCAACCCGTTGCTGGTCGAGATCTACGGCAAGGTGCTCGACGGCCTGTTCCGCAGCGCCGAGTTCGAGTCGTTGCTGTACCAGCGAGGCCAACCGCACGCAGGTCGACGAGCTGATCGCCCGCTCGATCGCCGATCATCAGGCGATCGCCAAGGCGTTCGTCGACGGCACCGCGTCGACGTGTCGCCGCCTCCGAACAACACCTCTCCAACGTCGAACATCGCATGGTCGACGACCTCATCTAGCGACTCCGAAGGAACGAGATGGACACCACCCCCGATCTGAGCGACCCGTACTGCTACTTCCTCGACGACGACGCCTTCCGCGACACCGACCGGCCGGGCTTCCGCCGGCGGGTCGTCACCGGCGAGTTCCTCCAGATGTGCTTCTGGCGGATCGCCGGCGGCGCCACCGGCAGCTACCTGCACCACCACGTCGACAACGAGCAACTCGGCATGGTGATGCGCGGCAAGCTCGACTTCCGCATCGGCGACGACCCCGACGACGACGGGGCGCATCGTGCTCAATGCCGGCGAGGCCTACCTCGCGCCGCGCTCGGTGTGGCACGGCGACTCGATCTTCGTGGGTGACGACGAGTACGGCGAGTGCTGGATCCTCGACGTGTTCGCACCACCGCGTGCCGACCTGGCGGCGGAGGGATGATGAGCGACGACAGCGTCAACCCCACGCCCGACTGGCGTCTGGCGGTCGACATCGGCGGCACGTTCACCGACCTCGTGCTGCTCGACGCCGCCTCGGGCCGCGTGGTCGTCGACAAGACCCTCACCACGCCGAGCGCCCCGCTGGACGGCGTGCGCCGCGGTGTCGGGACGTTGCTCGAGAAGGCGGGCGTGCAACCGAGCCAGATCACGGCTCCGATCGTGCACGCCACGACGCTGATCACCAACGCCCTGATCGAGGGCAAGACCGGGCGCGCCGGGCTGGTCACCACCACCGGGTTCGGCGACACGCTCCTGATCCGCGACGAGCACCGCTACGACATGTACGACCTGCAGATCGAGTTCCCGGCGCCGCCGATCCCGCGCGACCGCACGTTCGAGATCGCCGAACGGGTCAGCGCCCAAGGCGCGGTGGTCGCCGAGCCCAGCCGGGACGACCTCGATCGCCTGACCGCCGAGCTCGCCGCCGCCAATCTCGAATCGATCGCGATCTGCTTCCTCAACAGTTACGTGAACGCCGCCAACGAGCGGCTCGTCGCCGACCACCTGCATGCCGAGCTCGGCCTGCCGGTGTGCATCTCCGGCGAGGTGTCGCCCCAGATCCGCGAGTACCCGCGGATGATCACCACCGCCTGCAACGCGGCGACGATGCCGGTGATCGGCCCGTACCTCGACGAGTTGCAGAAGTGGCTGTCGGCCGAGGGTTTCGGCGGCTCGGTGCTGATGATGCTCTCGAACGGTGGTGTCGTGGCGGCCGACGATGCCGCCCGCTTCCCGATCCGGTTGGTCGAGAGCGGACCGGCGGCCGGCGCGCTCGCCGGATCGTGGTTCGCCCGCCGGTTGGGTGAAGACCGGTCTGCTGTGCTTCGACATGGGTGGCACCACTGCCAAGGCGTGCCTGATCGAGCACGCCGAGCCCGAGCTCACGAACACCTTCGAGGTGGCGCGGATCTACCGCTTCAAGAAGGGTTCCGGCTTCCCGGTGTCGGTTCCGTCGGTCGACCTGGTCGAGATCGGCGCCGGCGGCGGGAGCCTGGCGCGGGTCGACCAGTTCGGCCTGCTGAAGGTCGGACCCGAATCAGGTGGCGCCGATCCCGGACCGGCGTCGTACGGACGCGGTGGCACCGAACCGGCGGTCACCGATGCCGACGTGCTGCTCGGTCTGCTCGACCCGGCCGGCTTCCTCGGCGGCGACATGCCGCTCGACGCCTCGCTGGCCGAGCCGCCGCCGAGGGCGTGGCCGACTGCTCGGGCTCGACGTCGAGGGCACGGCATCGGGCATCCACGACGTCGTCAACCAGAACATGGCGGCGGCGGCGCGCATGCACGCCGTCGAGATGGGCGTCGACCTGCGCGGGACACCGGTGATCGCCTTCGGCGGCGCCGGACCGGTGCACGCCTGCGGCGTGGCCGAGCTGCTCGAGTCGCCGCGCGTGGTGTTCCCCGTCAACGCCTCGGTGCTGTCCGCGTTCGGGACGCTCGTGTCGCCGGTGCGGATCGACCTGGCACGATCGATGATCCGCGACCTGGCGGCGATCGACGAAGCCGAGCGTGACGCCGTGATCGCCGAGCTGCAGGCCGAGGGCCGGCGCGTGCTGCTGGCGGCCGGTGTCAGCGACGACGCGGTGCGCTTCCGCTTCGGAGTCGATGTGCGGTACTCCGGACAGGGCAACGAGGTGACGGTGTGGGTCGGCGAAGGCGATCGCTGGCCGGCGAGCGCCGACGATCTGCGCCAGGCGTTCGAGCACGAGTACCGCCGGATCTATGGCCTCACGATCCCCGACGTCGGGCTCCAGGTGGTCACGTGGCGGATCTCTGCCGTGTCGTCGGCGCCCGATTTCGAGCCGACGCCGGCCGCACTGGGCACCGGCGCGAGACCGAAGCTCAGCCGCCCGGTGGTGTTCACCCGCGGGGCACCGGCCGAGCCGGTGCCCGTGTACGACCGATCGGCGCTCGGAGCCGGCGACACGTTCGACGGGCCGGCGATCGTCGAGGAACGCGAGACGACCGTGGTCGTGCGACCCGGCTGGCGGGTCGAGGTCGCCCCCGACGGCAGCCTCGTCGCGACTCGCAACAGCCAGCAGGAGGTGGAGTCGTGAGTGCCGACGGTCAGTTCCGACGTGTTCGACGCGGTCGATCTGGAGATTCTCTGGCAGAGCTTGATCTCGACGGTCAACGAGCAGGCCCGCGCCCTGCAGCGGGCGGCCTTCAGCCCGATCGTGCGCGAGGCGGGCGACCTCGCCAACGCCGTGTTCGATCGTCGCGGCCGGATGGTCGCCCAAGCCGTCACCGGCACTCCCGGCCACATCAACTCGCTGGCGATCGGGGCCTCGAGCATGCTCGACGAGTACCCGGTCGACGAGTTGCAACCGGGCGACGTGCTGATCACCAACGATCCGTACAAGACCGCGGGCCAGTTGCTCGACGTCACCGTGCTCGTTCCTGCGTGGCGCAACGGCAAGGTGATCGCACTGTTCGGCAGCACGATCCATCACACCGATGTCGGCGGGTACGGCATCGGGGCCGGTGGCCGCGACTGCTTCGAGGAAGGCCTGTGGATCCCGATCTGCAAGCTGATGCGACAGGGTGAGCGCAACGACGACGTCTGGAAGTTCATCATGTCCAATGTGCGCCAACCCGACCACATGGCAGGCGACCTGCACGCCCAGATGGCGTCCGGCGAGGTCGGTGCGCAGCGCCTGTCGGCGTTGTGCGACCAGCACGGGCTCGACGACATCGAAGCCCTCGCCGACGAGATCATCGATCGCAGCGAGGCCGCCACTCGCGCCAGCATTCGCGCCCTCGCCCGAGGTCACCTACGACGCGTCGGCGGTGCTCGACCTCGCCGACGGCAGCCGGATCGACATCGTGTGCTCCGTGCAGGTCGACCCCGACGCCGGCGAGATCACCGTCGACTACGAGGGCAGCTCGCCGGCCAGCCCGTGGGGCATCAACGTCGTCAAGAACTACACCCACGCCTACACCACGTTCGCGGTGCGCAGCGTGCTCAACCCCGACATCCCCAACAACCACGGCAGCCTGGCGCCGATCAAGGTCGAGGCTCCCGTGGGCTCGATCGTCAACGCCGTGCGACCGCAACCGGGCACGGCCCGCCATGTGGTGGGGATGTTCCTGCCCAACGCGTTGCTGAAGGCGCTGGCCCAGATCGCACCCGACTCGGCGATGGCCGAGGGGTCGGGGGCCGTGTGGACGATGCAGGTCAACGGTGCCGACGACGACGGCAGCCCGTTCATCACGGCGATGTTCACCTACGCCGGTGGTGTCGGGGCGCGGGCGACCAAGTCAGGCCTCGACGCCTGCTCGTACCCGACCGGTGTCGCCGCCGTTCCGATCGAGGTGGTCGAGGCCTCGGCGCCGATCCGGTTCCGTCGCAAGGAGTTGCGGGCGGGTTCGGGTGGACGTGGCCAGCAGATCGGTGGGCTCGGCCAGACGATCGAGTTCTCGGTCGACACCACCAGGCCGTGGCAGTTGAATGCCGTCACCAGCCGGCTCGCCCATGCGCCGGAAGGGATCTTCGGCGGCGAGTCCGGCGCAGCCGGGCGCTTCAGCGTCAACGGCGAACCCGTCACCACCCAGGCCCGGATCACCCTGCAACCCGACGACGTCGTCCGGCTCGACCTGCCGGGCGGCGGTGGCTACGGGGCGGCGCCGTCCAGCTCATCGCCCTCAGACGGGAGTTCACGATGACGATCCTCACCGCAGAGCTGCTGGCGTCGCTCGACGCGTCGACGACCGACGTCGCCAAGGCGTCGACGCTTCCAGCCGAGATCTACACGAGTGACGAGTTCCTCCGATTCGAGTTCGACGCCCTGTTCGCCCGCGAGTGGTTGTGCGTGGGCAGGGCGTCGCGCATCCCGAATCCGGGTGACTGGTTCACGATCACGATCGCCGGCGAGCCGTTGATCGTGGTGCGCGACAAGGAGGGCGGCATCAACTGCCTGTCGGCGGTGTGCCAGCACCGGGCGATGCAGGTGTGCGACGGACAGGGCAACGGCACCACCTTCAAGTGCCCGTATCACCACTGGAACTACGGCCTCGACGGACGGCTGCTCGGCGCGCCGGCGATGGAGCGCACCGAGGGCTTCGACAAGAAGGACTTCCCGCTGCCGCGCATGCGCGTCGAGCAGTGGCAGGGGTTCGTGTTCGTCAACCTCGACCCGCGATGCCGCCCCGCTGGCCCCCACCGCTGACGAGCTACGAGCCGTTCCTGCCAACTACGACCTCGCCGACGCCGTCTGCCCCGGCACGTTCACGCTGACGGACCTTCCGTGGAACTGGAAGGTGATGTTCGAGAACTTCAACGACGGCTATCACGCCAACCGCCTGCACCAGTTCGTGCAGGACTTCTGCCCGAGCAACATGACCGAGTTCCCCGAGCCGTGGGACGACGCCAGCAACGTGATCTTCCGCCGCGCCGGCTACACCCACATCGACGGCGGCTTCAACGCCACGCACCGCGTGATCATGCCGGTCTTCCCCGGGCTGACCGAGGAGCAGCGGATGTACTCGACGTTCGCCCTGCTGCCTCCGACGCTGTGCTTCGGCACGGCGCCCGACCAATGCTTCTTCTTCCTCGTGCGGCCCGAAGTCGGCGAACACGATCGACGTCGAGATCGGCTACCTGTTCCATCCGACCGCACTCGACGATCCGCTGTTCGAACAGAAGCTCGTGCTCTCGGACGCGGGCGTCCAGGTGTTCGTGCAACAGGACCAGGACGCCACCGCCAAGGTGCAGCGCGGACTGCAGAGTCGGTTTGCGCCGCGCGGGCGATATTCGTGGCAGGAGGAGAGCCACGTCAACTTCAACCGCTGGCTCGTCCAGCGCTATCGGGAGCACTGGCGAAGCAGTGCACCGGGCGACTGAGGTCGCTCACGTCGCCACACCGGCGTCGACGTTCGGGTTCGAATCCGAGCGAACAGATCCAACCCGTCTATGGTCTGACCATCAGTCCGAACGGGGACCGACACACAAGGGGAGATCAGGAATGAGCAAGTTGACAACAACGGCGAGGAGCCGGCGGGTGGTGGCAGGGGCGGCAGCGCTCGTGCTCGTGCTCGCCGCCTGTGGCGATGACGACGAGGACGACGGCGCCGCCACGGCAGAGGAGACCGCCGAGCCCACGGCCACCGAGCCGGCCGGTACCGAAGCGCCGGCGACCGAGGCACCATCCACGGAGCCGCCCGCGACCGAGGCCCCGTCCACCGAGGCCCCGTCCACCGAGCCGCCGGCGACCGTGCCGACCAGCGCCCTCGACGCCAACGGCGACGGCACCGTGGTGCTCGGCATCGCCGCCGCCGGGCCCGCCGACGACGGCGCCTACTACCAGGCCGTCGTCGACGCCGCCAAGGAGATCGCCGAGGCCAACGGCTTCGCCGAGCCGGTCGTGTTCGACAACATCCAGGCCGCCGATGCGGCGACCGCGATCGGCGACCTGGCGCAACAGAACGTCGACGTCATCATCGTCGGTGCATCGGAGATCGCCGAGCCGCTCCCGCAGCTGATCGCCGAGTACCCCGACATCTTCTGGTACTGCAACTGCGGCGCCGGGTTCCCCGAGGATCCGGGCCTCGCCCAGAGCGTCGACGACGGCGGCGAGATCGGCTTCACCGCCGGCTACGCGACCGGACTCAAGCTGCAGGAGACGGGCGGTGACTCGGTGGTGTTCATCGGATGCTGCGACCTCGGCTTCGAGAAGCAGGCGTTGCTCTCGTTCGAGCTCGGCCTGCAGACGGTCGATCCGGCGTACACCGTCACGTACGTCCCGACCGGTGACTTCCCGTTCGACTTCGACAACACGGCCAACGCCACAGCGGCGCTGCAGACCGCGCTCGACGAGGGTGCCGATGCCGTGTACCCGTACCTCGGTGGAGCCCACCGGCCGGTCGTCCAGGCCGCCAACGAAGCCGGCATCATCACGATGAGCGCCGGCTCGTCGACGGTGTGCGACGACACCGAGGAGCTCGACTACGACATCGCCGTGAAGTTCGACGGCGGCGACTACGTGCGCGCCGTGATGGAGGACATCGTGGCCGGCGAGTTCCAGGAGGGCACGATCAAGCAGTTCCGGGTGGGCGTCGATCCCGAGCCGGGTGCCGTGATCTGCGATCCGACCCCCGAGCAGCAGGCTGCGATGGACGACGTCTACGCGCAGATCGCGGCTGGTGACTACGCCGAGCAGTTCGGAGCGATCGCCGGAGAGGCTTACGCCGCCGGCTGATCGAACGCAGCCACCATTCGTCACCTACCGCTCATGACCACCCACCCGTGACCGACGACCGCACCGTCGCCGGCGGGGAGCCCAGCTCCCCGCCGGCGATCGAACTGATCGGCATCACCAAGCGCTACGGCGCGGTCACGGCCTGCGCCGACGTCGATCTCACGCTCCACCGTGGCCGTATCCACGGCGTGCTGGGTGAGAACGGTGCCGGCAAGTCGACGTTGATGAAGGTCCTGATCGGCCTCGTCATCCCCGATGCCGGAGAGATCAGGCGCGCCGGCGTCACGGTGAAGATCAAGGATCCGGTCGCCGCTGCCGAGCACGGGATCGGGATGGTGCATCAGCACTTCTCGCTCGTCGAGGCACTCACCGTGTGGGAGAACGTCGCCCTCGGCGACGTCGGGCGGTTGGTCCCACGCAACCTGCGAGCCCGCGTCGCCGAGATCAGCGAGCAGTACGGACTCGAGATCGATCCCGACGCCCGCATCCGCGACCTCCCGGTCGGCATGCGCCAACGGGTCGAGATCATCAAATGCCTGCGGCGCGATCCCGAGGTGCTGGTGTTCGACGAACCGACCTCGGTGCTGTCGCCGGTCGAGGCGGAGTTCCTGTTCAACGCCCTCCGCACCGTCGTCGAGGTGGAGGGCAAGGCGGTGGCGCTGGTGAGCCACAAGATCGGCGAGCTGATGGCCGCCGCCGACGATCTCACGATCATGCGCGATGGCCGGGTGATCGAGTCGCGGCCCACGGCCGGCGCCGATGTTCGCACCCTGGCACGAGCGATGGTCGGGCGCGAGGTGTCTCTCCGAGGCGACACCTTGCTCACCGGCACCTCGGACGACCATCTGCCGGTCACTCACGATGCCGACGAGATGGTGCTCGAAGTGGTCGGCGCCACGGTCCACGGCGGCGACGGGCGCGTGCTGCTCGACGGGTTCGACGTCAACGTGCGCGCCGGCGAGATCGTCGGCGTCGCAGGTGTCGAGGGCAACGGGCAACGCGCACTCGGCGACGTGCTGTCGAGCCTGATCGCCCTCGAGCGCGGCCGTGTCAGCGTGGCCGGCACCGCTGTCCCCACCGGGCGCGCCGGGGCCATGTCGCGCGCAGGGGTGGCGGTCGTGCCCGAGGACCGGCACCACTCCGGCTGCGTGCTCGACTTCACCGTCGCCGAGAACGTGTTCATCGCCGACCCCGAGCGAGTGGCCAAGTACGGCTTGATGGATCACGCCGAGATGGACCGCCGGACGTCGACCCTGATCGATCGGTTCGACATCAGCTGCACCGGTCCGTCGGCCCCGATGTGGTCCCTGTCGGGCGGCAACCAGCAGCGCGTGGTGATGGCCCGCGAGCTCTCCCATGAGCCACGCGTGCTGGTGGCCGCCCAGCCGACGCGCGGGCTCGACGTCGGCGCGATCGAGTACCTGTCGAGCCAGGTTCGAGCTGCCGCCCACAGCGGGGTCGGGGTGCTGCTGATCTCCACTGAACTGGAAGAGATCCTCGACCTGTCACATCGGATCGTGGTGATCTCGAACGGACGCAACGTGGGTGAGATGGTCAACGACGATGTCGACATCGAACACCTGGGGATGCTGATGGCCGGAACCAGCACGACGGGCGGCATGAGCGACCTCGGCGTTGCCTCGACGACGATCGACGACGAACGTCCGGAGGTCGTGGCCCAGGCGCGCCAGCGGTCGCGGCGCGGTGTCACCCTCGAGGTCGTCGGGCTCTACGCCGTGTGCATCGGCACCGCGCTTGCACTGGCGGCATTGCTGGTCGCCGTCACCGGCGGCTCGTGGACCGCCGTGTACACGGCGATGCTCGACGGGTCGATCCTCAACGGCGGCCGGATCGGGCTCACGATCGGCGTCGCCACGCCGATCCTCCTCGTGTCGCTGGGCACGATCGTCAACGGCCGCGCCGGGCTCGTGAACATCGGCCAGGAAGGCCAGCTGGTGATGGGGGCCAGCTTCGCCGCGCTCGCGGCCGCCCACATCGGCTCGTCCGGCCCCTTCGTGCTGATCCTGGCGATGCTGGTCGGAGTGGTCGGCGGCGCGCTGTGGGCCGGGATCGCCGGCGTGCTCAGGTTCTGGCGCAACGTGCCCGAGGTGCTGACGACCCTGTTGCTCACCGCGGTCGCCGCCAACTTGATGGGATTCGGGTTGCGCAAGGAGTGGTTGCTGCTGGCACCGGCCGAGGGTCGCGCCAACCGCAACCAGGTGAGCGAGCCGCTGCCGGAAGACACCCGGATTCCTCGCGTCACCTGGTTCGGGAACGAGTTCCCGATCTCGGCCATCCTCGCCGTGGCGCTCGCCGTCGTGCTCGCCGTCGTGCTCGCACGGTCGGTCGTGGGCTTCCGACTGCGGATGCTCGGTCGCAATCCGGGCACGGCGATGCGGTCGGGCGTCGCCGAGCGCAAGTACGGCCTCGGGGCGATGTTGGTGTCGGGTGGGTTCGCCGGGCTCGCCGGCGGCGTGATGCTCGCCGGGGGAGACTTCGGCAACTACCAGCTGGTGGCCAACTTCGGCACCGGGATCGGGTTCGCCGGCCTGCTGGCGGCGTTGGTGGCCCGCGAGCGTGCGCTCGTCGCGATCTTCGTCGCCTTCGTGTTCGGCGGATTGCGCACCGGGTCGGGCTTCCTTCGTGCCACGGGAGTGTCGGGACGCATCGCCGACGTCGTGCAGGGATTGCTCGTGCTCTCGCTGCTCCTGCCGCCGGCCATCCTGTACGTCCGCGAGCGCCGCCGGGCGCTCGCCGCTACCAACTCGAGAACGTGAGGCGGCCGCAGCATGGGTAACTTCCTGAGCGCCGTCGGCGAGATCGCCACCAACGAGAGCGCCTATCGCAACGCCATGGTCGCCGCCATCATCCTGCTGCTGGCGGCGCTCGGCGAACTGGTCGCCGAGAAGGCAGGGACGATCAACATCTCGCTGGAAGGCATGATGCTCGCCGGCGCGTTCGCGGCGGCGATCGGCCAAGACCTCACCGGGTCGGTGTGGGTGGGCCTGGTGTTCGCGGTGGTGGCCGGCGTGGCGGTGGCGATGGTGCAATCGAACATGAGCCACAGGCTTCCGGCCGACCAGTTCGTCGTCGGCCTCGTGCTCAACGTGCTCGTGCTCGGCGTGGTCGGCTTCCTGGCGGGTGAGATCGACCCGACCACCAACATCGTCGGCCGCACCCGGATCCCGCTGCTGGCCGACATCCCGCTGCTCGGTCCGGCGCTGTTCGATCAGCCGTGGGTGCTGTACCTGGCGTTCCCGATGGTCCCGCTCTTCTGGTACCTCATCTACCGCAGCCGCTGGGGCCTCGAGGTGCGGGCCGTCGGCGAGGACCCGAACGCCGCCGACGTGTCGGGCCTGCACGTGAACAGGCTGCGGCGCCAGACGATCCACCTCGCCGGCGTCACCGCCGGTCTCGCCGGGGCGATGCTGCTGTTCGCCGCGTTCGGGCCGATTCGAGGACTCGCTCGTCGGCGGTCGCGGGTTCATCGCCATCGCCGCCGTGATCTTCGGTGGCTGGACCTTGAAGGGCACGGTTGCCGGCTGCGTCGTGTTCGGCATCGTCGGTTCGTTCGTGCTCACGATCCCGAATCTGGGATACGAGTCGATCGATCCGTCGTTCCTGGCGATGGCGCCGAGTGTCGTGACGATTGCGGCGATGGCAGTGTTCGCCAAGCGCGTGCGGCCGCCGGCGGCGCTGGCGAAGCCCGTTCCTACGGGGTCTGCGCTGAAGCAGATCCTCACCAACGGCGACATCGTCACGATGAACGCCGACCGCGAGGTGCTCGTCGGCGGAGCCGTGGTGTTCGACGAGGGGCAAGTGATCGCCGTCGGTTCCACGTCGGTATTGCTGGCCGAGCACGGCGACGCTGCGGTGCACGATGTCGGCGGCTGCGTCGTCACTCCGGGCATGGTCAACGCCCACCAGCACCACACCGGCGATCCGCTGGTGCGCAGCTGCATCCCCGACCTGCTGTCGTCGAATGCGGCGATCTTCGACTGGGCGGTGCCGATCCACAGCCGGCATTCCCCGGACGACGACGAGTTGTCGGCCACGCTTGTGCGCGCTCGAGTCGTTGCGCAACGGCGTGACCACCGTGATCGAGGCCGGCACCGTCGCCCACCCGGAGCGAGTGGCCGCCGGGATGTTCGCGGCGGGTGTGCGCGGCACGATCGGCACGTGGGGATGGGACATCGACGACGCCCCGTTCGCGGCACCGTGCGACGAGGTGCTCGATCGCCAGCGAGCGGTGGTCGAGCGGTTCCCGGCCGGCGGCCTCGTGGAGGGGTGGGTCACGCTCGTCGGCCACGACCTGGCGTCCGACGAGCTGCTGAGCGGAGCGTCGGCATTGGCGCGCCGGCTCGGTACGTCGATGACGATGCACATGTCGCCGACCGCGAGCGACCCGCGAGCACTACCTCGCCCGCACCGGCCGCCGACCAGTGGTGCACCTCGATCGGCTCGGCGCGCTCGGGCCGCACCTGCTGCTGGCCCACGGCGTGTGGCTCGACGACGAGGAGATCGAACTGATGCTGTCGTCCGAACGGCGATCGCCTACTGCCCGTGGGCGTATCTGCGGCTCGGCCAGGGCGTCACCACAGCCGGCCGCCATGCCGAGATCGTCGAGCGCGGCGGTCGCGTCGCCCTGGGTTGCGACGCCGCCAACGCCGGCGACATCGAACGACATCTTGCGGGCGGCCGCGCTGGCAGCCGGGATCGCCCGTGATGGCCGCCTCGATCCGGAACGCTTCGGGGCGCACCAGGCATTCGAGCTGGCCACGATCGCCGGCGCGGCGGCGGTCGGGATGGATCGGCGGATCGGGTCGCTCGAGCCGGGCAAGCAGGCCGACATCGTGGTGCACGGCCGCGAGCTCCGGGGCTGGTCGCCTGCCGGTGATGTCGCGCTCCAGCTCGTCTGGGGCAGCGACGGCCGATCGGTGCGCGACGTGTGGGTGGCCGGCGAGCAGGTGATCGCCGACGGTCACAGCACGCGTCTCGACGAGACCGCCTTGTATGCCGAGGCCGGCGCCGCCCAGCAGTCGTTGCTACAGCGTGCCGGTATCACCGTTCCCCACCGCTGGCCACATCGCCCCGCTCCCTGACGACGAATCTCGGCTCAGCGCTCCTGGGAGTCGTGGCCACGAGCAGAGGATGCGATGGTGCGGATGACGAGGCCGGCGACGAGCACGCCGGCGCCGGCGATCACCGCCGTCACGGGCAGCATCACGGCGAGCGCGAGGCAGCCGGCGAGGCCGACCACGCCGATCCACCGGGGCCAGCGACGGAGATCCTGGGGAAGGGTCGAACAGGCGGCGTTGGTGATTGCGTAGTAGGTGAGGATGGTGACGCCGGAGAAGCCGATCGCTCCACGAAGGTCGAGTGTCGCGGTGAGCACGATGACCACCGCCGTGACAGCCACCTCTGCGCGCAGGGGGAGTGAGCGGCGGTCGTCGATCGTTGCCAACCAGCTCGGCAGCTCGCGGCGGCGGGCCATCGCCAGCACGGTCCGCGAGACCCCCGGGATCAGGTTGAGGAGGACGCCGAGCGCGGCGATGCCGGCGCCGATGCGGACGATCGGCGTGAGCCAGTCGAATCGCGAGCTGCTGACCACGAGACCGAGTGGTGCGTCACTCGCCGCGATGGTGTCGACGGGAAGCGTCGCGAGCACGGTGACGCCGACGACGGCATAGATCGCCAGCACTCCCGCCAGAGCACGAGGGATCGCCTTGGGGATGGTGGTGGCGGGCTCGCGAACCTCCTCGCCGAGGGTGGCGATGCGGGCATACCCGGCGAACGCGAAGAACAGGAATCCGGCGGCACGCAGGACGCCGGCCAGGGAGGTGTCGATCGGGGTGAGCCGCGTGAGCGAGGTGGCGGGGCTCGACCAACCGGCGATGACCACCGAGGCAAGTGCGATCAGGGCAACGGCGAGGAGACCTTTGGTGACGACAACAGTGCGGCTCAGACCCCCGACGTTGACGATTGCCACGGCGGTGACGGCTGCAACGCCGACGAGCCTCGCGTGATCGGGCCACAGGTAGGCGCCGGCGGTGAGCGCGATCGCCACGCACGAGGCGGTCTTGCCGACGACGAATCCCCACCCGGCGAGGTAACCCCACACCGGCCCGAGCTGGCGACGGCGTACACATAGGTGCCGCCCGACTCGGGATGCACGGCGGCCAGCTGGGCCGAGGAGGTGGCATTGCAGAATGCGACGGCCGCCGCGACCACGAGCCGCGATCAGGACGCCCGTTCCGGCCGCATCCGTGGCCGGGCCCCACGCGCTGAACACGCCGGCACCGATCATCGACCCGGCGCCCACGGTGACGGCGTCGAGCAGGCCCAGTCGCCGCTGCAGCTGCGCCGTCATCGCCGCGCCGACCGTCCCGACTCGGCGTTCAGTCGAATCGCTTCAGTCCTGCGCTGGCTGAAAGAGCTCGACGAAGTTGCCGGACGGGTCTTGGAGCAGGATCTGCTGACCACCTGGTCCGGTCACGACATCATTGCGGAACGTTGCGCCGGCGTCGCGGAGTCGTGCGACCTCGGCGTCGATGTCGTCGACGATGAGGTGAATTCGGTTCCAGCCTCCCGGACCGGGAGTGGCACCATCGGGCATCGGGCGGCCTGCGGAGCTCTTCGGTCCGGAGAGCAGCAGACGCAGGTTGCCCCGCTTCACGTCGGCGAACGCCGGCGCGAAGCTGGTGAGCACCTCGAATCCGAGCAGCTCGGTGTAGAACGCGATCGACTGCTCGACGTCGTCGACCATGTAGCGGACATTGACGGTCTCATCGTTGGGCATTGTCGGGCCTCCTTGCGGTTGGCGTGCGGGTGAGGAGCGGGAGCTTGAAGCTGATGCGGGTCTCGATCTCGGCTGCGGTGCGACGGAATGCCGGGTACGAGGCGCGGTTGTTGACGCCCTCGAGCGCCGGGTCGGGAACGCTCCAATGGACGAGCTCTGGTCTCGACGGGAACTCAGGGCAGACCTCACGAACCCGGTCGCACAGTGTGATCACCGTGTCGAATCGCTGGGCGCGGAACTCATCGAGGTGTTTGGTGCGGTTGGCGCTGATGTCGATCCCGTACGAGTGAAGGACCCGGATCGCGTTGGGATGCAGCGACTTCGGACGGCTGCCGGCGCTGACAGCCTGGATCGCCCCTGCCGACATGTGCTCGAGCAGCGCTTCTGCGATCTGCGACCGGGCGCTGTTGCCCGTGCAGAGGAACAACACCCGCGGTCGGCGACGCGGGCTCCGAGATCGTGGACACGCGGGTTCCGCGGCGCGATCCCCAGCGAGGGGTGCAATGCGCGCCCTGCGCTCTGCAGAGAATCACGGCAGGCGGACAGGTCGATCGCGTAGTAGCTGTCGCGTCGGTCGGCCGAGCTCTGGCGGGCCTTGACCAGGGCACCTTCGCGGAGCAGGCGCAAGTGGTACGAGACCAAGCTCTGCGGCTCGTCGATCAGGATCATCAACTCGCGCACGGTCCGATCGCTCTGCACCAGCTCCTGCAACAACCGCCACCGAAGCGGGTGCGACGCCAACCGCACGAAGGGTGGTGGCTCGCCGGACAACCCCTGCATTCCATCGACAGTAGCGACCTGCCGAAGATCGATCAAATCAGATTGATGTATCGGGCACGTGACGCAGCGTGTTCTTGTCGACGTGGGCGAATGGCTCGGGGTGCTCGCTGAACTTCAGTGTCGTGAGCGAGTCGTAGCTCCACGTACCGTCGGGCTTGGTCGTGATCGTCACCCGGTAGCGCGTGACCACGGTTGGCGGCCCTACGGCGGCCGTATCCATTGCAGGCGAATCCCGTCACACCGCTGAGCTCCGCATCTCCACTCGATGTTCAGGCGATCTCCAAGCCTTCGGCTTCGGTGATCTTTACCGTGTTCGACACCCCCTCGGCGTCGCATACATACGGCGACCCACGAATCGGGCGCGTGCCTCAGGGTGCGCCCCACGCACGGAGCATCATGAACACTGCAATCAACGAACCGCGTCAAATGGCGGGCACCAGACCGTGACCAACCATCGAGCGCTCCCGGCCTATGTCCGGGGCATTCCGTTCTGGGTGTGGGAGACGGCACTGCGACCCCCATCGCGCGCGTACCCCACCACTCGCATCTGAGGGCTCGGGATCTGGCCCGGTCGTCAGACCGCGCTCATCACGTTCAACAGCACCCCGTTGGGGTCGACCACCAGGAAGTGTCGCTGGCCGTGCTCCTCGTCGCGGATCTCGGCCGCGATCTCGGCACCGAGCCGCTTCGCTCGCTCGTACGCCTCGTCGACATCATCGACGTGGATCGTCAGCACGAGACCGCCGGTTGCCCCCGACGGGCGGACGGCCGGCGAACAGCTCGTGATCCGGCTTGACGAAGCCGATGTTGAGCGTGGCGTCGGATTCCGGCATGAGCTGGAGATACCAGTCGTCGAGCTCGACGCTGACCACGAGATCGAACATCGCCACGTAGAAGTCGCGACTGGCGAGCGAAGGCGTCGGAGGACAGATTCGGGACGATGCGGATCACCTTCATGACACAGTGAGTCTGGCTCGTGTTGCGAGCATCCCCTTGACCTCAAGTGCACTTGAGGCGCTTGACTTGCCGCAGATGCAGAACGTCGACACCGCCTCAGCGAGCTCGTCCGGCGTCGGGCTGTTCGCCCCGGCGTACCGGGCGTTGACGATCGGGCTCGTGGCGATCGTGACGCTGGTCGCCTTCGAGTCGCTGGCGGTCGTCACGGTGATGCCCGAGATCGAGGCCGACCTCGGCGGTCTGGCTTGGTACGGCTGGGTGACCACGGCGTTCTTCCTCGGCACGATGACCGGCATCGTGTTCGCCGGCGGGCAGGCCGATCGTCACGGGCTCGGCCGGCCGTACGTGATCGGCCTGGTCCTTGTTCGCGGTCGGACTGACGGTCGCCGGCTTGGCGCCGTCGATGCCCGTGCTGGTGCTGGGCCGCACCGTCCAAGGATTCGGCGCCGGCGTCGTGCCCGCCGTCGGGTACGTCGCGATCGGTCGCTTCTATCCGGTCGAGTCGCGGCCGCGCATGTTCGCCGTGCTGTCGACGGCGTGGGTGGTTCCCGGCATCCTCGGCCCGGCGCTGTCGGAGCGGGTGGCGGCGTGGACGAGTTGGCGCTGGATCTTCCTCGGTCTGCTCCCGTTGGTGCTCGCCGCCGGAGCGGTGATCGTCCCGGCGATGATGCGCATGGGGGCCGCCGTCGCCGAGCGCTCCGAGCCGACCGGGCCGTGGATGCGGCGGCCGATGGTCGAAGCGGTACGTGTCGCTGCCGGCGCGGCGCTCGATCGTCGGCGGGCTCACCCGCGGCGGGTGGGCGCTGGCGCCGTTGATCGTCGGCGGTCTGCTCGTCGGTCTGTGGCCGCTGCGCCGGCTCACACCGCCGGGCACGCTGGTCGCCGCGCCGGGCTTCCGGCGACGGTCCTGTCGCGGGGATGGTGATGTTCGCGTTCTACGGCGCCGACGCCTTCGTGCCGTACGCGGTCACCAACGCCAAGGACGCGTCGACCTTCGCCGGCGGCGTGGCCGTGACCGCGGCGACGCTCGGATGGACCGGTGCCGCTTGGATCCAGCAGCGCCACATCGTGCGCACCGGAGAGGCGTTCTTCATCCGCATCAGCTACCTGTTCGTGGTCATCGGCCTCTCGACGATCGCCGTGTCCTCGGCCGTCGCGCCATCCCGTTCTGGCTGATCCATGTCGGCGCCACGATCGCCGGGTTCGGGGTCGGCCTCGGCTACTCGGCTCACGCCCAGGCGACGCTGCGTGTCGCAGCGCCGGAGCGCTATGGCGAGGCGACTGCGTCGCTCCAGCTCTCGCGACAACCTCGGCGTCGCGCTCGGCGCCGGGTTGAGCGGCGCGATCGTGGCCTTCGGCGATTCCTGCGGGATGGAGCGCCGGATCGAGCGTCGGCGTCGGCACTGATCGCCCCGATCGCGGTTGCCGCGCTCGGCGGAGCGGTCGTGGCCCGCCGGCTGCCACCGAAGGCGTACGCCTGAGAGTCAGGCGTCCGCCGCCACCGGTCCGGCAGGGTCGGCGAAGAACCGACAGCTGGTCGACCGCGTCAGGTGTAGCGCTTCTGGAACGCGCTCTTCCGGTGCACGAGGTCACCACGGAACTGGAGCAGGTCGCATCCGACCGTTCTCGTCTCACCGCCCTGGCCGTCAGGAACGGCGAGCTCCCATTCCAGGATCCCGGTGTCACCGGACACGAAGACCTTGACGTTCGTGAACTGGCCGCCCGGATACTTCGCGTCGAAGTCCCGGGCGGCTTGACGGATGCCGTCCTTGCCGTGGTAGCTCCGGCCGAGTGGCGCGGGCCCGGCCGACGAGAAGAAGCTGCCGTCCTCGGTGAAGTAGCTGGCGACGAGATCAGGATCGCTCTTGTTCCACGATTCACCGAACTCGCTCAGCCGCTCGACGCTCATCTCAGCCATGACTGTTTCCCTCGCTTCTCGTGCTCGACCACCAGGATCGTACCGCGCCCGTCGTTCAGTGGCTGAATGCGAGATGGTCGTGCACCGAGCGAACCGCAGCCGAGCCCTCACCGACAGCGGAGGCGACCCGCTTCATCGAGCCTGACCGAACGTCCCCGACCGCGAACAAGCCGATCCTGCTCGACTCATAGGGAAGCGGATCGCGCCCCAGGCGTCGCCCACGCGGCGCCCGAGGTCGGATGGCGCGAGGTCGCGATCGGTCCGGATGAACCCGCGGTCGTCGGTGGCGACCTCGCCGTTCAACCAGACAGTCCCCGGCTCGGCTCCGATGAAGGAGAACAGTCCTGTGGCCGGCACCTCGCTGGTCCCGTGATCGGGGTGTCGCAGAGTGATGCCGCTCAGGGAGCGGTTGCCGTGCAACTCGGCCACGACCGTCCGCGAGCGGAGTGTGACCCGGGGATGCGCGGCGATCCGATCCGAGAGGTAGCTCGACATCGACTCGGTGAGATCGTGGCCACGCACGACGAGCGTCACGTGGCATCCGGCCTTCGCCAGATGGAGCGCCGCCTGTCCGGCACTGTTGCCACCGCCCACCACCACGACCGGTGCACCGGTGCACATGCGCACTTCGGTGTCGGTGGCGGCGTAATAGACCCCGGCTCCTTCCAGTTCGGTCAGTCGCTCGAGGTCGAGACGTCGGTAGTGGGCTCCCGTTGCCACGATCAACGCACGACCGCCGATCACCGATCCATCGCTGAGCTCGACGATGAGGTGTCCGGCCTGTTCGAACAGCCCAACGGCCTCGCAGGGTGTCGTGAGCGCGGCGCCGAACTTCCGCGCCTGTGTCAAGCACGCGGTTCGTGAGCTCGAACCCCGATACGCCCGACGGGAAACCGAGGTAGTTCTCGATCCGCGAGCTGGTGCCGGCCTGACCGCCGGGCGCAATCGATTCGATCGTCACCGTTCGCAGCCCTTCCGAGGCGGCGTACACGGAGGCCGCGAGCCCGGCCGGTCCGGCTCCGATCACCACCACATCGACGCATCGCTCGGGCAGGGCCTCGGCCGTGAGCCGCAAGTACGACCCCAGCATTCCCGGGGTCGCCTGGCGAAGGACGGCGCCGCTGGTCAACGCCACCGGATAGTCGGCCGGCTCGAGCCCGAACTCGGTTGCCAACCGGGCGACGTCGCTGTCGGCTTCGACGTCGAGCCACTGGTGCGGGAGCTGGTTCCTGACGAGGAACTCGCGCAGAGCCAAGGGTCGCCGACGAGTCGCGCGATCCGATGACGGGGTGACGCTGGCCGATGCCTCGAGCAGTATCGCCCGCCGGGCAGCGAACGCCGTGAGGATCATGTCGCTCAGCTCCGGGTTGGTGGCGATCAGCCGACGCAACTCACCAACAGGGACGGCGATCACGTCGCCCGGGGCCGAGACTCGTGCCGTCAGATAAGACCCCGTTGCCCGGTGAGCAGGTTGATCTCACCGAGGAATCGTCCCGGGCCGTGCTCGATCACGACATCGTCGACGGCGTCGGCTTCGTTGATGATCTGTACGGTGCCCGACACGATGGCGAAGAACTCGTACGTGTCGTCACCGGCACGGAACAACACGTCCCCGACGTCGACTCGTCGCCGGGTACCGAACGACTCCAACAGCCTCAGGTCGGCATCCGTCAGGATGGGAAACGCGTCGTCGAACGCCATGCGTCGACCATAACTACCCCCGCTGCGCTTTGTGATCTCGACCAACTTCGTCGGCCTCTCACGACCTCCGCCCGCCCATCTACGGTGACCGCATGACCCAGGTCCATCGCACTCTCGATCCCGACGGCGTTCACACGGCGGTCGGCGGCTACAGCCACGCGGCGGTGGTTCCGGCCGGAACCGAGCTGTTGTTCGTCGCCGGCCAGGTGCCGGCAGACCTCGACGGCTCGGTGCCCGACGGCTTCGCGGATCAGGCCCGCCTTGCGTGGCGCAACGTCGAGCGCTGCCTGGCGGCCGCCGGATTCACGCTCGACCATCTCGTCAAGGTGTCGATGTACATCCGCGACCGGAGTTTCCGCGTCGCCAATCGCGAAGTGCGTCACGAGGTACTGGGCGACCGACGGCCCGTGCTCACCGTGCTCGTCACCGATCACTTGGACGAGCGCTTGTTGCTCGAGATCGAGGCCATCGCAGCACGGCAGGTGACCGCGTGAGCGGTCATCTGATCGACCCACCCGCACCGCCTCTCGTCGCCGAGCTGCGCCGGCTGCTCGACCAATGCGCACCGGTCGTCGTCGCTCACAGCGAGCGCAGCTATCAGTTCGCGGCTGCGTTCGCTGCCACCGACGGTGTCGAGCTCGACGACGAGGTGCTCTACCTCGGCACGGTGCTTCACGACGTCGGCCTCGCCCCGGCCGCCGATGGCAGCGAGCGGTTCGAGGTGCGCGGCGCCAACCTCGTGCGCGAGCTGCTGCTCGATCAGGGGATGGGGCGCGACCGGGCCGCCAACGTGTGGGACTGCATCGCGATGCACGCGTCCACCCCGCTCGCCCGCCACAAGAGCCCCGAGACCCGCTACGCCAACCGCGGCATCGCGCTCGACGTCCGCGGCTCGGGCGCCGAGGCGCTCGAGCCGACGCTGGTTCGGGCGGTGCTCGACCGCTGGCCGCGCACGACTTCCCGGCCGAGTTCGAGGCCGTGCTCGCTGACGAAGTGCGCGCCCATCCCGACTCGGTCCGCATGTCGTGGCTCGAGTCGGTCGCCTCGGTGCACGTGCCCGGCTTCGTGCCGACCGACTTCCTCGCCGGCCTCCGCGCCACCGAAGGCTTCGCCTGAGATCTCACCGTTGAGCAGTTCGACGGACGCTCAGTTCGGGCACAAGCGGTCGTACGAGGCGTGCGAGGAGAGGGCGGGCCGCGCAGGCCGAATCGATGACTACGGGACGTTGGATTCGAGATCTGGCACGATCTCCTGGCTGGTCGCCGTGAGGCCCTCGCTCGCTGCCTTTTGAACTCCGGGGCCTCGGGGGGCCGCTCAGGCGGTGCTTGTCGTCGGCCTCGGATCGCAGCTGATCGCGCAGCTCGAGCTTGACGACCTTGCCGTAGTTGTTCGTCGGCAAGGCGTCGACGAACCGGTACTCCTTCGGTCGCTTGAACCTGGCGATGTGATCGAGGCATGTCCGGTCGAGGTCCTCAGGCGGCGGTGGAGTGGCGTCGTCGGCGGCCACCACGAAGGCGACCACTGCTTCGCCCCACTCCGTCGTCGGGCCGACCGACGACGGCGGCGGCACGGACGCCGGGGTGGCGGAGCAGCGCCTCCTCGACCTCCCGGGGGTAGATGTTCATCCCGCCGCTGATGATCAGGTCCTTGGAGCGGTCGCGCAGCGTGAGGTACCCGTCGGCGTCGAAGCTGCCGACGTCGCCGGTGTGCAGCCAGCCGCCCCGCAGCGCCTCGGCGGTGGCGTCGGGCTGCTTCCAGTAGCCGGCCATGACCACGTCGCCCCGGACCACGACCTCGCCGACCTCGCCGGCCGGGAGCTGGCGATCGTCGTCGTCGACGACGCGGACCTCGACGTCGGTGCGGGCGACGCCGACGCTCTGCAGGCGATCCCGCCACCGGGGATGGTCCCGGTCGGCGTGGTCGGCCTTGGACAGGGCGGTGATCGTCATCGGCGTCTCGCCCTGCCCGTAGATCTGGGCGAGGCGGGGGCCGAAGACGGCGAGCGCGTCCTCGAGATCGGCCAGGTACATCGGTGCGCCGCCGTAGATGATCGTCTTCAGGTGCGAGAGGTCGGCGCCGGCGACGGCCCGGTCGCCGGCCAGCCGCTTCACCATCGTGGGAGCGGCGAAGAACGACATTCCCGGCCAGCGCCGCAGGAGGGCGGCGATCTCGTCGCCGTCGACGCCGCCGGACTGCGGCACGACGCTCACCGCCCCTCGCGCGACGTGCGGCAGCCCGTACAGCCCCGAGCCGTGCGACAGCGGAGCGGCGTGGAGGATGCAGTCCTGCGGCGTCACCGGGTCGATGTCGGCGAAGTAGCTGAGCGACGCCATCAGCAGGTTGCGGTGGGTGAGCGTGGCGCCCTTCGGCCGGCCGGTCGTGCCGCTCGTGTAGAACAGCCAGGCCGGGTCCTCCGGCTGCCGGTCGACGAGCGGCGCCGGCGACGACGCCGTGAGCCGGTCCCACCGCTCTCCCGGCGCCACCACCGCCGCCTGCAGCGAGGCGACGGTGCCCACGAGCGACTCGACGTCGTCGGCGTGATCGTCGTCGGTCACCACGACCGCCGACTCGCTGTGCTCGAGGATGTAGGCGATCTCGTCGCGGTGCAGGCGGGCGTTGACCGGCACGGCCACGAGACCGGCGTGCCAGATGGCGAACAGCGCCTCGAGGTACTCGGGCCGGTTGCGCATCACGATCGCGACCCGGTCACCGGGCGCCAGACCGAAGCCGTCGCGCAGGCCGGCGGCGGCGCCGGCCGTCCGGGCGGCGAACGTCGGCCCACGTGGCGTGGACGCGCTCGCCGTCGGCCAGTGCCGGGTCGTCGGGCCGTCCGCGGCCGTGGCGCTCGACCCAGACGGCCGAGGTTCATCGCACCATCCAGCTCTCGCAGCCGAGAAGGATCACGGAGGCGCGGTTGCCCCAGCACGGGGCCACCGTAGTGCGCCGGTCTTGCGTCGACGCCAGCCGCTCGCGACGAACTACGGTTCCTGCGATGAGGCTCGCCGAGGACGAGGCGCGGGCCCGGCTGGCGGCGCACGACCACGGGATCCTGTGCACGGTGCACGCCGAGCGGGGCGTCGACGCCGTGCCGGTCGCGTACGCCGTCGACGAGCGACGGCTCGTCGGCGTGCCCGTCGACCGGTCAAGCCGAAGGCGTCGTCGCGGCTGCAGCGGGAGCGGAACCTCGAGGCCGATCCGCGCGCGACGCTGCTGGTCGAGCACTGGGACCGCGACGACTGGTCACGGCTGTGGTGGGTGCGGGCCGAGCTGCGCTGGCAGGGCGACGCCGCCGCCGACCGGGCGGCGGCCTGGCCGCCCGGCTGGCCGGGCGCTACCCGCAGTACCGCGGACCAGCCCTTCGACCGGGTGCTGGTGCTGCGCATCGTCGGCGTAGTCCGGCTGGGCCGCCGGCGCCGGCTGATCCCGGAGTGCGCACCGGAGTCACGCCGTTGCTCTAACCGCTCGGGCCGAAGCGTTCGACTCGAATCGAGCCAGCGTCGAATCCGGATTCCATGGCGAGTTCGCTGGCGGCTGCCGCGAAACCCGCCGAGCCGCAGATGTAGACGGTCGCGTCGTTGCGGACGTGGGGCGACGAGGTCGTCGGCTGTGATGCGGCCAGGCCGTCGAACGGAGTCCGGAAGTGCTGCCCGGGTGAAAAGGACGGTCGCGTCATCGCCGACAGCTCGCTCGGCGTAGATCAGGTCGGTCGGTCACGGCCGACACGAGCAGGTGGGCCGGCGTCGGCCGCTGTTGTCGGCGTGCAAGGCGCAACATGGCCATCAGGGGCACCACGCCCGAGCCGCCTCCGATCAGCACCGCGGGAGTGTGCCGTCCCAGACGAACCATCCGCCGATCGGCCCGCGCAGTTCGAGCGTCGTCGCCGACCTGCAGCTCGTCGTGGAGGAACGTCGATACTTCGCCGTCGGGGAGTCGCTCCACGGTCAGTTCGATCGACGAACCGTCACCGGGCGGGGATGCGACCGAATAGGAGCGCTGCGCGGTGTAACCGTCGGGCGCAGTTCAGTCGCACGACGAAATGCTGTCCCGCGAGGTGTGCGTCGGGCGGTCCAGCCGCGAGCGAGAACGTCTTCACGCGCGGCGTCTCGCGCGGATGTCGGTGACGGTGGCCGTGCTGCCATGCGCCGACGGGCGGGACGACGATCGGACGCGGATCGCTCACGACTCAGTCACCTTGGTACCGCTGTTCGAGCCAGGGGTCGCCGCGGTCGTGATGGCCGCGGACCTCCCAGAAGCCGGGTTCGTCGTGGTCGAGCACGGTGATCCCGGCGACGAACTTGGCGCTCTTCCAAAAGTAGAGGTGCGGGACGAGCAGTCGTGCCGGTCCGCCATGGTCGGGTGACAGAGTGGTTTGCCGTCGGCTTCGAAGGCGACCCAGGCCTTGCCTCCGGTGACGTCGTCGAGCGGCAGATTCGTCGTGTAGCCGGTGGAAGATAGCGCGAGCACGTGGCTCGCGTTCGGTACCGGACTGCGCGATCGCAAGCAGCGTGTCGAGCGAGACGCCTCGCCATTGCATGTCGAACTTCGACCAGGTCGTGACGCAGTGGATCGCGCCGTCGTAGGTACTCGGCGGGAGGGCGTGCATCTCGTCCCATGTCCACGTGGTTGGATGCTCAACCAAGCCGTCGATGGTGAACGTCCAACCCGCGGTCTCTATTCGCGGCGTCACCTCCGCGGTCAACACCGGCCACGAGGTCCCCGTGTCGTACTGGCCCGGCGGCAGCCGGGCGTCTCGGCCGCGGCCACGACCGGTGAAGCCACGCGTGAATCGAGTCATGTCCCGATGCTTCCACGTGTGAGAGGACGTGACGGAAGCTCCTGGGGTCGGGGCGGACGACGATCCCGATCCGCTCTCACGGTGGTGCCGGATCATCGTTGCCGAAATGTGCTTGTCACCGGGGGCGGGGCAGGTGGGTGTCCGCGAGTGATTCGGGATTCCGGCCTGCTCGGCCGGCGCAGTGAGTGTGAGGCGTCGGACCGGGTACTGGCCGACGTCCGCGCCCATCGGAGCCAGGTGCTCGTTCTCCGGGGTGAGGCGGGTGTCGGCAACACGTCGTTGATGGACTATCTCGCGGACAGCAGCTCCGGGGCCCGTGTCGTGCGAGTGGTGCCGAGATCGGCAGCGAGCTGTTCATCAGCCCCAGGACGGTCGAGTACCACCTGAGCAAGGTGTTCACCAAGCTCGGCCTCGCCACCCGACGGGAACTCCGTACAGCCGTCTCCCAGATCGGTCCCTGAACCTCCGGTCCGAGGGCGGCACACGCGGCGACCTCACATATGGTGTCGCAGATGAATCGCGCTGCGACGGCGACTGTTGTCGCAGTCGGTGCCATTCGTGATCACTGGCGTCGTGCTGCGAAGCACCGACGAGGCGCGTGCGGAACCGATTTTCCCGTTGTCGCCCACACAAGGCTTCCTCGTGTTCGTCGAGGACGACGTCGAGGTGTCTGGCACCGACATCGAGGGTTCGGATCGCGTTCGGTGGTGACCTCACGATCTCCGGCAACTTCGGACGCATCGCGACCATTCACCCCGGGGTCTTCAATCCACGCGGTGCCGGCCCTCCGATCTCGTTCTACATCGGGGGGCAGGTCGACTTCGCAGCCGGCCGCGCCGAATGGCCGAGTACAGATCAACAACGGACTCCTGGCGCTGGGCAACAGCGACAACGCCGATCTGCTCAACAACGGAACACTGCACGTCGTGCCGAACGGCGGCACGGTCGACACCACACCGCAGGTGCTCGTCAACGCCAACCAGGCTCCCGCCGACGCCGGCCTTCCCGACCCGCCGATCGACTTCGCCACCCAGTTCGCCACGATGCGCACGATCTCCGCCGACTTCGGGACCTGCGCGACGAGCGGCGTCACGCTCACCAACGCCAACGGCGACGTGACCTACGACCCAAACAACATCCCGCCGGGGGTTCAGGTGTACGTCACCCTCACCCCGGGCGTGACGAATGTGCTCGATCTCACCGTCGCCAATCTGCTCAACGTCGGGTCCTTCACGTACCGGACTCAGCCCAGCGCGACGACACCGCTCCTGATCAACATCCTGGGTGCGGATCCATTCACGTGGGCGGTGCAGAACCAGGGTGGCGCCAACAACCAGACCGCGCTCTACACGCTGTGGAACTTTCCCAACGGTCCCGACGTCACGCTCCAAGGTGGGGACTCACTGGAAGGAACGTTCTACAACCCGTCAGGGACGCTCACCGACATCAGCCCGAACAACATCGAAGGTGCCGTCGTCACCACGGAGTATCACCAAGGCACGACCGGTAGCACCGGCGGTGAGGTCCACAACTACCCGTTCCAGGGGACGCTCGACTGCGGAACCATCGCCCGACAACGTCCACGTCGAGCACGAGCACGTCGACCTCCACCTCCACCTCCACGTCCACGTCCACGACGACGTCCACCACCACATCCACGACTACGTCCACCACTACGTCCACGACTACCTCTACTACCTCGACGCTCCACAACCACGCTGCCGCCGACGACCACGTCGACCACGACCTCGACAACCACGCTGCCGCCGACGACCACCACGTCGACCACGACCTCGACAACCACGCTGCCGCCGACGACCACGTCGACCACGACCTCCACCGACGACCACCACGACCACCAACAACGTCCACCACGACCACCACGTCCACGTCCACCACGTCCACCACGTCCACCACGTCCACCACGACACCCACCAGCACGTCGACGTCGACCACGACGACGCAGCCGGCCCCGACGACCACCAGCGGCGGCGTCTTCCCGCCGGGGCCGACGACCACCACGGATCCAGCCCCGACGACGACCGGCGGCGGAGTCCTCCGCCCGGGCCGACCACGACGACCGCCGGATCCGGCGGGCTTCCTCAGACCGGTTCGGACCCGACGACCTTGACCGCAGCCGCGCTCGCACTCATCGTCGCCGGATCGCTGATGCTGACGCGACGGCGAGACCGTCGACCGGGCAGTCCCCGCTCGTAGGAACAGCCGCGGCACCCGTTCCGCGCCGTCCGATCGGCGACGTCACGAAATAGGAGCGATCACATGGACAAGCGAACACTCGGCACGAACGGTCTAGAGGTGTCTGCCCTCGGGCTCGGCTGCATGGGCCTCGGACGCAAGGTCGCCGAAGGCGACCTCCGCGACCAGATGATCGGCGTCATCCGCCGCGCCGTCGAGCTCGGCGTCACGTTCTTCGACACCGCCCAGGTCTACGGCCCGCTGACCAACGAGGAGCTCGTCGGCGAGGCGCTGGCGCCGTTCCGCGGCCAGGTCGTCATCGCGACCAAGTTCGGCCTCGTCGATGCCGACGGTCAGACCGGCCGGCAGCCGGCCCGACACCATCAAGGCAGCCACCGAAGGCTCGCTGCGACGGCTCGGCGTCGACTCGATCGACCTCTACTACCAACACCGCGTCGACCCCGACGTCCCGATCGAGGATGTCGCCGGCGCCGTCAAGGATCTGGTCGAAGCCGGCAAGGTCAAGCACTGGGGGCTGTCCGAAGCGGCGGCGGGCACGATCCGCCGGGCCCACGCCGTGCTTCCGGTGACCGCGGTGCAGAGCGAGTACTCGCTGTGGTGGAAGCGACCCGAGGAGGAGGTGCTCCCGACGCTCGAGGAGCTCGGCATCGGCTTCGTGCCGTTCAGCCCGCTCGGCAAGGGCTTCCTCACCGGCACCATCGACGCCAACACGGAGTTCGCCGACCACGACATCCGCGCCTCGATCCCGCGCTTCGAAGCCGAGGCCCGCACGGCCAACACGGCGATGGTCGAGCTGCTCCGCACCGTCGCCGATCGGCTGCACGCGACACCCGCCCAGATCGCACTGGCCTGGCTGCTCGCCCAACGCCCTTGGATCGTCCCGATCCCGGGCACCACGAAGATCGAACGGCTCGAAGAGAACGTCGGCGGCGCGACCGTCGAGCTCGAGCGCCGACGACCTGCGCCGGATCGACCAGGCCGCCGCCGACATCGCCATCGTCGGAGCCCGCTACCCCGAAGCCCACGAACGCCGAACCAACCTCTGACGCGTTGGCCCGAGCGCGTCCTCGCCGCCGGAGCAATCCTGGCCATGCATTCGGACGTCAGGAGACGACGGCCATGCGGACTGCCAACGTCAGGCGTCACGTTGCCAGTGGCGGTAGAGATCGACCAGCTCGTGGAGGGCGTCATCGGACAGGTCGTCGGGTTCGGCTCGGCCGAGCGCGTCGATCGTCACTCGTAGTTGGGCGAGGTATTCCACGCAGTGTGGGCAGTCGCTGAAGTGTCGCTCGAGGCGGACCCGGTCGCGATCCTCGAGACGTCCGTCGAGGTAGTCGGACATGAGCTCGACGGCCTGTCGACAAGCGATGTCGCGGCGTCGGCGCCAGCGCAGGTTCATGGTGCGACTGTTCCCATCTCGGCCGCGAGCATGGCACGCAGACGTGTGCGTCCTCGGTGCAGGAGGACTCGCTGGTTGCCGTCGGTGATGCCGAGCATCGCTGAGATCTCGTCCGACGCGACGTGTTCGATGTCGTGGAGGACGACGATCTGGCGTTGGGCCTCGGGCAGTTGTGGAAGCAGCGTCAACACCCGCTGGACGAGCTGAGCGGCGACCACGGTGTCGTCCACCTGGTCGGACCACTCGACCGGGGGAATGTCCCAGTGGTCGTCGCGCCGAAGCATTCGGCGAGCGGTTGTTCGGGTCGGCCTGCGCGCTGTTCTTTGGCCGACGCCGAGTGGGCGCGATTGAGCAGCACCCGATACAACCAGGTCCTGAACGAGGATCGGCCTTCGAATCGTTCGATGCCACGCACCACCGCCAGCCATGTCTCCTGTGTGACCTCTTCGGCGACGGCGCGGCTGCCGACCATCGACTGGGCCAGGCGCACGAGTCGATGTTGGTAACGATGAACGAGCTCGACGAACGCGGCCTCGTCACCGGCCTGCAGCCGTGCGACGAGTTCGCCGTCGTCATCCATCGCAACCAACGTTATTGCGTGTAACGGAGGGCTCTCGTACGTGGACTACAGCGGTAGAGGTCCCAGTTCCGAAGAGGAGATCCAGATGCAGTTCATCCAGGTGATCGAGTACCGCACGTCCCGGTTCGACGAGATGCAGGCCCTCGGGCGGGAGTGGGAAGCGGCTGCCCAGTCCAGGACAAAGGCACGTCGACGGGTGCTGGTGCACGACCGCGACGACGCCAACCACTACTTGAACATCGTGTTCTTCGACTCATACGAAGAGGCGATGGAGAACTCGAACGACCCGGTCACGCAGCAATTCGCGGGCAAGTTGATGGCGCTCGTCGACGGACGAGCCGACGTTTCACAATCTCGATGTCATCGAATCGGTCGAGTACTGAGGCTCACGTTGTGTAACACCGGGTCGACGAGGCGAGACCTACACCCGCAGGGCTCGGAAATTTCCAAGGGAGGATCAAATGATCGACGACACGATTGACACGTCGAAGCTCGAAGAGTTCATGGGGCAGATGATCGGCCACATGACCGGCGGCGCCATGTGCTTCGGCATCTGGCTCGGCGACGAGCTCGGGCTGTACCGCGCGCTCGCCGACACGCGGTCCGCCACGCGCCGACGACCTCGCCGCCGCCGCCGGTGCAACGCTCGCCTGGTTCGGGAGTGGCTCGACGGCCAGGTCGCCGGTGGGCTGATCGAGTGGGACGCGAGCAGCGACCACGTACTCGATCTGTCCCGGAGGCTGCGATGGCGCTGGCCGACGAGGACTCACCGGCGTTCGTCGCCAGGGCGATGAGCGTGTTCGGCTCGCTGTACATCGATCTGCCCAAGATCGCCGACGCCTTCCGCGGCGACGGCGGCCTGTCGTGGGGCGACCACCACCCGTGCCTGTTCTCGGGCACCGAGTGGTTCTTCCGCACCGGTACCGCGCCGAGCTTCCCGGATGGATCGACGCGCTCGACGGCGTCGCCGACAAGCTGGCGAGCGGTGGCACCGTCGCCGACGTCGGGTGCGGGCACGGCGCCTCCGCTGTCGTGCTGGCCCAGACGTTCCCCGACGCCCGCATCACCGGCTTCGACTTCCACGCCGCGTCGATCGACGTCGCCCGCCAACGCGCCGACGAAGCGGGCGTCGCCGACCAGACCTCGTTCGACGTCGCCGACGCCAAGAGCTACCCGGGCACGTTCGATCTGATCTGCTTCTTCGACTGCCTGCACGACATGGGCGACCCGGTCGGCATCGCCGCGCTACGCCCTCGACCACCTCGCCGACGATGGCACCGTGCTGCTGGTCGAGCCGTACGCGCTCGACGGGCGCGCCACCAACATCGCCGACAACCCGATCGCAGCGCTGCTGTACACCGCGTCGTCCTCGATCTGCACGCCGAACTCGCTCTCCCAGGAGGTCGGCCTCGGCCTCGGCGCCCAGGCCGGCGAAGCTCAACTGCGGACGTGTTCGAACAGGCCGGCTACACACGGTTCCGCCGTGCCGCCGAGACGCCGATCAACCTGATCCTCGAAGCCAAGAGTGACCGGCTAGGCCGGCCAGATACAGCCGGCGCAGTTGTTTCAGCCAGCGTGCCGGTGACCACTTCCCAGCCCGGCCGTCCGGCCGAGATCAGGAGAACAGACATGTCAGGACTAGAGGTCAACGACTTCTCTTCGCCCGACGAGGTACGCAGGCCCGAGAAGACGACTGTCGAAGTCGTCAAGATCGGCGGCGGTGAGATCGGCCGCTACACGTTCCAGCCCGGATGGCGCTGGTCCGAGCACATCAAGCCGATCGTCGGCACGCGAGTCGTGCCAAACCGAACACGTCGGCTACCTCGTGTCGGGAACGCTGCACGTCGTGAGCGACGACGGCACCAGCGGCGAGGTGACTTCCGGGTCCGTGTATCGGATCGCTCCCGGGCACGACGCGTGGGTCGTCAGCGAAGACCCGGTCGTCGTGGTCGAGTTCCAAGGGGCGGCCACCTACGCCAAGCACTGAGGTCACCCTCTGGGTGCGCTCGGGCACCTCGCGCTCTCGCCGAGCGCTGAGGCAATTTCGGATGAGCGGAGCACGGAGCGTAATGCGTCGAGGCGCTCGGGCACGAGTCGGTACCAGACCCACAGTCCGCGCTTCTCGCGTGTGACGAGGCCGGCATCCACGAGGATCTTCATGTGGTGGCTGACGGTCGGCTGCGATCGTCCGGATGGCTCGATCAGGTCGCATGCGCAGACCTCGTCGGCGTCCGCGGAGGCGATGAAGCTCAGCAATCGGAGGCGGATGGGGTCGGAGAGTGCGGCGAATGAGCGGGCCAACGTTTCGGCCGTGTCCTCGTCGAGTGTCTCGGCGCGGACGGGAGTGCAGCAAGCGATCGGGTCGAGCACGGCAGCGGCCTTGGGCATGTTGCAACTGTATCGATGTTCGTCGAAGAAATACATGGACAATCGTCGATCTATTCGGTATCGTCACTGCATCGACATTCGTCAATGTATGCCAGGAGGCCCACAGTGTCACGAGTCCAACTAGCGCTCAACGTCGAAGACCTCGACGCCTCGATCGCGTTCTACACCAAGCTGTTCCGAACCCCGCCCGCCAAGGTGCGTCCGGACTACGCCAACTTCGCAATCGCCGATCCGCCGCTCAAGCTGGTGCTGTTCGCCAACTCCGGTGAGCCGGGCACGCTCAATCACATCGGCGTCGAGGTCGAATCCCCCGACGAGGTCGCGGCGGTCATTGCCCGCACGCAGGAGCTCGGGTTCGAGCAGCACGTGCAGGACAACGTGTCGTGTTGCTTCGCGGTGCAGGACAAGACCTGGGTCAAGGGACCCGAGAACGACTGGGAGTTCTACACGGTGCTCGCCGACGCTCCCGCGATGTCGTGCAGCACCGACGACGAGTGCTGCCCGTCTGAGGTGTGATCTCGTGCCGGCTGAGCATGAATCCGAGCTCCGCCGAGCTCGGCTGCCGGGCTATTCGTGTTGCGACCGGGATGAACCAGCGGCCTGAACGGCTGTCCGGTTCGTCCCGCTCGTCTCACGAGGAGTTCTCATGTCACTGGTTCGAATGTCCGCGTGGTCGCTCGTCGCCGCAGCCGCGTGTTGGGGTGTGGCGACCGCGGTCAGCAAGCGAGCGATCGATGAGATCGCCCCGCTCACGTTGTTGCCGATTCAGCTCACGATGAGCGTCGGCCTCCTGTTGATCGCGGCCCTGATCGAGGGTCGTGGACTCCCGAATGAGCACCGCCGCCCGTTGGTTCTGCTGGGCGTGCTCAATCCGGGTGTGTCGTACGCGCTCGGCCTCGCCGGTCTGGCGCGGCATCACGGCGAGCGCCACCTCCCTGCTGTGGGCGACCGAGCCCATCCTGATCCTGCTGATGGCGTGGGCGTTGTTGAGGCAACGTCCGACCGCAGCGGTGACCGGTTGTGCGGGGGTGGCGCTGGTCGGGGTGCTGCTGGTGGTCGCCGCTCCCGACGTGGAGCTCGACTCGGTCGGAGTCGCACTGATGCTGGCGGGTGTGGCGGCGTGCGCGCTCTACACGGTGTTGTCGGGGCGCTATCTGGGTAATTCGTCCACGTTGGGTGTGATCCTGCTGCAACAGATCGCAGCGCTCGGCTTCGCTCTGGCCCTGCTCGCCGGTGCCGCCGTCGCCGGTCGCACCGGTGACCTCGGTGACGTGTCGGCGACCGGGTGGGCAAGTGCGCTCGTCGCCGGCGCGCTCTACTACGGGGTCGCATTCTGGTTCTGGGTGCGCGGACTTCGCACCTGCTCGCCCGCGGTCGCCGGCTTGTTCATCAACCTCGTTCCGGTGTTCGGCGTGGCCGCTGCCGCTGTGCTCCTCGACGAGCGGCTGGTCGGCCGCCAATGGCTTGGTGCCGTCCTCGTGATCGGCGCCGTGAGCGTTCTGGCGACGGTTCAGTCGCGACAGAGTCGTTCCAGTCCGACGCAGCCGGTCATGACGGCCAGTGACTGGTGATGACGGAGCCAGGTTTGAGCGCGTCGCAGGTTGGTGCGTGGCGACGCTTCGTCGCCGAAGCGCTCGGCACCGGACTGCTTGTCATGGCGATAATTGGCTCCGGCATCACGGCCGAACGGCTCTCGCCCTCGGATGTGGGCCTGCAACTGCTCGAGAACTCCGCTGCCACCGGCGCCGCACTCGTCGCCTTGATCCTCATCCTCGGCGCCGTGTCGGGCGCCCACTTCAACCCTGCCGTCACACTCGTCGCTCGCGTCCACGGCACCATCAGCACCACAGAGACGGGGATTCACATCGTGGCCCAGATCATCGGCGGCTGCGCCGGCGCTGTGATCGCCAACCTGATGTTCGACCTGCCCGCCATCGACTTCTCGACGCAAGCCCGCTCGTCCGGCGCGCTGTGGCTGTCGGAGGTGGTCGCTACGGCAGGTTTGCTGCTCGTGATCCACGGATGCCTCCGCACCGGTCGCGCCGACGCCCTGCCGTACGCCGTGGGGCTCTGGATCGCAGGCGCCTATTGGTTCACGTCGTCGACCAGCTTCGCCAACCCGGCCGTGACGATTGCCCGCACGCTGTCTGACAGCTTCGCCGGGATCGAGCCATCCTCGGTGCCGATGTTCGTCGTCATGCAGCTCGTCGGCGTGGTCGTCGCCGTCGGACTGATCAAGGTGCTGTATCCGAGCCGAGCTCACGAGGTGCCACATGGCTGACCGGCCCGAAGTCCTGTTCGTCTGCGTTCACAACGCCGGACGCTCTCAGATGGCAGCCGCTCTGCTGACCCGCTACGCGGGAGACACCGTGGTCGTGCGCTCGGCGGGCACTGCGCCCGCCGAGTCGATCAACCCGACTGTCGTGGCCGCCATGCAGGAGATCGGCGTCGACCTCCACGCCATCCACGCCACGCCCAAAGCCCTCACCGACGAGTCGGTCGCCGCATCCGACGTCGTCATCACGATGGGATGTGGCGACGCATGCCCGTACTATCCCGGAAAGCGCTACGAGGACTGGAAGCTCGACGACCCCGCCGGGCAACCGATCGACGTCGTCCGCGCCATCCGTGACGAGATCGACAGCCGAGTACGTGCGCTGCTCGACCAGTTGCGCACCGGAGACTGACCGGAACGACCGAGGAGATCGGCAGACCGCAGCTACTCGTCGCCAACCGGCTGACCGGCTGCGACGAGCGCGGCTCGTACGTCGTCGTCACCGATTGGCATCGGCGCGGTGGCGGACACCCGGGCGCGGCCGCTGTTGCCGATCGGGTAGCGGTTGACGAGCGAGCCAGGACCGGCCACGACGAGTCGCAGCACCTGGCCGCGGATCTCGGTGCGGTCGCGTTCGTGCCATGCCCGCCGCAGCATCGCGGCGTGAACCCGAACGTGATCGAAGGCCCACGGCTGCGACAGGATGTGAGCGCGCTCGAGATACCGCCAGCCACCTGCGCCATCGTCGAACGCCCGTCGGGCTGCGGCGAGCTCGTCGCCCAGCGTGGAACGCATCGGAGTTGGTGCTCGCAATTTCATCGTGGTGTGCGGCAGGCGCGGCCGGGCCGGGCCCCGTCGGGACTGTACAGCCGGCGCTGTACCGACCACGACGAAGCTCGGGACGAACGCCCGACTGAGCGTCAGCCGGAGTCCGAGTGCTCGACCGTCCACGCGGGTGGGACACCGACACCGAGGTCGTTGGCCAGGCGGGTGGCGATCGATGGGAGTTCGGGGAACGTGTACGGCGTGCTCTCGAATGCCTCGGTCAGAGCGTCTCGCGCCTGCTGGCCCAGGCCGGCGGCAGCGTACGCGGCGGCGGCGTGGACCTGCATGTCGACCGACTCGGTGCCGAGGCGATGGGCCTGGGTCACGTACGGAAGCGCCTCGTCGGCACGCCCGGCGCGGGTCAGCGACCACGCGAGGGCGTCGGCGGCGAACACCGTCGGACGGTGGTCGAAGGCGAGCTCTGCGAAGCGAACTGCGTCCTCGGGATCGGCGTGATCGGCGTGGAAGCGGGCGGCCTCGAGGGTGTTGTCCTCGCCGGCCGCGCCGTGACGGTCGATCAACGCCGCCGTCTCGGCGTAGAGGTCGCGCGCCTCGACGGTGCGGCCGGTCGCCTCGTACAGCTCACCGAGCACCGTCATCAACGCCGGCTCCGGGAAATCGGCGATCGATGCTTCGAGGATCTCGATCGCCTCGTCGGTGCGATCGAGCGCTGCCAGTGCCCGGGCCTGCCCGAGCGCGGTCAGCCCTCGCCCGGGTTCGGCAGCGTCGGCGCGACCATACGCTGCGAGCGCTCGTTGCGGATCGCCTGACGCGAGTGCGAGATCGCCGACGAGTGTGGCGATCGTCGCCGTCTCCGACGAGTTCTCCGAAGGCGGCGGTCTCGGCCTGCGACATCGCGACTCGAGCCCCGTCGAGATCGCCGTTGATCTCGCGCAGGTACGACACGCGGGCGAGCGCAGCCGCGTTCGGGCGCCGGTCGAGCAGCGCACCCAGATGCGTTTCGGCCTCGTCGTAGCGGCCGAGCTCGATCGACGCGTCGACGAGGATCGCCAGTGCGTCGGGTGAGTCGGGATGTGCGGCGTGGGCTGCCGTGCCGACGTCGTGAGCGGCGGCGAACTGGTGAAGCGTGAGCTCGAGCGCACCGTGTGCTCGATACGTGGCGAGGTCGTCAGGACGTAGACGGATCGCCTCGTCGACGGCGAACTGGGCCTGCTCGACGAGGTTGCGATCGCCGCTGCCGGCAGCACGCGCCAGGTAGAACGGGGCCAAGCGCTGCCAGACCGCGCCGTCGTCGGGATCGGTCGCGATGCGCTGCTCGAGTTGCGCGATCTCGGCTTCGGGATCCAATGCCTGGACCGGGACGGAGGCGGCATCGTCGCCGCCCCTGGTGGTGATGATGCGCGCGGCCCCGAAGGCCACGAGCGCGACGAGGAGCGTGCCGGCGATGCGGACGCCCCGCGAGGGGGACCGCATGGTCCCCCTCGACGAGGTGAGCGTGTGGCTCATGGTTCAGTCCGTTCCTGCCTTCGGCGAGGCGAGGTAGGGGAACGTGGGCGAGAGCGGGACGTCGTTGGCGTCGACGCCGTCGCTCAGGTCCTTGTTCGGTGACACGTTGAAGTCGGGAGAGAACGCGGTGGCCCCGGCAAGGGCCCGGATCTCGATGTCGACCACGTCGTCGGTCAGCGTGCGCCCGTTGGGGAAGCTCGACTGGGCGATGTCGGTGTTGAGCCGCAGCATCTCCGACGGCTTCACGTCCTGTGGCTGGTTCAGTCCCGGGATCCCGGTGAGGAAGATCGTGGCGATGTCCTCCCGGCCGCCGAGTCCGAGCCCGGCGTCGACCTCGGTCGGGACGCTGACGCCGGGGTAGAGCACCGGGATCAGGTTGGCCAACTCGGGGGTGATCACGTGATCGAGGAACTGCGCGTCGTGCGACGGCCGCGAAGCGTTGAAGCGGTCCTTCTTGCCGAGCGGGATCACGACCTCGTTCACCAACGGTTGGCCGAGGCGCGAGACCTGCACCCAGTTGCCGACGCTCTTCAGCGAGCCGTCGTCCCTGGCGATCCGCGTCGTCTTGCGGTAGGTCGTGGCCCACACGCCGATCACCGGGTCGTCATCGACCAGGCGGTCGATCGGAACCTGGAGGGCGAGCGTGTGCACGTTGAGGCCCGCCACATAGTCCTCACCGGGCTCGGCCGGCAATGGGATCAGGTGGGCGGGGTTGAACGGTCGCAGGCCACCGAGATCGAAGATCGATCCCAGGTCGACGAAGAACGCGTCGTCACGCGGCCCGGCGAAGGTGCCGATGCCGCCGGACACCTGCTTGACCGCGGCGCTCCCGAGGTTGGCCTCGTAGTCGGGGGTCGAGCGCTCCCCGACATTGGTCGGCGCCACGGGCAGGTTGCGTCCGAGCACGCGGCTGCGACCACGCTCGTCGACCTCGGTCAACGTGTACGTCTGGCGCACGTTGAGGTCGGGATCGTCGAAGCTCGTGACCTGGTTCGTGTTGTAGAGGAACGTGCCGGGGTTGGCGGTCGTCGTCGTGAACCGGAACTGGTACTGCTTGTCGGCACGCGCGTCGCCGTCGTTGTCGACGTTGATCTGGTACAGCACGTCGTCGCCGAACCGGTAGAAGTTCGGGCCGCCCGCAGGCTGCTCGAACGGGATCACGTTGGCGATCAGCGTCACCGTGTCGGGAGCGTCGGGGCTGACGAAGGCGTAGACGTCGGTGAGGTCGGTCACCGGGTCTTGCGACGACAGCGGGGCCTCGCGGTGGCTGGACGCCCCCGCGATCCCCATGGCGCCGGCTATGACGCCGGCGGAGATACCCACGGCCGGGAGCACCCGGCGACGGGTTCGGTGGTTGGACATGGAAGTCACCTGCTTTCGGTGGGCCGGACGGATCCGGCGTTGTTGATGGCGTTGGTGCTGGCAGCACCGCTGGGCCGGCCACGCGTCGGCCGACCCAGCGCTGGTGCCGGCGGTCGACCGGTCAGCCCGTGACGCCGACGACCACCCAGTGGTCGCCGTACGGGGCCGTCACGACCGAGAGCTCCGACGCACCGGAGATCGACACGCTGCGCGCCCACCCCAGGGCATCGGGCCCGAAGGCGGCGACGACTTGCGTCGCCAATGCATCGTCGAGTGGCGCCGGCGCGCCCGCGACGAGTTCGCCCTGGATCCCGCACAGCCGATCTCCGAGTGCGGGTGACCCGAGCAGCGAACCCTCGTACTCGCCGTCGACGCGACATTGTTGACGGGCGCCGGCCCAGAGCTCGGCCGCTGCGGTGGCGCCCTGCTCGTCGGGCAGGACCGGGTCGAGTGACGAATCCGTCAGGTCGAGACGCCAACCGCCGTCCTCGGCGACGACCTTCCACTCGACGTCGGCCTGCTGGGGTACGAATCCATTGACTTCGTCGAGGCGTGGCTCGAGCATCACCTCGCCAGGCACGATGACGGTGGTCGTTCCTGCCGGCGAGCCGGCTGCGTCGGGATCGATCTCGAAGTCGACGATCGTCGGGCGTGTGAACGCGGTCTCCGTCCAGTCGGCGATCGAACCGACGTCTTGTCGAGACTCGCTCGAGAGCGCCGCGTAGGACTGGTCGAACATGCCGTTGACCTCGCCCGCGAGGTAGTTCCGTACCGCCTCGATCGGCTCTTTCGGCCGGCGCAGCGAGCGAAGTCGTCGGCCGGTTCAGACGGACGCTTCGAAGTCCGGAACCTCGGACAGCGCCGACGGGACGACCGAGTCGAGTGGCGAGGCCGCCGGGGACGATCGTCCATCGTCGGATCCGGAACAGCCGGCGCCGATGGCGGCCATCACGGCTGCGGCGGCGAGTGTCGTGATCGATCTGCGTGTGCGAGTGGCGGTCTTGCTCATGCCGCGCGAGTTCGTCGCCCGGCGCTTGCCGGATTGGCGGTGGCGTCAGTCGTCGACTGAGGCGAGCAGTCGGCGCAGATCACCGACGAGTCGGTCGACGACCGTTCGCGGCAATGCGGCGAGCGCCTCGTTCTCGACGGCCAACAGCCGTTCCACGAGCTGCGGGACCTGCCGGCGGCCAACCTCGGTGAGGGTCAGAACGCATCCGCGCAAGTCGTCGGGATCTGGGCTGCGTTGGATCCATCCGCCCGCCTCGAGCCGATCGAGGCGCGGCGTGAGGGTGCCGGACCCCACCATCATCGTTCGACGCAGATCACGCGGTCGCTGGCCGGCTGGGTTGCGCCACAGGCTGGCCAACACGTCGATGTCGGCTGTTGTCAACCCGTCCGGGCGGAGAACGTCCAGCCGCCGGACCTCGAGGAGGCGTTCGATCCTCGACACCCGTCCGAGCAACGCCATGCCGGTGACATCCCAGTCAGGTTGTGCCGCCGTCCATGTGGCGACGCTTCCGTCGACTGATCGTTCATCGGGACTCACGATAACTCGATCACCCCCTTGACTGTCGATATCGACAGAATTATTGTTGATATCGATAGACTTTCTCAGCGGGCGATCTGAGACGCCATGAACCTCGAACCCCGTCAACACCTTCACGGATATCTGCGCCGCCGATCACCGTGGGGACCACCATCGTGGATCTACGGTGCCGCCTTCGGGGCCGCCAACGTGATCCGCCGGGCGCGATCATCGTGACACCGTCCGAGGTCCCACAGTCGATCCGTGTCGCCTCGTGGGTAGCGACGGCGCTCCTGGTGATCGCGGTCATCAATGGCGTCGCCGTCCTGCCGCGGACGCCGAACCGACGCCACGACGCCACACCAGCAGACGCCGCTTGATCCGACCTGGCCGTTACGCCGTCCGAGCCACAGCGTCAGGGAGCAACCGTGGCCCAAGGAACAGCGCGAGCCCAAGGAGGACACATGAACCAGCACGTGCAAGCACATCAGAAGACCTCCACCAAGTGGGCCCCGTGGTGGGTGTACTTCGTGGTCATCGTCGGCGCCAACTACCTGCGACGCGCCACCTCCCCACAAGGCAGCACTCCCGAAGCGCGCCTCGTTGTCGCACTCGGCTTCTCCGCTGCGCTCTTCGTCGTCATCACCCTCATCTACCGCGCTGCGGGCCGTCGGTGACGAACCTCCTCTCGGTGTGGGTGATCGATTGGCCCGGTGTTCGTGGGGTCGGCGGCCGTTCCCACGCTGTCGCAGCAGCGTCCGTTCCGCTGATCCTGGTGGCGACGGTGTTGCGGGGACTCGCGCAGATCTGGCGAGCGTTGAACGGTCCGACGAATCCAAGTGCACATCGGACATGCCGCGAGTCCGCGCGAGTCACCGCGTCACGGCACGTCGGGATGACGGCGATGCAGTCGATCTCGACGCCGTAGCCGGGGAGCGACGCGCCGACGGTGGTGCGAGTGGGCAGCCGCCCTGCGAAGGCGCGCTCGTACACGGTGTTCACGCGGGGAGGTCGTCGAGGTCGGCGACGAACACCCCGCAGCGGACGACGTCGCTCAGCGATGCGCCGGCGTGCCTCAGGATCGATTCGATGTTCTCCAGCACGGTCTCGACCTGTGTCTCGATCGAGCCCTCGACGAGTCTGCCGTCGCGGAAGGGAACTTGTCCGGACACGAAGAGCAGGTCGCCGCGAGCGACGATGCCGGGTACGTACGGACGTCCGGCGGACGCTTCAGCGTTGATGATCTCGATCGACATGGTTCTCTTCGTGCTCTCACTCCCTGAGGTCTCGCTCACGGCCTCGACGACCGCGCCGCCTCCAAGATCAGGTCGGCCGTCTCGATGGGGTGCGAGACGCCGACCACGTGCGATGCGCCGGCGATCTCGACGACGCGCTTGGCACTGGCGCGCTCGGCCATGATCCGCTGCGCGCCCACCGGGATGTTGCGGTCCTGGTCGCCGAAGATGAACCAGCTCGGCACTGACCTCCACAAGGGGAGCTCGCCCGAAGGCTCAGTGAGGGCTGCCTCGGCGATCGGTCGCTGGCTGACCGCCAGCATGGCGGCCTCTTGTTCGGGCAGGTCGGCGCAGAACTGATCGTGGTACTTGCCTGCGCGATGTAGAGGTCGGCGCCACCACCTGGGAGTGGCACCGACTCGAGCGTCTCGCCGAGTGTCCCGCCAGGAACGAGGGATGCAGCAGCGCCAGGGCTCTCGTTCGCTTCGAGCGCGAAGCCTGCCACGTACACGAGGCCGACGATCTGGCCGGCGTCGTCTGGGACGTTCGTGATGACAGCCCCGCCGTAGGAGTGGCCGACGAGCACCAGCGGGCCGTCGATGGTCCGCACGAGTGCGGCGAGGCCGGTGGCGTCGTGCGGCGATCGATCGGAGGGGATTGGCGTAGGCGATCACGCGGTGCTTGTCTGCTGTCAACTTCGCTGCGACCGGGTGCCAACTCGACGACTCGGCGAACGCGCCGTGGACGAGAACGATGGTGCTCTGCATGGTCATGCCTTTCCGTTGGTTGATGACGGTCGGACACGGAGGTCGTCGAACGACCAACCGATCCCGTGCCCGATCGCCGATCAGCGTCATCACGATCTTCCTGGCCAGAGGGCAGGCGCAGCATCCGTCAAATGACTGCGGCATGCTCGTCGCGCCCTGCTTGTTAGGTTCTCGGAACTGAGCCGAATCGCCTTGCAGAGGGGAGGGGAAGGGGGCGTGCCCGATGGTTGATTTCAATACCGGGGTCAACCGCCTGATCGGTCGCGACCCGCGAGCTGGCGGCCCTCGATTCGTTCCTCGGTGCCGCGGCGGTCGACGGGGCGACGCTCGTGCTGACGGGCGAGCCCGGCGTCGGCAAGACGGCATTGCTCGACGCGGCGGTCGGCGATGGCCACGATGAACGGTGTCCGGGTGATCCGTGGCGGCGGCGTGGAGTACGAGACGGACGTCAGCTTCGCCGGCCTCCACCAGCTCGTCGATCCGTTGTCCGACGATCTGCGCGCCTGCCCGGACCAGTCGCGTGGTGCTCGAGGTTGCGCTCGGCATCGGCTCCGGCCCGGCACCGGACCGCCTCGCGGTGTTGAGCGCGTCGCTGGCGCTGTTCCGTCAGGCGGCGTCGAGCCACCCGCTGCTCATCGTCGTCGACGACCTGCACTGGCTGGATCGTGCGAGCGGCGCCGTCGTCGGCTTCGTCGGTCGGCGGCTGCGCGGCAGCCGGATCGGGCTGCTCGGTGCGATCCGGCCCGGTGTCGGCGGATTCTTCGAGCGCGCCGGATTGCCGGAGTTCGCCATCGCCCCGCTCCCCGAGGCGGAGGCGATGGAGTTGCTGACGCGCCGGTTCGTCCACCTGCCGACCCGTCTCCTGCGGCGCGTCGTCGACGAGGCGCAAGGCAATCCGCTGGCCTTGCTGGAGTTCGCCGCGTCGGCCGGCGGCCAGCGCGACAGCGGCCACACCACCGCGACGTCGGGATCGAGCCGGCAGTTGCGGACGCTGTACCAGGCGAGGATCGAGCGGCTCCCCGAGCCGACGCGTCGCCTGCTCCTGCTCGCCGCGCTCGAACGGCAGCGGCGACCTCGGGGTCTTGGCGGCGGCGAGCGGCGCCGGGGGTCTCGATGACCTCGGGCCGGCCGAACGCGACCATCTCATCGTGGTCGACGACCGCATCGGCGAGCTGAGGTTCCGGCACCCGATGATCAAGTCGGTGGTGGTCGAGCGCTCGACGCACGACGAACGGCGCGTCGGCGCACCAGCGCCTCGCCGAGCTGTTCGCTGATCAGCCCGAGCGGCGAGGCCATCACCTCGCCGAAGCCGCCGACGCGCCCGACGAGGAGATCGCCGCTGCGGTCGAGGAGGGCGCCCGTCGCACCCTCGAGCGCGGCGACGTCGTCGGCGCCATCTCCAGGCTGCTGAGGGCCGCCGACCTCAGCCCGAACCCGAGCGGATCGGAGCCGGCGGCTGGCCGACACGGCGTACACCGGCGCCCGCCTCGCCGGCGATCTCGACCGCGCGTCGGAGCTCCTGCGCGACGCGCATCGCAGGGATCCGACGCTCGGCGAGACGCTCCACGCGGCGGTCGCCACGGCCTATCTCCTCCTCAACAGCGACGGCGACGCCGACACGGCGTGCCACCTGCTGCTTGCCGCCATCGACGCCGCCCTGGCCGAGCCCGACCAGGACCGCGACGGCCTCGTCGGAGGGGCTGTACATGCTGGCGCTGGTGTGCCACTACGCGGGTCGTCCGGAGTACTGGGTCTCGTTCCACGACGCCATGAGCCGGCTCCCGCCGGGCGCCGCGCCAGAGGTGCGGCTGCTCGCGGACACCTTCGCCGACCCCGTCACGGCATCGGATCGGGCGCTCGTCGGAACTGGACCGACGAGATCGAACAGCTGCGCGACACCGATGACGCCGCCGTGATCATGCGGTCCGCGATCGCCGGGTTCTACATCGACCGCTTGATGGCCTGCCGCGAGGCGCTGCTGGCGCGTCGTCCGGGACGGACGGGAGGGCGGCGCCGTCCGCTCGGCGATGACGGCGCTGGCCATGCTCGCCTTCGGCGAGCTCCACGCCGGCCGCTGGGACGAGGCGCAACTAGCTGGCGGCCGAGTCCACCGACCTGTGTGAGGAGCGTGGATACCGGCTGATGGCGTGGACGGGCCGCTATGCCACGGCGCTCATCGCCGGCAATCGCGGGGATCGTCAAGCGTGTCGAGGAGATCTGTCAGGCGATGATCGAGTGGGCCACGCCGCGCCAGCTGGGGCACCTTCAGGAGTTCGCCCACCATGCGCTCGCCCAGGCTGCGCTCGGCGCCGGCGACTTCGAGGCGAGCTACGCCAACGCGACGGCCATCAGCCCTCCGGGCACGCTCGGCTCCCACACCACGCAGGCGCTGTGGGCCGCGTTGGATCTGGTCGACGCGGCCGTGCACACCGGACGCGACCGCGAGGCCCGCGCCCACGCCGACGCCATGCGACGGGCGGACCTCGGGCGCCTGTCGCCGCGGTTCGCGCTGGTCACGGCGGCCGCGATGGCGATGGTCGCGCCCGACGACGAAGCACCGGACCTGTTCGAGCGGGCGCTTGCGCTCCCGGCGATCGAGGAGTGGCCGTTCGAGCTCGCGCGGGTGCGACTCGCGTACGGCGAACGACTGCGGCGACTGCGCCGCACCGCGACGCTCGCAGCCAGCTCGCCGCTGCCCGCGACGGCTTCGAACGGCTCGGTGCGCGTCCGTGGTCGCGGCGGGCGGCGATCGAGCTCGGTGCGACCGGCGCCACGCGTCAGCCTCGACGGGCGGCGGGCAGCGTCGCTCACGCCCCAAGAGCGCGAGATCGCCCTGCTCGCGGCGACCGGCCTGACCAACCGTCAGATCGCGACCCAGCTGTACATGTCGCCGCGCACGGTCTCGGCCCACCTGTACCGGATCTTCCCCAAGCTCGGCATCTCATCCCGGGCAGCCCTGCGCGACGCGCTGAGCGCGACGCCGGCGCTGACCCGGCACCCTGACGTCGGCGTCGCACGCTCACGCGCTCAGCCTGGCTCGCCAGCGACAGTCATCTGACTGACGCCGTGGAGGTCGCCGTCGCGCATCGTGTTGCGCATCTCGACAGGCAACCAGCAGAGGAGTACGTCATGCCCACGGTCATCGACGAACGACGGAACAACGATCTTCTACAAGGACTGGGGGACCGGGCCGCCCGTGGTCTTCAGCCACGGCTGGCCGCTGAACGCGGACGCGTGGGACCCCCAGCTGCTGTTCATGGCGTCGAACGGCTTCCGCGCAGTCGCCCACGACCGACGCGGGCACGGCCGCTCGAGCCAGCCGTGGGACGGCAACGCGATGGACGTCTACGCCGACGACCTCGCGGCCGTGATCGAGACGCTCGACCTTCGTGACGCCGTCCTCGTCGGGCACTCGACGGGCGGCGGCGAGGTCGTGCGCTACGTCGGCCGTCACGGCACGGCACGCGTCAGCAAGGTGGTGCTCGTCGGCGCCATCCCGCCCTTGATGCTCAAGACCGCGACCAACCCGCAGGGCACGCCGATCGAGGTGTTCGACGACCTGCGGGCGAAAGTGCTCGCCGACCGCTCGCAGCTGTTCGGCGATCTGAGCGACCCGTTCTACGGCGCCAACCGACCGGGCGCGACCGTGTCGCAGGGGATCCGCGACGAGTTCTGGCCGATGGGCATGCAGGTCGGCCTGAAGGCGGCCCACGACTGCATCGACGCAGTTCTCGGAGACCGACTTCCACGACGACCTGAGGCAGATCGACGTGCCGACGCTCGTCATCCACGGCGACGACGACCAGATCGTCCCCATCGACGCCTCGGCTCGGCTGACCGCGAGCTCGTCGAGGGCGCCGAGCTCAAGGTCTACCCGGGCGCCCCGCACGGCCTGTTCGCGACCCACGCCGAGCAGTTCAACGCAGACCTCCTCGACTTCATCAAGGCGTAGCATGCGACGCTCGAGCGCTGCGACACCCGATCGAGCCACATCACTGAAACACATGATCTACGGAATGATCGTCAAGAAGAAGATCCGCCAGGCTTTGACCATGTGAACAACCATCGCATGGGATGAGCTGATGGCCGCGATCGCGCCGACGATCGATCACCGGTTCCTCGGTGCCCACGCGATCGGAGGCCAGCGCCACGACAAGGAGACGCTGCGACGCTGGTTCGAGCGACTGGGGCGCGTCCTCCCCAACCTTAACCTCCACGATCAACCGGGATCTGGGTCAAGGGATGGCCCTGGAACACCACCGTGATCGTCCAATGGGACGGCACCGCCACGCTTGCTCGATGGCGGCCCGTACACCCAGCACGCTGTTCATCTGATCACCCTGAAGTGGGGCAAGATCCACGCACTCGATGTCTTCGAGGACTCGCAGGAGATCGCTCGGGCGCTCGAAGTCCAGGCGGCAGCAGGCCTCAAGGAGGCTGTCGCTGACCCATCGTCAGCTAGCTGAGCGTCATCTCAGCGACACGTCGAAGAGGAGCGACGTGACCTTCACCAACATCACGACCGCCGGCGCTGGGACGATGGGCTCCCAAGTCGCTTGGCAGATGGCGTTTAACGGCAAGCACGTGACGGTGTACGACGCCGTGCCTGCCGGCCTCGCTCGGGGAGAGCGTTCCACCGGGAGTACGCCGAGCACTTCATCGCGAGCCGCGGCGCAACTCCCGACAGATCGACCAGACGTTCGCTCGGCTGACCTACACCACCGATCTGGCGACCGCAGTGCGCGACGCCGATCTGATCAGCGAATCGGTACCGGAATCGATCGCGATCAAGGAAGCCTTCTGGCGCGGGCCTCGAGGCACGCCCCGCCGCACACCGTGTTCACCACGAACACCTCGACGCTGGCACCGAGCGCTCTGGCGAGCTTCGTCGATCGACCGCAGCAGTTCCTCGCCTTGCACTTCGCGATCGGCGTCTGGGATGCCAACATCGGCGAAGTCATGGGCCATCCCGGGACCGACCCGGCCGTCTTCTCGCAGGTGTTACCTTCGCCGCCGAGATCGGTTTGGTGCCGATCCCCATCCACAAGGAGCAGAGCGGGTACATCATCAACAGCCTGCTCGTGCCGTGGTGCACCGCCGCGCTCGACCTTCTGGTTCGTGGCGTGAGCGATGTCGAGAGCATCGATCGGACGTGGATGATCACGCTCCAGAGCCCGATCGGGCCCTTCGGGATGATGGATCGCATGGGGCTTGGGCGTGGTTCACCACGTCGCCATGCTGGTGGGCGACGCTTCGCCCGGCCACCCGGCAACCGCGGCCGCCCGCTACCTCGACGAGAGTTCATCCAGCGAGGTCACCTCGGCGTTGCGAGTGGCCAGGGCTTCTACAGCTATCCGAACCCGACCTTCGGCCAGTGGATTCCCAGCAACATGACCGGTGCGGCGGCGACCGCGCCCCCCCGGGTCACCCGCGCCGGTGGGCGCCGACGTGCCGATCCGCCCGACGAGCTGGTCCCGGCTGAGCGCACCCCGGAGTCGATCGCGGATGGAAATCGCTCTCCGACGGGCTTCTTGAGCAACCACTGCTGCGCGTTCCACCGCAACGCTGCGATCTCGTCCCGGTATGCCTGGATCTACAAGCTCGCACCCGATTCCTTCAAGTGGGCAGGGATGGCCGCGATCGCATCACACCACGTCCGCCTGGCGCTGTATCCGCTGCGATTTCACACGGATCGCACCGGCTACGTGCAGATCCCGCAAGACCCCCGTCACCGGCGACGCATGCTGGCAGCCGACGTCGACACGATCCGATCGACGAACAACGCGATCTTCGACGACATCTTCTGGGTCCACCTCGCGTACATCACCGCCGATGACGGGATCGAACGGCTACGCGACTCTGCTCCGGGCAGACCACCACTACGCGCCCGATCCTCGCCGGCTTCGAGGCGATCGACCAGGGACGTCGCGCCTTGGAGGATCGCACGGTGTCGGGAGACGCTCGACGGGGCGCGACCGATCAATCTGGGCCGGCAACCTCGCAGCTGCTGGAGCACGAGCAGCGCGCTATGGTGCAACCCAACTTCGATCGACTCTCCTGCATGTTCGCCAGAGTCCTCTCGATCGGCTCCGTGACGACGTTCGAGGTGCGTGGAGTCCGGAAGGAGGTCGCGTTCTTCACGTCGTTCTACGTGTACTCGCTCACCAAGGGAATGCCGTACGCGCTGCGGGCGCGAGCGTTCCCGAGAATCACTCGCTTCGATGACCGTTGGCGGTGGCTTGCGACGAGCGTCATGCCCCGCTTCCAGAGGTTCGACGCCGACGCTGCGCTTGGTCGACGCCAGCCTTCGGCGCATCGCCGACGTGTCACGCGTCTATGAATCGATGCCGTGCATCGTGCCGAGCTCGTCGGGAGGCATCGGGTGAACTGTGGGGTGTTCGCAAGCCGCACGCCGTTGCTCAGCCCGTGGGGCCGAAGCGTTCGACCCTGATCGCGCGACTCTCGAAGCCAGAATCCACGGCCAGTTGGCTGGCGGTTGCCGCGAACCCTGCCGAGCCGCAGATGTAGACCGTCGCATCACTGCGGACATGCGGCGAAACGTCGTCGGCGGCGATGCGGCCAGGGACTCGGACGGAGTCGGGCAGCGCTGCGCGGGTGAAGAGGACCGTGGCGTCGTCACCGACCAGCTCGTCGGCGTAGATCAGATCGGTTGGATCGCGAGTGGACACGAGCAGGTGAGCCAGCGACTGCTGCGGTTGCCGGCGGGCGAGGCGCAACATGGCCATCAGGGGCACGACCCCTGAGCCGCCTCCGATCAGGAGCGCGGGGGAACTGCCATCCCAGACGAACCATCCGCCGATCGGGCCTCGAACTTCCAACGTGTCACCGACCTGTAGCTCGTCGTGGAGAAACGTCGACACCTCGCCGTCGGGTAGTCGCTCGACGGTCAGCTCGATCGACGAGCCGTCACCGGGTGGGGAGGCGACCGAATACGAGCGCTGCGCCGTGTATCCGTCAGGTGCGGTCAACCGCACGACGAAATGCTGTCCCGCGAGGTGAGCAGTCGGGCGAGCCAGTTGAAGTGAGAATGTCTTCACGCGCGGCGTCTCGTCCCGGATGCCGGTGACGGAGGCGTGCTGCCATCCGCCGACGGGCGGGACCACGGTTGGAGGCAGATCGCTCACGACTCAGTCGCCCTGGTAGCGCTGTTCGAGCCAGGGATCGCCGCGGTCGTGGTAGCCGCGGACCTCCCAGAAGCCGGGTTCGTCGTGGTCGAGGACTGTGATGCCGGCGACGAACTTGGCGCTCTTCCAGAAGTAGAGGTGCGGAACGAGCAGTCGTGCCGGTCCACCATGGTCGGCCGACAATGGTTGTCCGTCGGCTTCGAAGGCGACCCAAGCCTTCCCGCCAACGACATCGTCGAGCGGCAAATTGGTGGTGTAGCCGGTGGAAGAGTACGCAAGCACATGGGTCGCATGTGGCTGCGGCATCGCGATCGCGAGCAGTGTGTCGAGTGAGACGCCTTGCCAATGCATGTCGAACTTCGACCATGTGGTGACGCAGTGGATCGCGCCGTCGTAGATACTCGGCGGGAGGGCGTGCATCTCGTCCCAGGACCACGTGGTGGGGTGCTCGACCGATCCGTCGACCGTGAACGTCCAACTCGCGGTGTCGATCGGCGGCGTGAGCTCGGCGGTCAGCACAGGCCACGAGGATCCCGTGTCGTACTGGCCCGGCGGCAGCCGCGCGTCTCGGGCGCGGCCACGACCGGTGAAGCCCCGCGTGAATGAATTCATGCCCCGATGCTTCCACGTGCCAGAGCCGTCGGGCGGAGGTCGGAGCGGGTCGACGCCGAGTGGAGGTGGCATGGGTCACCGCCGCCTCATTCGGTGAGTGGTGTGGATGTGTCTGGGAACGGGTATTCCCGATCGTGAGCATCATCCGACATGACGATGGATCCCTGACCGTTCCCGTGACACCTGGCCGCCATGAAGAGGACGCTGCCGGTGATGCCGTCATCGAGCCCGGTTCGATGGTGATCCGACCGGGCGAGGGCGGGTACATCGAGGCGCTTGCCGAGTGGGAGAGCGAGCAGCACCCCGACCGGGGAGAAGCGGTGTCGACCGCATCGGGCCGCGAGCAGGCGATGGCGGTCGTTCACGCCGTCGCGGAGAACCCGGACCACGTCGCCGAGGCGGTCGATGCTCTCGACGACCCGATCGGCGGCGCCGAGGCGCTCCGCCACGTGCTGGTGGGCGGTACACCCTCCGTGCAGGCGTTCGCGGGCGAAGTCGCGGACGAGGAGGGCGGCGAGGTGATCCCGCCCCACACCGCGACCCGCATCATCGGCGAGGTCCTCGCCGAGATCGACGCCCGTCCGATCTGATCGTCGCGACCGACCGATGCGGTAGCTCGAGCCGCGGCTTCACGAAGCACAGCGCGACGCTGCTGGATCATCGTTCGACGGAGCAGCCGAACCGGGTGGCCCGGGCCACCAGGGCCCGCCGCTCGGCTGGGTTGTGCGTGAGGTCGATCGCTCGGCGGTAGGCGTCGGCGGCACGGTCGAGGTCGCCGGCGCGGGCGAGGAGCTCGGCGCGGGTGGCGTGCAGCGGCTGGTAGCGGTCGAGCCGGTCGTCGCCCTCGAGGGTGGCGAGGAGCGCCAGGCCGACGTGCGGGCCGTCGGCGAGCGCGAGGGCGGCGGCCCGGTTGAGGGTGACGACCGGGGACGGGGCGAGCCGTTGGAGCTCGCCGTAGAGGGCGGCGATCTGGGGCCAGTCGGTGGCGTCCCACGACGGGGCTTCGGCGTGGAGCGCGGCGACGGCGGCCTGCACCTGGAACGGCCCGGGCGCGCTGCGGCTGAGGGCGTGGTCGAGCACGGCGGTGCCCTCGGCGATGGCGTCGCGGTCCCAGCGGGAGCGGTCCTGGTCCTCGAGGCTGATCGGCGTGCCGTCGGCGTCGGTGCGGGCCGGCCGGCGGGCGTCGGTGAGCAGCAGCAGGGCGAGGAGGCCGTGGGCCTCGGCGGCGTGCGGGAGCAGCTCGACGACGAGTCGGGCGAGGCGGATCGCCTCCTCGCAGAGATCGGCGCGCACGAGCTCGTCGCCGGTCGTGGCGACGTGGCCCTCGGTGTAGACGAGGTGCAGCACGTGCAGCACGCCGCCGAGCCGCTCGGGCAGCTCGGCGTCGGCGGGCACGCGGTAGGGGATGCCGGCGGCCTTCACCTTGCGCTTGGCCCGCACGAGCCGTTGGTACATGGTCGTCTCGGTGGTGAGGAACGCCCGCGCGATCTCCGGCACCTCGAGACCGCCGACGGCGCGGAGGGTGAGCGCCACCCGGGCATCGAGGGCGAGGGCGGGGTGGCAGCACGTGAAGAGCAGGCGGAGCCGGTCGTCGGCGACGCCGCTGCGGTCGTGGCCGTGCTCGTCGGCCGTCGGCGTGTCGTTGTCGTCGCGCACGAGTGCTTCGAGGTGCTCGAGGGCGGCCTGGTTGGCGGTGCGGGTGCGGCCGCGGCGGAGGGCGTCGATCGCCCGCCGCCGGGCGACGGTCGTCAGCCAACCGCCGGGCCTCGCCGGGACGCCGGCTCGTCGGCCACTCCGTCGCGGCGGCGGCGAAGGCGTCGGCGACGGCTTCCTCGGCGAGGCCGATGTCGCCGCCCACCTGGCCGGCGAGCGTCGCGAGGAGCGAGGTCCACTCCTCGCGGTAGGCCCGCTCGATGGCCAGATGAGCAGCGGTGCCGCCCGCACGGTCCGGCAATGCCTCAGGCGTCCTGCTCGTGGACGGACAGGGGTCGGACCTCGACGGAGCCGTAGGTCGCGTTCGGCATCCGCTTGGCCCAGCCGAGGGCGGCGTCGAGGTCGGCGACGTCGATGATGATGTAGCTGAAGAACGATTCCTTGGTCTCGGCGAACGGACCGTCGGTCACGAGCGCCTCGTCGTCGCGGATGCGGACGGTGGTGGCGGTCGCCTCGGTGTCGAGGCCGTGCGCGGCGACCAGCGCGCCGGACCCGCCGAGCTCACCCATGAGCTCACCCCACTTCGCCATCTCGGCGTCGAACTCGGGGGTGCCCTCGGCCGGGCCGGCGTCGGGAGCGTGGCGGAGCAGCAGCATGTACTTCATTTCGGGGCCTCCTCAGGCGCTTGGCGTACGACCTCGTCGCCGTACGTCATGACGTCGTGCTGCCCCGCCCGATTCGACAGCCCTTGTCCGAATTTCTTGTTCGACGCTCCGGGCGTCCTTGACTATATGTAGTCAGTCTGTTAAATAACCAACCTGTGAAATATCTTCAGGAGAGCGGACGGCAACGATGACCGTGACGGCCCTCGATCGGTTCGATGTCGTCTTCGCCGCCTTGTCGGACCCCACGCGGCGCTCGATCGTGCGTCGGCTGGCCGACGGTGAGGCAACCGTGCTCGAGTTGGCGGAGCCCTTCACGATCAGTCTCCCGGCCATCTCCCGTCACCTGAAGGTCCTCGAGCGGGCGGGTCTGATCAGTCGCGGTCGAGATGGACAACGGCGGCCATGCCGGCTGCGGCCGGAGCCTCTGGTCGAGATCGCCGCGTGGGCCGAGCACACACGAGCCGCGTGGGAGCACCGTCTCGACCGGCTCGATGCGCACCTCGGGCGCACATCTGACCGCACCGCATCCCCACCGGCCTCGGAGCAACCATGAGCAGTACCCCGCCCAACACCGATCCGACCACGTGGGCTCTCGATCGTGAGATCGTCCTCGTTCGAGTGCTCGACGCCACACGCGAAGCGGTGTTCGCGGCGTGGACCGATGCGGATGCCTTCTGCCAATGGTTTGGTCCCGATGGGTTCACCTGCACCGTCCGAGAGATGGACGTGCGCCCGGGAGGTCGAGCGTGCTTCGACATGGTTTCCGGAGACGGCACCGTCTACACGAATCGCTTCGACTACCTCGAAGTCGTTCCGGTCGAGAGGTTGGTGCTGGATCACGGCTCCGACATCGACGACGACCCGGCGCGCTTCCGAGTGACGATCGTCCTCGATGAACAGGCCGATGGAAAGACGGTGTTGACGCTGCGGCAGCTCCACCCGACCGTCGAGCAGCGAGCTGCAAAGATCGGCTTCGGCGCGGTCGAGCTCGGTCTGCAGACGATGCAGAAGCTCGCTCACCATCTCGGGGTCGCCTGACTCCATCCAACCGAGGAGCCGCCATGTCGCGCGTCCGCGTCCACAACTTCTCGATCTCGCTCGACGGGTTCGCCACCGGCGAGGGGCTGGCCCTCGACGCACCGTTCGGCCACGCCGGGCATCGGCTCCACGAGTGGATGTTCGCCACCCGGTTCGCCCGCCGCGAAGTCTTCGGTGAGTCGGGCGGCACCGAGGGTTTCGATGATGCGATGGCCGAACGGCACGGACCCGGGATCGGTGCGGAGATCATGGGTGCCGGCAAGTTCGGCCCTCCGGGCTGGCAGGACGACCCGGAGTGGCGCGGGTGGTGGGGCGACAACCCGCCGTTCCACACGCCGACGTACGTCCTGACCCATCGTCCGCGCCCGTCGCTGGAGATGGAGGGTGGTACGACGTTCCACTTCCTCGACGCCGCGCCGGCGGACGCACTCGAGGTGGCGCGGGACGCAGCCGCCGGTCAGGACGTCCGCATCGGCGGCGGCCCGACCATGGTGCGCGCGTTCCTCGCCGCCGGTCTCGTCGACCACCTGCACATCGTGCAGGTGCCGATCGTGCTCGGCCGCGGTGTTCGGCTGTGGGACGGCCTGGAGGCGTTGGAGCAGCAGTACGACGTGGAGGTGGTCTCGACGCCCAGCGGCGTCACCCACCTCACGTTCACCCGATGACCTGACACGGGGGTGCGCCTTGTGATGTGGCGGATCAAGTCACGAGCAGTTCGTCACACAACAAACTGGGTTGGATCTCTCCGAGCCGCCAGGTCTGGTCGAACCAGGCTTCGAGCGGTCCGTAGAGCCGCAGGATCGGCAACCAGCTCTTGCCCGGGATTGTCCGTAGCCAGTTGATGTCGAACGTGAAGCACTACAAGTCGAACACGATCACCGAGGTCGTCGAGTTTCCTGGTCGCTCCCCCCTCATGCCCGCGGAGAAGGGCTGGGAGGACTCTGCCCCGTCAGTCCTTCGCCGGCCACGGGGCGGTTGCGCGTCCCACAGGTGTCGCTAGCCGTGCAGCGAGCTGCCGAGCCGAAGAATCAGGAATGCGGTCTCGGGATCAAGCGGCACCTTCGATCGAAGCTGGGCAGGCGTCGCTGAAGGCCGTGCCCGAGCGAGTAGCCGCTGTAACGCGGTTTCGGATTCGACCGGGCGCTTCGGATTTCTTTTCATCCCCCAACACGTGGCCGAACGTAGCCGCCGGCGGTGCTCGTGTCCAGTGCGTCGTGAACGATTCACACCGCCGACACGGCACATCCCCCTGCAGTCAACCTGGACCGTTGTCCGACGAACTCCCACAACACCGGCGCACTGATCTGGCGTGTCACAACGAGGATTTCGACCGGCGTGAAATGGCAGCACCGAGTGAGTGCAGTGCGAACGAGTCACGGCTGTCGCCTCGACGGCCTGCAGGATGAGTTGGGTCGCGGCCTCGGGCTGGGACACGAACGAGACGTGCGAAGCCGGGACCTCCACGATCGTCGCGTTCGCGCGTTCGGCCATGAACCGCTGCAGCGCCGGCGGGATCGCCTTGTCCTCGGTACCGAGCAGATACCAGCACGGCAGTGTCTTCCACGCTGGTGGGGCCGACGGCGTGGCTGCGAACGCGGCGGCGGCGTAGGGCCGCTGTGCCGCGGCCATCACTGCGGCCGTCTCAGGATCGACGTCGGCGGCGAAGGCTTCGTGGAACGCCTCGGGGGCGAGGTAGAGGTCGACGCCCTCGCTCCCGTCGGGGTTGGTGAACGGAACCGGCCTGATCGAAGGCCCCACGAGGCTGCCTTCGAACTTCTCGAGGAGCTGCTGCTGGCTCTCGCCCACGTCGCACATCCAGCCGTTGAAGTAGACGAGCGCCTGGACCTGCTCGTTGCCGATCGCGGCGGTCGAGATCACATTGCCGCCGTAGGAGTGGCCGACGAGCACGATCGGCCCGCTCAGGGTCCGCAGGAACTCGGCCAGGTACGCGGAGTCGCCAGCGAGATCGCGAAGCGGGTTGCCGAACCCGATGACGGAATACCCGCGGTCCCGGAGGGCACGGATCTCGGCGTCGAAGCCAGTCGCGTCGGCCCACGCACCGTGGACCAGGACGATCGTCGGGGTCTCAGCAGCCATTCTCGTCTCCTCTCCTACGTTGACCACCCGCCGATGCCGGACTGTAGCTCCGCGCCCGACCCAGACGAGACGAGCCGAAAGCCCTCGAAATGGAGCGCCTGGACAACCAGAACAGCGCGGCGATGCGCCTGCTGGATGATGATTCCGATGTGGGCACGGACGATCGGTGTCGGATTCGGATTGCTCGTGGCTCGAGCCGTCGTCAGCTCGTGCTCAGATGGCGACAACGCCTCTGAACCCCCGCTCGGTTTCGGCGTTGACGACGAAACCCATCTCGGTCAAGTGTTGGGGGCTTATGGCATGTCGCCATCCAAGGCGGAATGCGTCGGCTCGCGTCGCGTTTCGCTGCCAATCCGTCGACGGAGAACTACGCCGACGGGGGTCGTACGTATACATCACTCGAGCGATGCTTGTCGCAGGAGGACGGGAGTGCGGTGTCGACTGGTCGGACTACGACTTCACCGGAGACTGATCCGAAACAGTGCCGTGGCGGGGCTGCCCCGCCCCCCGCCGACCTCAGGCAGAACGGGGCTGGGCAGCCCCGAGCGAGCATCGCACCGACCCTCGACCAGTGCAGGCGAAGCCTTTCTGAACTTCCAGATGACGACAGGTGAACACTGGTGTACGTTTCCGTGACAGTGGTTGGGGAACAACGTCATCCCAAGGTTCCAATTGATCCTGAGACCGCACTGGAGCGGTTGCTCGCGGCCCGAGATGCACGTCAGGCCGCGGAAGCACAGATCGTGCGGGTCCCGCTGCCACTCGACCCCGAATCGGCGTTGCAGCGACTGATCTCTGGCCTCTCGCCGACCGTCTGACCGACACGTCTTGCTCGGCAAGCGGAACATCCGGTCGAACGTTTCACGCGTGTGAAACAACGTGTCCATGGATGTTGACTTCGTTCGCCAGTGAATGGCCTATCCCGTGGCACACACCGCGATCGGGACGAGCAGCGACGCACGTGAGGTGGGCTTATGGAGCTGGGGGAATCGAACCCTCGCACACTCGACGAGGACCCCTGCGCGTCAGGCGGGTATGAGCGGTGGTGGAGTCGAGGTGCCGTTGTGGACGTCGTTCGGTGGGAGGTAGAGGCGGAGGTTGGCGGTGAACGTCTTTGCCGGCAGGGTGGGGAGCCAGTTCGATTGGGGGCTCCGTCGGGTTGTTCGGGTGCGAGGTAGATGGTGATCGAGCCGTCTCGTCGGTGGCGAGGTCGGAGCGGTAGCTGACGTTGTAGCGGCTGATCGGGTTGGGGACGAGCATGTAGTCGGGTTTGCCGTAGACGGTGAGCGACCAGAACGCATCGGCGACGGTGTCGGGGGTTCTGGCCGGGTTCGAAGCGCATCGTGTAGGTGGTGTCGCCGGTTGGGGTGTTGCCGTTGGCGTCGGTGTGGAGCATCTCGTAGACGGCTTCGTTGGACGAGTTCCACCAGATGCCGCCGAAGTTGGCGGTGGCCCGGAACCAGTAGTCGTCGCCGAACGACGGGTAGGCGGCCGTTGAGGACCAGCCGTTGACGACGTTGCCGAACGTCATCACGAACTGCATGAACGCCGGGATCGACGCCTGGTGGATGATGTCGTCGACGTGTGCGGCGTTGGCGGGGTCGGCGGCGACGTACTCGGCGATCCCGGATCATCGGGTGCATCTCGGCGGCTCGCCCGCAGGCGTCGGCGGCAGCCAGCGCCCCGTCGAGTTGGGGCTGCTGAAGACGGCGACGCCGGGCAGGGCGGCGTTCGTGAACGGCGGGAACTCGACGAGCGGGGTGACATCGGGGTGCCGGTGGAGGTCACGGTGAATGCGTGCTGCAGGCGTACGGCGCGGTCGATGTCGTCGGCGAGCTCGACGCGGGTCGAGCAGCTTGGCCTTGGTCGACGGGATGTCGATCCGCTTGCACTCGTCGGGGATCGTCGGTTCGATCCGGCAAGACAGATCGCGAACCGGCCGAACGGATGGTCGGGGTCGTTGCGCTCGTTGATGTTGTGGGTGATCTCGGC
>CAWKMO010000018.1:0-120841 GCA_963850755.1 Ilumatobacteraceae bacterium | reverse complement strand
GCGTTGGTGAGCAGCTCGCCGGCCCGCAGCTGGGCGGCGTAGAGGCCGTCGGCGGCGACCAGCTCGTCGTGGGTGCCGACCTCGACGATCCGGCCGCCGTCGAGCACGGCGATGCGGTCGGCGCTGCGCACCGTCGACAGGCGGTGGGCGATCACGATCGCCGTGCGGCCGGTCAGTGCCGCTTCGATCGACGCCTGCACGTGCGACTCGTTGTCGTTGTCGAGGTGACTGGTGGCCTCGTCGAGGATCATGATCGCTCGGGTTCTTGAGCAGCAGTCGGGCGATCGCCAGCCGCTGCTTCTCGCCACCGGACAAGCGGTAGCCGCGCTCGCCGACGACCGTGTCGTAGCCGTCGGGCAGGGCGGCGATCGTGTCGTGGATGCGGGCTGCCACGCACGCCGCCACGAGCTCGTCGTCGGTGGCGTCGGGGCGGGCGTAGCGCAGGTTGTCGCCGATCGACTCGTGGAACAGGTGCGGATCCTGGGCGACGACACCGACCGCGCCCCGCAGCGAGGTCGAGCGTGAGGTCGCGCACGTCGACGCCGTCGACCGGCACCGCTCCGTCGGTGACGTCGTAGAGGCGCGGGATGAGCGACGCCAGCGTGCTCTTGCCGGCACCGGATGCGCCGACCAGCGCCAGCGTCTCGCCCGGTTCGATCGGCGAGGCTCAAGTCCGGTGCAGCACGTCGCGGTCGGGGTCGGCGCCGGGGATCGCGTGCTGCTCCATCGAGGGGATCGCCGACTCGATCGCCGGCGGATAGCGGAACGTCACGTCGACGGAACTCGATCCTGCCCGTGGGCGTCGACGAGATCGATCGCGCCGGGTCGATCGGTGATCGGCTCGGGCGTGTCGAGCACCTCGAACACGCGCTCGAACGAGACCATCGACGTCATCAGGTCGACGCGGGCGTTGGTGAGCCCGGTGAGCGGTTGGTAGATGCGCGTGACCAGCGCCGCCAGCGCCACGAGTGTGCCGCTCGTGATGTCGCCGCTGACGACCAGCTGGGCGCCGACGCCGTAGATGGCGGCGGTGCCGACGGCGGCGACCAGGCCGAGGGCGACGAAGAACACCCGGCCGAGCATCGCCGAGCGGATGCCGGCGTCGCGCACGGCGTTGGCGCGGCGACCGAAGCTGTCGTTCTCGCGGTCGAGCGAGCCGAACAGCTTGACCAGCGAGGCGCCGGCCACGTTGAAGCGCTCCGTCATCTGGGTGTTCATCGCCGCGTTGTACTGCATCTGCTCGCGGGAGATGTCCTGCAGCCGGCGACCGATGCGGCGGGCGGGGATGATGAAGATCGGGAGCACGATCAGCGCCAGCAGGGTCAGCCGCCACTGGAGCAGGAGCATCGTGATCAGCGTGGTGACGAGCACGATCACGTTGCTGACGACGCTGCCGAGCGTGCTCGTGACCGCCGTCTGCGCCCCCACCACGTCGTTGTTGAGCCGGCTCGTGATCGCCCCGGTGGGGGTGCGCGTGAAGAACGCCAGCGGCAGTCGCTGGACCTTGGCGAACAGCGAGCGTCGCAGGTCGGCGATCAGTCCCTCGCCGACGCGGGCGCTGCACCAGCGCTGACCGATCTGGAGCAGGGCGTCGAGCAGCGCCGCCGACACGGCCAGTCCGGCCAGCCACCAGATCTGGGTGCGGTCGCTGTCGGGGATCGCGTGGTCGAGGATCTGGCGGACGACGAGCGGCGGCACGAGCGCCAGCAGCGCCGCGATCAGGATGAACACGAGGAACAGCACGATCGTGCGCCGGTACGGGCGGGCGAACTCCCACACGCGGCGGGCGGTGTCGCGGCCGAGCTTGGCGCCCTTCACGGCCTCGGTGTTGCGAGGCATCATCGTGTGTGGACCCATCCGCATGATCGCAGGCTACGCCGGGGTCGATCGGCGCCCTCCCAGCTCGGCACATGTGTATCGGGTGCCATCCGGTCGCCGGTTGCCGGCCGTAGCCTCTGGCTGGTGTCGAGGCGGGTCGTGGTCGTCGGGTTGGCGCTGTGGCTGCTCGGATGCTCGTCGGACGACAGCCCGACAGCGACCAGCTCCGAGACCACACCGAGCGAGAGCCAGCAGCAGTTCGGTCGAGCAGTCGTCGACGGTCGCCGAAGCGACGTCGCCGCCCAGTTCCGGCGCACCGACCGCGGCCGTCGTCGAGCTCCCGGAGTTCGAACCCGCAGCCGATCGTGTGGGAGCAGTACAACGACGCCGTCGACGTCGGCACGCTCGAGGTTCCGGTCGACTACGCCGATCCGGACGGTGAGCGCTTCGAATTGTTCCTCGCCCGCTACAACGCCCTCGATCAGGAGAACAAGATCGGGACGTTGCTGGTCAACCCGGGCGGTCCCGGCTACCCGGGCACCGATCTCGCGCTTCACGCGCCGCCGACCGCTACGACCGTCCGCTGCTCGAGCGCTTCGACATCATCGGATGGGACCCGCGCGGCGCCGGCCTCAGCGATCCGCCGATCGACTGCATCGACGACTACGACGCCTACTTCGGCATCGACTCGACACCGCCGACGACGCCGAACGCGCCGACGTACGTCGGCGCCGCCGAGCAGCTTCGCCGCCGAATGCCAGGCGAAGAACGGCGAGATCCTCGCAACACGTCGGCACCAACGACAGCGCCCGCGACATCGACATCATCCGTCGCGCGCTGGGCGAGGAGCAGATCTCGTACTTCGGGTTCAGCTACGGCAGCGAACTCGGCGGGGTGTGGGCGACGATGTTCCCCGACACGGTGCGGGCGATGGTGATCGACGGCGCCGCCGACCCCAACGCCGATCCGGGCGAGTCGGCCGCCGCAGCAGTTGCGCGGGTTCGAGTCGTCGCTGAGCGACCTTCCTCGCCCAGTGCAGCGCCGACGAGAGTTGCGCCTTCAACAACCGACGGCGACGCCGAGGGCGCCTTCGACGCCTTGATGGCGTCAGCTCGACGCCGACTCCGATCGTCGGTGCCCCCGACCGCCCGCTGGTCAATCGCGACGTGGCCATCGTCGGCATCTTGACGGCGATGTACTCCGACGCGTTCTGGCCGGCGCTGGCCGAGTCGTTGGCCGACGCCCAGGCTCGGCGACGGAGGCGGTCTGCTGCCGCTGTTCGACGCCTACTACCAACGCGCGCCCGACGGCACGTGGGGCAACCAGCTCGAAGCGTTCCGTGTGATCTCGTGCATCGACCGCGACGACAGCGCAGCGTCGAAGAGCTCGACGCCGAGCGGCCGTCGAGTTGCACGAGGCGGCCCCGCGGATCGTGCCGGAGGGCTCGCTCGGCGGCTACATGTGCACGTTCCTGCCGCCGTCGGACGACCGGCGCAGGAGATCACCGGCGCCGGCGCCGGGCCGGTGGTGGTGATCGGCACCACCGGCGATCCGTCGACCCCGCTCGACTCGACCCGGCGCATGGCCGACGTGCTCGAGGACGGGCGGCTGGTGATCGTCGACGCCAACCAGCACACCGGCTACGGGCTCAACCGCTGCGTGATCGACGTCGTCAACGCCTACCTGATCGATCTCGTGGCGCCGGCCGACGAGACCGAGTGCGCCTGAGCCCGGCTTCCCGCACACCGACGAGAGCCCGGGCATCGGCTGAAACGGTCGATGTCGCGGTCACCGTGTGATAACACGTGAACGCGACATCGAGTGGCGGAAGGGGTGGGATTTGAACCCACGGAGGCTTGCACCTCGCACGCTTTCGAGGCGTGTCCCTTTGGCCGCTCGGGCACCCTTCCGGTCGCAAGGCTAGCGGGATCGACGCGCTCCCTGCTCCGGGGCACGAGCAGGTGTGCTTTGATAGACCGCTCAAGGAAACGTCAGGTAACGCCGATAGATCTAACACAAAGCTCACACGTCGGGGCTTGAATTGGGGCAATCCCCACGGCGATGGCGTGGTCCACATTTTGCTACGAATGCCTCACCACGAAGGGAGGGGAGAACACATGACCGACGAAGCGCCGGCGCGCATCGAGCACGTGTTCAAACTCCTCGTCACAGGCCCGTTCGCAGCAGGCAAGACGTCGCTGATCCAGTCGGTCTCGCAGACGCCGGTGGTCGACACCGATGTCGCCACGTCCGGCGACGAAGCGTCGGTCAAGAGTCGGCACCACGGTCGCGATGGACTTCGGTACCTACGTCGTCGAAGGTGGCGACGTGCGTCTGCTGATGTTCGGAACGCCAGGTCAACGGCGGTTCTGGTTCATGACCGACATCATGAAGGGCGAGGTCGACGCCGTCGTGTACGTGATCGACGCCGAGGCTCACCACACGCACGAAGAGGCGGGGGCGGCCATGCGGGCGCTGCTCCGCGATCTCCGCGTGCCGTTGGTCGTGGCGGTCAACCGTTGCGACGATCCCGCCGAGGCTCGGCTGATCGCACGCCTGCTCGGCGCACTCGCCAGCGAGGCCGTGCTGCCGTGCCAACTGATCGCGCCCGAGTCCGGCCGTGAGGTCGTGGTCGAGGCGCTGCTGGCTGTGCTCGATCGGCTCGAGCAGCAGCAGACCACGGAACGTCCACCCACCGCTCGTCCTGGTCGGTACGCCGATGACGCACCGAACACGACGTCGCCGGCGACGTGCTCGGTCTGGCCGAGACGTTCCCGCGCCCGGGCTGGGTCGTGCTCGACGCCATCCGTGAGCGCCGTTTCACCGGTGAGGTCGTGTTCAACACCACGCCCGAGATCCGCGTCTACTCCGATCGCGGCCGGATCTACCTCGCCGAGCGCTCGTCCGATCCGTCGCTCGGTGCCCGGCTGGTCGACGCCGGTGCCCTCAACGCCGCCCAGCTCGAGCACGGCTCGCTGCGCGTCGGTGACGCCGAGCACCTCGGCCGGCTGTTCGAGCGTGTGCCGTCGGTCGATCGCCACACCGTGCTGGTCACCGCCGAGCTGATGACCGAGGAGTGCGTCGGCTGGTTGGCGACGCAGCGCATCCCGAACATCGATGCCACTCCCTATCGGCACCATCCCTCGGGTGCCCACCGCTGGGACCGTGCCTACGCGCCGGAGATGGCGCCCGGCGATCCGTTGCCGGCTCCGCCCCCCGATGCGGCCCCGATCGACCTCGGTCCTCCCGAGCCGCTGTTCACGTCGAGCGAGATCGCCGACGCCGACGACATGATCCATGTGGAACGAGCCCTCGTGGCTCGACGAGCGGATGACGCCGATCGTCGCTCCGATCGATGTCGCCGCCCGCCTGGCGGCGATGCGCGAAGGCGACGAGCCCGACGATCTGACCGGCGCGCTGACGCCTCCGGCGATCGAACCGGAGTCGGACGATGCAGTCCTCGAGGTTGCCGATTTCGCCGATCTCAGCGATCGCACCGACGACCGCGTCGAGCCCGTCGAAGGCGAGCAGCCTGCCGCCGAAGGCGACGACTGGATCGACCGCCTCGACACCGCTCGGTCTCCCGGCCCCGGGATCCGATCCGCTGGCGGCTCCCGTCCGGCTGCACCGCGCTGCCACCCGAGCCGGTCGACCGCTTCGAGCTGATCTGGCCGAGCGGCGACATCGACGAGCAGTTCGGCGGCCAGGTCGACGAGCCGTTCCCGAACCCCGACATCGACCGCGCCGGCCCCACCGCACGCCTGGTGCGCGATGGCGTCGCCCGCACGCTCACCGACCCCGTTCCCGATGTCGACGGCGGCGACACCGCAGTCGTCACGACCGAGCGCAGCGAGCCCGTCGTCGCCGACGAGGATCTCGAGCGCTGGTTGGCCGACGAGGCAGGTCAGCGAGGAGATCACCGACGAGGTGGTGCTGGCCGTGCGCCGGGCCGTGGCCTCGATCGAGACTGGTTCGCTGGCGGCGCGTCGCCGTCTGGCCGAAGCTCCGAGCGAGCATTCCGAGCTCTCGGCCGGTGTCGGGCGGGCCGCCCTCCCGGGCCGGCTGGCGGTCCGCAACGAGACGACCGAAGCCTTGGCCGCACCCGGCGGCTCCCGAGTCGGAGGTGCCTCCGTGTTCGACAACCTGCCTGCTTCCGACTCCGAGACGTCTGGCGATTCGCACGTCGACGCTGCCCTCCGGAGAGCGCGAGCCGCATCGCACGTCGGCGTTGCGCCGCCTGATCGGCAGCATCCGCCGCCGCTGACCGGTCTCGTCGCCGACTCAGTCGGTGGCGGCGTTGGGTTTCCTGCGAGCGGCGAAGAAGTCGACCAGCAGCCGCCCGCACTCGTCGGCCAGCACACCGGTTGTGCGCGGCACGCGGTGATTGAGGAGCGGGCTGTCGACGAGATCGAACCGGCTCCCGGCCGCTCCCGCCTTGGGATCGATGGCGCCGTAGACGAGATGTCCGAGCCGGCCGTTGACCATCGCCCCGGCGCACATCGCGCACGGTTCGAGGGTGACGACGAGCGTGCAGTCGTCGAGTCGCCAGTGACCGATGCGGGTGGCGGCGTCGCGCATCGCCAGCACCTCGGCGTGGGCGGTGGGGTCACCGGTGAGCTCGCGCTCGTTGTGACGGGCGGCGACGAGCTCGCCGTTGCGGATCACGACCGCCCCGACCGGGACGTCGTCGTGGGCGAGCGCCGCCGCGTGCCTCGGCGAGTGCCGCTCGCATCGCCGGTTCCCAACGCTCGACGTCGGCGGTGCCCGCGCTCATGGCGGAGGGGGTGGGATTCGAACCCACGGAAGGTTGCCCTTCACACGCTTTCCAAGCGTGCCGATTCGGCCGCTCTCGCACCCCTCCCGGGTGGCCCGTCTGCGATGACGAGAGCCGCCGTTGTGGTGCCGCCAGGGTAGCTGCCGGGTAACCTGCTGACACCGTTCCGTTCCAGGTCGGCGACGCTGTTCCTGGGGAGTGAGGCGGCGGTCGGGTCCTGTGCAACTGGCGCCCGTGAACCAGGTCAGGCCCGGGAGGGAGCAGCCTTCATCGGCATCGCTGGTGTGCCGCAGATCGCCTGGCCGCCGCCTCATTCTCCAGGAGCGCGATCCCTGGTACGCGATCCCACGAATACGGTGGCGGGGATGGATTCACTCGACACCGTCGCTCCCGCCTTCGTCGACATGGCGCACTCGATCGTGTGGGCCACCGGCGCCACCGTCAACCGGAACGGCGAGCCGGTGACTCGGATCCTGCACCCGATCTGGGAGTGGGACGGCGACACGCTGCGCGGATGGATCGCCACCTCGCCGCTGTCGCCCAAGGCCAAGCATCTCGAACGCCTGCCACGGATATCGCTCACGTACTGGCGGCCCAACCACGACACCTGCACGGTTCGTTGCCGCACCACCTGGAACGACAGCGCGGCCGGACGCGAAGCGTTGTGGCAGCGCTTCAGTGAGGCACCAGCCCCGCTCGGGTACGTCCCGTCGATCATCCCGGGATGGGATTCGCCGAGTGCCCCGGCGTTCGGCGCGCTCGAGCTCGAGCCGACCTCGATCAGCTTGCTGGAGGGCAGCAAGATGATGGGCGGCGAGGGATTGCTGCTCGACTGGCGGGCTTAGCAGAGCTGGAGCTCGGCGTCGGGTTGGCGTTCGATGATGCCGTTGGGTGCTCGGTCGATGGTGGTGCCGGTGTGGAACACGGTGCCGTCGGGTCGGGTCCAGGTGGCGACCCGATCGGGTGTCATCGTCAGGCTCCAGCCGCCTTCGTGCACCAGGTGATGGTGCTTGGCTGACTCGCAGAGCGGGCCGAGATTGTCGAGGTCTGTCGTGCCGCCGTGTTCCCAGGGGACGATGTGGTGGATCCGACAGTCATCGAAGGGCACGCTGCAGGTCGGGTACATGCAGGTTCGCTGCATCGCCCGTAGGGCGTGGCGTTGAGCGGGTGTCGCCAACCGTGCAGCGCGTCCGACGTCCATGGCTGCGTCCGTTGCGGTTGAGCACGATCGGGATGATCTCGGCCTCACACGCCAACTGGCGCACCGTCGAGACCGGCAGGGCCTGTCCGTCGGAGAGCTCGCACACCGAGTTGGCGTGCAACCCGTCGACGAGCGTGTCGTGATCGATCAACACCACGAGTTCGACGCACCCGTTCACCGGCCTCGCCGCCGCTGACGGCGTCGATCACGGCTTCGACCTGCAAGCTGATCCCAGGCCAGCTCGCCGTTGCCAGGCTGGCGGCGGAGTTGGCGGCGGGCTCGGTCGATCCCGGCCCACAGCTTGGCGTCGCGGACCGGGTCGAGCGAGATCAGGGTGTGGCGCATCCCCGACTCGCGATCGGTCCACCGCTTGACCTTCGACATCTGGCGCTGACGCGTCCAACTCGTCGGCATCGGACTTGCCGGCTGCGCACCGAGTTGAGATGCCGTGCCAGATCACGACAGCTGCGATCGAACAGATCGACACCTGACCGTTCGGCGTCCTTCAACAACTCGGCGCCCAGTGGCCACGAACTCGGCCTTGGTCGGTTCGTCGAGGTTGCGGATCGCACCGGCGATGGCATCGACATGACCAGCCGACACGGTGCCGGCCGCCAACGCATCCTCGAACCCCGGCAGCACGGTACACACCCGCTCACGATCATCGGCCGTCCGGGCGTCCTTGCCGGACTGGCGACCCTCACGAGCCAACAGATCACGCGGCGCCTCCGCTCGGCCCTGCTCGGCCAACTGGCGCTGCCGGCGGGTGACTCGCACCTTGACCGCATCGACCCACGCCGTCAACTGCGCGATCTGCTCGGTCACCGACGCCAACTGATCGCGATCCATCACATCCGGTTCGGCCACCCGCAACGCCGCGAACACGGCATCAGGGTCAGATACTCGCATCACACACCTCCAATCACACATGAGACGGACAGGAGGGGAAGTCGGAAACCGAACCCTAACACGTATCGATCAGAAAAGCGAACACATGTTCGAGATTTCCTGGGGGAGAAGTCCCCTCAGGCCGGGCGGCGCTCGAGGTTGAGGCTGGCGGAGTTGATGCAGTAGCGGTCGCCGGTCGGCTCGGGGCCGTCGGGGAAGACGTGCCCGAGGTGGGCGCCGCAGTTGGCGCAGCGCACCTCGGTGCGCAGCATGCCGAGCGTGCGATCCTCGATGTACTCGATCTTGTCGTTGTCGAGCGCCTGGAAGAAGCTCGGCCAGCCGCAGTGGGCGTCGAACTTGGTCTCGGAGTCGAACAGCTCGGTGCCGCACACGATGCAGTGGTACGTGCCGGGCTCGTCGGTGTTCCAGTACTCGCCGGTGAACGGCCGCTCGGTGCCGGCCTCCTGCGTGACGTGGAACTGCATCGGAGTCAGCTTGAGCTTGAGCTCCTCGGTGCTCGGGATCGTGCCCGCGCCGTCGCCTCCGCTGGTCTCGTCATCTCTGTCACTCATGTCACACAGCCTGCCGTCCATCCGGTCGATAACACCGCTATCGTCCCGCGCCCGTTCGGTAGGCGGAACGCCGGACGGGGAATCGTCCCCGGTTCGCGGATCAGACCCCGTCCGTACCGTGCCACGCCCATGACCACCGCTACATGTCGGCCACCAGGCCTGAGCCAGATCCACGATCATCGCACTGATTTCCGCCGTCGCGGCGTGGTGCCTGCTCGTCGCCGGGCTGGGCTCGAGCGCCATGCTCGCCACGATCGCGTTGGTGCCCGCGGGTGTCGCCGCGGTGGTCGATCTCGGCATCACAGCGCATCCCCGACGAACTGGTGCTCGTCACCCTCGTGCCGAGCTTCGTCGCACTCGCTGTCGGGTGCGGCGACTGCCCTGTCGGTGACGCTCGGCGCGGCGGCGATGGGCATCCCGCTGCTGGCGGTGCACCTCATCGCTCCCGCGTCGATCGGGTTCGGTGACGTCAAGCTCGGCGCGACGCTCGGTGCGGCACTCGGTGCTGGTCGACGGACGGCTCGCCGTGCCGGCGTTGATGCTGGCGTCGGCGGTCGACGCTGCTGATCGCGTTGGCCTCGACGCAGGTCGTCGCTCCCGTTCGCACCGGCGCTCGTGCGTCGCGGCGTCCTGGCGATGCTGCCTGCTCGGCATCGGCGACTCCGGTGGGGTGCCGCATGATGAGCGTCGGTCGAGCGGCTCGCTCGTTGCCCGCCGATCGAGCAGCCGAGCACACCGGCCGGTCGCGGCGCCGCCGCGGGTTCCGTCCGGCCTCGCGCCGCCGGCACGCGGATGCTGCTCGGTCGATCCTCGCCGCCGTCGCGATCGGCGGCAACGTGCTCGTCTACTCCGCGCTCGACGACAAGACCGAGGTCCTGCAGGTCACCCGAGATGTGCCCGCCGGCGAGATGATCACCGCCGCCGACCTGCGCATCGTCGAGGTCGATGTCGATCCGAGCGTTCCCACCGTGTCGCCGGCCGACATCGGCCGCTGTCGTCAACCGCTACGCGCGTGTCCACATCGCCGCCGGGACGCTGATCGTCGACGTGCTCGTGCAGCCGACGCCTCTCGTCACCACCGGTCAGGGCGTGGTCGCGGTCGAGATCCGGCCGACGCGACTTCCCGCCGGGCTTCGCGAACGCTCGCGAGTGATGCTCATCGTGGTGTCGGCCGACGGCGACGCCCGAGTTCGTCACCGAAGGTCGAGTCGTCGCCGACGGGACGCGGCGATGGATCCGACGAACCGATCGCGTTGTCCGTCGAGGTTCGTCAGGACGACGCGGCGACCATCGCCGCCGCGAGCGAGGTCCGTGTGGCGCTGCTCGACCCGGGTACCGATCCGGCCGTCGAAGGCGGCGCCTGATGACGATCGTGGCGGTCGCCGGCGACGCCTGCACCACGACGACGCGTGGCGCTCGCCGCCGCCTGGCCGAGCTCGGCCAACGCGATCGTGGTCGAAGCCGATCCCACCGGCGGCGATCTGGCGGCGTGGTTCGACCTGCCGGTCGAGCCATCGCTGTCGACGCTCGTCACACGCACGCTCGACGGCGCCTGTCGCCGAGGTCGACCGCCACACTCGGCTCGCCGGCTCCGGATCTGCGACTGATCCCCGCTCCGGCACGTGCCGGAGAAGCCCAGCAGGCCGTCGCCGAAGCGGCGCGCAGCGTCGTCGCCACGCTGTCGACGCCGCGGTCGCCGATGACCTTCGTCGACACCGGTCGCTTGGCCCAGCCACCGGTCGTCGCATCCGTTCGTCGCACGCCGCCTCGGTGCGTCGTGCTCGTCCATCGCCAGTCGACGCAGTCGGCAGCCGCCGCCGCGGTGCGATTGCAGCGGCTCGCCGAGCAGATCGAGGTGTCTGCGAAGCGCGAGCTGCCGCGCTCGTCGTCACGGTCATCGGAGCAGCCCCGTTCGATCTCGACGAGATCGAGACGTTCCTCGCCGATGGCGTCGGCTGCCGCCCGGTGATCGGGCTCCCGGTCGACGAGCTGGCGGCGTCGGTGTTCGCCGGTCGGATCGGCGTCTCGGCGCGGCGGCTGGCCCGGCTCCCGCTGCTCGCGCGCGGCGCGCCGACCTCGCACTCGCTGTCGAGCACGCCCTGCGTGATCGTGCACCGTCGCTGGTCGGGAGGGCTGGATGATCGCTCACCGGCGAGCGCGCACACCACGACCTGCCTGAGCTGGTGCGGTTCGTCACCGATCGCGTCGCCGCCCGGCTCGTCGAGGCGATCGAGCTCGACGAGTCACGAACCCGACGCGCGAGCGCCTCGGGCGTGCCGCTCGCGGCCGACGCTCGCCGTCAGCAGTTGCTCGTCGGTGCATGGCTGAGCGAGGAGATGGCGACCGTCAACCAGGACCGGATGCACCGCGGCGAGCCGCCGCTGTCGGAGAGTGGTCGACCGCGAGATCCGCGGTCGCGTGCGTCGCCGAGCTCACCGGCACCGGCCCGCTCGAGCCGTTCATGACCGATCCGCTCGTCGAGGAGATCGACGTCAACTCGCATCTCTCGACGTGGGTCACCTACGCCGACGGCCGCAAGATCGACGTCGGTCAGCTGTGGGAGTCGCCGGCCGACCTCACCGCCTACCAGAAGCGTCTGGCCCGGCGGATGACCGGCACCGGCGAAGGGCGGCTCGACACGCAGTCGCCGATGCTGACGTTCCAGGCCGACGACGGATCGCGTGTCGTGATGGTGCTCGGCGGGCGCGGGCGAGCACGGCATCTCGACCCATCCGCGGATCGCCATCCGCCGCTTCGTGCTGCGCCACGAAGGCCTCGACGGCCTCGCCCGACGCGGGCTGTTCCCGGCCGACCTGGTGCCGCGGCTGCGAGCGATGGTGCGATGCGGCTTCACGATCCTGGTCAGCGGGCCGCCGGGTGCCGGCAAGACGACGCTTGCTGACCGAGCTGCTCGGCGAGGTGTCGCCGCGCGAGCGGATCATCACGGTCGAGAAGAACCTGCTCGAGCTGCGGCTCGAGGACGATCCGCGCCACCCCGACGCGCCGGCGCTGTTCACCCGCCACGCCAACGCCGAGGGCGAAGGCGAGATCACCACCCGCCAACTCGTCGAACTGACGCGGCGCCTCAACCCCGACCGTGTCGTGGTCGGCGAGCTCGTCGAAGACGAGGCGCTCGACATGCTCGACGTGGCCTCGATGTGCAAGCGCGGGTCGCTGGCGACGATCCATGCCCACGCCGCCGACGTCGTGGTGCAGCGGCTCGCCTACTACGTGTCGAAGTCGAACACCAGCCTGCCCGAGTTCGCGGTGTGGAGCCTGATCGCGCAGACCGTCGACTTCGTCGATCCACATCGACCTCGTGCGCAACGAGGTCGGCGACGACGGCGCCCGTGCGACGCGTGACCTCGATCATCGAGGTCGGCGGGCTCGGCGAGCGCGGCGGGCTGGCGACCACCGAGGTGTGGGGCATCGGCCGACGACGGCGAGCTGGTGCAGCTCGCGCCGCTGTCGCATCCGGCACCTGCAGCGCCTGCGACTCGCCGGCTACGACGCGCAGTCTGTTCCACGTCGGAGGGATGCGCTGGTGAGCTCGGCTTCTGATCGTCGTGTTGCTCGACGCCTGTTCGTGCTCGGTGTCGCCGTCATCGGCTGCACGCCGCCCGGCGGTCGCCGGTGTCGCAGGCCGACGCCGCATCTCGCGCACGGCTCGGTCGACGTCGCTGGTCGGGGCGGTCGTCGCCGGTGCGCTCGTCGTGGCGTCGTCGGGTTGGGTGGTGCCCGGCGTGGTCGTCGGCGCTCGGTGCGGTCTGGGTGCCGGCCGGATGGCAGCGCCGCCAGCGTTCGAGCGATGCCGAGGTCGCACGGCTCGAAGCGCTGGCGTCGTGGATCGAGAGCGTCCGCGATGTGCTGATGGCCGGCGAGCAACCGATCGGCGCGATCACCTCCACCGTGCCGGCGTGCGCGCCGGTCATCCGCCCGCACGTCCGCCGGCTGGCCGCCGGGCTCGGCCGACAGGACCCCGAATCGGTGTTCCGGCGGTTCGCCGACGACCTCGACGACCCGCTCGGCGACCTCGTCGCCGCCGGCTGCTCGATCGCCGTCCGACGCGGCGCCCGCACGGTGCCGGTGTTGACGGCGCTGGCCGAACAGACGCGCGAGCAGGTCGACCGGCGGCGGCTGATCGAGGCCGAGCGGGCGCCGACGCGCCGCGAGGTCCAGGCCCTGACGCTGATCATGGGTGGGCTGGTGCTCGGCGCTGCTGGTGTTCGGCCGCAGCGAGTACCTCGCCGCGTACGACGCAGCCGGCGGGTCAGGTGTTCCTGGGCGCCGCCTTGGCGGGTACGCGGCGCTGATCGTCCGCGTCCAACGGCTCGGCGCGTTCCCGCGCCCGAGCCGGTTTCTCACGACCGGGAACCGCGTTGGCGGCGATGCGACGGTGGTGTCGCCGTGAGATCGATCGGCCTGCTGGTGACGCTCTCACTCGTGCGGCTCGGCCGGCGTCGTGGTGGCGGTCGCGTCGGTTGCGGCCGCAGCCGTCGCCGACGTTGTCGAGCGCCGCTCGGCATCTTCGGCGTGCCGGTCGGTCGGCCGGCCAGACGGCCGTGCGCCCGGACAGCGGCCGCCTGGCTCGCTGGTCTCGTCGCCACAGCCCGGCGACATCCCGAGCTGATGCCGACCGACGTCGCAGCTTGCGGCTGGTCGGATCGATCGCCCGAGCAGCATGTGGCGCGTGCTCGGCTCGGCGGCGCTTGCTGGGCTGCTCGCGCCCGGTCTCGTGGTGACCGGTGCTGCAAGCGGCCGGGCGTGATCGGACTGAGGTGGTTCGCTCCGATCGCGGCGTGCTTGCTGGCGGCGATCGCTCGCACCGCTGTCTCGTGCACACTCGCCACGATCGAGCGCGCGGACAGCGGTGCGCAGCCGACCTGCGCTATCAGGTGTCGGCCTTCCTCGACGTCGTGACGATGCTGCTCGCCGGCAACACCGGCTACGAGGGAGCGCTCGAACAGGCGGCGCGCGCCGGCGACGGGCGCCTGTTCGTCGAGCTTCGACGCCGCATGCGCGAGTCGGCTGCCCGCGGAGCGAGCCTCACCGACGCCCTCGACGCACCGGCGCCGAGCTCGGGCTCGAGGAGCTCGAACAGGTCGCCGCCACCGCCGCCCTGAGCGCCGCAGAAGGCGCACCGGTGGCGCGCACGCTCGCCGCCAAGTGCGCCACGCTGCGAACGGCGCTGGCCACCGAACAGGAGACCGAAGGCGCGCCTGCGCACGAGCCGTCTGACGACGCCGATCGTCGGCATGGCCCTGATCTTCATGGCGCTCGTCATCTATCCCGCCCTCAGCTTCTCGTAGATCCCATCCACACCAGAAGGAAACCCATGCAGTCCCTCTCCGTGCTCTCGACGGCACTGACCCACCAGTTCTACGGCGTGTTGCCGCGGCCGTCTCAACCGTCCTGATCGCCTTCCAGCCGAAGATGCTCGGCAGCGTGACCGTGGCGCGGTGTCGCTCGAGCAGGTGCTCTGGTTCGTCGCCGCCGGCGTCAGTGTCGCTGTGATCGCATCGCTGTTGTGGGCGCAGATCAAGGACAAGGCGGACGATCCGATCAACCCGCCCGCCGCGCCCTGACGGCGGGGTCGTCAGACATGAATCCGATCGGCACCCGGAACGCCGACGGCGACGTCGGTTCGACGACGCTCACGACGGTCTTGCTGACGCCCGTGTTCGTGGTCGTCGGTTTCATGGCCTTCCAAGCCGCGCTGTGGTCGCATGCCCGAACCGAAGCGCGAGTGATCGCCCGCAACAGCGCTGCGCTCGTCGCCCGGAGCAATGCCGATCCCGACGACGCGGCGAGATCGGCGGCGGCGATCCTGGCGGCCGACACCGATCTCACGGCCGCGGCGGTGACGGTCGACGTCTCCGATGGGCTGGTGATCGCGCGTGTGACGGGCAGCGCCCCGGGGATGATCCGCGGCACGTCGGCCCAGGTCGCGATCGTCGAGGCCGTGCCCGTCGAGCAATTTCGACCATGACCGGTTCGATCCGGGATCGGGGTGCCGCAGATGCGCTCGGGCTCGTCCTGATCGCGCCGGCCGTCATCGGCTTGGCCCTGCTCGTGGTTGCCCTTGGCCGGGGCGTCGAGGCGCGGGCGCAGACGCAGTCAGTGGCGGAGTCGGCTGCCCAGGCAGCAGCGCTGGAGCGATCAGCGAGCGCAGCGCGGGCGGCCGCCCGCCGCGTCGCCGACTCGATGCTGGTCGACGGTGACACGTGTTCGCGGCCGGCCGTCACCGTCGACACGACCGACTTCCGTCCCGGGGGCGTCGTACGTGTGGCGATCGAGTGTCACACGTCTGACCGGGCGATCGAACTCGTCGAAGGCGCCGAGCGCGCCGTTCGTGCCGAGGCCGTCGCCCACATCGACGAGTTTCGCGTCGTCGAGGGTGACTCGTGAGCGACGCCGTGACCCGGCGGTGCCGCGGCGAGCGCGGCATGGCGATGGTCACCGGGCTCGTTCTGCTGTTCGCCTTCACGGCCGCCGGAGTCGTCTGGCTGGCGGTCGACGTCAACCGTTCCGTCTCGAACCGCACGTCGGCTCAGTCGATCGCCTTCCAGGCGGCACGATCGGGAGCGCAACAGCTGGGTGTCGCGGCCTTGCGCGCCGACGCCGCGCCGGTGATCGAGTCCGATCGGGCACGCCAGGCGGCCCAGGCGACCGCCGAGGAGTTGTTCGCCGGCTACGAGCTCGAGGGCGATGTCGTGCGGGTCACGATCCTCGGAGTCGATGCCGTGGAGGTCGAGGTCCGCATCTTCGATCCGGCCGGCGATGTCACGGGAGTGGCAGCCGCCCGAGCCGAGGCAGGGTCCGTGATCGTGCGGGCGCAACGCCGTCGGGAGGGCGGTGCTTCCGAAACCCGCCGCACGATGCCTTCATCCCAGGTCGTGAACGGTCGGGCCGAAGGCGGATCGGCGTGATGCCGTCGACGCCACACGGCTCGCGAGCGGCTGCCCTGATCCGCTCGTTGATCACGTTGATCATCGTCACCGTCGTGCTTCCCGTGTCGCTGGCCACGGTCAGCGAGCGTCGGTTCGGTGGCCGCGCTCCGTGGCACGGCTTGCCGTCACCATCCAGCTGGCGGTTGGGTGGGCTGCCGGACGCGGTCACCGGGCGGCTGACCGAGGGCCTCATTGCCGACGTCGTGATCCGCGGCTCGCTGATGCTGACGTGGTTGGCGATCGTGTTGTTCGCGATCACGGTCGTCGCCGAACTGGCCCACATGATCCGCCACGGCGGCATTGCCCGCCCCGAGATTCGGGGGTTGGGCTGGTCGCAGGGCAGTGCCCGGACAGTCGCCGCCGGACTGTTGGTCGTGCTCCCGATGTTCGCCTCGCCGGCGCGTGGGCTGGCGGGTTCCGATCGCGGACTGATGGCGCACGATCGCGCCGCAGATGTGCACATCCTCGAGTCGACCGACCCTTGGACCGCATCTGATGTGCCATCGACACCACCGACGCCACTCCCGACCGGACTGCCCGTGGCAGCGGCAACCGACCACTACGTCGTGGAGGTCGGTGATTCCGTGTTCGGCATCGCCCAACGTCTCGCCGGACCCGACTCCGTCGCCATCGCCGACTACGCCGAGCGGATCGTCGACCTCAACCTCGGCCGGGACATGGGCAATGGCGAGCGGTTCACGAACGCGGGGTACATCGATATCGGCTGGGTGCTGCAGCTCCCCGTTGGACCGTCGATCACGGTCGAGGCGGCCGACGACCCGGCGACCGACGCTCATCACGTGGTCGAGACGGGTGAGTCGTTGTGGTCGATCGCCGTCGACGAGTTGGGCGATGGCAAGCGCTGGCCGGAGATCTTCGATCTCAACGTCGGACGTGACTTCGCCGACGGGCGAGTGCTCAGCGACCCGTCGATCCTGCAACCCGGTTGGGAGCTCGAGGTGCCGATCGCGATGGCTCGACCTTCCTGCTGCGACGAACGCCGAGCGCCGAGCCGTCCAACCCTCCGGAGGTGTTGGCTGCGCACCGGATCCGACACCCACAACGGCGAGTCACGATGCCCATCACGCCGACCGGGCGACGGCAGCGCGTCGCCGTGCGAGGCCCCCGACCGAATCGACGCAGCCGAGCGCGATGTCGAGGGGCGTGTCTCGCCGGCGCATGCCCGAGAACCGCTGGGTCGACCGCGGCGTGCAGCGACGTCACGATCCGATCGACGACGTCGGGGGCATCGACGGATCTCAACACGCCGACGCATCGGACGTCGGCGACCTGATCACGGCGCGTCGGGCGGCGATGCTGTCGGCCGGCGTGCTGGCCCTGCTCGCGGTGCGCCGGCGTCGCCGACTGCGGCAGGCCGAGCCGCGTGCGCGGCTTCCCGAACCGACGTTTCGGCAGGTGACGACCGAGCGCGAACTGAGGCTCAGTCGGGGCGGGGGAGCGGCTCGCCCGCGTCGACCTCGCTGTGCGTGCGGCGGCGATGTCGCTGATCGTCGACGAGTGCCGCGTGCTCGCTGTGCTGTGCTCGCCGGACGGGGAGATCGAGCTGATCTCCGACGGCCCGACGGCGCTGCCCCCGCCGTGGAAGCGGTGGCGGAGACCGGTGGAGCCTGGCGGCGTCTGTGCCGCTCGAGGCGTTGGCGGGCGAGGCGCGCAAGGTTGGCGCTCCGTGCCCGACGCTGGTCCACATCGGGGTCGACGATGACGGGCGCGACGTTCATGTCGATCTGGAGGCGATCGGCGCTCTCGAAGTCGCCGGTCCGGACTCGAAGGCGGATGCGATCGTCGCTGCCATATCAGCCACGCTCGCTGGCTCCGTGCTGGCCGAGGTCACGACCTTGGTGTCGGTCGGCGTCAGCGCCGATGTGTTCCTCGGTCACCGGCTGCACGTGACGGCCAATGATGCCGAGCAAGCCTTCGACATCGCCAGCGCGGCGGTCGGTTCGATGCAGGCGATGCCGGCCTCGACGTTCGAGCTGCGCGCCCGGCACACATCCGGCGAAACGTGGGAACCCGCCGTCGTGCTGTTCGGTTCAGCGGTCGGCCAGGTCGTGGCGCCAACCGAGCGAGCCGGGCTGGCGATCGTGTCCGCCTCGCCGATCGTCGGCCCGTCGAGCCGCCTCGCACCCGACGAGGATGCGTGGATGCTGCGCCCGGCGGGTCTGCGCATGCGTCCGATCGGGCTGGTGCCCGACGACATCACCGCCCTCAGCGAATTGGTCGAGGTCGCCCCGCTGGTGGTCGTGCCGACACGCACGTCCCGCCTGTGCCCGGATCCTGGTCCCGATGACGGGGATCGAACGGTCTACACGAACGACGAGGATGTCGATGCGCCGACACCCGACGCGTCCGCCGCATCGGAAGTGCCCGAGCCTCCGGCGATCGAATGGGACCTTGCGGTGAGACTGATCGGCCCGGTCGAGGTGGCCGATCGACACGGCAACCACGGTCGTGTTCGAGCGATCGAAGACGACCGAATTGATCGCCTGGCTCGCCACACATCGCGATCGGGCGACCCGATCCAACGCCCGCACCGCGCTGTGGGAACAGGACGTCCGCGACGCGACGTTCGCCAACGTCGTGTCCGAGGCGCGTCGATCGCTGGCCCGACTCGCGCCGCCCCCGCCACGGCGAGGAGTGGGTCGGCCGCACGCTGACCGACTCGCTGCCGCTCCACGCGCGCGTCGTCACCGACGCCGATCTGCTCGAGCACGCTCTGTGCGCAGCCCGAGCGCAACCTCCGGCGGAGGCGATCGCCACCCTGCGTCCCGCCGTCGACTCGATCGCCGGTCTGCCGTTCGAAGGCACGTCGTACCTGTGGCCCGACGCCGAGGGCCTGACCTCGCACCTGATCCTGCTGGCGACGTCCGCTGCGTCCGAGCTCGCCGCGCACTGTCTGGCGGTCGGCGACATCGACGGGCGTGTTCCACGCCACCGGGCGCGGGCTGCGGGTGCTCCCCGGCCACGAGGAGCTGATCGGGCTGCGCATGCGAGCCCACGCTCGCGCCGGCGACCACGCCGGCGTGCGCCAGGAGTGGGACAGCTACGAGCGGGTGATCAACGCCGACCCGTGGAGCGACGGCGAGCCGTCACCCAAGCTCGTCGACCTGCGCAAGCAGCTCCTGCATCCGAGCATGTGAGTAGTCGTGCGGGTCGCGGTCGACCGGCGTCTGGTACTGGACCGCGCCGCGGTTCTTGACCTTGCCCTTGATGTGCTCCTCGATGAACAGCAGGTGGACGGGGTGGTCGCGGTACACGCGCCAGTCGTTGACGTTGTCGAAGTCGGCGACGAGCACGTAGTCGAAGTTGCCCTCCGACACGCCGACGTCGGAGCCGTGCACGTAGCTCCGGATCTGGGGGATCACCGAGCGCAGGTCGTCGAGGCCGGCACGCACCCGCTCGACCTGGTCGTCGGGCGACATCGTCGGCCCACTGGAACATCACGACGTGACGAAACGGCACCGCAGCTCCTCCTGGTGACCCGGCTCAGCTGTACTGGTCGAGGATCGTGTTCTCGGTGACACGGTCGAGCGTGTCCTTCACCGTCTCGGCGATGTCGTGGTCGACACCCTCGACCCCCATCAGCTCGTCGACCGTGACCCGCTGCAGCCGCGCCAGGCCGCCGAACTCGTTGGCGATCCGCACCGCCAGATCGGGCGACAGCTTGTGCACCCGGTGCAGCAGCCGCAGACCCTTGGGGGCGATCTCGTCGTCGAGGTCGACGTCGCCGAGGTGCAGGTGGCGAGCGTGGTGCGGGCGTCGAGCACGTCGTCGTCGCGCAAGCGGGCCAGCTCGCCGAGCGTGTCGTCGGCGTTGCGGTGCGGCGGGAGGTAGTCGGCGATCACGTCGTCGAGCTCGTCGTCGATCTCGCTGTAGGTCTCGTCGAGCTGGAGGCGCAGCAACCGGGCGTCGACGCCGAGCTCGACGATCATCGTCTCGATCTCGTCGGCGATGCGGTGCACCATCTCGCCGCGCTGCACGACGGCGACCACGTTGCGCACGGTGACGACGTCCTCGATCTCGAGCGCCGTCAGGTTGCTGAGGGCGTCGTCGAGACGGAGCTTGTAGCGCTCGAGCGTCTGCAACGCCTGATTGGCGCGATCGAGCAGGCGACCGACCTCCTGCAGTTGGCGCTTGGTGCCGCCGGCGTAGACGTTGATCACGCCCATCTCCTCGGAGGCCGAGATGACCGGTACGTCGAGCGAGCGGGCGACACGCTCGGCGGTGCGATGGCGGGTGCCGGTCTCGCTGGTTGGCACCGTCGGGTCGGGCACGAGATGGACGTTGGCGCGAGCGATCCGGCCGCCGTCGGTGGAGATGATGATGGCGCCGTCCATCTTCGCCAGCTCGGACAGGCGCTGCGGGCTGAACGGCGCATCGACGAGGAAGCCGCCGGAGCAGATCGCCAGCACGTCGGGCTCGTCGTTGAGCACCAGCAGCGCTCCGGCCTTGGCTCGCACGATGCGGTCGATCCCGTCACGCAGCGGTGTTCCGGGCGACACGCGGGCGAGCGCGTCGCGCATCGCTTCGTTGGCACCGCTGTAGCGGCTCAGCATGGGCTGAGTGTAGTTGACGAACCGTTCAGCCCGACCGGCTGGCCTGTCACGCCGGTGGCAGCAGCGCCACGACCTCGGCGACCGAGAGGTCGATGACGTTGCTCCGCTCGATCGGTGTCCACCCGCCGTCGGCGTTCTGGAGCAGCCGGACGGTCGTCGGTGGAGGTCGACCTCGAGGTACTCCTTGCACGTTCCACGTTGCGTAGAACGGCAGTTTCTCGCCGGCGCGCTCGCCTGGGGACAGGATCTCGACGACCATCTCGGCGGTCGCCAGGAACGCCCGGTGACGTGCGGCGGGTGTCGCGACGGAAGATCCGCCAGGTCGGGCACTCGTGTGTCGTCCTTGTCGACGCCGATGTTGACTGCCGCGGATACGCCGAACCCACGAGCTCGGGCCTGTCGAGGAGCGAACAGAGCGCCCAGGTCGACCACGAACTCACCGTGCTCAGGAGAAGGCCCGGTCACGATCCGGTACACCCCCTCCCACCACTCGTCGTAGCGGTCGAGGCCGTTGGCGCGACGGTGCTCGATCCGGGCGAGCAACTCGGGGGCGTCGTCGGTGCTGGTCTGCACCATCATGGACATACACGGTACTTCCTCGTCATCGCCGGCTGCCCGGCGTCGATCACTGGATCAGGCCGGCTGCGGCGAGGGCTTCGGGCAAGGTGGCGACTCGGACGAGACGCAATCCGTTGTCGTCGGGTTCGGGGGCGGTGCGGGGGCCGATCACGCGCTTGAAGCCGAGGCGCGCTGCCTCGCTCAATCGGCGCGGGCGCGTGGGCGACCTGACGAACCTCGCCGCCGAGGCCGACCTCGCCGAAGGCGACCAGGTCGGCCGGCAACGGGAGATCGTTGATGGCGCTCACGACCGCCAGGCACAGCGCCAGGTCGAGGCCCGGCTCGACCAACCGCACGCCACCGACCGTCGAGGCGTAGACGTCGTTGACGTGGGTCGGGATCGCGCGCCCGTTGCTGCAGCACGGCCAGCAGCAACGCCAGCCGGTTGCCGTCGATGCCCTGCGTGGTGCGCCGCGCCGGCACACCTGGGGGAGACGACGTGGTGAGCGCCTGGACCTCGATCAGCAACGGACGCTGGCCCTCCATCGTGGGCGCCACGGCCGAGCCGGGCACGCCCGTGCGGCGGTCGCCGAGGAACAGGTGGCTCGGGTCGGGCACGCCGATCAGGCCGTGGCCGGCCATCTCGAACAGGCCGAGCTCGTTGGTGGGCCCGAAGCGGTGCTTGGTGGCGCGCAGCAGTCGCAGCGCGTGGTGGCGCTCGCCCTCGAACGCCAGCACGGTGTCGACGACGTGCTCGAGCACCCGCGGCCCGGCCAGCGAGCCCTCCTTGGTGACGTGCCCGACGAGCACGATCGGCAGGTCGCGCTGCTTGGCGACTGCCACGAGCTGGTGGGCGCAGCCGCGGACCTGGACGACCGATCCGGGTGGCGAGCCGAGCGATGGCTCGTGCACGGTCTGGATCGAGTCGACGACGACGATCGACGGCTGGATCTCGTCGATGGCGGCAACGATGTGAGCCATCGACGTCTCGGCCAGCAGCCACAGGTCGGGCCGCACCGCACCGAGCCGTTCGGCTCGCAGCCGCACCTGCTGGGCGCTCTCCTCGGCAGTGACGTACAACGCTCGCCCCGGCCACCATGCCAGCAGCTGCAGCAGCAACGTGCTCTTGCCGATGCCCGGCTCGCCGCCGAGCAACGTGACCGAGCCGGGGACGATGCCGCCACCGAGCACGCGGTCGAGCTCGCCGATGCCGGTGGGGCTGGGACGGCTGGTCAACGGATCGATGTCGCCGATCAACCGAGCCGGCGATGCCGCTGGGCCGATCACCGGCAGCTCGCGCGCCGGCGCGCGATCTCTTCGACCAACGAGTTCCAGGCTCCGCACCCTGCGCACTGCCCGGCCCACTTCGGATGCTGGGTGCCGCACTCGGTGCAGACGTGCTCGATCTTGGTTCGTGCCATGCGGTGAGCATGACTGCACCCTGTGGCAGCCTCCCGGGCTGCACCGATCCGGCCCTGCCAGACTGGCGCCGTGACCACCGACCAGCTGATCGTGGTGGCGGTGGCGATCTTCATCGCGGCGTTCGTGCAGATGCTGGCGGGGTTCGGGTTCGCGCTGCTGGCGATGCCGATCATGACCCTGGCCGTGCAAGTCGAGGAGGCGGTCGTGATCGTCGCGATCCTGGCGCTGGCCACCACGCTGTGGCAGTCGATCCACCTCCGCCACGACGCCGACCCGGCGCTGGTCAAGCGGCTGACGATCGCATCGTTCGTCGGGATGCCGCTCGGACTGGTCGTGCTCAACGTCGTCGACGACACGACGCTCAAGATCGTGCTCGGCGTGAGCGTGCTGATCGCCACCTTCCTGCTGGCGCGGCGCCTCAACCTCTCCCACGTCGGCCCGGGCCTCGATCGGATCGCCGGGTTCCTCTCCGGCGTGCTCAACACCTCGCTCGGCACGAACGGTCCGCCGCTGGTGTTCGTGCTCCAGGCGCGCGGCCTCGATCCCGATCGCTTCCGGGCGACGATCTCGGCGGTCTTCGTGTTCGGCAACATCTTCGCCCTGTCGTTGTTCGTCGCCGACGGCAAGATCACGAGCGACGACCTGCGCGCCGCCGCCATCGCCGCCCCGGCGTGGCTGCTCGGGCAGGGCCTCGGGCTGGCCGGCCCGTCGCCATGTGCACGGCGAGCGCTTCCGCTGGCTCGTACTGACGCTGCTGTTCCTCGCAGGAGCGACGGCGATCGTCTTCGCTGTGTTGCTCGATAGTCGAGACGTGGAGCGACCGAGCGATCCGGCTGTGTGGGAAGCGTTGCGGGCGATCTGCGAGGCGTTGCCCGACGTCACGGAACGGATGAGTCACGGTGAGATCGCATGGTTCGCCGGCACCGGCAAGCGCGCCCGTCAGTTCGCCTCGACCTGGGATCACCATCACGACGACCGCAACGCGGTGGTGATGGCCGCCCCGCCCGGCGCGCAGGAGCGGCTCGTCGCCGACGATCCCGCCCGCTACTTCCGTCCGCCGTACGTCGGGTCGAAGGGTTGGATCGGGATCTACCTCGACACCGGCGACACCGACTGGGACCTGGTCGAGCTCCACCTCACCGACGCCCACGCCACGATCTCAGGCGCTCGCTGAGCGCGCCCGTCCGCGTTACCGTCGACGCGTGGGAACCGAGCAGGAGCGCGACGCCGTCGACCTGATCCTCGAGCAGTGGGCGGCCGAGCGGCCCGACGTCGACGTCTCGGGGATCGCCGTGATCGGGCGCATCTCGCGCCTCGAGCGGATGCTCGCCGCCGAGCTGGCGCGGGTGTTCGCGACCCACGGGCTCGAGGCGTGGGAGTACGACGTGCTCGCCACGTTGCGCCGTTCCGGCTCGCCGTTCGAGCTCACCGTCGGCGCCATGCTCGACTCGATGATGCTCGCCTCGGGCACGATCAGCCATCGCATCGATCGCCTCGAAGGCCGCGGGTCTGGTCGAGCGCCGCACCGACGAATCAGACCGCCGCGTCGTGCGGGTCCGGCTCACACGCGCCGGGCGGACGCTGGTCGACCGCGCCCTCGTCGACCATGCCGCCAACGAGAGCCGGTTGCTCAGTGGGCTGTCGCCGCGAGAACAGGCTCAGCTGGTGGCGCTGCTGCGGCGGCTGCACGTGTCGATTGACGAGCAGCCGACCACTGGGTGATCGCCGACCGCGGCGAGGATCACGGCGACACCGACGAGCTGCATCGGCGCCAGTGACTGATCGAGGGCGACGTAGCCGATGATGGCGGCGACGATCGGCGCCAGCAGCGCCAGCACGCTCGTGGCCGCCACCGGCAGCTTGCCGATCCCTCGGAACCACAGGCTGTAGGCGAGGGCGCAACCGATCAGCGACAGCCATGCGTAGCCGGCGACGTTCTCGCCGGTGAGCTCGCTCGGCAGCCCTTCGACGACCAGCGTCACCGGCACGAGCAGCAGGCCGCCAGCCGTCAGCTGCCACGACGTGAACGCCAGCAACGGCACCGGTCGCCCCCACTTCTTGGTGAGCACGACGCCGGTGGCCATCGAGAGCGCGCCACCGATGGCGGCGGCGACACCGAGGCCGTCGAGCGGCACCGAGTTCTGCAGCACCAGCAATGCGACACCGACGATGCCGAGCAGGCCGGTGAACAGGTTGATGATGCCGAAGCGCTCGTTGAGCAGCACCGCCGCCAGGCCGGCGGCGACCAGCGGCTGGATGGCGCCGACGGCGGCGGCCACGCCGCCCGGCAAGCGGTAGGCGGCGAGGAACAGCAACGGGAAGAAGGCGCCGATGTTGAGGACGCCGAGCACGGTCGCCTTCCACCACCAGTCGCCCTTGGGCAGGCGGCGGGCGAGCACGGCGAGCAGCAAGCCGGCGGGCAGGGCCCGCAGCATCCCGGCCAGCAACGGCCGGTCGTCGGGGAGCAGCTCGGTGGTCGTGTAGTAGGTGGTGCCCCACGTGATCGGCGTGATCGCGGTGAGGGCCACGGTGGCCCAGAAGGAGTCGTCGCGATCGCTCATGCCAGACAGAATATCTCGACATCGAGATATTAGCAAGAGTCTCGACGTCGAGATTTCTGGCGACAGCGGCATGCTCGGCTGACATGCCGCCGGTGATTCAATGTCGCCCGGAGGAGAGCATGAGCCAGACCAGCAGTTCGTTGCCGTCGCGGGCGCGGGTCGTGATCATCGGGGGAGGGGTGATCGGGACGTCGATCGCCTACCACCTCGGCCACCTCGGCTGGACCGACACGGTGCTCGTCGAGCGCGACCAGCTCACGTCGGGCACCACGTGGCATGCCGCCGGCCTGATGGTGACGTTCGGGTCGACGTCGGAGACCTCCACCGAGCTGCGCAAGTACACCCGCGACCTCTACGCCCGCCTCGAGGCCGAGACCGGGCTCGCCACCGGCTTCAAGCCGGTCGGGTTCATCGAGCTCGCCGCCGACGAGGGCCGGCTCGAGGAGTACCGGCGGGTGCAGCACGTTCAACCGCTACTGCGGCGTCGACGTGCGAGGAGCTGTCGCCGAGCGAGGTCGCCGAGATGTTCCCGCTCGCCCGCACCGACGACCTGCTCGCCGGCTTCTACGTCGCCGGCGACGGACGCGTCAACCCGGTCGACGTCACGATGTCGATGGCGAAGGGCGCCCGCCAGACCGGCGTCACGATCGCCCAGGGCGTCACCGTCCACGACGTGCTCACCCGCAACGGCGCGGTGTGCGGCGTGGCCACCGACCACGGCACGATCGAGTGCGAGTACGTCGTCAACGCCGCCGGGATGTGGGCCCGTCAGCTGGGCGAGCGGTCGGGCGTCACGATCCCGCTCCAGGCCGCCGAGCACTACTACCTGATCACCGAGCAGATGGAAGGGCTCGACCCGAGCTGGCCGGTGATCGAGGATCCCGGCCAACTTCGGCTACTACCGCGAGGAGGTCGGCGGGCTGATGATCGGCCTGTTCGAGACGGTGTGCGCGCCGTGGAACGTCGACGGCATCCCCGACGACGCGTCGTTCACCACGCTGCAACCCGACTGGGACCGGATGGGCCCGTACGTCGAGGCGGCGATGAGCCGGGTGCCGATCTCGTTCGACACCGGCATCCGCACGTTCTTCTGCGGCCCGGAGAGCTTCACGCCCGACCTGCGGCCGATCGTCGGCCCGGCGCCCGAGCTGCGCAACTACTTCGTCGCCGCCGGGCTCAACTCGATCGGCATCCTCACCGGCGGCGGGCTCGGCCGGCTGGTCGCGCACTGGATCGTCGACGGCGACCCCGGCGCCGACGTCACCGGCATGCACCCGGCGCGGCTGCAGCCGTACCAGGCCAACCCCGAGTACCGACGCACGCGCACGGTCGAGTCGCTCGGGATGGTGTACCAGTGCCACTACCCGAACCGCTCGCTGCACACCGCCCGCGGCGCCAAGCTCTCGCCACTGCACGCCCGCCTCGCCGAGCAGGGCGCCTACTTCAAGGACGTCAGCGGATGGGAGGGCGCCGACTGGTACGCCGGCCCGGGCGTGACGCCCGGACCCCGGCCCGCTCACGTGGGGCCGCCCGGCGTTCTGGCCGCACTGGGAGGCCGAGCACCGCGCCTGCCGCGAGGGCGTGATCGTGATGGACATGAGCTTCATGTCGAAGTTCCGCGTGCAGGGCCGCGACGCCGGGCGCGTGCTCGACCACATCTCGGCCAACGCCGTCGACGGCGACGTGCGGTCAGATCACCTACACGCAGTGGCTCAACGAGCGCGGCCTGCTGGAGGCCGACCTCACCGTCACCAAGCTCGACGACGAGCAGTTCATGGTGGTGGCCACCGACACCGCCCACCGCCACGTCGAGGCGCACCTGCGGCGCCACATCGGCGAGGCACATGCCTTCGTCACCGACGTCACCGGCGGCGTACGCCCAGATCAACGTGCAGGGCCCGCAGTCGCGCGCGCTGCTGCAGTCGCTCACCACCGCCGACCTGTCGAACGAGGCGTTCCCGTTCCGCACCGCACGCGAGATCGACCTCGGGTTCGCGCCGCGTGCTGTGCGTGCGCATCACGTACCTCGGCGAGCTCGGCTACGAGCTCTACGTGCCGGCCGAGCAGGCGGTGCACGTGTACGACCTGATCGTCGCCGCCGGCCCGACGTTCGGTCTGCGGCACGCCGGTCTGAAGGCGCTCGCCAGCCTGCGGATGGAGAAGGGCTACCGCGACTACGGCCACGACATCGACAACACCGACGGCCCGCTCGAAGCCGGCTTCGGGTTCGCGATCGCCTTCGACAAGCCGGGCGGCTTCGTCGGCCGCGACGCGGTGCTCGCGCGCAAGCAGGCGGGCCCGCTGCCGCGCCGGCTGGTGCAGGTGCAGTGCCTCGACCCCGAGCCGCTGATGTACCACGCCGAGGTCGTGCGCCGGAACGGCGAGGCGGTCGGCTACGTGCGGGCCGCCTCGTACGGCCACACGCTCGGCGGCGCCGTCGGACTGGCGATGATCGAAGGCCACGGCGAGGCGATCACGAATGCCTGGCTGGCCGACGCCGAGTGGACCGTCGAGATCAACGGTCAGCACCACCCGGCGAAGACGTCGCTGCGCCCGCTCTACGACCCCGACAACGCCCGCATCCAGCGTGACGAACGGCGTGCACGAAGGCGCCAGCTGCACCCGTGAGCAGTCGCGTTCGAGCGCTGCATGCAGCGTAGCGAGCGCGGCGGGTCGGACATCGGTGGGTCGCCATGGCGTCGAAGCGCAGCGGAGACGGCGAGCTCGGGAGGCGAGAGGGAGCAGCTCGGTTGCCCGGCCCTTGAGCTCAGTCGTGCAGCTGCTGGGCGAGGTAGTGCGCCTCGCCGATCTGGCGGATCGTCTCTTGCTGGGTCTCGAGCCAGTCGATGTGGTCTTCCTCGGAGACGAGGATCGTCTTCGAGCAGCGCCCGGGTGGCGTTGTCGCCGGCGGCGACGCAGGCCGCGATGCCGTCGTTGAGGCGCTTGACCGCCGCGTACTCGAGCTCGAGATCGACTGCGAACTGCTCGGGCACGGTCTCGCCGACGCTGACCGGGTTGAGGCGCTGCATGTTGGGCACGCCCTCGAAGAACAGGATCCGCTCGATGATCTGGTCGGCGTGCTTCATCTCGTCGATCGACTCGTCGCGGACGTGCTCGGCGAGCCGCTCGTAGCCCCAGTTGCTGCACATCTTGGCGTGGATGAAGTACTGGTTGATCGCCGTCAGCTCGGCGGTCAGCACGTCGTTGAGGATGTCGATGATGGTGGGGTCGCCTTGCACCCGATCCACTGTAGACGTGCTCAGCCCGCGTCACCGGACGACGGGACGCCGCTGCATGCGACGAGTGTGCTGACCGGCGGTCAGAGCGGCGACGGCGACGATCGACTCGAGACTCGCTGCTCGCAGGCGAGCATCGAACGAATCGGCGGGTTCGCAACCGCCGCAGCGGGTGGCGGCCCCGCACTCGGCCTGAACTTCTCGACCGTCATCGCGCCGCGCCGGATCGCCCTCTGGATGGTGCGTTCCCGCACGACGTCGCAGTGACAGACGATCGCCATGGTCGGTTTCCGAAGTCTCTCTGGTCGGGATCATAGCCACAGTAAGGGCTGCCTTTACAAGTCGCGTGTAAGGTGCACGCTCATGCGTTCCATGTCGTCAGTCTCAACAGCTCGTCCTGGCTCGCCGCCGTCGCGCCCGTCGCCGTGCTCAGCTCGGTGCTGCGGTGGTGACGACGGGCCCGACCTCGGAGCAGCCGTCGACACCTACGCCGACGGCGTCGCACGCCTCGTACGCCGCCAGCCTGGCATCGGCGACGGCGATGGACGCCGCCGTCGACGCCTTCGTGGCCGCTCCCGAGCGACGCCACGCTCGAGGCCGCCAAGCAGGCCTGGCTCGACGCCCGCGACGACTACGGCCTGACCGAGGCGTTCCGCTTCTACGGCGGCCCGATCGACAACGAGGACGACGGGCCCGAAGGGCCGATCAACGCCTGGCCGATGGACGAGGCCTACGTCGACTACGTCGAGGGCGACCCCGACGCCGGCATCATCAACGACCCGGCCACCTACCCGACGATCGACGCCGACGCTGCTGACGTCGCTCAACGAGGCGGGCGGCGAGACCAACATCTCCACCGGCTGGCACGCGATCGAGTTCCTGCTGTGGGGTCAGGACCTGTCAGCGAGGACGGCCCCGGCGCCCGCCCCGTGTCCGACTACGTCGACGCCGCCAACGCCGATCGGCGCGGCGCAGTACCTCACCGTCGCTCCGACCTGCTGGTCACCCATCTGCAGTCGCTGGTCGACGCCTGGGCGCCCGACACCGACGGCAACTACCGCGCCGAGTTCCTCGACGCTCGACCCCGAGGAGGCGATGACCAACATCATCACCGGCATCGGCGAGCTCAGCCGCGGCGAGCTGGCCGGCGAGCGCATGAACGTCGCCTACACGCAGCGTTCGCAGGAGGACGAGCACTCCTGCTTCTCCGACAACACCACGTCACGACCTCGTCGCCAACGCCACCGGCATCCAGATGGTGCTGACCGGCCAGCTATCCCGGCGGCGTCGACGGGCACGAGCGTGCTCGACGTGATCGCCGCCGAGCGACGAGGACCTCGCCGACCAGCTCGAGAGCGAGGTGGCGGCCAGCGTCGCCGCCGTCTCGGCGATCCCCGCGCCGTTCGACCAGCACCTGCGCGAGGGTGTGCCCGACAGCGACCCGGGCCGCGCCAGCGTGCTCGCCGGCGATCGACGGCGCTCGAGGCCCAGACACCGACGATCGTCGCCGCCGCCGAGGCGCTCGGGCTGACGATCAACGTCACCTGAGTGGCGCTCGATGGCGAGCCGACCGGCGTCGTCGCGTTGGCGGCCGTGCTGCTCGCCGCGTGCGCGTCCGACGTGCGGCGGGCTCGTCGGTCGCCATCGACCCGCAGCTCGGCGGCGACACCACGCGCGAGGTCGTCGGCCGCAACGCGTTCAGCTTCCCGGCGCCCGACGCTGACCAACGACGAGCGCCGCCTGTTCGAGATCGGCGACAGCTTCTTCACCCAGAACTGGGTGACGGCGCCGGCGTCGACCGACGCCCGCGACGGGCTCGGGCCCGATGTTCAACGCCCAGTCGTGCTCGTCGTGCCACCTGCTCGACGGGCGCGGCACGCCGGCCGTCCACCGGCGACGGCGACGCTCGGGCTGCTGCTGCGGCTGTCGGTCCCGGGCACCGACGAGCACGGCGGCCCGCTCGAGCATCCCGGTCTACGGCGGCCAGCTCCAGGACCGCGCCAATCGTCGGCGTCCCGGCCGAGGGCGAGCTGGTGATCACCTACACCGAGCAGCCGGGCGAGTACGCCGACGGCACGCCGTACTCGCTGCGCGCGCCGACCTACTCGATCGAGGCGCCGGCCTTCGGTCCGCTCGGCGACGACCTGCTCGATCTCGCCGCGGCTCGCCCCGCAGGTGATCGGCATCGGCCTGCTCGAGGCGGTGCCGGAGTCGACGATCGTCGACCGTCGCCGATCCCGACGACGCCGACGGCGACGGCATCTCGGGCCGGCCCAACCGGGTCTGGAACCCGCGCACGGAGCAGACCGAGCTCGGCCGCTTCGGATGGAAGGCCAACGTGCCGAGCGTCGAGGCCGCAGGTGGCCGGCGCCTTCCACGGCGACATCGGCATCACGTCGGCGCTGCACCCCGACCAGGACTGCACCGCCGACCGCAGACCGACGTGCGCGGCAGCGATCAACGGCGGCGAGCCGGAGCTCACCGACGAGCGGCTTGGCGGCCGTCACCTTCTACTCGCGGACGCTGGCGGTGCCGGCGATGCGCGACACCGACGTCGGACGACGTCGCAGGACGGGGCGGCGGCGTTCGAGCGACGCTCGGCTGCGCCGGCTGCCACACCCCGACGCTGACCACCGGCGACGCGTCGAGCGTCGCCGTCGGCGACGCTCGCCGACCAGACGATCCATCCCTACACCGACCTGCTGCTGCACGACATGGGCGAGCGCGCTCGGCGACGGGCGCCCCGACTTCGAGGCGAGCGGCACCGAGTGGCGCACGCCGCCGCTGTGGGGGCTCGGCCTGATCGAGGAGGTCAACGGCCGCCGGTTCCTGCTCCACGACGGCCGCGCGCGCACGCTCGAGGAAGCGATCCTGTGGCACGGCGGCGAGGCCGAGCCGGCCCGCGAGGCGTTCCGCACCGCCGACGCCGACGACGCGCCGGCGGCTGCTCGCCTTCCTGGAGGCGCTGTGAGACGTTGCGTAGCCGTCGTCGCCGCTGCGGCGATCGTGGCGCTGCCGTGCGTGCGGTGGCGGCGGGCCGTCGCGGAGCGAGGTGGTCGAGCCGATCGTGTCGACCGAGGTGCCGGCCCGGTTCGACGCGTTCGCCGGCACAGCGACCGACGTCAGCACGGCGGTCGACGCATGGTGCGATGCAGGGTGCGCCGGCTCCCAGCGCTGAGATCGCCACAGCCCTGGACGGAGTGGTACGCCCTCAAGCCGTTCTGGTTCGGGCCGGTGATGGACCGGCGTGCCCAGTTCCTGGTCGAACTTCCGCGTCGACCCCGAGGGGATCGACGAGTTGCTGGCGTCGGACGAGGCCGTCGATCCCGACTCGCTGCGCACGTTGGTCGGTGCCGACCAGCGCGGGCTCGGTGCACTCGCCCTGCTGGTCACCGGCGAGCCCGACGAACGGCGATGCGAGTACGCCCAGGGCATCGCCGATCTCGTGGCGGAGGAGGCCCGAGCGGTTGCCGACGACTGGGCCGACTACGGGCCTGCACTCGTCACCGACGACACCACCGCCAACGACGCCATCCGCGACATCGTCAGCAACGCCGCCTTCGCGTTGCGCGAGGCGGCGATGGACCCCGCCCCTGAGATCGAGCGCGGGATTGATCGAAGGCGCCCGCCTGGCGATGCTCGGTGAGAGCGGCGACGCCGGTCTGTCACCGCTGCTCAGCGACGAGCTCGTCGCCCGCTCTGTCCGACGAGCTGGCGGCCGGCGACGCAGAGGCGGCCGAGCTGTCGCTCTCTGTCGACGCTGTGTCCGAGCTCGGCATCACACTCAACTTCTCCGATGCAGACGGCGACGGCTGAGCTCCTCACCGTCTCGACGACGTCGAGCGGCACCGACCGTGTGCTCGATCGCGCCTGGCGGCCGGTGCCCGCGGCCTCGACGATCGCCTTCCGTGTCGCCTTCGGCAGTCTCGTCGCCTTCAGCTGCCGCACGACTGCTGTGGCGGGGTTGGGTCGACGAGTTCTATCTGTCGCCGGCACATCACCTGACCTACGCCAGGTTCGAGTGGGTACGCCCGCTGCCCGGCCCGCTGATGTACGCCCACGTCTTCGTGCTCGGTGCGCTCGGCGTCGGCGATCGCGGTCGGCTGGCGGACGCGCGCCTGCGCCGCGGCGTTCGCGATCGGCTTCGCCTACCTCGAGCTGATCGACGCCGCGCTCTACCTCAACCACTACTGGTTCATGACGCTCGCCGCGGTCGTGCTGGCGGTCGTGCCGCAGCCGGGTCGGGACGGGACGGTCCCGGCGATCACGGTCTGGGCGCTGCGGACGCAACTCGCCGTCGTCTACGTCTTCGCCGGGTTGGCCAAGCTCAACGCCGACTGGCTGCTGCACGGGCAACCGATGCGGATCTGGCTGGCGGCCCGCACCGATCGGCCGCTGGTCGGTGCCTGGCTCGACGAACCGAACGTGGCGTTCGCCCTCAGCTGGGCAGGGGTGCTGTTCGACCTGACGATCGTCGGCTGGCTGCTGTGGCGGCGCTCGCGGCCGTGGGCGTACGTGGCGGTGGTGGTGTTCCACGCCATCACCGCAGCGTTGTTCCAGATCGGGCTGTTCCCGTGGGTGATGATCGCTCTCACCCCGATCTTCTTCGCTCCCGACTGGCCGCTGCGATGGTCGCGTGGCGAGCACACGGCCGTCCCACGCCGGCGCGGAACGGGGCTCCGGACGGCGAGCGACCGTGCTCGCCCTCGGCTGCCTGGCGACGATCAACCTGGTGCTGCCGCTGCGACATTGGGTGGCGCCGGGCGACGTGCGCATCAACGACGACGGCTACTACCTCGCCTGGCGGGTGATGCTGGTCGAGCGCGTCGCCAGCGTGCGCTTCGAGGTGACCGACCCTGCAACGGGGGTGACGGCGACCGTCGAGCCGGGCGAGCTGCTCGCCGAATGGCAGCTCGCACAAGCCACGTCGCGGCCCGATCTCGTGCTCGCCACCGCCCACCTCGTCGCCGACCAGTACGACCATCCGGTCGAGGTACGTGCCGACGCCTGGGTGGCGGTCAACGGACGACCGCGGCAGCGCTGGATCGATCCCGATGTCGACCTGGCGCAGGTGTCCCGCACCGCAAGCGCGGCGACCTACGTGCTCGCACTCGACCCGCCAGTCACCACGTGAACCGACGCCGGATCGCCGCCATCGCGCTGCCGCTGGTGCCGCTGTTGATCGTCGCCGTCTACCTGGCGTCGACGCTCGGCGACGACGACGAGCCACCGTCGCCGTCGGTGGTCGACATCAGCGCCTCGGAACCGGCCTACGCCACGGTCGTCGGGCTCGCCGGCGCCAGCGATCGCGTGCTCGCCGGTGAGGTGGTGGCGATCGAGCAGGGTCGGGCGGTCACCGATCCCGCCGACCCCACCGCCGGCGTGAACACACAGCTGGCGACCGTACGCGTCGAGCGGGTCGCGAAGGGGCCCGAGTCGGCGACCGTCGTCATCGAGCAGGAGGCGAGCCTGCTCGACGGAACCCCGATCACCGTCAACGGTGTGTCGCCACTGGTCGTCGGGGACCGCGGTTGGTTCTTCCTGATCGACGGGGACGGCGAGCAGTTCCCCTACACGGCGCTCACCACGGTCGACGGGTTCGCCGCCGACGGCACGCCGCGCGCGGACGAAGCCGAGCACGTCGCTCCTGGGACATGAGCGGATAGGTCGCTTCGCTCCTTTCATTCCGCTCATGTCCGCCGTTGACAACCGTCGCTCAGCGCCTGCGGCGCAGCTCCTCGCAGCTCCGAGCCGTGACGGTAGGGTGGCCCGCCTATGGCTACTTCGTTCCCCCCGCTCGACGGCTCGGCACCCAAGACGCAGAAGTTCGATTCGGCCCCCGAGATGGGCATCGATCCCGACAAGCGCTACACGGCCACGATGAGCACGTCGATGGGCGACATGGTGATCGCGCTCGACCCGGTCCGTGCGCCCAAGACCGTCAACAGCTTCGTGTTCCTCGCCCTGCACCACTACTTCGACGGGATCGTCTTCCATCGCATCATCAACGGCTTCGTGTGCCAGGGCGGCGACCCCACCGGCACCGGCCGCGGTGGCCCCGGCTACCGGTTCGAGGACGAGCTGCCCAAGCCGGGTCAGTACGAGATCGGTTCGGTGGCGATGGCCAACGCCGGCCCCGACACCAACGGCAGTCAGTTCTTCCTGATCTCCGGGCCGAGCGGAGCAGCGCTCCCGCCGCAGTACAGCCTGTTCGGCAAGATCGTGAAGGGCCTCGACGTGCTCGACGCCATGCAGCGCGTGCCCACCGGCTCCGGCGACCGTCCGCACGAGGACGTGGTCATCAACTCGGTCACGATCGACGTCGCCGACTGACGCGCACCGGACCCGCGGCGGCTGACCGATGGCGCCCACGCCGAGACCGACTGTCTCGTTGTCGAGTGCACAGGCGCGCCGGATCGCGCTCGGAGCACAGGGCTTCGCCGACCGGCGGCCGACCGGGCGTGTCGATCGGCGCCACTTCCGACGCCTGCTCGACCGGGTCGGACTGATCCAGATCGACTCGGTCAACGTGCTGGTTCGCAGCCAGGAGCTGCCGTTGTTCGCCCGGCTCGGCCCGCACCCGCGCACGTTGATCGACGACGCCAGTGCCGCCGGCGAGCTGTTCGAGTACTGGGTGCACGAGGCCAGCCTGGTTCCGACCGACCAGTACCACCTCCACCGGTGGCGGATGCGTGAGCCGCACCGCTGGCCGTCGTTCCGGAAGCTGATGGCCGAGCGTGCCCACTACATCGAGACGGTCTACGAGTACGTGGCCGAGAACGGCCCGATCGTCGCCGGCGACCTCAAGCAGCGGGTCGGCAAGAAGGGCACGTGGTGGGACTACGACGACGGCAAGATCGCCCTCGAAGCGCTGTTCTACGACGGACGTGTCAGCGCCCGCCGGCGCCCGCGCGACTTCGCCCGCGTCTACGACATCACCGAGCGCATGATCCCCGCCGCGGCGCTGGCGGTGCCGAGTCCTCCCGAGCGCGAGGCGCGCAAGGAGCTGCTCGTGCTGGCCGCCAAGTACCACGGCGTCGGGACGCTCGGCGACCTCAGCGACTACCACCGCATGAAGGCGCTCGTGTGCAAGCCGCTCGCGGAGGAGCTGGTCGAGGAAGGGCGCCTGCTCGCGGTGGAGGTCCGTGGCTGGAACCGGCCGGCGTTCATGCACCCCGACGCCGTCACCCCGCGCCGGGTACGGCGCGCGGGCGCTGCTGAGCCCGTTCGACCCGGTGGTCTGGTACCGCGACCGTGCCGAGCGGATGTTCGGCTTCCACTACCGGATCGAGATCTACACGCCTGCGGCCAAGCGCCAGTACGGGTACTACGTGCTGCCGTTCCTGCTCGGCGACGAGCTCGTCGGGCGGGTCGACCTGAAGGCCGATCGCGCCAACGCCACGCTGCTCGTCCAGGCGGCCTGGGGCGAACCGGGAGTCGCGGCGGGATACGTGGCGGGCGAGCTCTACGAGGAGCTGGTGTCGATGGCGGCCTGGCTCGGCCTCGAGCGGGTCGAGGCCACCGGCCGCGGCGACCTCGGGCCGGCACTCGTGGCTATCGCCGGGTCAAGGTCAGGTGCGTGACTCCGCTCGGCGACGAGACCGCCTCGATGTCGTAGCGATCCTCGACGCCCTCGACCCCGTCCCAGAGGCGAACGCCGCGGCCCAGCACGATCGGCACCTGCACGACATGGAGCGTGTCGATCAGGTTGGCGGCGAGGAAGTCGCGGACGACCGTGGGTCCGCCGCCGATGCGCACGTCGAGGTCGCCTGCCGCCTCCCGTGCTCGGTCGACCGCCTCCTGCGGCGTGGCGTCGACGAAGTGGAACACCGTGCCGCCCTCCATCTCGATCGACGGGCGCGGATGGTGAGTGAGCACGAACACCGGGGTGTGGAACGGCGGGTTCGGGCCCCACCAGCCTCGCCACTCGTCATCGGTGCCGACATCGGTCCACGGGCCGGTCTGCGTGCCGAACTTGCCCCGGCCCATGATCTCGGCACCGATGCCGACGCCGTGGCGTTGCGCGAAGGCGTCGTCGACACCCGCGGTGCCACCGGGCTTGCCGACCATCGAGCACCAGAACCTGGTGGCGAACATCCACTCGTGCAGGCGTTCCCCGGCGTGGCCGAACGGGGCGTCGGACGTGATGCCGTCGCCGGTGCCGAACCCGTCGAGGGAGATCGAGAAGTTGTGGACACGGACGTGGGACATGGCTGCCTCCCGAGTGAAGAGTTGTGGACTAACGCTCGTCGTCGGAGTTCGAGAGGGCCCAGCGCAGGGCTCGGACGACGATCTCTCCCGCCGGTCGCACGGCGAGCGCCTCGACCACCGGGAACGACGGCAGGCGCAACGGCCAGCGCGACCACCTCGGCATCAACGCCACCGCCGCCGAGCCGAGGATCGTGTACATCGGCCTCACGGCGGCATGCATCGGCGGCTGCAACAAGAGATAGCGGGCGGCATCGCGTGCCTCGGGCGTTCCCCCCAGCTCCGGGCGGAAGGCCCGGATCTGATCGGCGAGCGCCTGCTGGGATTCCGGGGGCGCCGGCACACCGAGGCGGCGTGCGATCACTGCCATCTCGCGCACGTACTCGTCTCGCTCGTCACCGATCAGCGGCTCGGCCGCGTAACGCCGGTTGGCGGACAGGAAGCTGTCGACCTCGGCGACGTGCACCCAACGCATGAGGTGGGGATCGTTGGCGGCGTACGGGCGACCGTCGGAGGCGACGCCGGCGACGTGCTGGTGCACGGCCCGCACCCGCGCCACCGCCCGCTCGGCCTCGACCGCGGGGCCGTAGGTCGTCGCCGCCAGGAAGTCGGCGGTGCGCTGCAGCCGCCCCCACGGGTCGTCTCGGTAGTCGCTGTGCTGGGCGACGCCTGCCATCGCCAGCGGGTGCAACGACTGGAGCAGCAACGCCCGCAGCCCGCCCACGAACATGGCGCTGTCGGCGTGGACCCGCCGGATGGCGGCGCCCTCCTCGAACCAGCGATCGCCGTCCGAGTCGAACAGATCGCGGTGACGCTCGGCCCCGTCGCGTCCGGCCACCGCCCGCCGCACGCGGGTGGCGACCCAGGTGCGCATCGGATCGAGGGTGGTGTCAGCGACGTTCATGGCGTCCCTCATGCTCGCACGTCGTGTCACTACGCTCACATCGTGTCCGAACTCGACGGAGCCGACGCCGCAGGCCCCACCGAGCCCGTCGGCAACGGGTCGAACGGATCCAGCTTCCTCAACCCGCGCCGCATGCCCTCATGGGTCGTGCCTGCGATCATCGTGTTCTGGATCGGGTTCCTGGGCGCCGGGCTGGTGAAGCACCTGTGGAATCGGGTCGACGGCCTGATGCTGCTGCTGCTGATCTCGCTGTTCTGCGCGCTGGCGATCGAACCCGGTGTCAACCGCCTGGCTCGCCGCGGCTGGCGGCGCGGCCGGGCGACGGCGCTGATCCTGCTCGGTGCGATCTTCCTGCTGCTGGTGTTCGTCGGTGCGATGGGCACGATCGTCGGCACCCAGATCGCCGATCTGCTGCAGAACTCCGAGACCTACATCACCGACACCGTCGACAGCATCAACGACACGTTCGGCACCGAGCTCGACCCGCAGGAGGTGATCGACAAGTTCAACGATCCCGACGGCCGCGTCCAGAGGTTCATCGACAGCCAGCAGGACAACGTCGTCAGCCTCTCGCTGCAGGCCTTGAGCGGGCTGCTCCAGGCTGTTCTCGGTGATGTTGTTCACCTACTACCTGGTCGCCGACGGGCCCCGCCTGCGGCGCGTGATCTGCAGCCGGTTGCGACCCGACCGCCAGCGGGCGGTGCTCGCCGCCTGGGAGCTGGCGGTCACCAAGACCGGCGGCTACCTCTACTCGCGGGCGCTGCTGGCGCTGGTCTCGGCGGTGTTCCACTGGATCGTGTTCCAGGCGGCCGGCACGCAAGCCCCGATCCCGCTGGCGATCTGGGTCGGTTTCGTCAGCCAGTTCCTGCCGGTGGTCGGCACCTACATCGCCGGGTTGCTGCCGGTGCTGATCACGTTCCTCGATTCGCCGATCAAGGCCGCGGTCGTGCTCGGGTTCATCATCGTCTACCAACAGTTGGAGAACTACTTCTTCGCACCGCGCATCACCGCCCGCACGATGGAGCTGCACCCGGCGGTGGCCTTCGGGGCCGCACTTGCGCGGGATCGAGTTGCTCGGCGCGGCGGGAGCAATTCTGGCGTTGCCGGCGGCGGCGATGCTGCAGGCGATCGCCGGCGAGTGGGGCCAGCGCCACGAGGTGATCGAGAGCGAGCTCACGGCGCTGACCTTGCCCGGCAAGCGTCGCTCCGAGCCGACCTGACACGATGCGACGATGAGGTTCGCATCGGGGGCCTTCGTGCCGGTCGCCGTCACGACGCGATCGGGCTTCGACGAGAGCCTGCACTTCGGTGCCGCGGTCGTCGTCGACGGTGACGGCAGGACCGTCTGGTCGATCGGTGATCCGAGCGTGGTGATCTATCCACGCTCGTCGAGCAAGCCGATGCAGGCCGACGCCATGCTGGGCGCGGGCGTCTCGTTGACGCCGGAGCAGCTGGCGCTGGCGTGCGCCAGCCACGACGGCACGCCGCGGCAGTGCGACATCGTCCGCAGCACGCTGGCGGCGGCCGGTCTCGACGAGTCGGCGCTCGACAACACGCCCGACGTGCCGCTCGACACGGCCGACGGCCGAGGCCTATCTGGCGGGCGGCGGGCAACGCGGCGGCGATCACCATGAACTGCTCGGGCAAGCACGCGGCGATGCTCGCCACGTGTGTCGCCAACGGCTGGTCGATCGACGACTACCTCGATCCACGACATCCGCTCCAGCTGGCGATCACCGCTCGGGTCTGCGAGCTGGCAGGGCCGGTCGACCACATCGGCGTCGACGGATGCGGATCGCCGGCACACGCCGTCGGTCTCGACGCGCTGGCGCGAGCGTTCGGTGAGCTCGCCCGCCGGCAGGGGCCCGTGTGGTCGGCGATGACGAACCATCCCGAGCTGGTCGGCGGCGAGCGCCGCGATGTGACCCGACTGATGCGTGCCGTTCCCGGGCTGATGGCGAAGGACGGCGCCGAGGGTGTGTTCGCGGCGGCGCTGCCCGACGGCCGTGCCGCTGCCGTCAAGATCTCCGACGGCGCATCGCGCGCTGCCGGCGTGGTGGTGGCGGCGGCCCTCGCTGCGGCGGGTGTCGACGTCGACCCGTCGCAGTTCGGTGAACCGATCCGTGGTCACGGAGAACCGGTCGGCTCGGTCAGTCCTGCGTTCGGTGGACGCTGCGTGACCAGCCCGGTGTTCCGCACCCTCGACGACGTCGAGTACGGCCGGGTCGACCAGGTCAGCCCGTTGATCCGGCGCGTGATCGCCGAGAACCCTTCCAAGTTCACGTACCGCGGCACCGGCACGTACATCGTCGGGCGCGGTGACGTGGTCGTGATCGACCCCGGTCCGCGGCTCGACTCGCATCGCGAGGCGCTGGCAGGCGGCGCTGCGCGGCGAGCGCGTGCGGGCGATCCTGATCACCCACTGCCACGCCGACCACTCGCCGCTCGCGGCCTGGCTGCACGACGAGACCGGGCGCTCCGACGTTCGGGTTCGGACCGCACCCGCCGCCCGATCCGGCATGGGAGGAGCTGGCGACCGCCGACCGCCGGATCCCGAGTCGGATGACAAGCGTCAGGCGCCGGAGGGCGATCGCGAGCCGGTCGAGATGGAGGAGTCGACCGACTACGAGTTCGTGCCCGACGTCGCCGTCGCCGACGGCGACGTCGTCGTCGACGCGGCGGGCTGACGATCACGGCGTGCACACGCCGGGCCACACCTCGAACCACATGTGCTGGGCGCTCGCACGAGGAGCGGGCGCTGTTCACCGGCGATCACGTGATGGGGTGGAGCACCACCGTGGTGGCGCCGCCCGACGGTGACATGGCCGACTACATCGAGTCGCTGCGGCGGGTCGCTGCCCGCGCCGACGGCGTGCTGTGGCCGACCCACGGACCGCCCCGCGACGACGGCGCCGAGTACGTGCGGCGCCTGGTCGACCACCGGCTGCAGCGCGAGCAGGGCGTGCTCGACGCGCGCTCGAGTCGGGCCGCACGACGATCCGCGAGATCGTGGCGCTGCTGTACGCCGACGTGCGCGTCGAGCTCCACAAGGCGGCCGGGCATGAGCGTCTGGGCGCATCTGCTCAAGCTCGTCGCAGAGGGGCGGGTGAGTCGTGGCAGGCGACGCACCACCGGCGCTCGCCGCGAGCTACGCGCTCGCCTGACGGTGCTTCAGGACGGGCGCAGCTCGGCGATCGCGATCGTGGCCCGGGCGACGTCGCCGAACCGGGTGGTGAGCGGGGAGCAGCCGAGCCGGATCACGTCGGGGTCGCGGAAGTCGGCGAGCACCTTGCGCTCGCTCGAACAGGCGACGCGGTCAGCGCTCGCGCGTCGGGCTCGTGCACGCAGATGTGGCCGCCGCGCCGGGCGTCGTCGCGCGGCGTGCTCGTGCGCAGCCCGAGCGCGTCGCAGCACTCGAGGCCGAACCGACCGAGCTCGATCGACTTGGCACGGATCGCGTCGATCCCGGCCTCGGCGGTGACCTCGATCCCGCACTGGGCGCCGGTGAGGGCGAGGATGCTCGGCGTGCCGAGCAGCAGCCGGCCGATGTCCGGCGCGGGCGTGTAGGCGTTGTCCATCGCGAACTGATCGTGCTGCGAGAACCAGCCCTGGATCGGGTTGTCGATCTGGTCGATCAGCTCGCGGGCGACGTAGGAGAACGCCGGCGAGCCGGGCCCGCCGTTGAGGAACTTGTACGTGCAGCCCACGGCGAGTTGGGCGCCGGCCGCGCGCAGGCCGACCGGGTGCACACCGGCGGCGTGCGACAGGTCCCAGATCACGAGTGCCCCGGCCTCGGTGGCCCGCGCCGTCTCGGCGGCGATGTCGACGATCTCGGCCGTGCGGTAGTCGATCATCGAACGCACGACGACGGCGACGTCGTCGAGCTCGTCGAAGCCGGCCGCACCGTCGAGCCCGTCGGCGGCGGCGATCCCCTCGACGACGTAGCGGTCGGTCGGGAAGTCGCCGGGGTCGATCGCGATCACGTCACGGCCCGGGCCGCAGTCGGAGCGCGGCGCGCACGAGTTGGTAGACGTTGACGGTGACCGAGTCGTGCACGACCACCTCGCCGGGCCGGGCGCCGATCAGCGGCGCGAGCTGATCGCCGACCCGTTGCGGCAGGTCGAGCCAGTCGTCCCAGCTGCGTGATCAGACTCGCCGCCCCACTCGTCGCGCATCAGCGTCGGCGACCCGCTCGAGCGTGCGGCGCGGCGGCATCCCGAGCGAGTTGCCGTCGAGGTAGGCGAGCTCGGGATCGGCGACGTGGAACTCGTCGCGCCAGTGCGCCGAGCGGGTCGGCGGCGTCGAGCTCGCGCCGCGCGGGCAGGAGCTCGGCGACGTGCAGTCGAGCTCGGTCATGGTGCGCTCTCCGATCGAGCTCGATGAAGCTGGCGTGACGGACGAGGCCGTCGTTGGTGAACTCGGTGATCTCGATCGTGGCGCGCAGCTCGGGTCGGATCCACGTCGCGCCCTTGCGGTACGGCGGCGGCGGCGGCGGGTCGAACGGGCACTCGGCGACGGCCAGCGAGCGCATCTGCGCGGTCAGCGACTCCAGCCGCCGCTGGTTGAAGCCGGTGCCGACGCCGCCGGCGAACACCAACACGTCGCCGTCGAAGCGGCCGACCAGCAGCGAGCCGAAGGTGCCGGTGCGGTTGCCGTCGCCGGTGGTGAACCCGCCGATCACGACCTCGACGCGCCGGCGGTTCTTGACCTTGCGCCAGTTCGGCGAGCGCTTGCCGGGCACGTACGGTCGACCCGAGTCGCTTCGCCATCACGCCTTCGAGATCCTGCTCGTAGGTGGCGTCGAGCAGGGCCTGCACCGTCGCCGATCTGGTGGGCCGAGACGAACCAGTTGTCGCCCTGCTCGACGAGCTGATCGAGCAGTCGCCGCCGATCCTCGTACGGCAGGCCGATCGTGTCGTGGCCGTCGACCTGGAGCACGTCGAACACCACCAGCGCCGCCTGGCGGGCGTGGCGCTGCAGCAGTTCGAACCGCGGCCGGCCCTGCGTCGTCGAGCACGACCAGCTCGGCGTCGAGGATCGCCGACTCGGCGTGCACGCCCGTCGGCCAGGTCGCCCAGCTCGGGATAGTTGGCGGTGACGTCGTGCAGGTGCGACGACTGCAGCCGGACGCGCCCGTCGTCGACGAACGCGAGCGTGCGATAGCCGTCCCACTTGATCTCGTACGCCCAGCGCTCGTCGTCGCCGGGAAGCGCGCCGAGCCCGGCCTTCATCGGAGCGACAGGGAACGTCAACGGCACGTCGCAAGTGTGCCCGATCGACACCCGCGTCAACGACGGTGCTGCCGACCGGATCGTCGCACCGTCGCCGACCGTGCTGAAGTGAGCGGATGCCGACGCGACTGCCCGCCTACGACGAGCTGCCCGTTGCGATCCGGGCTGCGCTGCGCGTGGAACGTGTGGGCAGCCCGACGGCGGCGACCGCTTCGGCTGCCTCAACCTGCTGACGCCGGAGCGGGCCGCTGGCGGCGGCCGCGACTCGTCGAGCGCGGCGCGGTGTTCCCGCTCAACTGGACGATGGCGCTGCCCGACCCGCCGCTGTTCGGCCGCAAGCGGTTACACGCCACACGGTCACCGGCGGCGACGAGCACCGTCGGCCACGACGACGTGCTCGACAACTGGAACACGCAGTCGTCGAGCCAGTGGGACGGCTTCCGCCACATCCGCCATCCCGCCGTGCGCGACGACGAGCCAGGCACCGGCCACTTCGGCGGCGTCGACGACGAGCGAGCACGGCATCGACCACTGGGCGCGGCGCGGCATCGTGACCCGCGGTGTGCTGGCCGACATCGGTCGCTGGCGTGACGCCCAAGGGCGGCCGATCCGCTACGACGAGCCCGACGCGGTGATGCCCGACGAGTTGCTGGCCTGCCTCGCCGATCAGGGCACCGAGGTCGGCGAGGGCGACGTGCTGCTGGTCCGGTTCGGTTGGATCAGCTGGTACCTCGAGCAGGACGCCGACAAGCGGGCGTGGCTCGGCGACCGCGCCACGTTCCGCTCGGCCGGGCTGCACCCGGGCGAGGACACGTGCCGGACGCTGTGGAACCTGCACATCGCCGCGCTCGGCTGCGACAACCCGGGTGTCGAGATCTGGCCGCGCGGCTCGCACCTCGAGCCCGACGTCGCCGCCGAGGCGCTGGCCGACATGCGCCGCGTGCACGAGGTGTTCGCCCACACGATGCTGCTGCCGATGCTCGGGCTGCCGCTCGGCGAGCTGTTCTTCCTCGACGATCTCGCCGCCGACTGCGCCGCCGACGGCAAGCTACGAGTTCATGTTCACCTCGGCGCCGCTCAACCTCCCGCACGGCGTCGCCAGCCCACCCAACGCGCTGGCGATCAAGTAGCGCGACGCACCGGTTCAGATGCGCGTCGGCGGCGGCGGCCGCTTCGTCGTCGCCTTGCACGCCCTTGGGCAGGGTGGCGAAGATCGGCCGGCGGCTCGCGCCACGGGTCGGCGTCGCCGTTGCGCGGCGGCCTCGATCGCCGCCCACACCCGCTCGGGCGTGCACGGCATGTCGATGTGGCGCACGCCGAGGTGCGACACGGCGTCGATCACCGCGTTCTGGATCGCCGGCGTCGAGCCGATCGTCGCCGCCTCGCCGATGCCCTTGGCGCCGAGCGGGTTGATGCGGCGTCGGCGTCTCGGTCGAGTGCGTCTCGAAGCTCGGCATCTCGGCCGCCGACGGGATGCCGTAGTCGGCGAAGTTGGACGTGATCGGGTTGCCGCTCGGCGTCGAAGCGCACCTCCTCGAACAGCGCCTGGCCGACGCCCGAGCCGATGCCGCCGTGCTGCTGGCCCTCGACGAGCAGCGGGTTGATCACCGTGCCGCAGTCGTCGACGGCGACGTGGCGCACCAGCCGCGCCCGGCCGGTCTCGGTGTCGACCTCGACGACCGCGATGTGGGCGCCGAACGGGAACGTGGCGCCCTCGCGCGCTGAACACCGCCTCGCCGTCGAGCGGGCCGTCGCGGTGACGACTCGGCGTGCGTCGGCGAGCTCGCCCCACGTGAGCGCCGTGGCCGGAACGCCGGCGACGCCGATCGTGCCGCGCGTCGGTGTCGACGACGATGTCGGCGACGTCGGCCTCGAGCACCGTCGGCCGCCAGCTGCTTGGCGCTGCTCGACCATCGCCTCGGTCGCCTGGTGCACGGCCGACCCGCCGAGCTGCAGCGACCGCGAGCCACCCGTGCCGCCGCCGCGCTGGCACGCGGTCGGTGTCGCCGTCGACGAGCGTGATCCGGTCGACCGGGATGCCGGTCTGGGCGCTGACGATCATCGCGTAGGCGGTCTGGTGGCCCTGGCCGTGCGAGAACGTGCCGCAGTACACCGTGGCCGAGCCGTCGGCGTGCGACCTCGACCTTGCCGAACTCGGCCGACGCCGCCGCCGGCGGTGATCTCGACGTAGGAGGCGACGCCGATCCCGAGCTGGATCGTGTCGCCGCGCTCGCGCCGGGCGCTGCTGCTCGCGCGCGCAGCTCGTCGTAGCCGATCGCCTCGGCGGCGGTGTCGCAGCGGCAGCCGGTAGCGCCCGCTGTCGTACGTGTTGCCGGTGATCGTCGTGAACGGGAACACGTCGTCGGCGAGCAGGTTGCGGTCGCGCAGCTCGATCGGGTCGATGCCGAGCTCGTGCGACGCCTGGTCGACGAGCCGCTCGAGCAGCGCCGTCGCCTCGGGCCGGCCGGCGCCGCGATAGGCGCCCATCGGCGCCGGTGTTGGTGGCGGCGACGGCGACGTCGAAGTCGATCGCCGGGAAGTCGTACGTGCCGTGCGACATGCGCCGCGTGCCGCCCGGCAGCGACGCCCCGATGCTCGGGTAGGCGCCGGCGTCGCCGACGAGCCGCACCCGCAGCCCGGTGAACGTGCCGTCGCGGCGGCATCCGAGCTCGGCGTACTGGACCTGCCCGCGGCTGTGCGGCATCGGCCTGCATGTCCTCGGTGCGGGTCGGCACCCACACGACCGGCCGGCCGAGCCGCTGCGGCGGCGGCGGCGACCGACGTGTACTCGTGCTGCGATCGCCGGCCTTGCCGCCGAAGCCGCCGCCGACCTGCGGCGTGATCAGGTGCATGCTGGCCGGCGTCGACGCCGAGCACACCGGCGACCTGGCCGTGGACGTAGTGCGGCATCTGGTTCGACGCCCACACGTGAGCCGTCCGTCGGGGCCGGGCGCGGCGGCGAAGCAGTGCGGCTCCATCGGACGCCACGGCGACGCGCTGGTTGACGTAGCGGCCGCGGACGACGACGTCGGAGATCGCCTCGAGGTCGAGCGCGGCGTCGGGCGACTCGGCGACGGCGACGTTGTTGCCGTGCGTCGGGGAACAGCACGGGCGCGCCGTCGGCCGAGCGCCGCCTCGGCATCGACGACCGCCGGCAGCGGCTCGATGTCGACGAACACCGCGGCGGCGGCGTCGACGCCTGCTGGCGGCGACTCGGCGAACACGACGGCGACCGGTTCGCCGACGAACCGCACCCGGTCGGTGGCGAGCGGGGGCCGGGCGAAGTCGTCGTGGATCTTGGCGAACCCGTGGTGCGGGGCGATGTCGAGCTCGTCGGCGGTCCACACGGCGACCACGCCGGGCATCGTCGGCGGCCTCGCCGGTGTCGATCGACGTGATCGTGCCGTGGGCGACCTCGGAACGCACGAACACGGCGTGCAGCGGGTCGTCGAACGGCAGGTCGGCGAGGTACGTGGCGACGCCGGTGAGCAGCCGCGGGTCCTCGGTGCGCAGCACGCGGTTGCCGAGCAGCGAGCCGCCGGCGCGGTGGAGCGTGGTGGCGGAATCGGTCGGGAGGGCATGCGACGTCGAACCTATCCGGCGCTCCCGCGACCGCCGTCGGATCGCCTAGCCTGAGAGTCATGAGCGCTGTGTTGCAGACCGTTGCCGCTCGGGTTCCAGTGGCCGACGGCCGACCCGTTCCTGTTCTGCGTGCACCACCTCGACCGCTACCCGGCGGGCAACGCCGTGCTCGGCCCGGCGGCGTCGCTGGCCGGCCGCCACGCTCGGCCAGGACTTCGAGGGCATCGACGGCTGGCGGATGTACCACGGCCAGGTCGTGCCCGGGTTCCCCGCCCACCCGCACCGCGGCTTCGAGACGATCACCTACGTGCGGCACGGGCCTGATCGACCACAGCGACTCGCTGGGTGCCGCCGCCCGCTTCGGGCGCGGCGACGTGCAGTGGATGACCGCCGGCGCCGGGCGTCGTGCACAGCGAGATGTTCCCGCTGCTCGACCGCGACGGCCCCAACACGGCCGAGCTGTTCCAGATCTGGCTCAACCTGCCCGGCCGCCGACAAGATGGTCGACGCCGCACTTCTCGATGCTGTGGGACGCGCGACATCCCGCGGCTCACGTCGACACCGACGACGACGGCCGCACGCGTCGAGGTGACCGTGATCGCCGGCCGCCTCGGCGACGCTCGAGCCGCCGTCACCGCCGCCCGCGTCGTGGGCGTCGCGGCCCGAATCCGACCTGGCGATCTGGCACATCGTGCTCGAGCCGGGCGCGACGTGGACGCTGCCGCCGGCCAGCTCGGCCGACGCCGACGCGCACGCTGTACGTGTTCGAGGGCGGCGAGCTGGACGTCGACGGCGAGCCGATCGCGGCGTCGACCGGCGTCGTCGTCGACGCCGCGCGCGACGTGCCGCTGCGGGCCGCCGAGCGCACCGAGATCCTGATGCTGCAGGCGCGCCCGCTCGACGAGCCGGTCGCCCAGTACGGACCGTTCGTGATGAACACGCGGGCCGAGATCCAGCAGGCGTTCGCCGACTACCAGCGCACCCAGTTCGGCGGCTGGCCGTGGGATCGCGACGACCCGGTGCACGGCATCGACCACGACCGCTTCGCCCGCCACGCCGACGGTCGCGTGGAGCACGGCCGCCGACCGCCGTCCGGTCAGTCGCTCCGACGCGTCAGTTCGTGTGGTGGTCGCTGTTGTCGATCACCCGGCCGGCGACGACCGGCAGCATCTTCACGGCGATCTGCGGGCACGTCGGCGAACAGCGCCTGCAACGAGCGGCCGTCGATGTGCAGCACCTCGACGTCGGTCTTGGCGGTGACCGTCGAGTTGCGCTGGCGTGCGTGCCAGCACCGCCATCTCGCCGGCGAAGCTCGCCGGGGCCGATGTCGGCGATGTGCTCGCCGTCGCGGGTGACCTCGAGCGTCCCGTCGTGACGATGAACATCTCGTGCGCCGGAGTCGCCCTGGCGGATCAGCACCTCGCCGGCCTTGAAGCGCAGGTCGGTGACGACGGCGCCGACCGCGTCGAGCTCGTCGCCGTCGAGATCGCGCGAACAGCGGCACACGCTTGAGGTACTCGTGGTACTCGTTCTTGGCCATGGACACTCCTGTCGCGGCCGTCGCCGTATGACGCGTACGGCGACCGGTGGCCCTGCCAGAGCCGACGGCGCCTCAGACGACCTGCGTGAAGCCGCCGTCGACGACCATGATCTCGCCGCTCACGTAGCGGTTGCGGACGAGCGCCAGCGTCGCCTCGGCGACGTCGTCGGGCGTGGCCGACGCGACCGACCGGGCTGATGCTGCGCCACGCCGGCGTGCAGGTCGGTCCACTCGCTCGTCCACGGCGTGGCCACCAGCCCGGGCGCGACGGCGTTGACCCGGATCGGCCCGTACGACTTGGCGAGCAGCAGCGTCATCTGGTTGAGCGCGGCCTTGCTCATCGCGTACGCCATCGACGACCCGACCGGTCGCAGGCCGGCGATCGACGTGATGTTGACGATGTTGCCGTCGGTCGCTGTTGCGCAGGTGCGGGATCGCCGCCTTGGTGAGCCACCACGTGCCGAACACGTTGACCTCGAACGTCTTGCAGGAAGATCTCGTCGGTGAGGGCGTCGAGGTCGCGGTGGTCGACGCGCGTCGTCCACCCGGCGTTGTTGACGAGCACGTCGAGCTTGCCGAAGCGCTCGATCGTCGCGTCGATCAAGCGCTGCGCCTGGTCGGCGATCGGCGATGTCGGCCTGCACGTAGATCGGCGTCGTCGCCGAGCTCGGCGGCGAGCTGCTCGCCGGCCTCGACCGAGGTCGACGAGTTGACGACCACCGACGCGCCGAGCGCGGCGAAGCGCCGGGCGATCTGCTCGCCGATCCCGCTCGACGAGCCGGTCACGAGCACGACGCGATCGGTGAACTCGGCCATCGTCGATCGCGTCCTAGGCGGCCAGCTGCTCGGGCTCGCGGCGCGGCGTCCACCCGGGCGGCCCGAACACGTGCGCGCAGCGCCTGCGCGCACGGACCCGGAGCGGCGCACGTCGCGGGCGATGTCGACGAACTCGTGGTAGCCGACCTTGATCGGGTTGAACGTGTGGATGTTCTTGGTGAGGCCGTACTTGATGCGGCGCACCTCGGGCTCGAACGAGCCGAACAGCTTGTCCCACACGATCAGGATCCCGCCGTAGTTCTTGTCGAGGTACTGCTGGTTGGCGCCGTGGTGGACGCGGTGGTGCGACGGCGTGTTGAGCACCTTCTCGGCGAGCGGCCGGCAGGCGGTCGACCGCCTCGGTGTGGATCCAGTACTGGTACAGCAGGTTGAGCTGGCCGGCCCGGCGGGTGGTCGCGGTCGAGTAGCCGAGCAGCGGCATCGGCGCGAACACCCACACCATCAGGAACGGCGACCACGGCTGGCGCAGCGCGGTCGACAGGTTGTAGCGCTCGCTCGAGTGGTGGGTGACGTGATGCGCCCAGAACAGGCGCACCTCGTGCATCAAGCGGTGCTCCCAGTAGTAGAGGAGGTCCCACAGCACCATCGCCGTGAGGAAGCTTGCCGCGGCGCGAACCGAAGTTCGAGATGCGGTGCTTGAACAGGAACTGGTCGAGCTTGGTGAACGCGCCCGGCGAAGGCGAACCCGATCGCCGACGCTGCCGAGCAGCATCGCCAGGCTGGTGACGGTGTCGCGCCGCTCGTAGCCGATCGGCACGAGCTCGTCGGCCGGGCAGCTGCGTGCCGGACAGCTGCTCGGGCGTGGCGTCGTACATGTCGCCGAGCGTGCGCTTCGGGCGGTCGCGCAGCAGCCACCCCTCGGCCAGCATCGTGACCACGAACAGCGGCACCGACGCCTTGTCGATCGCATCGAGCTCGAGCACCGCCGGCTTCTTGAACTGCTTCGTTCCTGCTCCAGCCCATGCGTCCGACTGTACGCGGTGTGCCAGGCGACCGAGTCGGCCGTGCTCGGCGCCATGATCGGCCGGCGCAGGTCCAGGGGTACATGTTCGGCGGCATGCGTACGGAACTGTTGATCGGCGGGGAATGGCGGCAGGGCTCGAAGGACGGGCGGATCGCGGTGCTCGACCCGGCCACCGACGAACAGGTGGCCGAGGTCGCCGACGGCACGGCCAGCGACGCCGTCGCCGCCTGCGACGCGGCCGAGGCGGCACAGCAGCAGTGGGCGCGCACGGCACCGCGCGAGCGCAGCGAGGTGCTGCGCAACTGCTGGAAGATCCTGATCGAGCAACACCGACGAGCTGGCCTCGCTGATCGTGCGCGAGCACGGCAAGCCGCTCGCCGACGCCAAGGGCGAGATCGTCTACTCGGCCGAGTTCTTCCGCTGGAACGCCGAGGAGACGGTGCGCATCCGCGGCGAGCTCGCGGCTCGCGCCGTCGGGCGCCAACCGGATGATCGTCCACCACCCGCCGGTCGGGGTGGTGGCGATGATCACGCCGTGGAACTTCCCGGCGGCGATGATCACCCGCAAGCTGGCGCCGGCGCTCGGCGCCGGCAACGGCGATCGTCGTCAAGCCGCCGCGCGAGACGCCGCTGACGCGCGCTGCGGATCGTCGACCTGCTGCAGGAGGCCGGCGTGCCGAAGGGGCTCGTCAACGTCGTGCCCACCACGCACGTCGGGCGAGTGGCTCGACGCCGTCGTCGACCACCGGGCGGTGCGGATGCTGTCGTTCACCGGCTCGACCGAGGTCGGCCGGATGCTGCTGCGCCGTGCCGCCGACCGCGTGCTCAAGACGGTGATGGAGCTCGGCGGCAACGCCCCGTTCATCGTGTTCGACGACGCCGACATCGACGCCGCCGTCGAGGGGGCGATGATCGCCAAGATGCGCCACTCGGCCGAGACGTGCACGGCCGCCAACCGCTTCTACGTCGAGGCCGGCGTGCTCGACGAGTTCAGCGAGAAGTTCACGGCGGCGATGGCCAACGTCAAGGTCGGCAACGGCTTCGACGAGGGCGTCACGTGCGGCCCGCTGATCAACAAGAAGGCGGTCGCCGACGTCGACGGGCTGGTGCAGGGCGCGGTCGAGAGCGGCGCCTCGGTGCTGCTCGGCGGCTCGCCGCAGCCGGGCGCCGGCTGCTTCTACATCCCGACCGTGCTGCGCGACGTCGACCCGACGCCGAGATCGCCAAGGAGGAGATCTTCGGCCCGGTGGCGCCGATCATCGCCTTCACCGATCACGACGAGATGATCCGCCAGGCGAACGACACCGAGATGGGGCTCACCGGATACGTCTACACGCGCGATCTCGCCAAGGGCCTGCGCGTCAGCGAGCAGATCCAGGCCGGCATGATCGGCCTCAACCGCGGCGCCGTGTCCGACCCGGCCGCCCCGTTCGGCGGCATGAAGCAGAGCGGCCTCGGCCGCGAAGGCAGCACCGAAGGCATCTACGAGTTCTGCGAAACCCAGTACATCGCCACGAACTGGTGAGTCAGCCCCGTTCACGGGCGTGGTAGGCGAGCGTGCTGCCGAGCAGTTGTTCGGCGCGTTCGAGCGGTGATGCCCTTGCGGGCGGCGTAGCTCTCGACCTGGTCGCGTTGGACGCGGCCGACGGCGAAGTACTTGGCGTCGGGGTGGGCGAAGTACAGGCCCGACACCGATGAGCCGGGCCACATCGCGTACGACTCGGTCAGGCTGACGCCGATCCGCCGCTCGGCCTCGAGCAGTTCGAAGATCGTGACCTTCTCGCTGTGGTCGGGCTGGGCCGGGTAGCCGGGCGCCGGGCGGATGCCGCGGTACGGCTCGCCGATCAGCTCCTGGGGGCTGAACGCCTCGTCGGGCGCGTAGCCCCACAGCTCGCGCCGCACCCGTGCGTGCATGTACTCGGCGAGCGCTTCGGCGATGCGGTCGGCGAGCGCCTTCACCATGATCGACGAGTAGTCGTCGTTGGCCGCCTCGAAGCGCTCGGCGATCGCGATCTCCTCCGGGCCGGCGGTGACGACGAACGCGCCGATGTGGTCGCGCACGCCGGCCGACGCCGGCGCGACGAAGTCGGCGATCGACAGGTTCGGCTTGCCGTCGCGGCGCCGCAGCTGCTGGCGCAGCCCGTGCAGGCGCGTGTCGAACACCCGCGCCGCCGCCGGAGGCGAGCACGATGTCGTCGCCGTCGCGGTGCGCCGGCCAGAACCCGACCACCGCCTTCGGGCGCGAACCACTGCTCGCCGACGATCCGATCGAGCATCCGCTGGGCGTCGTCGAACAACGGGCGGGCGGCGTCGCCGAGCACGGCGTCGTCGAGGATCGCCGGGTAGCGCCCGCGCAGCCCCCACACGTGGAAGAACGGCGTCCAGTCGATGTACGGCGACGAGGTCGGCGACGTCGATCTGCGTCGAACGTCCGCACGCCGGTGAACGCGGGCGCTGACACGGTCGAGCGAGTCGAACGTCGAACGTCGCCCCGTTGTCGCGCGCGTCGTCGATCGTCATCCGGTTGCGTTCGACCTCGGCCCGCTCGTGGGCCTCGATCACGCGCCGGTACTCGACGTCGAGTTCGGCGAGGAAGCTCGTCGCGCTGGCTCGGTGTCGTCGGACAGCAGCTTCGAGATCACGCCCGCCGCCCGCGAGGCGTCGGCGACGTGCACGACCGAGCCCTGCGCGAGTAGGCGGGGTCGACCCGCAGCGCGGTGTGGATCCGGCTCGTCGTGGCGCCGCCGATCAGCAGCGGGACGTCGAAGCCCTGGCGCTGCATCTCGGACGCGACGTGCACCATCTCGTCGAGCGACGGTGTGATCAGCCCCGACAGGCCGACGATGTCGGCGTTGCGCTCGCGGGCGGTGTCGAGGATCGTCTGCGCCGGCACCATCACGCCGAGGTCGACGATGTCGTAGTTGGCGCAGCCGAGCACGACGCCGACGATGTTCTTGCCGATGTCGTGCACGTCGCCCTTGACGGTGGCGAGCACGACCGTGCCGTTCGAGCTTGCTCGGCCGACGACGCTCGCCGGCGGCGATCGCCGCCGCCCGCTCGGCCTCGAGGAACGGCGTGAGGTAGGCGACCGCCTGCTTCATCACCCGCGCCGACTTCACCACCTGCGGCAGGAACATCCGGCCGGAGCCGAACAGGTCGCCGACGACGTTCATGCCGTCCATCAGCGGGCCCTCGATCACCGACACCGGTGACTCGCAGCCGCTGGCGCGCCTCCTCGACGTCGGCCTCGATGAACTCGGTGATGCCGTTGACGAGCGAGTGCTCGAGCCGCTTCTCGACGTCCCAGTCGCGCCACTCGAGCCCGACCCGTTCCTGGACGGTCGCTGCCGTCGCCGGCGTAGCCGGTGGCCGCCTCGAGCAGTCGTTCGGCGGCATCGGCGCGGCGGGCGAGCACGACGTCCTCGCACAGCTCGCGCAGCTCGGGCTCGATCTGCTCGTAGACCGCCAGCTGGCCGGCGTTGACGATGCCGAGCCGCATCCCGTTGGCGATGGCGTGGTAGAGGAACACCGAGTGCATCGCCTCGCGGACGCGGTCGTTGCCGCGGAACGCGAACGACAGGTTCGACACGCCGCCCGAGACGTTGCGACACGGGGAAGCGCTCGGCGCAGCTCGCCGGTCGCCTCGATGAAGTCGAGCCCGTAGCGGTCGTGCTCGGCGATGCCGGTGGCGACGGCGAAGATGTTCGGGTCGAAGATGATGTCGTCGGGCGGGAAGTCGAGCTCGGTCGATGAGCAGCTCGATAGGCGCGTGCGCAGATCGCGACCTTGCGTTCGACGGAGTCGGCCTGGCCCTGCTCGTCGAACGCCATCACGATCACCGCCGCGCCGTGGTCGCGGCACACCCGGGCCTGGGCGAGGAACTTGCTCGATCGCCTTCCTTGATCGAGATCGAGTTGACGACCGGCTTGCCCTGCACGCACTCGAGCCCGGCCTCGATCACGTCGAACTTCGACGAGTCGATCATCACCGGGCACGCGGGCGATGTCGGGCTCGGCGGCGATCAGGTTGAGGAACGTCACCATCGCCTGACGCGAGTCGAGCAGACCCTCGTCCATGTTGACGTCGATCACCTGGGCGCCGTTCTCGACCTGGTCGCGGGCGACGTCGAGCGCCTCGGCGAAGTCGCCGTTCTTGATCAGCCGGCGGAACTTGGCAGAGCCGGTGACGTTGGTGCGCTCGCCGACGTTGACGAAGGCGATGTCGTCGGTGAGCGTGAACGGCTCGAGCCCCGAGAGCTGCAGCGTGCGTCGCCGCTCGGCCGGTCGCCGGGCGGGCTTGCCGGCGACGGCGTCGACGATCGCGGCGATGTGGTCGGGCGTGGTGCCGCAGCAGCCGCCGACGACGTTGACGAACCCGGCCTCGGCGAACTCGCCGAGGATCGCCGCCGTCTGTGTCGGGCGTCTCGTCGTAGCAGCCGAGCGCGTTCGGCAGGCCGGCGTTCGGGTAGGCGCACACCAGCGTGTCGGCCAGCGCTCGACAGCTCCTCGATGTAGGGCCGCATCTCGGCGCCGCCGAGCGCGCAGTTGAGCCCGATCGTCAGCGGATCGGCGTGGCGCACCGACTGCCAGAAGGCGCCGACGGTCTGCCCCGACAGCGTGCGGCCGGATCGGTCGGTGATCGTGCCCGAGATCATCAGCGGCGTCGTCGATCCCGGTGTCGGCGGCATGGCGGCGGGCGGCCCAGATCGCCGCCTTGGCGTTGAGCGTGTCGAAGATCGTCTCGATCAGCAGCACGTCGACGCCGCCCTCGACGAGGCCGGCGATCTGCTGGCGATAGGCCTCGGCCAGCTCGCGGAACGTCATCGCGCGGTATCCGGGATCCTCGACCTTGGGCGACAGCGACAGCGTGACGTTGGTCGGCCCGATCGCGCCGGCGACCCAGCGCTGGCGGCCGTCGGCGGCGGGCGCGGCGTCGACGGCGCGGCGGGCGAGCCGGGCGCCGGCGACGTTGATCTCGTGGATCAGCGTCGGGTCGTCGAGGCCGTACTCGCGCTGGGCGACGGCGGTCGACGAGAACGTGTTGGTGCGTGATGATGTCGGCACCGGCAGCGAGGTAGCGGCGGTGGAGGTCGAGCACGGCGTCGGGGTGGGTGAGCACGAGCAGGTCGAGGTTGCCGGCCAGCGACTGTCGGTGATCGCGGAAGCGATCGCCGCGCAGGTCGGTCTCGGTGAGGCGCAGCGTCTGGATCTCGCTGCCGCTCGCTCCGTCGAGCACGAGGATCCGCTCGGCGGCGGCGAGCTGGATCGGGTGCGGCGGCGTCATGATGCGCACCGCGATCGACGACGCCGAGTCGCTCGCACGACGGCGAGCACCAGTTCGGCGCGGTTGAGCGTGTACAGGTGGACGTGCTCGACGCCGTGGGCGGCGAGCTCGGCGATCTGCTCGGCGGCGAGGTCGGCGGCGACGCGCGTGCGTGGCGTCGCGGTCGTCGTCGAGCCCGGCGAAGCGCTCGGCGACGCGTGCTCGGGATCGTCGCCCCGCACCGGTCGGCGAAGCGGGCGACGGCCGGGAACGAGTGGATCGGGAACACGCCGGGCACGAGCGGGATGTCGATGCCGCGTTGCGGCGAGCCGGTCGCGGTAGCGGAGGAACAGCTCGTTGTCGAAGAACATCTGCGTGATCGCCCGGTCGGCGCCGGCGGCGACCTTCTCGGCGAGCACGTCGAGGTCGTGGTCGATCGACGGCGACTGCGGGTGGCGCTCGGGGTAGGCCGAGACGGCGACGTCGAACGTGCCGCGCGCCTTCACGGCGGCGACGAGATCGGCGGTGCGCTGGTAGCCGTCGGGGTGGGGCGCGTACGCGGCACCGACCCCTTCCGGCGGATCGCCGCGCAGGGCGACGACGTGCTCGACGCCGAGCGCGCGCGTAGCGGTCGAGCACCGACTCGACGTCGCCGACGACTGCCCGACGCAGGTGAGGTGACCGGCGACCACGGCGCCGGTGTCGGCGACGGTGCGGATGGCGTCGAACGAGCGTTGCCGGTCGGACCCGCCGGCGCCGTAGGTGACCGAGACGAACAGTCGGATCGAGCGCGCTCGAGCTGCTCGACGGTGTCGCGACAGGTCGCCGACAGCCCGTCGCTGGTGCGGGGTGGGAAGACCTCGAAGCTGAACGTCGTCATCGTGTGCGCCCTTCGTCGGAGTGCTCGGGAGCCGGCGTGACGCCACCGGTCGCGCTCGGCTGGCGGGCTTGCCACAGACACACGGTGAGGCGCTCGTCGTCTCCGCCGTCGGGCGGATCGATCGTGCGCGTCGCGCCGACCTCGAGCCCGGCGTGAGCCAGCCAGCCGGTGACGGTGTCGGTGCGGAACCCGAGCCGGCGATGGGCGTGCTCGGTGCGCAGGAACTCGAGCGAGTGCGGGGCGAAGTCGACGATCAGCAGCCGACCGCCCGGTGACAGCAGGCGCGCCGCCTCGCGGACGGCGCGCGCCGGATCGTCGAGGAAGTGCAGCACCTGGTGGATGACGACGAGGTCGAACGTGCCGTGCTCGAACGGCGGGCTGTAGACGTCGCCCTGGCGCAGGTCGACGCGGCGCACTTCGGCGCGCTCGAGGTTGGCGCGGGCGACGGCGAGCATCGAGTGGCTGTTGTCGATGCCGACCGCCCGATCGACGCCGTCGTTGGCGAGCAGCTGCAGCATGCGGCCGGTGCCGGTGCCGAGGTCGAGCACCGATCGGTACGGCTGCTCGCCGGCGACGCTCGAGGATCGCCGCCTCGACGATCGCGTCGGGCGCGTGCAGCGAGCGCTCCTCGTCCCAGTGGTCGGCGACGCCGGCGAAGTACTCCTGGGCGGCGGCCGCCGCGCCGGCCGCGAACGACCTCGAGCCGATCGAGGTCGATCGCCGTGATGGCGTCGTGGGCCTCGATCCGGGCCAGCACGTCGGCGACCAGCTCGGCGATCGGGCCCTCGCCGACGAGCTCGAAGAACGCCCAGGTGCCCTCGCGGTGCTTGTCGACGACGCCGGCTTCGGCGAGCAGCTTGAGGTGGCGCGAGATCCGCGGCTGCGACTGCCCGAGGATGTCGGTCAGGTCGGTGACCGTCAGCTCGCCGTGCTGGAGCAGGGCGACGATCCGGAGCCGGGTCTCCTCGCCGACCGCCCGCAGCACGTCGAGAACCGCCTCGGAGCTGAGTGCCATCCGGCAACTATATAAAGATATCTACATGTACGCAAGAGGATTGCGATGCGGACACGCTGCGAACATGCCTAGAGCGGCTCCAACCAGCGCTCGTACACGCCGGCCAGTGCCACCAGGTCGGCGATCGGCACGCATTCGGTGGCGCCGTGGGCGTCGTCGATCGATCCCGGGCCGAACACGGCCATCTCGCGAGCCAGATCGATGTAGCGCAGGGCGTTCGATCCGAACGGGGCGACCGTCGGCGCCGTGCCGGCGGCGGTGGCGAGCAGGCCCACGAGGCGCGGTGTCGGGCGATTGGTAGAACGCCGGCGAGCCGGGCTGCCCAGTGGGGGTCGGGTAGAGCGCCCGGCAACTCGAGCGGGAGCGGGCACGCCTCACGGGCGATGCGCTCGAGCTCGGCGAACAGTTGAGTCGGGATCCTCACCCGGAATGCTGCGGCGCCCGACGGTGATCATGCACCGGTCCGGCACCACGTTGCCGCCGGTGCCACCCTCGATCCCGGTGATGGTCAGCGTCCCTGTTCCGAGCTCGGTCTCGGGAGCGATCGACTGCAGCCGTTCGTGCTCGCGCTGGAGGGCGGTGATCACCGGTGCCATCGCTTCGACGGCGTTCTCGCCGAGATGCGGGAGGGCGCTGTGGCGCGGCGCGACCGTGCGCCGTGATCGTCAGCACGCACGCCGCCCTTGTGGCCGTGGATCGGTGCCAGCCGTGTCGGTTCGGCGACGACGAGCTGATCGATGGTGATCGCTCGTTGCTCGGTCCATGCCCGGAACCGCGTCGCCCCGAGCAGCCCACCGGCTTCTTCGCCGGCCGAGCCGACGAGCAGCAGCGTCGGTCGTGGACGCACGCCGGTCGACTGCCAGTTCCCGAGCAGCGCCAGCATCACCCCCATCGAGGCTTTCGTGTCGAGCGCTCCCGCGGCCCCACACGCAGCCGTCGGCGATGCGGCCGTCGAACGGCGGATCGGTCATGTGCTCGACCGTGACCGTGTCGGTGTGCACGTCGAGCACGACCAGCTGTTCCGTCCTGCCGGGGAACATCCCGTAGACGTTGGCGCGACCGTCGACGACCTCGTCGAGCACCACGTCGCCGGCGCCGAGCTCGGCGAAGCGCGCGGCGAGGTGGTCGGCGAGCGCGCGTTCCCCGATCGCGCCGTGGTCGAGTGCCTTCGGTCCGGCCTGCAGCGGATTGACGCTCGGGATGCGCACGAGCGACGCCACCGACTCGGAAAGTTGCTGGGCACTGACGTCCATGCGTCAGTCTGACACCCGTCGTGAGCGTCGCTGTCGGACGCAGAGCTCGAGAGTGAAGTCCTGGTGGCCGCGTCTACGCTCCGGGCGTGGCCGGTCAGAGCGCTCGACCCGATGTCGACATCGTGATCGTGGGAGCAGGGTTCGCCGGCCTGTACATGTTGCACAAGGCGCGTGCGATCGGGCTCCGGGCGCGGGTGTTCGAGGCCGGCTCAGGAGTGGGTGGCACGTGGTACTGGAACCGCTACCCGGGCGCCCGCTGTGACATCGAGAGCATGGAGTACTCGTACGGCTTCGACCCCGACCTGCAACAGGAGTGGGCGTGGAGCGAGCGCTACGCCACGCAGCCTGAGATCCTGCGCTATGCCGAGCACGTCGCCGATCGGTTCGACCTCCGCCGCGACATCACGTTCGACACGCGAGTGCTGAGTGCCGTGTTCGACGCCGCAGCAACACCTGGCGGGTGACCACCGACGGCGGCGAACAGGTCGGCGCCCGCTTCGTCGTCGCCGCCACCGGCTGCCTCTCGTCGACCAACACCCCCGAGTTCGCCGGCATCGCCGACTACGCCGGCCTGCTCCTGCACACCGGGAACTGGCCCCACGAGCCCGTCGACTTCACCGGTCGACGGGTGGCGGTGATCGGCACCGGTTCGTCGGGCATCCAGTCGATCCCGGTGATCGCCGAGCAGGCGGACCACCTCACCGTGTTCCAGCGCACGCCCAACTACAGCCGTCCCGGCGCACAACCGCCCGCTCGATCCGGACGACGTGGCAGCGGTCAAGGCCGAGTACGAGACGTTCCGCGAGGCCAACCGGACGATGATCTCGGCCTACGGTTCGCGCCTGCCACGCAACGACGTGGCGACGTTGTCGGTCGACGAGCAGACGCGTGTCGGCTCAGCTGGAGGCCCGCTGGCGACACGGTGGATTGCCGTTCATCGGCGCCTTCAACGACATCCTCCTCGATCGCAACGCCAACACCGTCGTGGCCGACTTCGTCCGCGGCAAGATCCGCTGACGTCGTCACCGATCCCGAGACGGCCGACCTGCTCAGCCCCGTCGACCGTGATCGGCTGCAAGCGGCTCTGCGTCGACACCGGCTACTACGCCACGTTCAACCGTGACAACGTCGAGCTGATCGACATCAACCGATCACCGATCGAGCGCTTCACCCCGAACGGGTTGATCGCCGGTGGGGTCGTGCACGAGTTCGACGCCGTCGTGCTCGCCACCGGGTTCGACGCCATGACCGGAACGCTCCTCAAGATCGACATCCGTGGCCGCGACGGTGTCACCCTGCAGGAGGCGTGGGCGCAGGGGCCGCGCACGTATCTCGGGTTGCAGGTCTCGGGCTTCCCGAACCTGTTCACGATCACCGGACCGGGAAGTCCGTCGGTGCTCACCAACATGATCGTGTCGATCGAGCACCACGTGGAGTGGATCGCCGGTGCCATCTCGGAGGTCGACGCGCGCGGCCAGGTCACGATCGAAGCGACGCCCGAAGCCGAGCAGCAGTGGGGCGAGCTCGTCAACGCCATCGCCGACTTCACGCTCTTCCCGTCGTGCAACTCCTGGTATCTCGGCGCCAACGTTCCCGGCAAGCCGCGCCAGTTCATGCCCTACATCGGATTCCCGATGTACGCCGACCACGTCGCCGACGTCACCGCCGACGGCTACCGCGGCTTCGAGTTCGGATAGACCGACCTGTCGCTGCGCCGCTCGGAGGACCGATCGGGCCGGCCGGTACGATGACGAGCGATGCCTCTGTACGAATACCGCTGCCACACCTGCGATGACGTGTTCGAGTTGCGCCGGCCGATGAGCGAGTCGAGCGCTCCTGCCGATTGCCCGAGCGGTCATGCCGACACGGTGCGGCTGTTGTCGGTGTTCGCCAGCGCAGGGGCGTCAGTCGGCCAATCGGCGCCTTCGGCTGCTGCACGACCGACCGGTGGCTGCGGCGCCGGTTGCGCCTGCGCTCACTGAGACCCGCCGACATGTCGCGTCCGCTCTCCTGGCCGCAATCGGTGCGGCTGTACCTCGTCAGCTTCCTGATCGTCGGGCTCTCGTTGAGCGTGCTCGGCCCGGCGCTGACCGAGCTGCGGGAACGCTCGGGCGCCGACATCGGCGACATCGGCGTCCTGTTCGCCGGGCAGAGCGCCGGGTACATCATCGGCTCGTTCGCAGGCGGCCGCCTGTACGACCGCTTCGACGGTCACCGCGTGTTCGCCGCCTCGCTCGTGCTGCTCGGGATCGGGCTGGCGCTGGTGCCGGTCGTTCGACGACCTCAAGGGCCTGTTCTTCACCTTCGTCGTGATCGGGCGTGGGCGCCGCCGTCGCCGACCTCGGGGCAACACGATGCTGATGTGGGAGCTCGGCGCCGGTTCCGGGCGGGCGATGAACATGCTCCACCTGTGCTTCGGCATCGGCGCCCTGGTGGCGCCGCTCGTGGTGCACATCGGTCTCGACCTCGCGACTCGAACGGCGGCGGTCGGCGTGCGTGCTGCTGGCGATCTGGGCGCATCCGGGTGACCGCTCCGTCGCGGCACGCCGAGGCACGCGAGGAGCACACCGACACCACGCTGCCGATGCTGGTGCCTGTTGTTCCTGTTCTTCTTCCTGTACGTCGGGCTCGAGATCGGCTTCGCCGGTTGGATCACGACCTACGGCGAGGAGATCGGGTTCAGCGACCTGGCGGCGACGTGGCTGACGACCATGTTCTGGATCGGGTTCACGTCCGGTCGTCTGCTGGCGAGCGTGATCGCCCACCGCGTGCGCCCCGACGCGATCCTGTACGCGGCCTCGGCGGCCTCGGTGCGTGGCGGCGGTGATCCTGATCGTCGGCGGCGGCAACACGGCGCCGGTGTGGATCGGCACGGCGATGATGGGCCTCGCCACGGCGCCTCAGTTCCCGGGGATGATGAACCTCGCCGAGCGGCGCATCCACATCTCCGGTTCGGCGACGGCGTGGTTCGTCGGCGGCGCCGGAGCCGGCGGTCTCGTGTTCCCGTTCCTGATCGGCAGCTGGTTCGACGCCGAGTGGCGCGACCGCTCTGCCGTGGGCCGTGTTCGGGCTCGGGCTGGCGACCTTCGCCGCCTTCGTCGGCGCCAATCGGGCCCTCGGACACACGCCGGTCACACCTGGTCCGATCTCGCCGGCGGCTGCCAGCAGCCTCGGCTCGAACTAGGAGCTGAGCGGATACGTCGCTCCGCTCCTGATCCGCTCAGTCTCCGTTCGTGGTCGGGCTTCGCCTACCGGCTCGCCCTGCTGGTGCCGAGGCCGGCGTCGCGCGCCTTGGCGATCGCCGCCGCTCGGTCGGCGACGCCGAGCTTGGTGAGCACGCTCGACAGGTGGTTGCGCACCGTCTTGTCGCTCAACGACAGGCGCTGTGGCGATGCGACGGTTGTCGAGCCCTTCGGCGACCAGCTCGAGCACCTCGCGCTCGCGGTCGGTGAGCGACGGGAACGGGTCGGGACCGCGGCGTCGCTGGCCCGGTGAACATCGCCATCGCGCCGGCCGCGACCGCCGGTGACAGCAGCACCTCGCCGGCAGCCACCGCCCGCAGGGCACGCTCGATCTCGACCGGGCCGGCACCCTTCAGGAGGTAGCCGCGCGCTCCGGCGCGCATGGCGGCGAAGACCGTGTCGTCGTCGTCGACCATCGTGACCACGAGCACCCCGACGTCGGGCGTGCGGGCGACGATCTCGCGGGTCGCCTCGACGCCCGAGTCGTCGCCGAGGTTGAGGTCCATCATCACGACGTCGACGTCGTGGCGCTTCGACGGCGTCGATCGCGGTGGCCAGCGAGTCGGCCTGGGCGACGACCTCGAGCCCGTCGATCGACGACAGCAGCGCGACCAGCCCCATCCGGAACACGGGATGATCGTCGACGACCATGATCCGCAGCGGCTCGCTCACGTCGACACCACCGACGCCCGCCGCAGCTCGACCCGGGTGCCGCCGCCGGCGCCGGCTGCTCGACGATCAGCGCGGCGCCGATCGCTTCGGCCCGCTCGCGCATCGACTGCAGTCCGACGCCCGACTCGACGTCGGTCGGGATGCCGACCCCGTCGTCGGTGACGCGTGAGCACCAGCGCTCCGTCGCCTGCGCAGCCGAGCTCGACCCGGCACGTGGTGGCGCCGGCGTGGCGCACGACGTTGCGCACCGCCTCGACGGCGATCCCGTAGAGCGCGGTGGCCAGCGTCGGCGGCGGCTCGGTCGGCAGCTCGCCGATCGACGAGCTCGACGTCGAGCCCGCCCAGCCGGTGGCGCTCGGCGAGCTCGTCGAGCGCCGCCGGCAGCCCGTCCTCGAGCAGCACCGGCGGCACGAGCTCGCGGGCCAGGGTGCGCACGTCCTCGATGCGGGCGTCGAGCTCGGCCGACCATCTGGTCGAGCAGCGCGCCGGCCGCGTCGGGGTCGGATGTCAGCAGGTTGCGGGCCGCCATGCAGGCCGTAGCCGACACCGGCCAGCGCCGGGCCGAGCCCGTCGTGCAGCTCGCGTCGCAGCGCGCGCCGCTCCTCGTCGCGGGCGCCGGCGATGCGGGCGCGCGAGTCGGCCAGCGCCTCGGCGGTCGAGGCCAGCCTGGCGGCGACGGCGACGGTCGGGACGAGCGCCGCCAGCGCCCGCTCGGTCTGCCCGTCGAGCCGCTCGCCGGGCCGCGGCCACACGCGTCAGCGCGCCGACCAGCTGCTCGTCGAGCACGAGCGGCAGCACCAGCTCGTCGTCGCCGGACGACGTCGCCGATCGTCGCCTCGGTGGCCGCGCCGGCCGGCGTCGTTGACGTCGATCGTGGCGCCGCTCAGACGCAACGACGTGACGAGGTCGTCGAGCACGCCGACCAGCAGCTCGGTCGGCGTGCCGCTGGCGTCGATGCCGCGGCCGATGCGGTCGACCATGCCGCATCGGCTCGCGCGCCTCGCCGTGGATGAGGTGGTCGACCCGGCGTTGCACGAATCGCCGCAGCGGCCCGATCGCGGCGGCCACGACGGCGGTGACGGCGACGCGTTGCGACGTTGTCGTCGACGCCGGGCATCGAGCAGGCTCGACAGCCCGACGAGGAGCACGTAGGCGGCGATCAGCAACGCCGTGAGCAGCGACCACACGAGCGTGCGGCTGACGGCGAGGCGCAGGCCCCACAGCCGCTGGCCGAGCACGGCGACCAGCAGGGCGGCCGGGAAGAACAGCTGCGAGCCGAGGTGGAACAGCGGCGTCGTCGCCGCCGGCATCCAGTCGGTCCAGCTCGTCGGGCAGCGCCAGCGGCAGGAACGCGATCGTCATCAGGAACGCGCCGATCGCCAGCCATCCGAGGCCGCGTCGTCGCTCGACCGGTCGACGTCGCGCCAGCGCCGGGCGACGTCGCCGGCGGCGATCAGGCCGAGCACGACGATCGCCGCCATGAAGGCCCGGTCGATGTCGGTCGAAGCGGGTCGAGCCACGTCCTCGCTCTCGATCGCCAACGGCATGATCGGGTCGCCGTCGGGCCACGGGAACGGGTTGGTCCAGCGGAAGATCACCATCGCCACGGTGACGACGGCGCCGAGCGCCACGAACACGCTGACCGATCCGGCCGCAGCGGGCCGTCGCGGACGAGCCACGGGCACGATCAGGATCAGCGCCAGCGTGCCCGGGATCCACGCCCAGTTCTGCATCGACTGCAGGAAGTCGAGCTGCGGCGCCGACGGGTGCTGGAACGTGAGCTCGGTCCACTGCGCGCCGAAGGCCGCGAACGCGCCGCCGACCGCGCACAACATCGACCAGCCCGGCGACCGGGATGCCGCACCCGCGACAGCAGCAGGTAGCCGACCACGCCGTACACGAAGGCGTCGGCGAGGTCGACGACGAAGTACCACTGCCAGACGTGCCACTCCGGCCGGTTGACGACCACGAGCACGAGCGCCGCCGCGGCGACCGCCAACGTCAGCACCAACAACGCCAGGGCGACGGCCGGGTGGCCGTCGCCCTCGTGGCAGTGTCGGTTGCGCGCCGATCGGCGCGTTCTGAGATCGTGGAGGTCGCGGTCATCGCGTCGAGGTGGTGGACGAGTCGACCGGTTGCTGGCGCGGAATCTACCGGCGCTCGGCGGCTTCGGTGCGGACCATCGAGATGCCGCACACGATCAGGAAGATCGCCATCGGCAGCACCGCCAGGTACTGGAACGGCAGCACCTGGGTGAGCGCCGACCAGCACCGTCATCACCGCCGCGAAGCGGCCGAGGCGGCGGCTGACCGAGCCGTGGCGCAGGCCGGCGACGGCCATCGCGCCGGTGGTCAGCATGCCACCCGCCCACACCCACGCCATCGTGTTGTAGATCGCGAGGTGGGCGGCGATGGTGTCGGGGTCGACCTCGTCGGTGTGGCGGAGGGCGTGGAACATCTCGGTGCTGATGCCGGTGCCGACGAGCGTCATCACCGCCATCAGCATCAGACCGAGGCCGGCGAGGTCGGGGACGAGACTGCCGGCCGGTTCCTGCCCGGCCAATCGCCGTCGCAGCCCGACGGCGAAGATGACGAGCAGGATGGCGAGGGCGACGCCGAGGGTCTGGAAGGCCCAGACCCATCCGGCCTTGCCCTCGAGCTCGGCGAGCACGTCGGCGTTGTCGGCGTAGCGAGTCGGTCGACGGGCTGAGCATGCTGCCGGGCCCGAGGAAGAAGACGAACGCGCCGATGCCGGACGAGCAGCCCGGCGTAGGCCCAGCCGCGGCGCGGCCGGGGTGTGGTCGACGCCGAGACGGTGTCGCTGGTGACGGGTGGCTGGGTGGAGCGTCATGGATGGTGTCCTTTCATGGTTGGTGTTGGCCTGTTCGTGGTTGTTGATGTGTCGAGCGGTGCGAGCAGTGTCGTGGCTCAGACGACCGTCAGCGTGGTGACCATGCCGTGTGCTGAGTGCGGGTCGGCGGGCGGGCCGTCCTGGCCCTCGGCGAAGCCGCCGACGGGCAGCGTGCAGATCACGAGGTACTCGCCCGGTTCGAGATCGACGAGCGTCGTGGCGTGCTGGTCGGGCGCGTCGGTGAAGGCGACCGCCAGCGGGCGTGCCTGCTGGAACAGCTGGTCGATCGGCAGCGCCGGCGAGGTCGGCCGCGCTCTGGCCGTCGGCGCCGGTGGCGATGCATCGATCTCGTGCGGCTCCTCGGCTGTCGAGTCGTTGGTGAAGCGGATCGCGACACGACCGGCGTCGATCTCCTCGGGGAGGTCCTCGAAGGCGTAGTCGATGCCGGTGACGTCGAGCTTCTCGTCGGCGTCGCAGTCGTCGTAGACCGTGTCGCCGACCGACCTGGAGGGCGGTGCGTCACCTCGGGGCTCTCGAGTCGCCGCCGGGTCCTCCGCCATGCTTGCGACGCCGGTGGCGATCGTTGCCGCATCGTCGCTCGACGACTCGGGCGCCGCCTCGGCGAACGCCTGGGCGGCGGTGGCCAGCGCCGCCGGGTCACCGAAGAACGCCGATTGGAAATCGGCGTAGGCGTCGCACGCATCGGCCGACATCGTGTCGTCGTCGCCGATTCGCAGGCGGCGAGGGCGGTGAGGCTGAGTGCGGCGAGCGATGATGCGCCGTGCACGGGGTGTGCGGGTACATTGCTGATACTCCGTATTTCGTTGTGATTGGACGGCGATCAGCCTGACGTGCCCGGTGTCCCGGTCGAAAGGTGCGGATGTCCCGGCCACCCGGGAGATCGCGCCGGGACGTGGGCGTAGGTTTGGGCGATGACCGAGGGTGGGGGCGGCGATGTGACGACGTGGCACCACGGGCTGGTCGCCCGATGGTGGGCCAACTTCAACCTCGACGGTCCGGAGATCGAGTTCTTCGGTCGCTATGTGGCCGCCGGACAGCCGGCGCTCGATGTCGGCTGCGGCTCGGGCCGGCTGCTGGTGCCGTGGGTGGCGTCGGGGCTCGAGGTCGATGGCGTCGATGCCTCAGCCGACATGATCGGCGCCTGCCGCGAGGCCGCCCGCGGTGTCGGCTGCGAGCCCAGTCTGTTCGTGCAACCCACACACCTGCTCGACCTGCCGCGGCACTACGCGACGATCGTCATGTGCGGGTCGCTGGGGCTCGGCGGCACGCGGGATCAGGATCTCGAGGGTTTGCACCGCGTGCGTGCCCACCTCGCGCCGGGTGGGCTCCTGGCGCTCGACTCCGAGGTCGGCGAGTTCGACGACCCGCAATGGCGATCGTGGCACCCGCGTCCGGAAGACCGGTCAGTTCCAGCGGAGGATGAGCGGCGCCTCGGCCGCGATGGTTTCGAGTACGCGCTGCGTCACCACATCACGTCGCTCGATCTCGACGGCGGAGTGGTGATCCGTGAGTTGGAGGCGTGGCAGTGGCGCGACGGTGAGCTCGTCGCCCACGAACGCCACGGGCTGGTCGCCAACCTGTACACGTCCGACGAGATCGTCGGCATGCTCGATGCCGCCGGATTCATCGATGTGCGAGTGATCGGCGGTTACCACGGCGGCGAGCCCACCGGCGACGAAGAATTCCTGGTCTACCTCGCTGACCGCGCCGTGATCAGATCGAGCAGCAGCGCATGCGCCATTGGCGCAGCGCTTCCATGCGGTCGGTCGCGGCCTCCGCGGTGACGGCTGTGGCCTCGATCGGAGCGACGCACAGGCCGGCATCGGCCGGCTCCGGCGGCACCGCGCCGAGGAGCTGCGGTGGGCGACGTGCGCCGAAGAACGACTCGATTGCCGAACCGGCCGCGATCAGGCGCGGTTCGTCGAGGTAGCCGGCGGCCATCCAGAAGCCGGCCGGCCGGCCACCTTCGGTGAACCCGACCGGCACCGCCATGCTGGCGTACCCGGCGGTGGCTGCCGTCGTCGTGCCGAAGCTGTACGTCGGGGTGATGATCGCGTCGTATCCCTGCGCCAGCACGCCGTCGATCACGTCGCGGCTGAAGCCACGGTTGAGGTCGCGGGCCACCGTGTACTCGGGATCGTTCAGGTCGCCGCTCGTCGCCTCGGCGAGCTCGAAGATCTCCTGTCCGTAGTACTTCATCTCCTCTGGGCAGTGATCCAGGTTGAACTGGATGAGATCGGCGAGCGTCCGCAGCTCGGTGCCCTTGACGGTCGCCAGGTACTCGGCGATCTGGACCTTGAACTCGAACAGGAGCACGGTGAACTCGGCGTCCCACGGTGCGAGGCCGTCGACCGGCTCGAACGGGTCGGCCAGCTTGACGGCGTCGATCGTGGCGCCGGCCTGGCGGAGCGATTCGACTGCGGCGTCGAACACGGCCTGCACGTCGGGGCTGGTCCCGAGATCGCCGCCGACGTAGTTGGTGTCGATCAACAGCCGCAGTTTGCGGACCGGCTTGATGCCGACGTAACGCCTGTAGTCGCGCGGGCAGGCGATGCCGCGCCGCTCTGCCGAACGGCGACCGCAAGACGTTGAGCAAGCGCCGCCGCGTCCTCGACGGTGCGGGTCATCGGGCCGGCCGTGTCCTGACTGGCCGCGATCGGGATGATGCCGCGCTGCGACACGAGGCCGATCGTGGGCTTGATGCCGACCAGGTTCTGCTCACCCGCCGGGCAGAGGATCGACCCGTCGGTCTCGGTGCCGACCGTGAGGGCAGCGAGGTTGGCAGCGGCCGCCGACGCCGACCCGGACGACGATCCGCACGGATCGAGATCGAGCACGTACGGGTTGCGAGTGAAGCAGTCGGCCGGGTTGTCGGCGGCGCGAGCGCTCCAGCCGTTGAACGGCGCGAAGCCACGGAAGTTGGCCCACTCCGAGAGGTTCGTCTTGCCGAGCACGATCGCGCCGGCCTCGCGCAGGTTGCGGACGATCGGCGCATCGTGCACGCGGCTACCGACGAGAGCCAGCGATCCGGCGCCGGTCTGCATCTTGTCGCGAGTGGCGATGTTGTCCTTGATCAGAACAGGGATGCCGTGCAACGACGGGTGGTGGGAACCGCGTCGGCGCTCGTGATCGCGCTGTCGAGCGATCCACAGCGCGTCAGGGTTGGTCTCGATCACGGCGTGGAGCAGCGGATTGAGTTGGTCGATCCGATCGAGGTACCACTGCGTCAGCTCGGTGGCGCTGATGTCGCGCCTGCGCAACGCAGCGCGCAGTTCTGCGACGGTGGCTTCCTCGAAGTCGGTCGGTCCCGACGGTGATCGCGCCGCCAGCGAACCCGCTTGCGGTATCACGCCCGCGGCGAGCAATGCACTCCCCGCAGCGCCGTACATCAGGATCTCCCGACGCGTCAGACCGCTGTCTGCCCCCATGATCTCCTCCATCTCTGCTCTCGCACGAAATGCCCCGCATGAAGCTCGCGCGCCGTTATCACCCTGTCAACCGAGGTCAGCATCGTCGTGTGCTCGAGCTCGCCGAGACCGTCGTGCCGTTCAACTTCCAGCGCTGAGTGCCGCTTGCGAAGTTGACGGTGAACACGTTGCGCTGTTGTCCCGGCCGGAAGATCTGTGGTTGCCCGCGCAACGCCGGCGCGGACAGGAACGTGTTCTCGCTGTTGGGCACGGTCGGCACGACGATGAAGTAACTGGCCGGGTTGTTGTAGCCGAATCGAGCCTGATATCGGGGCGACACTCGAGCGCCGCGATCGGCGACGCACTGGAGCACTGGCGTCACCTTGGTGGTCACGCTCGCCCGCACGGTGACGGCATCCGTACCGCAGCCTCCGCGTGAGTCACACACTCGCACCGTCACGACGCGGCTCCCGGCGGATGGGTACGTGTTGACCCCTGCGAACTGCGAACCCGCCACCACCATTGGCACGAACGAGCCTGTGGGGGTCCAGCGAACGCTCGCTGTGTACGGGCCTGGCCCGTCGGCATCGGTGAACGAGCCGCTGATCGCCACCGATCGGCCCTGGAAGCCGACGTCGTTCAAACCCGTGATGCCCAGGTCGGCACGCACCACCGGCACCACGTTCGTGGGGGCGACCACCGTGTACGTGACCGTTCGCGTCGTGCTGTTGCCCACTGCATCCGTGGCGATGACGGTGAAGCTCGTCGGCCCGGCGACCGAGGTGTTGATCGCGGCGTTGTCGGCGACCGGGCCGGCACACGTCACCAGGCCCGAGCCGCCGTCGCCGCAGGCGTAGTCGGCGATCAGTGATTGACCGCGGTTCACCGGGGCACCGGTGGGCGAGGTGATCGTCACCGTCGGACCCTTCCTGTCGACCTTGATGCCACCGATCGGGCCGGCCGTCGTGCAGTTGCCCGGCGACGTCGCACACCTGGCGCGTGCCTGTCGAGGCGTTCGCCGTCTCGGCTGCCGGCTGCGACCGTCGTCGTCAACGAGAACGCTGCGTCGGCGGGTAGCGGCGAGACCGGAGCCGGCGTCGCTCGCCGTGCACGACAGCGAGACGTTGGTTGCCGACCACGTCGTCGGAGGGTTGGCACAGTTGACGACGGTGCGTCGGTGTCGGCGAGCACCACCACGCCGCCGGGGTCGACGATGCTGCCGTTGGCCGACTCCGTCGTCGTCCCCGACCCCGCCGTCGACGAGTGTGATGTCGACCCACTCACCACCCGGATCGACGCCGACGTTGGCGGCCGGCAGCAACGACCAAGCGCTGTCGTGGAACTTGGCGTAGCCCGTCACGCTTCGGCCGAGGGTGTGTAGATCCTCACCGTCGCCTGCGCCCCGGCGTCGACCTCGAGGGTGAAGCTGAGCAGACCGTCGGGCAGCGTGTAGTTGCTCGGCGGCGGGTCGTACGTGTCGGGATCGACGGCGCGGACATCCACCATGTTGCTGCCATCGGTCCGGCCAGCGTCACGTACGGCCGTTCCACGACGGCAACGACGTCACGTTGTCCTGCTCGGAATCGGGGTGCCGTCGCCGTTGCCGTCACCACCGTTCGGCGCGGCGTTCTCGACGGCATCGCTGATCCCGTCGTCGTCACCGTGCGGCCTCGACGAGGTACTCGACCTCACGCGACGTCTGGTTGCCGACCTGGTCGGTGGCGACGACCGTGAACGAGTGCGTGCCGCACCACGGATGTGTCGAGCGAGATCTCCGTCGTCGACTGTGCCCACGCATGACGCCACGCCCGAGCCGCCGTCGGCGCACGAGAAGTCTGCTTCCAACGTTCCGCCCTGTTCGACCGTCGCTCCGGGCGGGAGTGTCGTGTCGATCGACGGATCACGCTTGTCGACCTTGATGCCGCCGATCGGCCCCGCAGTGGTGCACAGGCCGGGGAAGCTGTTGTCGCAGACGAGCGGTCTGTGTTTGTGCGTTGTCGGTCTCGGTGCCGGTGGGCACGTTGGTGACCAGCCGAACTCGAACGCATCGTCATCGGGATTGGGTATTCCGGAGCCGAGGTCGAAGGCGATGCACGAGACCGACACGTCCTCCGCCGACCAGCCAGTCGGCGGTGGGTCGCATTGAACGACCGGCGGAGCAGTGTCCTCGTAGTAGATCCTCGCGCCGCGCACGAAGATCGAACCGTTTGCCGCTCCATCGAGGTCGCCGACGCCGCCGTCGGTCAACGTCAGGTCGGTCCAATAGCCGTTCGGATCGGTCGCTACGTTGGCGGATGGGAGGAGCGTCCATTCGCTGCCGTCGACCACGACGAATCCGTCGACGTTGTAGCGATACACCGTCGGGAGGCGCAGCACGGTCGATCCGCCGACATCGACACCATCGACGGTGACCTCGCTCAACCCCGCGAGGTGTCGTAGTCCTCGGGGACCGGTTCGTGGTCCCACGGATCGCTGACGCTCAGGCCGGACAGAGTGGTCCCGGACTCAGATGCGTACGTGACGGGCCGCCGGTAGAAGGAGGGCCGCGACGACACGTTGGACTGCAGACGGTCATCGGTGCCATCACCGTTCCCGTCGCCGTCAGGTGTGCCTAGCCGTCGACGCCGAGCCCAGCGGTGTTCTCGACCACGTCGACCACGCCGTCACCATCGGTGTCGGTCACTGGGTCACCGGCCAGAATCCGAGCCGCCCGGGACGTATGTGAACTCGGTGGCGGCGATCAGATCGATGACCCAGCCGGAACATCGAAGGGGCCGACTCGTAAGGTTCATCCCGGTTTCTGCGAGCGGCACCATCGGGAAATGAACGGTCACGCCCAGGTCCCACATGGAGTCGATCGCTGCTGGTCACCCAGGCGTCGTGGCCGTCAGGCATCGTGATCGTGCCCTCGGTGCCCATGCCGAACGACCCCTGAGTCGACGCATGTCCACCCCGAGCATCGACGAAATGGACGGTGATGACCGGGGGAAGGCCGAAATCGGCGCTACCCGATCCAGCATTGATTTCGACGTCGCGCTCCATCGACAAATACACGTAGTTCAGGCTCGGTACGGCCACCATCTCGTGGAGCACGGTGCACGTGCTGGTGCCCTCCGGAGCGGAGACGGTTGCCGAGTACGTGAGGTTGGGCAGTGAGTTCGACCATGATCGTGTTGTTGCGCAGGTGAGCTTCACACGTGAGTGGGCCCATTCATCCGTGTCGTGGTCCGGCACCTCTCCGGTGACTGTGATCGAGATGTCCGCCGCTTCCGCTGGAGTAGCGAGCATGCTCCCACCCGCGACCAGACCGACAACCACCAATATATGACTCGCCCGCATCGTTGCTCCCAGCTCCGCCTGCCCGTCCCCCGACACGCATTGGTGCTGAACATACATCCCGTGTCAAGCGGCGTACCCAGGTCCGACACACTGAGAATGGCCAGATGAACACTCAACGCATTATTTGATCTCACAGGCACGTCATTCAGAGCAAAACAGCGACACTTTCGGGTGACATTGCTGTCGCGATGCATGGGACCTGCGGCATCTCCACCTTCCGCCGAGCACTCGGTCGTGGCCGAAGCAACCGGCTTTATGACGTGAGCGCTCACGTCGTGAGTGGGCGTCCCGTGGACGCACCCGTCGTTCGCTTCCGAGCCGTTGACGTATGGTGCGAGCCATGCGAGGGGGCGCACGGAGAGCCACGTCCGCGTCGCCGCGACCGGTCGACCAGGCGCGGTCAGGGCCGGATCGGTGACGAGCGATCTCGTCGCGTCGCCACCCGCCGTCCGTGGCGCCGAGGGTCACCTCGTCGCCGATCGGCCGGGCGACGTCGATCAGCGCACGGAGCTCGCCCGGCTGCTCCAGGTGGCCGCCGCGATCGAGCACTCGCTGATGGTCCAGTACCTCTACGCCGCGTACTCCGCCGACGTCGTCATCGCCGCCGGGCAGTTCCCCGACGCCGCGCTGTGGCAGCAGCAGCTGCTCACCGTGGCCCGCGAGGAGATGGGTCACCTGATGACCGTGCAGAACGCGCTCCGGCTGATCGGCGCCGAGCCCAACTGGAAGCGCGAGGACATCCCGTGGGATGGCGCCGTACTACCCGTTCCCGATGGAGTTCGAGCCGTTCACGTTCATCGCCATCGAGAAGTACGTCTACGCCGAGATGGATCCCTCGATCGACCAGGTACCGCCACCGGGGCGGAAGGTCTCGCCTCAGCGCAAGCAATGGGAAGTGCTGCGGAAGAAGATCGACGCCGACGTCCATGAAGGCGACGAACTCCAAGGCGAAACACGTCGGAACGCTGTTCCACGACCTGCTCGCTCGGCTCCGCGATCCGACGCTGACCGACGAGCGCTGGTTCGACCCGGCGACCTATCGCGCAGCAGGCGTCGTGGGACGCGTGGGGCAAGGGGTATCGGCCGCATCCGCTCGACGCCGACCTCGACGACCCACGCCAGCCACCCAACGTGATCGTGGCGCAGATGGGCACGCGCACCGAGGCCATCGACGGGCTGATGCAGATCGCCGGGCAGGGCGAAGCACCTCACCTGCGCCATCCGCGCACGCGAACCCCGTCGCATTTCGATCGGTTCATGGCCGTGTACGACGGTGTCGCGCCGGTGGCCGACGCAGGTCGACGCGCTCGTGAAGAACCTCCCGACCAACCCGACCACGCAGCCGCACGCCTGTCGCTGACACGGACGTCGCCGCCGCTGCAGCGGCAGTACATCTCGAGCGCCGGCGTCGCGCGACGCTCGCCCAGCTCAGCGACCAGCGCTATCGGATGCTCGTCACCAATCTCGCCCACTCGCAGATCGTCGCCGCTTCGCCCGACGCGGCCGTGCGCGCGACCGGTGGCTACCTCATGCAGCGCGCGTTCGCCGACATGTTCAACGTCAAGACGCTCGCCGGCCTGCTGTTCCGCGTCGCCGCTCACGACGACGCCGGGCGACCCTCGGCGCGCCGGGCCACCGTTCGATCTGCCCGCACTCGCTCGACATCGCAGGGCCGCACGACCGCGCCAGATGTGGCAGCTCCAACTCGAGCTCACGCAGACGTCGGCGCAGTATTGCGCGGCCCTGCTCAGGGCGCCGCCGGGCCACCGCCAGGCGGGTCGAAGCGGTTCCTGCTCACGCTCGCCGACCTCGATATCAACGACATCAATACGCATCACGGCCATCGTCAAGTCGCTGCCCGATGACGAACGTCCCGATGACGGAACGGAGCGTTGACGTGAAGATCGAGGCGCTCAGGATCCTGCCGCCGTTCGCGATCGGCCGGTTGGGCAGCGGCGCCCCGATCGACAGCTACCTCATCGAGGTCGACGACACGGCGCCGCTCGACTGGCGCACGATCGTTCCCACGACGACGTTCGTGATCGACCCGTCGACGGGTGCCATCACCGGCGATTTCGTCCCCAACGAGATCGAGTTCACGGAGGACGTCAACGGGGTCGTCAAGATCCGCAAGGTCGCCCCGTTCCTCGAGCTGTGGGCGGTCACCGACGACGATCAACTCGTCCCGGTCACGATCGACCTCCTCACAGCAGAACGGTGCAACCCCGAGCGACCTGGCGTGGGACGTCGCTGTGGGCAACCGCAAGGTCGAGCGCCGCACCGGCGACGCCGAGCGATGCCGTGACGGCCTCGGTCACCGGCATCTCCGATCACGCCGAGCACCGCCTCCCGGGCACGTCACCCAACTTCGTCGCCGGCGCCGGCATCGAGCTTCGGCATCGGTGCGCTACATCCGACCGACCACCGCCTACCCGCAGATCCGCTTTCGCTTCACGCCCGCCGACGGGGGCATCTACGCCAGCACCAGCATCGAGCAGGACGAGAAGGCGCTCCGCGACTGGGAGAACTCGCGACTTCACGACCGGTGAGCGTGTGTACGACAGCACGAATGGTCAGGGCAAGGGGAACTGGTACCAGTGGCAGATCCCCGTCGACCGCGATGGCGTGGAGGACCCGTGGTCGACCGACACGTTCCGCAACGAGACGTTCCCGCCGTCGTTGTTCGCGATCGTGCCGCCGGCGCCGTCGTGGCTCAACAGCAACGTCGCCGTGAGCCGCGGATATTTCGACGATGCCTGCGACGGGATCGTCGACGTCAGCCTGACGCTCGAGCGACGGAACACTGACCGCTGCAGCGCGCATCACCGCTGGGCCGCCGGCGCTCGTGCCCGACGCGCTGTTCGTTCGCAGCTTGGCCGACGATCTCGAACAGGCGCTCGAGGGCCCCGAGATCGACGCTGCCGAGCCGCCGGCCGCGACCCGCGCCCGAGCCGAGGAGATCGTCCGCCGCGCGTTCGAGACCGTCCGGTTCATGAACGTCGCCGTGATGAACGGCGAGCCGGTCCAGGGCAGGCCGCCGCTGTCGCTCGACACGATGCCGGCCGAGGAGGCGTACGACACCGACCGCCTGATGCGGCCCGTGATGGCCGCAGGCACGGTCGACACGTTGTCGGTGATGGGGCTGCATCAGCAGGTGTACGCCGCACTGCGCGGCGGCGCCGCACCGTGGTTCGTTCGGCTCCTTCGCAGCCCGGCGGCGAGCGGCGACTTCACCGACGACGGCCGTCGCCGCATGCCGGCGTTGATGTGCGGCGCCGACGGCAACTACCTCGCCTTGACCCATCGGCAGATCGCGACGATCGAACGCGCCGCCACCAACGCGCCGATCGCTCGGCGCCGGCGGCGCCGACCCGCCGCCGCCGCCGATCACGCCGCGCAACCGCACGGCGCAGATGCACCACGTGCCGGTCGGCAATCCGTTCAGTTCCAGCCCGGCGGCGGCGATCGCCAACTGCTGCCCGGGGCTCGAGGTCGACTTCCGTGCCGTCTGGCGCCGGATCCTGAAGGGCATCACCCTGCGCGAGTACGACAACCTCGTGCTCGGTGCGACATCGCCGGAGCCGACCTGGTCGGACACCGGCTGCTGGCGATCAACGGCGAGCCGACGATGGCGCGCATGGTCGGCCCGTCGCCGGCCGATCTCGCGGTCGGCACGCTGCTCGCCAGCGAGGACAACCCGACCGCCTCGTTCACGCCCGAGTGGTCGAACCAGCTCGCCCAGCTCCTCAAGGATCACCAGGGCGACGACGGTGACGTGCATCTTCACCGCCGACGCGGTCTGGGAGGACCTCGTCTGGTGGGATCCGCCGCCGGGTCACCCAACGGTCGAACCCACCGTCCGACCCACCGACGATCACGCTTCAGCTGCGCGGTCCGCACGTTCTTCGAGGGCGACACGGCGTTCATCTCCCGCGAGCTGGCCATGCCGGGTGAGCTCACTCAGGGCCTGTGCTCGCCCTGGCAGAACGACTTTCGCGAGTGCTCGTGCTACTACTGGGCATCGGCGCGCCCCGACTTCGTCAACGTCGAGACGACGCCCGACGGGCGCAGCACCGGCGACAACTGGCTGCAGAAGGAACGCACCGGCACGTACGTGCCCGACGACTACACCGACGAACGCCTGTTGCTCTACGACGACCTGATGGGCGACTGGGAGCGGTGGCTCCGCTTCCAGGTCCGTGGGCGCGACGCCACCACGTCCGGCGCCGACGGAGGCATCGGATCCGTCATGACCACCGTGCCGGTGGCCACGCCGACGCGCCGTGAGTCGCGTCGCACGTCGACGAGGCGTGGGACGGCGACCCCGATGCGATCGTGATCGACGACGAGGTCGGCGGGCGGCACGTGTTCGTCGTCGACGGCAGCCGCCTGTACGAGCTCGACCCGAGCACCGCCGACCACATGGCGCAGGCGGTCGCCGAGCACGCCGGCCGGCGAGGCGCTGTCGCGGCTCGGACTCACCGGTGATCCGTTCGTCGACGATCGACCGCTCGTCGCCCCGCCAGTGCGTGCCATCTCGCTCGCCGTCGCCCAGAAGTGCAACCTCGGCTGCACCTACTGCTATGCGCAGCAGGGCGACTTCGGCATGGAGTCGCGATTGATGTCGCTCGACGAGGCCACACGCGCGATCGATCTCGTTGCTCGACGGCGCCGATGCGGGCGATCGCGTCACCGTCGCCTTCATGGGCGGCGAGCCGCTCGTGAATCGAGCGGTGGTCCGCGCCGCGACCGAGTACGCCGTGACGCGAGGTGCCGCGCTGGGCGTCGAGGTGCAGGCTGTCGATCACCACCAACGGCACGCTCGTCGACGCCGGCGACGTCGACTTCTTCGAGCGTCACGGTTTCGCGGTGACGATCAGTATCGACGGCGACCGCGACACCCACGACGCGCTGCGCCCGTTCCGCAATGGACGCGGCTCGTACGACCGCATCCTCGATCGTGTGCGTCCGCTGCTGGCGCGGCAGCACCGCATGCAGGTGTCGGCGCGTGTCACGGTGACGCCGGACAACCTCGCCATCGACGAGATCGTCGACCACCTGTTGGCGCTGGGGTTCCACAGCGTCGGCGTGTCGCCGATGCTGTCGTCACCGACCGGCGTCGGCGAGGTCGGAGCCGGCGGACCTCGCGGCGCTGCTCGATCGCATGATCGCCGCCGGCCGCGCCTACGAACGCCACACGCTGGCCGGCGAGCGGTACGCCTTCGCCAACGTCGCCAACGCGATGCGCGAGATCGACCGCGGCACGCATCGTCCGTACCCGTGCGGCGCCGGCGCCGGATATCTCGGGGTCGCCGCCGGCGGCGAGCTGTCGGCGTGCCACCGCTTCGTCGGCGACGACGCCGGACGGTTGGGCTCGCTCGACACCGGCATCGACGCCGACCGGCGAGCGACGTGGCTGCGCGGATCGGCACGTCCACCGCCAGGAGCCGTGTCGCAGTTGCTGGGCGCGGTACCTCTGCGGCGGGGGCTGCCATCACGAGGTGGTGCACCGTGGTCGCCCGGCGTGCGACTACATCCGCGGCTGGCTCGAGTACTGCATCGGCGCCTACGCCCGGCTGACCCGGGCGGGCGTCACGTTCGCCGGCGACGGGTTGCAGTGAGCATCGACGGCTGGTCCGGCGCGGCCGACGTCGCCGTGATCGGCGGCGGGACCTGCCGGCGCGACGGTCGCCACTCGACTCGCTCAGCTCGGCCATCGCGTGGTCGTGGTCGATCGCGGTCGCGCCCGTCGCTCGCACCGATCGCGAGACACTCGCCGCGGCGACGCTCGATCTCTTGGCGATGACCGGGGCCGACCAGCTGGTGCGACAGGCGAGATTTCCGGCGGTCGAGGCGATGACCGTCGCGTGGGAGGCACCGCCGCCGGGTGCGCCCGATGCCGCCGGGTTCGCTGCTCGTCGACCGCGACCGGTTCGACGCCCTGCTCGTCGACCGGGCCGTCGAGCTCGGTGTGACGGTCCTGCACGCCTGCCACAGCACGTGCAGCGCAGACGCCATCGCATGAAGGCTGGGAGATCGAGGTCGACGGTGACCGGGCGCCGGTGCTTGCGCGCGGTTCGTGGTCGATGCCAGCGGGCGCCCGTCGAGCCTTCGTCGCACGCTCGCGGCCCGATGCGTTGCTCGGGGTCACCGGTCGCTGGAACGTCGCACTCGACCGGCCCGACCGTCGTCGCCGTCGATGACGGCTGGGTGTGGGCAGCACCGGGACCGTCGTCGGCCGACGGCGACCCTGTTGCGAAGTGACCGTGTTCGTGGATCCCACGCGCGTGGCGCGCGCTCGGAGTCCGACCCGGTCGCCCGCTACGTGCACCTCGTCGAGAGCGCCGGCATCTTGCCGCCAGCGGCCCGGCTGGCGGGCGGTGTGACCGCCAGCGACGCCACGAGCCGCGCTGGCGAGCGAGGTCTGCGGCTCCGACTGGCTCGCCGTCGGAGACGCGGCGCTGGCGCTCGATCCACTCTCGTCGTCCGGTGTCCAGCGGGCAGTCCAGATCGGCGCTCACCGCTGCGGTCGTGATCCATACCGCGCTCACGCTGTCCCGGCCGACGCAGCGCTCGCCCTCGACCATCACCGCCAGGTGCTCGCCCGCGCCGCCGAGCACCACGCCGAGTGGACAGGCGAGTCGTACGCCGCCGTCGCGGCCGTCGCGCTCGACGCCGTTCTGGACCGCACCGCGCAACGACCGACGCGCACCCGCCGACGCCGCGTCGAGCGCCCGCGGCCCGACCGGCGCCGCTGCCCGGGCGCCGTCGTTCGCCGGTCGCCGTTGGTGCGGTTCGTCGAGGTCTCGCAGGTCGTGGGCGACACGGTGCGGCTCGCACCGGCGTCGAGCACCCCGGAGTTCGACGGCGCCGTCGCCTATGTGGCGGGCACGCCCGTGGTCCCGCTGCTGGCGCCGCTCGACGGGGTCGCCACGATCGGCGACCTGGTCGGCGCCTGGGCCGAGCACGATGCCGGCGGCGACGGCGGTCGAGCTGGCGCAGTGGTTGCTCCGGCGCGGTGTGATCGAAGAGGTCGGCGTGTGATGAGCGACCCGCTCGAGGCGTTGCTCGCCCGGCTCGGGCTGGAGCGGTTGGGGCCGTTGTTCGCCGAGAACGAGGTCGATCTCGACACGCTACGAATCCTGTCCGAGGCCGATCTCCAGGAGCTCGGCATCCCGTTCGGCCCGCGCAAGAAGTTGCTCAACGCCCTCGCCGATGCTCGGGTCGACGGCACCGGCGACGGAGCAGTCGACGGCCGACGCGCGGCGTGAGCGCCGCTACCTCACGGTGCTGTTCTCCGACATGGTCGACTTCACGGCGCTCGCCAGCCGCGTCGATCCCGAGGAGCTCGACGCGGTCATGCGCACGTACGAGGACACGTGCATCGCCGCCATCGAGCGCTACGACGGCTACGTCCACAACCGGCTCGGCGATGGCATCGTCGCCTTCTTCGGGTACCCGCTCGCGCACGAGCGCGGCGCCGAGCGCTCGATCCGTGCCGCGACTCGAGATCCTCGAACGGCTGGCGCACACCGAGGTACCGGGCGTCGACCGAGTGCAGGCCAGGGTCGGCATCGCCTCCGGCGTCGTGCTCGTCTCGCCCGCCGACCAGACGCGCTCAGCGGTGAGACGCTCAATCTTGCGTCGCGCCTCCAGAACGTCGCCGGTATCGGGCAGGTCGCCGTCAGCTCACGCATTCGACAGCCTGGCCGGCGACGTGTTCGACTACGTCGACATCGGCGAGATCGAGCTGAAGGGCATCCCGCAGCCGGTGCGCACCTACATCGTCGGTGGCACCCGCGACATCGACAGCCGCTACGACGCCACCCATCGCGAGGCGTCGCCGTTCGTCGGACGCACGCACGAGCTCGACCGGCTCGAACTGGCATGGACGTCGGCACTGGTCGAAGCGGGTCGCGTGGCCTGCGTCGTCGGTGAGGCCGGGCATCGGCAAGAGTCGCCTGGTTCGCGCGGTCCGCGAACGCGCCGCCGTCGACGACGCCCGCACCGTCGCTCGTCCAGTGCTCGCCGTACCACGAGCACTCGGCCTACTACCCGATCGCCGACGCGCTGCGCCGACTGCTCGACATCCGCGGCGACACCTCGAACGACGACGCGGTCGTCGCGCTGGCGCGCCTCGCTGGTCAATACGACCTGCCCGACGACGACGTCGTGCGGCTCGGCGGTGATCGTCGGCATGTCGGTCGCAGCGCAGCCGGCGCGCCGACGCTCGTCGCCTCGCGACGAGAAGGAACGGACGGTCGGCGGCGATCGTCGCGACTCGTCGAGGCGGTCGCCCGGTCCTCGCCGACGCTCTTGGTCGTCGAGGACCTGCACTGGGCCGATCCATCGACGCTCGACGTGCTCGACGTGCTGATCGCCGGTATCGAACGGCTGCCGTTGCTGGCGATCGTCACGCAGCGTCCCGAAGCGCCGCGGCGCTGGTCGTCGAACCCGGCGGTCGAGACGCTCGAGCTGCAACGGTTCGACGACGGCGACGCCCGCGCCCTGATCGACCAGCTCGTCGCCGCTGCCAGTCCCGCCCGGCCTGGTCGACCTCGTCGTCGAGCGCGCCGACGGGATCCCGCTGTTCATCGAGGAGCTCACCACGAGCGCGCTCGAGGAGCTCGCCGAGGCGCGGCGCGACGACCGAGCTCGCCACGATGCTGCCGATCACGTTGCGCGACCTGCTCGCCAACCGCCTCGACCGACTCGGGCCGGCCAAGTCGGTCGCTCAGCTGGGCGCCGTGATCGGCCGCGACTTCTCGATCGACCAGCTGCGGATGATCGCCGACCAGTCGCCCGACGTGCTCGACGGTCAGCTCGCCCGGCTCCAGCGCTCGGGGCTGGCCGGCCCGTCCGAGGAGGGTCGCGCCGGCTGGTTCACGTTCAAGCACGCGCTCGTCCGTGACGCGGCCTACGAGAGCATCCCGCGCAGCCGGCGTGTCGAGCTGCACGGCCGGCTGGCGACGGCGTTGCTCGACTCGCCGCTTGACGCCGCCGGAGCTGATCGCCCGCCATCTCACCGCAGCCGGGGACGCCGCCAACGCCGTCACGTGGTGGGGCAGGGCCGGCGATCGTGCCCGCGATCGCTTCGCGCTCGCTGAGTCGGTCGCCCACTACACCGCCGGTCTCGCCCTCGATCCCGCAGCTTCCCGCCGGCCCCGACCGCGACCGCGAGGAGCTGCGGCTGCGGTCGTCGGCGGCGCCGGCGTTGGTCGCCGTGCGCGGATGGGCCTCGCCCGAGGTGGCGGAGCTGTTGGGCCCGGCGGTCCCGCTGGCCGAGGAGTCGCGACAGCCGAGCGCCATGCTGCCGGTGATCCACGGGCTGTGGGTTCACCACATGAGCGCCGGCAAGCACGAGGTGGCGCTGGGATGGGCGCGCCGGCAACTCGCCCTCGCCGACGAGCACGACGACGAGATCCTCGAGCTCAACGGCCATCGCGGGTTGATGACCTCCCACTTCTGGTCTGGCGATCTCCGCGGATCACTCGAGCACGGCGATCGGATCCGCGAGCGCTACGACCCCGAGCGGCACGGCGCGATCGCCGAGGTGACCAACGCCGACCCGTACACCGCCGACGGGTCGTACCGCTGTCAGTCGTTGTGGATGCTCGGCCATCCCGATCAGGCGCGGGCCGTCAGCGACGAGAAGGACGAGTTCGCCCGCCGCCGCAACCATCCGTTCGATCTCTGCTTCGCGCTCACGATCGGCGCGCTCACGTTCGACTATCGCGGCGAACCGGACGAGTTGCTCGCACGCACCGACGAGGCGATCCGCATCGGGCGCCACCACCGGGTGCCGCTGATGTCGGAGATGATGGCGCAGATCATCACCGGCATCGCCTGGCTGCGTGCCGGCCGCGTCGGCGAGAGCATCGACCAGATCGCCGGCTCGCTGGCGGCGTTGAGGGGCACCGGCCACCGAGCATGGGTGCCGTATGTGCACGCCGTGCTCGGTGAGGCGATGGCGGTCGGTGGCGACCTCGAAGGAGGGCGAGTCGAGATCGTGCACGCGGTGCGAGTTGATGCGCTCGCAGGGCGAGCATGTCCATCTGCCCGAGGCCGTGCGCCTGCACGGGTGGGTGACGTGGAAGCTCGGCGACGTCACCGACGGTGAAGCGATCCTGCAACGATCTGTCGAGCTGGCCGTCGAACAGGGCGCCCGCTCGTGGCAGTTGCGCACGCTGACCACGCTCGCCGAGCTCCAGATCGAGCGTGGCGACGACAGCGTTGCGCTGGCGGCGCTCCAGCCGCTGTTCGCTTCGTTCACCGAGGGCGCCGGAACCGCCGATCACGTGCGCGCCGCAGCGCTCCTCGACCAGGCCGCCGCCCGATCAGCCAGCCCGAATCCAGTGGAGGACCCCCATGACAACGAATCCGAACCCGCCGACCTCGGAGTGCCACCGAAGCTGGCACCGCCCGACCCGAGTCAGGCGAAGGCGATCAAGGAGAAGATCCAGTACTACGTCGACGGCCTCCGCAACGGCGACATCGGAACGCTGATGAAGGCCTTCCGCGACGAAGCGGTCGTGTGCGGCTACATCGACACCGAGTCGTTCGTGCAGCCGGTCAGCTACCTCTACCGGTTCGTGCTGGCCAACAAGTCGCCGGCTGCGCGCGGCGAGCAGCTACGAGTGCGAGATCACCGACATCCAGGTCGTCGGCAATGTCGCCACCGTCACCGTGAGCGAAGTCAACTACCTCGGCACCAACTACATGACGACGTTCCATCTGATCCACCTCCCCGACGCCGGCGACGACATGCGCCCCGCCGGATGGTGGATCGTCAGCAAGCTCTTCGAAGGGATCACACCCACCACGCACTGGTTGACCCAGGCCCAGCACACGATCAGCGATCCGGACTGCTCACCGCGCCCCCGCACGATGGTCGTCCGGCGCAGGGTGCATCGCCGGGCTGGTGCTCGCCACCGGGACGGCGTACACGACGATGTTGTCGGTGTAGCGCCGAATCGGCTCGGTTGAAGTCGCCGCCACATGTGATCAACACCAGTGTCTCGTTGCCGTCCCGCGTCCAGATCCGCTCCTGAGGCAGCATCAGCTTCGGGTACTGGGCTCGTTCCATGACGCTGTAACGACGCGACGTGCCGTCAGCGAGGTCGAGCTGGATCTCGGCGCCAGGTTCCAGGTCGGCGAGACGGAAGAATGGCCCGATCGTGTCGTTCCACGACACGTGACCCGCCAGCACCGTCGCGCCCGCGACCGGGCGACGATCCGAGCCGGTACCAGCCGACCTCGGTCTCATCGGGAATCTCGAGCTGGCCGTCGGCTTCGACCCCGATGTCATCGAACCGGAACCATCAATCCGATGTCGGGGACGCCCAGCAGGACGGGGCGCACGTGCGGGTGCGACGTCCGGAACCGCCGACACTCGGTCCGGCAGTTCGGCGACGATCGGCGAGATCGGCAGGTCAGCTGGGGCCGGAGCTGGCGGCAGCCGTGCTGGCGCCGCCGTGGTGGCGGTGAGATCCACGCCACGTCGTCGTCCGCTGGTGTCGTGGGGATCGTCGCCGGGATCTGGGCAACGACCACCGGTTCGACCGATGTGGTCGGCCGTGGCGGCCGCTCGTCGACGACGAAGGCGACCGCGACGAGCGCCCCGGCGCCGACCAACAGGCCGGTGCCGAGGCTGCATCACGCGGTGGGATCGCTGCACGCCGGAGCTCAGCTCCGAACGCGCCGCCGGTCAAGCAGCACGCCGGCGCCGCATCAGCGCAATGCCACCGGCGGCGGCCGACGAGCGCCATGTTGGCCCGGTGGCGGCTTCGATCGCATCACCGGTGTTCACAGCGGTGGGTTTCCACCGAGTCCGGTGATCTCTTGTGTGTAGAACGTGAACGAGCCCTCCTCGAGGTTTCCGACGGCGTACACGATCAGGTTCGATACCAGCGGCGAGCTCGACCGTCGGGCACGTCGGCGATCGGGTCGCCCCCGGTCGGTGCCACCTTGGCGCCGGCGATCTCGCCGGCGGGAAGGTCGGCGGATGCCTCGTTCGGGTTCGACAGGTTCGTGAACGGCGCGATGCCGTCGGCCAACACGATGTCGACGGCGGGCGCCGCGGCGGTGTGGCGCACCGTCAGGCGACCCTGACCGGCGGCCAGTCACTGACGTCGTTCTCGAACGGCGTCAGCGTCGGTGCCCCGTCGGCGTCGAGGTGAGCGATCACCGTCCAGTTGCCGCTCGCCGGAACGGCGAGCTCGGCGATCGGACCGATCACCACATCCTCGGTACCGGCCGCCGGACCTCGACGTTGGTCAGTGTCTGACCGGCGAAGGCCGAGATGTCCTGCATCGTGCCGGGCTCGAAGCCGGGCACCACGACTTCACCGTCGACGACGACGTCGACCGTGGCGCCGGGAATGCCGTGCATCAACGAGATGGAGGGTGCCGACTGGGCGTCGACACCGCCCGGAAACAGAGCGCTGATGGCAACCACGCCCGCAGCGGTGAGCACTCGACGAATCATGTTGAAAACCTTGCCTAGATGGACCTGACGTCGTGAGCTACGCAATGAGTGGTCACCTTGGATGCAGAGATGTCTGTTCGGCCGACCCATCGGTGGACGATCGGCCGCAAGGTGCGGTCGACGCGGTGCGTTGTCGAGCGTCGCCGAACACTGCCGACGGCACCACCCCCTTTCGGAACGCAGCGTTCGATCTCGGTTCTCTACGGCACGCCGGACCCAGCGGGCGGCTCCGTGGGTCTGCGTCGCGCAGCCGTAGTAGCGTTATCACGCTGGTCTCGGCGGACGTGTACGCCGGGGGGCGGCCGGCCCCGACAACAGGGGTGGACATGACCGCAGCGATCTCGACTGGACGCCGCCAGGGCCCGGACCGTGGATGCAGGACCGTTCCCACCTGCCGGCGGCCGTCACCCCGCTGATGCAGTCGGCGTACCCGCCGGGCATGACCCGCGGGTTCGCCGAAGCGCTGGCGGGCCGTGGGCGCGCTGCTCGACGGGATGAACATGCGCTTCGTGAACGGCTTCTTCTACATGCAGCCGGCGCCGTTCGACGCCCCCGGCCCCGACGGCCCGAAGTCGCACGACGAGCTCGGCGCCGAGATCGGACGCCGCACCGGGCTCGCCGCGGCAGCGTTCGAACAGCGCATCTGGCGCGACGTGCTGCGTCGCTGGGACGACGAGTCAAGCCGGCAGCGATCGCACGTCACCGCCAGCTCGCCGATGTCGACCTCGGCGCTCGACGACGACGAGCTTCGCGATCAACTGCATCAGCGGATCTCGTGGCTGACCGAGATGGCTACCAGCATCACCGCTTCAACGCGATGGCGATGCTCCCGGTCGGCGACTTCATTCTCCACGCCGTCGCTTGGACCGGGCGCGCCCGGTGCCGATGTTCGCCGTCTACGACGGCTGGTCCCCGGTGTCGGGGGTCGTGCCGCCGGAACTGGTGCCGTGGTCGACGCGGTGTCCGGACGATGCCGACGCCCGTGCGCTGCTCGACAGCGACGACCCGGCCGAGGAGCGTCTCGCCGAGCTGCTGCCGCCTGGTCCCGGCGCTCGAGGAGTACCTCGCCGGGTCGGGTTCCGGCTCGCGGCGGGTTTCGATCTCACCAACCCGACGATCGGCGAGCGGCCCGACATCCTTCTCGACCGGATCCGCGCCTGCCTCGACCACGACCGCGACGCGGCCATGCGAGCGTTCGGAGCGTGTCGCCGACGAGTTGCGCAATGCTGTGCCCGAGGAGCACCGCGGCGAGTTCGACGACCTGCTGACCGAGTCGCGCCTCGTCTACCGTCTCCGTGACGAGCGCGGGCTCTACAGCGACGCCGCGGCCGTTGGTCTGCTGCGCCTCGCGCTGATCGAGCTCGGTCGACGCCTGTTCGAGCGCGGGCGCATCAACTTCATGTACGACACTCTCGATCTGAGCGGAGGAGATCGACGCCGATCCTCGACGGTGCCGACGAGCCCACCGCCGACGAGCTGTCGGCGCCGGTCGCGCATCGCAAGGCGCTCAGCGCCGAGGGCGCCCCACCGCTGCTCGGGCCGCCGCCGCCCGAGCCGCCCCGGTCGACGACTCCCGCCGCCGCTGGCGCGGGTGATGTCGGCGCTCGGCTTCTACATCGACGGGGTGCTCGGCGACGTGCAGACCCCGATCGGCGACGCCGATGTCGTGGTCGGCGTCGGCGGGAGCGGTGGTTTGTACGAGGGCCCGGCCCGCCTGGTGCGGAACTTCGACGACCTGTTCGCGCTCGAGGAGGGTGACGTGCTCGTCACCACGGCGACCGGCGAGTCGTTCAACGCCTTCCTGTCGCTGATCGGCGCCGCCGTGACCGACCACGGCAGCTTCGCGTCGCACGCCGCGATCATGGGCCGTGAGATGGGCTTCCCAGCCGTCGTCGGCACCGTCGACGCCACCCGCCGGATCGCCAACGGCGTCATGGTCCGCGTCGATGGTGACGCCGGCACGGTCACCATTCTCGGCGCGTGACGGTCGACACGTCGTCCTCGACCTGGAACCTTGGCCTTTGCGTCAACGCCTTTCACGACGCATGCACCCAGGGGTCTCGCTTCACCCGTCGCCGCATGACCCGATCCAGGGGAGCAGGCGAACTGAGGGCGGGACGTATCGAGCGCAGTCTGGCAGGATCCGGCCTCTACGATGGCGATTCGCAGACCGGCACACACACACCGATCCCTGGGTCTTCTTCTAGGTTCCCGGTCCCGCGCCTCTAGCTCAACGGTAGAGCAGCGGGCTTTTAACCCGTTGGTTCAGGGTTCGAAACCCTGGGGGCGCACGCAATATTGCTCACTGCGCCGTTTGCTCACTGGTCCTGTGCGCACGGGTTGATGCTCGTGATCAGGTCGGCGGCCTGATCACGAGAGACGGTTCCGTTGACGAGGTCGCGACCGAATGTCGTCAGCAGGATCGGAGAAGTGGAACTCGGTGCCGCCTGGCGCGATCCAAGGATTTGGCCAGCCGGTGTTTGTGGCAGTGGCGGTCACTACGTACTCCACGTTCTCCCGAGAGCATGATCGTGGAACCACCTGCGGCGTCGGAGAGTGTGCCTCCGATGAGCGCTGCGCATGGCACGGCGAAGCCCTCGCTCGGGCAGGCCATCACCGAGCCCTGGCCCACAGCGAAGGGATTCCCATGGTTGTCGACGACCCGCACGTCGATCGCACGTGTGCCCGCTCCCAGCCCCGGAAGGTAGGCGTTGACATCGACGATGATGTCGGTGGCCGCAAGCGTGAAGATGCAGACGTTGCCGGTGGCGTCGAGTTGCGCCGTCACCGCATTTGCGATGAACACGCCAGGGCCGTAGTTGATGCTCGACGCTGTGGGCGGCTCAGCGGAGCACGGGTAGTTCGTCGCGAATCCGGGCCCGCTCAGCGAGGCGATGGTCAGGTTGACCATGACTGCAGGTGCGTTTGTGGGCACCCCTCCGCGGCCACCTACCTTGATCGTTGTGACGCTACCCGCCCGGGCGCGACCGATGCCAGCGAATTGCCCGTCGATGGTCGCGTGGTCCGACCCGCGTGTCGAGTAGCCGCCTCGGCGGCAGTGTCCCGACTCGTGAGTTCGGATCGGCGAAGCCGTTGACGTCGAGGACGACGTCTGCCGCCGACAGCGTGAACACGCACACATCGCCGTTGGCGTCGAGCGTGGCGGTCACGCTGTTGGCGACGAACGAACCGGCCCCGTAGTTGATGTTGGAGGCGTTCGGCGGCGTCGCCGTGCACGGATAGATCGTGGCGAAGCCCGGGGCGTCTGGGGCGACGATCGTCAGGTTGACCATTGCCGCCGTGGCGTCGACCGAGACGCCACCTCGGCCGGCAACGGTGACCTTGGTGACGCTTCCGGCGTCGGCTTTGCCGTTGCCCACGAAAGCCCGTCGACCGTAGCCATGCGGGCGCGTGTCGAGCGATCGTGCCGGCGCGACAGTTGCCCGCGCCGCGGAGCCAGCGGGCAGATATCCGTTTGCATCGACGACGATGTCGGCAGCCGCCAGCGTGAAGATACAGGCGTCACCGTTGGCATCGAGCTTGGCCGCAACCCCGTTGGCCGTGAACTGGCCGGCGAGATAGTTGATGTTGGACGCTGTTGGCGGCTGGCCTGTGCACGGATACATGGTGGCGAAGCCGGGTCCGTCGGGCGAGACGATCGTCAGGTTGACCAGGGCCGCCGGAGCGTCGCCGGGGATGCCGGCACGTCCTGCAACCGTGATCTTCGTGACGCTCCCAGCCACGGCGCAGCCGATGCCGGCGAACTGGCCGTCGATGGTCGGCATGCCGAGTCTCGTGTCGAGCAGACGGGACGGTTCCACGGGCTCGATGTCTCGCGTGAAGCCCGGATCGACGGCGGCGTCCGCCAGCGACCCTGCGAGCACGCCGCAGACCGTGAACGCTCCGGCGACAATTGCCAACGAACTCTTCCTCATGCCCAGCCTCCCCGAATGGCCAGTAACGTCGATATCGGGGTCCAAGGTAACGACGGCGGTCCAGGAAGTAAATCGGCAGCTTGCCAGCGCCCGCCTGGGTGTCAGCCGCGTTCGAGTTCGATGAAGGTCGTGCCGGTGTCGAGGGGGATCGGTTGGTTGGTGGCGGCGGCGGTGAAGCGGAAGGGGTCGTACGGGGTGGCGCGTGACCATGTCGCCGGAGATGGCCACGCCGTCGCGGTGAACGACGGCGATCCCGGTGCCGACCGTGATCGGGTTGGGGGAGCGGGCGTCGACAGGCGATGGGATGTGTGTGGTCGCGATCTCGACGACGGTGGCGGCGCCGATCCGTGCGCCCGACACGGTGACGTGCGGCTGGCCGTCCTGGGAACGGAGGTACGTGCGAGTCGTGGGATCCCACGTCCACTCGATGCGGACGCCGTCCATCGGCACGGTGAAGGTGGTGTCGGCCACGGTGGTGACGCCGTTCGGCGGCGTCCACCACGGATCGCTCGTCCACAGCGGGCGCGCCGGGCCGGCGGTGACAGCGCGTCGATGCGGCGCAGGTCGAGTCGAGCAGCAGGTTGTGCGGGCCGGGCCGCTCGGGCGAGCGGACGTAGCACGGCGCGTGTTGGGCGCTGAAGTCGACGAGCACTCCGGAGGCCTCGGCCGAGTCGATCCACTGGGTCACACCAGGGTTGGCGCCGGAGAATCCGAACACCGGACGGTTCATCGCCGTGAGCAGGTCGAGGTCGCCGGTACGAGCCGACCGCACCGGGCCGACCGCGCCCGGCAGGTTGGTGTGGAACAAGGCGACGAAGCGGGTGATCCCCTCGACGTTCTCCTCGATCACGGCGTCGGCCTGTTCGAGCCCCCACTGCGGCCGGGCCGGCCCGTAGTTGTCGATCTTGACCGCCACGATCGGGCGCCGGGTGACCGTCGAGTCGGCCGGCAAGCCCGTCAAGCGCCGCCACCCCGTCGAGCGCCGGGAGCGGCTCGAACGGTGGCCACACCGGCACGCCATCGACCAGGATCGGACCGGGCGCTCCCGATGACGTGTCGGTTCGCGTGTCGGTGCGGCGGTTGGGGAACGAGCTGATGCCGACCGCCGGATGCGCCGTTGATGTCGATCACCAGGGCGGCCGGCTGGAGTGTGTAGAAGCAGATGTCGCCATGACTGTCGGCCTTGACGATCAGCCGGTTGGAGGCGACCGGTGAGATGGCGGCGTCGTAGTTGAGGTCGGAGCGGGTGACGGTTCCGGCGCTGTCGGTCGGGATCCCGTCGTCACACCCGTAGGCGGTGACGAATCCCGCCCCGACGACCTGGTCGACCGTGAGTTGGCCGACGACGGTCTTGCCGCCCGCCGCCTCGGGGACCGGCACGCGCAACACGCCACCACCCTCCACGAGCCGGTCGCTCCCGGTTCGGGTGTCGGTGCGCTGGTTGTCGAACGAGGCGATGCCGGCGTCGGAGACGCCGTTGATGTCGATCACGAGTGCAGCCGCGCGGAGTGTGTAGAAGCACACGTCACCGTCGCCGTCGGCTTTGACGATCAGCCGGTTGGAGGCGACCGGCGAGACGCTGGCGTCGTAGTTGAGATCTGAGCGGGTGACGGCGCCGGCGCTGTCGGTCGGGATTCCCTCGTCACACCCGAAGGCGGTGACGAATCCCGCCCCTGCGACCTGGTCGACGGTGAGTTGGCCGACGACGGTCTTGCCACCGATCGCCTCCGGAATCGACACGCGCAACATGCCACCGCCCGCCACGCGGGGTGTGTTCGCTGCGGGTGTCGGTGCGACGGTTGGCGAACGACGAGATCCCTGTATCGAAGGTGACGGCGTTGACGTCGACGATCAGGGCTGCCGGTCGCAGCGTGTAGAAGCAGATGTCGCCGTTGTTGTCGGCTTTGACGATCAGCCGGTTGGAGGCGAACGAGGCGACAGCTGCGTCGTAGTTGAGGTCGGAGCGGGCGATGCTGCCGTCGCTGTTGGTGGGGATCCCGTCGTCACATCCGAAGGCGGTGACGAATCCGGCTCCGACGACCTGGTCGACGGTGAGCTGGCCGATGACGGTCTTGCCACCGAACGCTTCCGGCACCGAGATCTGCAGGATGCCACCACCGGGGATGCGCCCGATCGCCGCCTCGGCCGGCCGCGCCGCGAGCACCGTCAACGCCGATCCCAGCAGCGCCAGGACGACTGCGAGACGAGCCCTGCGCGGGACGCGGTCCGTCCGAGGCAAGCCCGAGCGCCCGCCGGGGAGATCGCCAATCCCAACACGACCCCGACAGTCAACACCATCGCTCACGCCGGTGGTACGTCGGCCCAGCTCAGCGGCGGGAATCAGAGGCGGGATCAGCCGTCTTCGGGGGCGAGGGCGACGACGCCGAGCGGCGGTGCGGTGAGCACGACCGATTGGCGATGGTCGTGGGAGTCGAGCGGCGCCGTGTCGACCCCGCCGAAGTTGCCCTGACCGCCGCCGCCGTAGATCGCCGCATCGCTGTTGAGCAACTCGACCCACCGGCCGGCAGCCGGGACGCCGAGTCGATAGTTGTACTGCGGCGTCGGCGTGGCGTTGGCCACCACGAGCACGGGCCGGCCCTCGCCCGAGGGGTCGACTCGCAGCCAGGCGAACACGCCGTGCTCGGCGTCGTGGGCCTCGACCCATTGCATGCCGTTGCCGCCGTAGTCGCCGCGGTGCATGGCCGGCTCGCTGCGGTACAGACGAGTTGAGATCGGCGAGCAGGAGGCGCACGCCTTCGTGCATCGGCGCGTCGTGCAACGACCAGTCGAGGGTGCCCTCGTGGGACCACTCGTTCCAGGTCGCCAGCTCGTCGCCCATGAAGAGCAGCTTCTTGCCGGGCTGGAACCACTGCATCGCAAACAGCAGCCGCAGGTTGGCGAACTTCTGCCACTCGTCACCCGGCATCTTGGCGAGCAGCGAACCCTTGCCGTGCACGACCTCGTCGTGGCTGAGCGGCAAGCACGTAGTTCTCGCTGCCCATGTACACCGAACGGAACGTGACCTCGCTGTGGTGCCACTTGCGGTGGATCGGATCGCGCTGCAGGTACTGCAACGTGTCGTGCATCCAGCCCATGTCCCACTTGCCACCGAAGCCGAGCCCGCCGAGATAGGTCGGCCGCGACACGCCGGGCCACGCCGTCGACTCCTCGGCGTGGGTGACGATGTCGGGATACTCGCCGTACACGGCCTCGTTGAGTTGGCGCATGAAGCCGATCGCCTCGAGGTTCTCGCGGCCGCCGTACTGGTTCGGGATCCACTCGCCGGGCTGGCGTGAGTAGTCGAGGTAGAGCATCGAGGCGACGGCGTCGACCCGGAGCCCGTCGACGTGATAGCGGTCGAGCCAGCACATCGCGCTCGACAGCAGGAACGAGCGCACCTCGTTGCGGCCGTAGTTGAAGATCGCCGAGTTCCAGTCGGGGTGGTAGCCCTGCCGCGGATCGGCGTGCTCGTAGAGGTGCGTGCCGTCGAACTGGTACAGCCCGTGGGCGTCGGTGGGGAAGTGCGACGGCACCCAGTCGAGGATCACGCCGAGCCCGCGTTGGTGGAGCCGGTCGATCATCGCCATCAGGTCGCGTCGGCGGTGCCGTAGCGCGGCGGTGGGCGCGAAGTAGCCGGTGGTCTGGTAGCCCCACGAGCCGTAGAACGGGTGCTCCATGATCGGCAGCAACTCGACGTGGGTGAAACCGTGGGCGAGGCAATGGTCGGCGATCGGATCGGCGAGCTCGACGTACGTCGGGAAGCGGCGTCCGTCGACGAGCTGTGCGACCCCACGATCCGAGGTGCATCTCGTAGATCGACATCGGCGCGTCGAGCGCTTGACGCTCGGCGCGCCCGGCCATCCACTCGGCGTCGCCCCAGTCGTAGGCGAGGTCGGCGACCATCGAGTCGATCGACGGCGGCAGATGGTGGGCGCCGCCGACCGGGTCGGACTTGTCGACCTCGTCGCCCGTCGCCGTCGTGACCCGGAAGCGGTACGACGCGCCGACGCCGGCACCGTCGATCCAACCGCACCACACGCCCGACGAGTCGAGCGGCGCCAGCGCGTGCTCGCCGGTCCAGCCGTCGAAGTCGCCGACCACGTGCACGGCACGGGCGGCCGGCGCCCACACCGCGAACCGTGTGCCGCCGTCGCCCGGCTGAGCGCCGAACTGCTGGTACAGGCGGCGGTGGGTGCCCTCGCCGAAGAGGTGCAGGTCGAGGTCAGGGACCGAGTGCGGCAGCGCCATCAGGTGTCCTCGATGCGGCGCACGGCGAACACGTGGGCCGGGCCGCGCCCGGGGTGAGGTCGACGTAGTTGTGCCACCCACGCCAGCGGTAGACGCCGCCACCGAGCAGGTCGTGGACCTCGAACTCGTCGTCGTCGCCGAGCGCCAAGCCGAACGTGCGCGGGTCGACGTGGACGTTGCCGGCATGGCGCTTGCCGCCCGTCGACGTTGACCACGCACAGGATCGGATCGCCGTCGCCGAACGGGTCGGTCTTGCTGTAGCAGAGGATGCCCGGCGAGTCGGCGTCGTGGAACCGCAGCGTGCGCAGGTGCTGCAGCGCCGGGTGCCGTCGCCGGATCTCGTTGAGCCGGGTGATCAACGGTGCGATCGAGTCGGGATCGTCGAGATGCCACGTGCGCAGTTGGTACTTCTCGGAGTCGAGGTACTCCTCGCTGACCCGGGACGCACCGAGCGGTGCTCGAGCAACTCGAAGGCCGGCCCGTAGATCCCCCAGTTGGCGCTCAGCGTCGCCGCCAGGATCGCCCGGCTGACGAACAGCGGCACGCCCGCCGTGCTGGAGTTGCTCGGTGAGGATGTCGGGCGTGTTCGGCCAGGCGTTGGGACGGAAGTAGTCGACCGTGCGGGTGGAGAGATCGGTGAAGTACTCGCGCAGCTCCGACGCCGACTGGCGCCACGCGAAGTACGTGTACGACTGGTTGAAGCCGAGCTTGGCGAGCCGCTCCATCACCCGCGGGCGGGTGAACGCCTCGGCGAGGAAGATCGTCTCCGGATGCTCGCTCGCGGATCGTGCCGATCGCCCACTCCCAGAACGGGAACGCCTTGGTGTGCGGGTTGTCGACCCGGAAGATCGTGACGCCCTGCTCGATCCAGAACCGGAACACCTCGGCCAGCGCCTCCCACAGCGCCTGCCAGTCGTCGGTCTCGAAGTTGATCGGGATAGATGTCCTGGTACTTCTTGGGCGGGTTCTCGGCGTACTGGATGCTGCCGTCGGCGCGGGTCACGAACCACTCGGGGTGCTCCGTGACCCACGGGTGATCGGGGGTGCATTGGAAGGCGATGTCGAGCGCCAGCTCGAGACCACGCCGCGTGACATGCGGCGACGACCGCGTGCACGTCGTCGAGGGTGCCGAGGTCGGGATGGACGGCGAGGTGGTCGGCGATGCCCCATGGGCTGCCGACGTCGTCGGGCGCCGCCTCGATGGTGTTGTTGCGACCCTTGCGATTGACGACGCCGATCGGGTGGATCGGCGGGAGGTAGACGACGTCGAATCCCATCGCGGCGACGTAGTCGAGCCGATCGATCGCGTCGGCAAGGTGGCGGGTCCGGTGCGCGGATGCGACGGTCGAGCGCGGGAAGAACTCGTACCAGGCACTGAACCGCCCACGCTCGGGATCGACGTCGACCGGGAGCGCGCCTGACGTCGCGAGTCGGCTCGCGATCGGCGTACAGCCAGAACAGTTGTGGCCCAACCGGGCTCGTCGAGCGTCGTCGGTGCCGCCCTTCGGCGATGCTCGCCGGCGAGCGTCTGCGAGCCGGGCGATGTCGGCGCTTGGGCTTGGGCTTGACGGCGCCGGCGCGCTCGATCAGACGGGCGATGATGCGCTTGCCGTCGAGCAGTTCGACGCTCACGTCGACCTCGGCCTCGACCTTCTTGAGGAGGCCGTGCGCCAGGTCGACGGACGATCGGACCAGCCGAACACCTCGTACTCGACAGCGGCCGAGCGTCGTGCGGGAGGAACGATGCCGACCAGCGGTCGTTGCCCTCCGGGAACATCCGTTCCTCCGTCCACTTGCCGCGCTTGCCGGCCGACGCTCACGGTGCGCCAGCGGAGGCCGACGTTGATCGCGTCGTGGCCGTCGGCGAACACGTCGGCGTGCGACGGTGACCGGTTCGCCGAGCGAGGCCTTGGCCGGCGAACCGCCCGCCGTCGACGACCGGGCTGACCGGTTCGATGACCACACGCGATGGGCGCCGTGCGGGCAGTTGCGACATGTCAGACGTGGACCTTCGGAGCGGGTGGTGGGGCGTGCACATTCATAACCGATCAGCCCTGCCGTGTCGATCGAACCGCCGGCGACAGCCGGTACCGGGACTTTGCCGGCTGTTCATCGGTTCGATGTATTGCTCCATCAGGAGAGGGTACGTTCGCGGGACAACCAACGCGGGCGGAATCGCGAAGGGGATCCTCGATGCATCGATTCGCCAGGGCTGCGCTCGCCTCAGCAGCCGTCTTCGGACTCGTCACCGTCCCGGTTCCCGGCCAGGCCGGCGCCGCCGACCGGCGATCCGGTATTGATCAACGCGATCCGATCTCGACGACGGGGACCGACCCTGAGTCGTCGAGCTGTTCGGGACCGCCCGGCACCGAGCCTGACCGGGTTGAGCGTGATCGGCGTCGAGAACGGCATGCCGGTGCGGCCAATGGCACGATCGACCACAAGTACGACCTGCCGGCCGACGCCGCCGATCGGCGACAACGGCTTCTTCCTGCTCGGCAACACCACCGCCGCGAACGACATTCGGGATCACGCCCAACTTGCTCGATCCCGGAGAACGGGCTCGAGAACTCGTCGATCACGTTGGCGCTGGTCGAGACGGCGTCGATCACCGGCACGACCGCCAGCTCGGTGGGCGTCGTCCGCGACGCCGTCGGCGTGACCGACGGCGGCGTCGGCGACACGTTCGCGTTCAGCGCCCCGATCGTCGGGCCCGACGGCGCAACCTGCCAGCCGGTGTCCGCCGTCTCGCGGACGGTGTCGACACCGATGTCCCGGCCGACTGGAAGCTGCTCGTGTTCTCGCCCGCCGCCGACCCGTCGAACGTCCCAACGGTCGGCACCGGAGGCGGAGACCCCGATCCGGATCCGGTCTTGACCCCGATCCACGAGGTCCAGGGCAGCGGGCCCGGCATCACCGTTCGCTCGGCACAGGCCGTGATCGTCGAGGGGATCGTCATCGGCGATCACGAAGGCACCGAGCCCGGCGGTGCGTGGCTTCTTCGTCCAGGAGGAGGACGCCGACGCCGACGCCGACCCCGCCACGTCGGAGGGCATCTTCGTGTTCAACGGCGACAACGACAGCGTATCGTGGGTCGACTCGTGAGCGTCACGCGGCACGGTCGACGGAGTTCGAGCGAGCCTGACCGAGTCTGACGTCGGCGACGACCACCGTAGCTCGGCGATCCGAGTCGATGCCGACCCGGCGACGATCGAGTTCCCGGTGACCGCCGTCGCCGAGCTCGAGGCGTTCGAGGGCATGCTCGGCACGCTGCCGCAGCAGATGGTGATCTCCGAGTACTTCAACTACGACCGCTTCGGCGAGGTCGTCGTGGCGCTGCCGGCCCCGGCGAGGAGCGGCCGATGTGCCCACCGCGTTGTTCGCGCCCGAATCGCCCGAGGCGGCCGCCAGCGCTCGACCTCAACGCCGCGCAGCCGGATCACGATCGACGACGGGATCAGCTCCCAGAACCCCGACAACGTCGTCCACCCGATCACCCGCGACCTGTTCACGCTCGACAACGCCTTCCGCGGCGGCGACACGGTGACCGGCCTCACCGGCCCGATCACGTACGCCTTCGGCCTCTACCGGATCCTCCCGTACGGCGACGGCGCCGGCTACGCGCACGTACGACAAGACGGTCGCCCCAGCGGCGCCCGAGCCGGTCGGTGGCAGCGCTCGCGTGGCGTCGATGAACACCCTCAACTACTTCCTGACGCTCGACTCACGCTCCGATCGGCCGGCACTGGGTGTGTGGGCCGACGCCAGACGATGGAGTGCCGCGGCGCCGACACGGCCGACGAGTTCGCCCGGCAGCGGGTCAAGTTGCTCAACGCCCTCGAGGGTCTCGACGCCGACGTGATCGGGCTCAACGAGCTCGAGAACACGCCCGGCGTCGAGCCGCTGGCCGACATCGTGCCGGGCTCAACGAGCGCTTCGGCGCCGGCACCTACGACCTACGTGGACGCCGGCTCAACTCGGTTGTCGGCACCGACGCCATCAAGGTCGGGCTCGTGTATCGCCCGGCTGCGGTGACGCCGATCGGCACGACCGCCGTGCTCGACACACCCGGCGTTCGTCGACCCGCTCAGCACCGAGTGTCGGTCAAGAGCCGGGCGGCGGTGGCGCAGACGTTCCGCGACAACGCCACCGGCGAGGTGTTCTCGGTGACGGTCAACCACCTCAAGTCGAAGGGTTCGGCGTGTGGCGAGCCCGGCGAGGCGCGTCGCAGCCGCTGACGGGCAACTGCGACCTCACCCGCACGGCGCGCGCCCAGGCTCTCGCCGACTGGATCGCCGGCTCACCCGACCGGCGTCGCCGACAGCGACTGGCTGATCATGGGCGACCTCAACTCGTACGACCACGAGGCGCCGATCGGCGTGCTCGAGACGGCCGGCTTCACCGATCTCGCCGAAGGCGTTCCACGGCGAGTACGCCTACAGCTACGTGTTCGACGGTCAGTCGGGCTACCTCGACTACGCGCTCGCCAGCGCGTCGATCCGCAGCCAGGTGACGGGCATGACCGACTGGCACATCAACAGCGACGAGCCCGACTGTCGTCGACTACGACACGACGTTCAAGTCGAACTACCAGGACACGCTGTTCGATCGCCGAGTCGCCGGCGCGTGCATCCGATCACGACGCCGTCATCGTCGGCCTCGAGCTCGACAGCGGGGTCAACGTCCGGGCGACGCCCGACACGCTGTGGCTGCCGCTCCACCAGCTGGTGCCGATCCGGCTCAGCGCCCGCGACGGGCTCGCGGCACCTACATACGACCGTCGAGCCGATCGACGGCGAGTCGAGCGAGGCCGACTGCGGTCTCGGTCGCTTCGACCGGCCGAACGACATCGTGATCGACGACGACGGCGACCTTGAGCGTCCGCGCCGAGGTGTTCGGCTGTCCGTTCCGCACCTACACGATCGACACCAGCGCCTCGGGCGGCGGTCAGGTCGTGTACGGCACTGTCACCGTCAAAGTCGTCAACCTGCTCGGTTGGTCTGTTCGGCTGCTCGATGAGCAGCGACGTGGCTCAGCCGAACCGGGCGACCAGTTCTTGCCCGATCCCGGCCAGCTGTCGGGCGAGTAGGTGGGCAGGATCGTCTGCGTCACGCCGAGCGTCGGCGAGTGCTTCGATGCGGGCGTCGAGGGCGTCGCCCGGCTGGCCGCCGGCGGCCATGGCATAGATCGGGATCGCGTCGCCGTCGCGGCCGGCGTCGTCGGCGGCGCGCTTCATCACGTCGATCAGTGATGCCAGTGATCTCCTCGGCGCTGCCGCGACCCGGAAAGAAGGCGTCGCCGAGCCGACCGGCCCGCTTGGCGGCCGCCTCGGTGTGCCCGCCGATCACGATCGGCACGCGTGCCGTTGACCGGAAGCGGGCGCGAGATGCACTCGTCGAAGTTGACGAACTCGCCATGGAAGAGGCCTTGCCCTCCGTCCACAGGGCGCGCATCGCCTCGATGTACTCGTCGAGCCGCTCGCCGCGCCGCTCGAACGGCACGCCGAGTGCGTCGAACTCCTCCTCGCAACCAGCCGACGCCGACGCCGAGCATCGACCCGCCCGCCCGACAGCTGGTCGAGCGTGGCGACCTCCTTGGCGGTGATCAGCGGATTGCGTTGGGTGGCGATCAGGATCCCGGTGGCGAGCTGGAGCGTCGTCGTGCGCGGCGGCCGCCCACGCCAGCCAGATCAGTGGATCGGGAAGGTCGAAGTCCTCCATCCCGCCCGCCATCTTGCCGCTCGGGTCGTACGGGTAGGTCGACTGCGTAGCCCGACGGGACGACGACGTGCTCGACCGTCCCAGGCCGTGGTGAAGCCACCTTCCTCGGCGGCGGCCAGCACGGCGGCCTGGCACCGTCGGGCGATCGCCCCGTGCCCGGTGTTGGCGAACATCATCCCGAACTGCATGCGCGCTCCTCGTGGCGACAGGTCGCCCGCACGTGTGACGCCTGGGGCGACCGTACTCTTGGCGGTCGTGGCGAGTCGCTACGTGGATGTCGCCGTTCGACGAGATCACGACCGGGACGGTCGCCACCGTCACGCTGAACAATCCCGACAGCGCAACGCGCTCGCGCTCGACGTGATGCTCGAGCTGACCGACGTGCTCGCGCGAGATCGGCGTCACGCGATGCGCGTCGGTGTCGTCCTTGGCCGCCGAGGGCCCGGTGTTCTCGGCCGGGCACGACTTCGGCGACATGCTCGGCGCATCGACCTCGACGATGCCAGGCGACCTGTTCGAGGTGTGCACGACGATGATGAACACGGTCCAGTAGATCCCGCAGGTGGTGATCGCCAAGGTGCACGCCCTGGCCACGGCGGCGGGCTGCCAGCTGGTCGCCTCGTGCGACCTGGCGGTCGCCGCCGAGTCGGCCGGGTTCGCCCTTCCGGGTGGCAAGGGCGGGCTGTTCTGCCACACGCCGCTCGGTGGCGGTGGCCCGCCAGATCGGCCGCAAGCGGGCGCTCGAGATGGCGATCACCGGCGACGCCATCTCGGCGGCGACCGCTGCCGAGTGGGGACTGATCAACCGTGCCGTGCCCGACGACGAGCTCGACGCCGCGGTCGACGACCTGATGGTCCGCGCCACGCGCGGCAGCGCGCTCTCGAAGGCGATCGGCAAGCGCGCGTTCTACGCACAGATCGAACTGGACCAGACGCAGGCGTACGAGTACGCGATCGAGGTGATGGCGCCAGCGTGGTGACGCCCGACGGTCAGGAAGGGATCGGCGTCGTTCCTGCGAAGCGCCGGCCCGAATTTCACGCAGCGGCCGCAACCTCCCGCAGCCGGCCTGTGATCCGGTCGCGCCGGTTGCGCACCGTGCGCGCCGTCACGTTCAGCGATCGCGCCAGTTCCTCGGTCGGCGTCTCGTCGACGATCCGGCGCATCAGGTCGAGGTCGGCCGCCGGCACACCGGCCGCCACCGCCTCCGCGAACAGCGACGCCAGGAGCTGACGCGGCGAGTCGATCTCGGTGTCGTCGAGCCGGTCGGGGACCACATCCGTCGGTCGCTCGCTGCTCGATGCCCTGCGCCAGACGAGACGAAAGGCGCGGTAGTCGGCGTCGGCGATCAGGGCGGCAGCGACGCGACCGAGCCCGTCGCGAGGGATTGAAGGTACGGATCGCGATCCAGGCCGCCCCGATCAGCTCGTCGAGCACCTCGTCGGGACGTCCGCTGCGGCGGCGAACGACGGCGAGCAGCCCGGGCAGGACGCGCTGGATCACCACCCGTGCCGCCAGCTCGTCGTCCGCCGCCTGCACCACGAGCTGTCGCATGGCGGCCTCGTTGGCTGGTGTCCAGGCGACCTCGTAGCCGATTGCGACGAGCACTTGGTCGAGGTCGTGGAGCGGGCCTTCGACGATCGCCCAGCCGGCGGCGCGACGGAGCACGGTGGGCCGGGAGCGGAGCTGCGACCATTCGCGGTCGAGGCGCTGTCCGAGGCGACGGTCTGGCGGTGACGGGTGGAGGCGTGGGGCCAAGTGGGTCATGCCGGTGATCGTGAGCACCACCCCTCACCGCACGGTTCACCGCCCACCACACCGCTGCGTCGGACCTGCGACATCGACCGTTCCAGCCGCTCACAGCTGGGCTCACCAGCCGGTGGATCAGCCTGTGACGGGTTCACAGCGCCTGGTCAGCGGGTGCTTTCCGATCTGACGCCGGCGATACCCATCAGAGCCGGGTGACTTCGACGTTCGATCTCACCGCCGGACCCGATGCCGGCCGGCGGCTGGTGCTCGCCGCCGGCCGGCACGTGCTGGGGCGCGCCCGGCACTGCTCGGCGGTGGTCGACGATCCGGCGGTCGAGCCCCATCACGCGCTGCTCGACGTGTCGGCGGACGGATCGGTCGAGCTCGTCCAGCTCGCCGGGCGTACCCCCGTGAGCGTCGACGGACAGCCCGTGGGCGCCGGTCGGATCGCAGCCTCGATAGAGGTCGGCGACTCGCGGATCGAACTCGTCGATGCCGCCGACCTGATCGATGTGACCCGGTGTGACGACATGCCGCGCTGTGGTGGCGATCGGAGTCGCGATCCAGCCGGTGCTCGAACGCGCCGCCCGTCAGCCTGGTCTGCCGGTCCTCTTCGACGTCGCCGTGCCGGGACTGGTCGTGGGGATCGTCGACACCGATCCGCGGCTCGAGCGAGCACGATCGGTCGCCCGTTCGATCGCCGCCCAGCTGGCGCGCCGCGCAGTGTCCGATGTGATGCCGGAGCTCGTGCTCGCCGCACCCGGCGATCCGTCGCTCGATGCCGCCACCGCCCTGCTCGAGATCAGCGCCCGTTGGCGCGGCCAGTGGAACCCTGATGTGACGATGCCCGAGAGCGCGACCCGGCTCCATGTCGCCGGGTGCCGGCGGTCAGTCTGAATCGTGGACCACGGGCCGTTCGTCGCCGAGCAGGTACCGCGGGCCGTCGCCGAGTTCGGCGGCGACGTCGTGCGGGTTCCACAGCCCGCACGACGTGAGCGACAGGCATCCGCATCCGATGCACGAGTCGAGCTGGTCGCGCATGCGGGTCAGCATCGCGATCCGCTCGTCGAGCAGCGGCTGCCACGAGCGAGCCAGGCGCTCCCAGTCGCGGGCGGTGGGGGTGCGGCTGTCGGGGAGCGACGAGAGCGCTGCGCGGATCTCGCTCAGGCTCAGACCGACGAGCTGGGCGGTGCGGATGAAGCTGACCCGGCGCAGGACGTCGGCGTGGTAGCGACGGTGGCCGACGTCGGTGCGCTCGGATCGGATCAGGCCCTCATCCTCGTAGAAGCGCAACGCCGACGTGGCGACTCCGGCCCGTCTGGCGACCTCACCGACCGTGAGTAGGCGCGCTCCCGAGGGCTTGATCACCGTGGTTCCGAGCTTTCCCTTGGCTGACACTTGACTTCAAGAATACTTGAAGTCGTACCGTGCCGTTCGTGACATCTGTGACGCCCCTCAGCGCTGCCGTCCCGGGTCAGGCCGTGGTCGTGGGAAACCTCGCCGACGTTCCGGTCGGATCGCTCAAGCTGGTCAAGGTCGACGGGCGCAGGCTGTGCCTGGTGCACACGTCGAGCGGCGTGCACGCCCTCGACAACGCCTGCCCGCACGAGGGCTACGGGCTGACCACCGGCGAGCTCGACGGCGAACTGCTCACATGCGCGTGGCACAACTGGAAGTTCCGCGTCAGCGACGGCCGGTGTCTGCTGGGTGAGGAGAACGTTCGCACCCACACCGTCGACGTTGCCGACGACGGCACGCTCAGCATCACGCTCGTCGAGCCCGACCCCGCCGAGTCGCTCCGACCCCAGCTACTGGCCAGCCTCCGGAGCGGCATCACCAAGGACTACATCGGGCAGGTCTCGCGCGATGTCGTCCGGCTGCTGCGCGCCGACGCCAATCCGGGCGAGCTGATCTGGGAGGCGGTCGCCTACGGCGCGCCGCGCGCCGAGTTCGGCTGGGGACACTCGATCGCATCGCTCACCGACTGCCTGGCGATGACCGATCGCTACGTCGGCGACGACCGGGCACTGCCGATCGTGCAGGCGATCGCCGGCGTCGCCGAGGAGGAGCGCGACCGTCCGGTCCAGCCGCTGCCCGACCCGATCGCGGTGATGCCGGACGACCCTCGCGACGAGTTCCGCCGGCTGGTCGAGGCCGAGCAACTCGAGCCGGCGCAGGCGCTGCTGCGCGGTGCGATCCACGCCGGCTATGACGTCGACGCGATCCGCCCGTGGTTCACCGACATCGTGTCGGACCACCTGATCTCGTACGGGCACGGGGCGATCTACGCCCAGAAGGCGTTCCAGCTGCTCGACCGACTCGGATGGGATCGGGCCGACACCGTCCTGCCGTATCTGGTGCCATCGATCGTGTACGGCACCCGCGAGGACAAGCTGCCGTACATGAAGCTGTTCCATCGCGGCACCGCCCAACTCGACCTGTCGGCGCTGGCGGAGAGCGCGGCGTCGCCCGACCCGAACTGGGAGGACGACGGGCGACTGCTCGCCGCCCTGCTCGGGCCCGACCGCACCGAGGCGGCGCTCGCGGCCGGCGCCGCGCTCGCCGCGGGGGCCGGGATCGATGGCGTGCTCGACACCGTGACGACGGCGGTCAGCGAGCGGCTGCTCCGCTACGACACGGCCGGCGAGCGCGACTTCCACGACGACTTCGGCTGGCTCGACATCACCCACGGCCTGACCTACTCGAACGCTGTGCGTTGGCATGCCGGTCACGCACCGGTCACGCCCGACCTCGTGCGGTTGGTGCTCTGGACGGTGTTCCTCGCCAACTGGACCGGGCGCCACGAGTGGCACACGGCGATCGCGTGGCGTGACGAGATCGAGCCGCGCTCGGATGACCTGCTCGCCTACGGCGAATCGCTGCAGCACGAGGCGCTGCTCGACGGCACGACGGCATTCATCGTCCACGCCCACGCCGTGAAGACGAGCGTCGCCGCCACGCACGAGGCGGTGCGGCTCGGCTCGTCGCTGCCGCTCGATGCGACAGCCCGCTTCATGGCGGCGCCGAAGCTGGAACGCTTCGTCGCCGCCACCGTCACCCGGTCGATCGACTTCCTGTCGGGCAAGGCGCCGCGCGACTGACGTCAGTCGTGGGACTCGTCGGGCGTCGGCTCCGACGGCCCGTCGGCGAGGATCTTGTAGAGGCGGGACGTGGCTTCCTTGATGACGGTCGCGGCCGCGTCGGTCTGGCTCGGTCGTTCCGAAGCGGCCGATCTGGCGGGCGGGCCCGACCAGCTCGGCGATCGCACGGCGCAGTCGCCGTGGCCGACCCAACTCGGGCTCGTCCCACGGGGCGCCGCCGCCGCTCTGACCGAACTCGGTCGACGACGCTGCGCCCGGCGTCGGTGAGCTCGTATTGGCGCTTGCCGTCGTGTTCGGTGGACGGTGATCAGGCCGCGATGCTTCGAGCTTGCCGAGTGCCGGGTAGATCGCGCCCGGGCTGGGCTTCCAGCGGCCGCCGCTGCGCTCTTCGAGCACGGTGATCAGTTCGTAGCCGTGCATGGGCGCTCGGCGAGGAGCGTGAGGATCGGCCATCCCGAGTGCCCCGCGCCGGGCGCGGTGGCGGCCGTGGCCGTGTGGCCCGCGGCGGTGGTGATGGTGGTCCTCGTGGAGTTCAGTGGAGTCGATGCATGTGTGTGTGTATCCCTTCGTTCATGCCAGTATCGACAGAACTAACGATATATCGTTATCTAGTTATCGACAACCTTCGCATCCGAAGAATTTCAGTCGCTGACCGCCGACGATCGCAGGCAGCTCGGCGAGCGTGGCGACTTCGTACGTGAACCTGTCGGCCGCCGCCGGCTGGCGGCGGTGGGGGTTGTACCAGCAGGTGTCGATGCCGAACGCCGTGCCGCCGGCGATGTCGGACGACAGGCTGTCGCCGACCATCAGCGTCGTCGCCTTGTCGGGCGAGCCGAGCCGCTCGAAGGCGGCCTCGAAGATGCGCGGGTCGGCTTGGCGACCCCGACCTCGGACGAGACCACGACGGCGTCGAAGCAGTCGCTGATGTCGAGCCGGGCGAGCCGGGCGTACACGACCTCGCCGAGCCCGTTCGAGATCACCGCCAGCGTGGCGCCGGCGGAGAGCACGTCGAGCACCTCGAGCGGCGCCGGGATACAGGTCGCCGTACAGCCCGAGCCCGTTCACGAAGGCGTCGGCCATCGCCACCACCGTCGCCGCGTCGGCGTCGAGCCCGAGCTCGCGCGGCGAGCTGTTCGAATCGGACGTTGCGGATCTGGTTCGATCGGATCTCGCCCCGCTCGGCCGCCGCCCACAGCGCGTTGTTGAGGCGCCGGTAGGTGGCGAGGTGGGCGGCTGCGTCGTCGATGCCGACGACGGCGCAGCGCCTCCGCGAAGGCGAACTCCTCCGACGCTGTCGAAGTCGAAGATCGTGTGATCGAGGTCGAACAGCACCGTCGCTGTAGCCGGCGGCCCGTGTCGCTTACTCAGCCGTCGGTGTTCGGGAGGTCGGACTGTGCTCGCCCGGGAGCTCGATCTGGAAGTCGGCGACGATGTCTCGCGGGAGCGCCTTGGCGGCGTACTTCGACCAGTTGTCCTGCAGGGCCGGCGATCAGCTGGGTGACGAACAGCGGCGACATGTTGATGCGCTGCACGAGCAACCCGTTGATCGCTTGGCCGTTGTCGTCGAAGTCGCAGCGCAGGAAGTCGATCGTGAACTCGTGGGGCGAGTGGCGCACGGCGGCGGCGTTGGCCCACACGCCACCGAGCTGGTCGGGCTGCGTGTGGATCTTCATCGGCCGAGCATCCCGTAGGCGTGGGTGGGTCGTGAGCCGCAGCGCCAGTCGCTGATCGGCCACCATCGCCTGGCGGTAGTCGTCCCAGTCGGGATGCTCACCGTTGCCTGGCGGTAGTAGTCGACGAGCGCGTCGACGGTTGCGTCGTCGGGATCGGCGGCGACGGGCATCAACTCGGCATCGCAGTCGAGCACGCAGTACGCCCAGAAGTCGGCACTGGGTGACGTGCAGCGAGGCGCGTGGATCGCGACGGAGGTTGCGAGTCTTGGCGCGTGAATCGGTGACCGACACGGTGATCACGCCGTCGTCGTCGACGGCATAGGTGATGTTCGACAACTGCGGCCGGCCGTCACCGCGTAATGTCGCCAGCACACCTTGATGTCGCTGACGAATGAACTCGAGTGCCTCGGCGATCTCCATCCCGCAGGCCTAGCACCGCGCCCAGGGGCGTGCAACGCAGGCGTAACTTTGGACGATGAGTCGGTCCGAGCCGGACCCCGGCCTTCCGCTCAAGCTCGGCCGTTGCTCCAACGGCGAGTTCGTGCCGCCGCCTGACACGCCGGTCGCCCGCGAGGCGAGCAAGCGCGCCCGTCAGCTGAGCGAGGCCGCGGCGAGTCGGCTGGGATGGAGCCGGCGCCAGTTCCTCACGTCGGCGACGGGAATGGCAACCGGGTTGATCGCCCTCCAGGCGTGCTCGAACGAGGAGCGGGCGGCCAATCCGACGACGGCGCCGTCGCGACCGACCTCGACGTCGGTCGCCGCACCGACGTCGACCACGCTCGGCCCGGGAGGAACGCTGGCGGTCCCGCCCGAAGCGACGATGGAACCGGAACTGGCGACCACGACGACGCACGTGCCCGACGGCGCGCTGGTCGTCGACGTACAGAACCATCTGCTCGACTACGTCATGCACCCCGACGGTGCCGACTTCACCGGCTTCCCGCAGGCGGCGTGTGGCGAGGACGATCCGCGGATGTGCTTCTCACCCGAACGTTGGGCAGATCTGGTGTTCCAGCAGAGCGACACGACGATGGCGGTGCTCTCGGCGATCCCCGTGGTCGGTCAGGTCTCACCACTGTCGATCGAGGCGATGGAGAACGGCAAGCGGGTCGCGGCCGAGTTGTGCGGGGACGGGCGGGTGCTGATCCAGGGCCACGCCGTGCCCAACGTCGGCCCGGTGGAGGCTGCCCTCGAGTCGATGTCGGCGGTCGCTGCCGAGCACACGATCTGTGCGTGGAAGGTGTACACCCACGCCGGACCCGGGTGGTTCCTCGACGATCACGACCCCGACGGCTTACCGGTCGGCGAAGCGTTCCTGTCCCACGTCGAGGCCCTCGGTGTCAACGTCGTCGCCGTCCACAAGGGGCTCTCCGGCGGGTCGGCATTCGCCTCGCCCGTCGACATCGGGCCGGCGGCCGCCAACCATCCCGGCATCGCCTTCGTCGTCTACCACTCGGGCTACGAGAGCGGGTACCACGAGGTGGAGTTCGCCGCCGACGGCAACGGCGTCGACCGGTTGATCACCTCGGTCCAGTCGGCCGGCATCGGGCCCGGCGGCAACGTGTACGCCGAGCTCGGCTCGACCTGGCGGGCAGTGATGACCGACCTCGATCAGGCCGCGCACGTGCTCGGCAAGCTGCTGCTCGCCGTCGGCGAGGACAACATCGTGTGGGGCACCGACAGCATCTGGTACGGCTCGCCGCAGGACCAGATCGCCGCCTTCAACGCCTTCCAGATCACCCCCGAATTCCAGGAGCGCTTCGGCTATCCCGAGCTCACCGCCGAGCGCAAGGCCAAGATCCTCGGCCTCAACGCGCTGCGCGTGTTCGGCATCGAACAACCGGTCACGACCACGTGCACCCCGGCCGCGCAGGGCTTCGCCCGCGCCGAGGATCCGCTGGCGAACCGGCTGCTCGGCCCCGTGTCACGACGCGACATCCTCGCCACCTTCGTTCGCGACCACCCGTGGGTGCTCGATTGAGCTCAGTCGGGTATGAGGGCGCCGGGCGGGATCTGCACGACGTCGCCGACCAAGAGCATGTGGGCCAGACAATCCGGCCACGAGTTGTAGTTGGCGAGGATCTCGGGATGGACGCCATGCAGCGCAGCGATGCTGAACACCGAGTCACCGGCGACGACGGTGTACACCTGTGCGTCCGGAGTGCTCGCTCCGAGAACGGTTGTCGTGGTCGTCGTCGGGATCGTCGGCTCCTCCAGCGATCGGCAGTCGACCGGGTCTGCGCGGCGGCCCCGATGCGGGGGTGGTGTCGACGGGGACCGGCGCCGTCGTCGGCGCCAGCGCCCCGGCACACGCGAGCTCGGTCGGGTAGGTCATGTCGGGAACCGTCTCGGCGAACGCCGGCGTCGTGGGTGTCAGCAAGATCGTCGTCGTCGGCGACAGGCATGGGTCGTAGCCCACAGGCGGCTCGAAGCAGCCGCTCGCCACGGCCGTGACGACGACACCCGTCGATCCGTCCACGACGGAGGTCACCGGAACCGTCGTGGTGGTCGTGCTGACGCACACTCCGGACGACTCGTCGTAGTAGGCGGTCGGCACGCACGAGGAGTAGAGCTCGTTGAAGCCGTCGGATCCGAGATATCCGGTGCACGCCCAGACCGACGGCCCGGCGAGGAAGGTGGTCGGTGGTCATGTCGCCGTCGATCCCCTCGGCGGCGCCCGGCGCTGCGACCGGATCGCTCGAGGCGAGCGCGGCGATGCCGATCACGCCTGCACCGACGACGGCGATCGACCCCACCACGGCGATCGAGCGGCGCCGGGCGCGGCGGCGCTCGACCCGGCCGTACACGTCGCCGAGCTGTCCTGAAGCTGGCCCGCCTGATTCGGCGTGACGTTGCAGTGAGTCGCGGAATGTGTGTTCGAGGTCGTCGTTCATCAGATGAGCTCCTGTCGGAGGGAGGTGAGGGCGCGGAACAGCGTCGACTTGACCGTGCCGACCGGCACGCCGAGTGTCTCGGCGATCTCGACGTCGGTGAGTTGCAGGTCGTATCGCAGCACGACCATCGAGCGCTGGCGGTGTGGCAGCCGTCGAATCGCATCGACGACATGACTCACCTGCAGCTCGGAGTCCTCGCCGGGTGGCACCGGATGGCTACGGCTCAGCACGCGACGTCGGATCACCCGCCGGCACCCGTTGAGCACGGACACGCGGAGGTAGGCCTCCGGCCGGTCGAGCCGGGCGTAGCGCTCGTACACGGCGGCGAAGGCGTCCTGCACGACCTCCTCGGCGCGTGGGCGGGTGTCGACGAGGGTGTGGGCGAGTCGCACCATCGGCGCGTACTGCTGGGCGTACAACTCCTCGAACGTCACGACCTCACCGACGGAGATCATGATCGGTACTGCGGGCGCGGACTGAGCAGTCGACATGGATACCGCTACCGAGTCACGAGTCCCGGTTTCGGTTCCGCGTCGGAATGGCTGCGAGACTCGACCCATGGCGTCCGATCTGACCGGGGAGACCGTCGAACTGTTGCAGACGCTGATCCGCAACCAGTGCGTCAACGACGGGACCGCCGAGTCGGGTTTCGAGACCCGCAACGCCGACGTCCTGCAGACCTACGTCGAGGGTTCCGGCGTCGACATCGAGCGCTGGGAGCCGACGCCGGGCCGGGCTTCGTTCGTGGCTCGCATCCCGGGCTCCGATCCCGCGGCGCCCTCGCTGTGCCTGATGGGGCACACCGACGTCGTTCCCGTCACGCCCGCAGGATGGCGTCACGACCCGTTCGGTGGCGAACTGATCGATGGTGAGGTGTGGGGCCGCGGGGCGGTCGACATGCTCAACCTGACGTCGTCGATGGCGGTCGTGTTCAGGTCGCTCGTTCGACGCGGCTTCCGCCCGAAGGGCGACCTGCTCTACTTCGCCGTCGCCGACGAGGAGGCCGGGAGCGCCCACGGCGCCCGCTGGGTGGCCCGTGAGCACCCGGATGCGATCCGCTGTGACTACCTGTTGACCGAGAGCGGAGGACTGCACCACGGCAACGAGGCCAGCCGGAGCATCGACGTGATGGTGGGCGAGAAGGGCGTCGCCTGGCGTCGCTTGCGGGTGCACGGCACACCGGGGCACGGGTCGATGCCGTACGGCTCCGACAACGCCCTCGTCACCGCCGCCAAGGTCGTGTCACGGCTGGCCGAGTACCGGCCCGACGCCGCGGTTCCACGAGTTGTGGCGCGGGCAGGTGGCGTCGCTCGGGCTGTCGGACGACATGACCGCCGCCCTGCTCGACGAGTCGGCGATCGACGAGCTGCTGGCGGGCCTGCCGGGCAAGGGGTCGAAGGGCTTCCTCCACGCCTGCACGCACACCACGTTCTCGCCGAACGTGGTCGGCACCAAGGGTCGGCCCAAGACCAACGTGATCCCCGACCACGTCGACATCGACGTCGACGTGCGCACGATGCCCGGCGAGCACACCGACGAAGTGACCGAGCACCTCCGTGCGGCGCTCGGTGACGAGCTGTTCGAGGAGGTCGACATCGACATCCTGATGGACGATCCGGCGTCGATCAGCCGCACCGACACGCCGCTCTGGGACGCCTTGCAACGCGCCGTCAATGTCCCGTTCCCGGATGCCCGGCTCAATCCGCAGTTCACGCGTCGGTTTCACCGACTCGCGTGTGTTCCGCGAGCTCGGAGCGATCTCCTACGGCGCCGGGCTGTTCAGCCCGTCGCTCGACCCGGGCGAGTTCAGCCTGCGATTCCACGGTCACGACGAGCGCGTCGACGTCGAGAGCCTGCGACTCACCACCGAGCTCTGGGAACGCGTGATCGTCGACTTGATGAGTTAGACGCGGCGAGCCAACGTGTCGAGCATCGTTTGCCACCACTCGGCGAAGCGGAGCTGGAACGCCGCCAGCGGGAAGCCGTGGCGGGCGGCGTGCTCGGCGGGGATCGTGTCCCAGCCGAAGTGCTCGACGGTGACGCGGGTCTGCTCGCCGACCGGCGTCGAATCGCACGTGCAGCTCGGTCTCCTGGTCGTCGGCGAAGCTGGCGTGACGCCACGAGAGCACGAGCCGGCGAGGCGGGTCCCAGACTCGGACGTCGCCGATCACGAACGACGTCGCCGTCGGCGATAGGTCTCGACCAGGCGGCCGTCGGCGCCCGGCTCGAACGCGAGCGTGCCGTCGCGGCCGTCGGTGAACTGGAACAGCCCGTTGGGCCGCCACCATTGGCCGATCTCCTCGGTGAACGCGGCGAACGGCCGTGCCGGCGTGGCCGCGCACGCGGAGCGCCACGAGCACGCGCGAGCCGCTCGGTCATCTGGCTCTCGCTCGAGGTGGGCGGCGAACGCCGCGAGCTGCTCGGCCCACCCGCGCTCGGCGGTGTCGAGCCACGCTCGCAGCTCGGCCATCGGCGCCGAGCGCAGCGTGTAGATGCGCACGCGGGCATCGAACTCCGGATGGGTCTCGGCGACCAGCCCGCGCTCGCGCAGCACGCGCAGGTGCTTGCTCATCGCCGAGGGCGTGGCGCCGAGCTCGGCGGCCAGCTCGCCGGCGCGGCGCGGGCGTTGCGGCGAGCAGCTCGACCGCGCCACGCCGGACCGGATCGGCGAGCGCCGCCAGCGTGTCGTCGAGCGTGCGCGCCGGCTGCAGCTCACTGCCAGTGGCGGCCATGATCGGTTGGCCGAGCGCCGCCTCGGCCTCGCCCGCGTGACCTCGCGGACCGTGCGTCGAGAACGTCCAGCGGTGGCCCTCGGGTCGGCGGCGCTGTACGAGCGGTCGCCGTAGAACTGGTCCTCCGGCTCGGCGGCGATCGACGGCGCCTGCGGCCGTGGCGTGCTCGCAGTGCTCGTCGAGGCCGCCATCGAGCTGACGTGGACCGACTGCGTGTTGGCGCCGCCGACGCTCGCCGGGCTCTCGCACCAACTCGGTCCACTCGGCGCCCACCATGATCCGGCCCTCGCCGTCGATCGCTCATCTCGTAGTGGCACATCTCGGGCGCCTCGGGCGGCCCGTCGATCGCCATCGTCGTCTCGAAGCCGAACGCCCGCTCGAGCCACGCCAGCGCGGCCTTCGGGTCGCGGTAGTGGACGCTCGACGTGAAGATTGGTTCGTCCATCTGGAGCTCTCCATTCGTTCCCGTGAAAGGCAATTATTGCCATAAGTGGAAACTAATGTCAAGTGCCGTGTCACCAGTTGAGTCAGGCGGTCTCGATGCCGGCGGCTGACTCGAGGCCGAGCTCGCCGATCGAGATCTCGCGCATCTCGACCTTGCGCACCTTGCCGGTCACCGTCATCGGGAAGTCGTCGACGAACTTGATGTAGCGCGGCACCTTGAAGCGCGAGATGCGACCCTCGCAGAACGCCTTGATCGAGTCGGCGGTCGTGTCCCCGACGCCGGGCCGGAGCTTGATCCACGCCATCAGCTCCTCGCCATAGCGCGCATCGGGCACACCGATCACCTGCACGTCCTCGATGTCGGGATGCGAGTACAGGAACTCCTCGATCTCGCGGGGTAGATGTTCTCGCCGCCGCGGATCACCATCCTGCCGCGGTTGCCGCCGCATAGACCGCTCTCGCGGTCGCCGATCATGAAGCTGCGCGTACGGTCGACTGGCCAGTGCTTACATGAGTCGAGAATCATTCCTGGCGCAGGCTTTCGCCAGTCGGAAGTCTTCCGATATTGCGCAACAGTGCCTTGCGGATGAAACGGGCAATATCGATAGTCATCAATCGTCGCGCCTGAGCGCGCAGCTCCGCTATCATGTGGGCGAAAACGTCTGCACGTCATTTTCCGTGAAAAATCCGCGCGCAACCCCGGACTGATTGGAAACGACGAAAACATAATACCCCGCGTCGTTGAGATATTTTACGGCTTTCGCCGCACCTGGTATCCACCGGATATCTTCGGCACGATGGACGTACTCGGTATCGACGTTCAAAACGCCATCGCGATCGAGGAACGCTGCCGGGCGAAGAGGGTGGGCGTCGTCACGGGAAATCAGGTGTCCGCTTTGGGCGTAAACATTGCGCGCTCGATGAGTTCGCAGATCGAATGCGCCGCGGTGATGTGAACTTGCTGAATGAGCGGCGTTGCGCCAGAGGGCGCTCGCAGGGCAAGGGTGCACTTTGTTGCGAGCGGCGAATCGGTGTTGCCGGTGAACGCCACGGTGTGCATCTTGTTGGCGTGGGCGGCTCCACCGCCTTGAGAATGTTTGGCGATTTCCCGGATGTGGAGATTGCGACGAACACATCGCCGGGACGGCCCAGTCCTGCGACCTGACGCGAAAAGACCTCCTCATATCCGTAATCGTTACCGATAGCGGTCAGCACCGAGGAATCAGTTGTGAGGGCAACCGCTGGCAACGGCGCGCGGTCGAAATAAAGCCGCGAGAGGAGTTCCCCGGCAAAATGCTGAGCGTCGGCGGCGCTGCCGCCGTTTCCCGCCAGCAGGATTTTTCCGCCGCCGCGCAGGCTTTTCTCCATGCACTCCGCAATCGCCACGATCGACGACACCAGGGCGTTGTCGGCGAGCGCCTGGGTCATCACATCGCGCGAAGCGGTCAAATGCTGGCGGACCTTGTCGGCGGCATCAGGCAGCATATTCACTCTCTTTGCGGGCTTGTTGTTGCGTCGTTCGAATGCGCGCAGGCTAGATTGCGAAAAGTTGCCCCGCTCTGCAGGCACTCGCTAGACGTTGTAATAGCTCCGGTACCATTCCACAAATTTGCGAACGCCTGCTTCGACCGGCGTTGCGGGCCGAAAGCCGGTCAGTTGTTGCAACAAAGCGCTGTCCGCGAACGTACGGGGCACGTCGCCCTGCTGCATCGGCAGATATTTGCGGATCGCTTTCTTGCCGATGGCCCGTTCAATTGCTTCGACGAAGGCCAGCAGGCCGATCGGTTCACCGTTGCCGATGTTGACGACGCGAAAAGGGGCCGACGGGCTCACGCCGAATGCGCGTCGCTGTCTTCTCTTCCGTGAGCTCGCCCGGGATCGCATCGGAGAGCAAGACGACGGCCTTGGCGAGATCGTCAATGTAAGTGAAGTCGCGCTGCATGTCGCCGTTGTTGTAAATCTCGATCGGCGTTCCTTCGAGAATGCCCTTGGTGAACTTGAACAAGGCCATGTCGGGCCGGCCCCATGGGCCATACACCGTAAAAAAGCGGAACGCGGTGGTCGGTATTTTCCAGAGATGCGCATAGGAATGCGCCATCACCTCGGTTGCCTTTTTGGTGGCGGCGTACAGCGTCAGGGGATGATCGGCGCGGTCGCTTTCCTCGAAGGGGATTTTTTCGTTCGCGCCATACACCGAACTGGTTGACGCCAGCATGAAATGCTGCGGCGAAAATTCGCGCACGAGTTCCAGTAGATTGAAGGTCCCGACGAGATTGGAGTCGATGTAGGCGCGCGGGTTTTCGATGCTGTAGCGCACGCCCGCCTGTGCGGCGAGGTGGATCACGACATCTGGCTTGAATTCCTCATAAACGCGACGAACAGTGCCAACGTCCTCCAACATCAACTCGTGTGCGGTGAACTGCGGCGATTGCAGCAGCATGGCGTGACGCCGCCGTTTCAGCGCGACGTCGTAGTAGGCCGTCATGCCATCCAGGCCGCACACCGAATGTCCAGATCGATCAGCAGTTTCGCGACGTGGAAACCGATGAAGCCTGCAGTACCGGTTACCAAATAACGCATTTTAACCTTTCGAGCTCATGGGACCTGCGGTTGGTGAAGCTGCATCAAAGGCGCGAGGACGCACGCTCGGTGATACTACTTAATATTCCACGAGGGTAATCCAAATGAGGCATTGCCCTTCCTGTCGCCGAATTACTAGACGTGCGACCCGGACGATCTGATGAAGACACTTAATCTGCCAACGGAAGGGACGAAGGCCATAAAGAGCGCCGAACGCAGCCCCAAAGAATGATACGACAGGCCCTCGTCATGTAGGCTCCAACGTGCCGTCAGATGGCGATGAAGGGCAATCTCAAGCACGCAAAGACATCAAAATATGAGTGGTGTCCACCTATGACTTGGTTCCAAAAAATTGAAGAAGTTTGATCTGCGCGCGGGAGGATGAAATTAGATCTGGGGCTATGAAATAGGGGTAGCCTACCTTGGAAATAGAGTTGGGAATGTATTGTCAAAACTGCCGATGAGTGGTGTCTAGGAACAGCGGTGCCACCACCGTCACCAATGAGTTCGAACCCCTCCAGACCTCGATCGCACCCGCGGTAAACCGTCATCACACCGCCAAGACGAAAATTATCGCTTTTATGTTTGATGTTAAAGAAGTGGCCAACTTCCTGCCGCGCGACAAATTTTTCGATTCAAGTTTAATTAAAGAAGATCGTGCAGCCTGAACAAAGGCGGGGGCAATACTCAAATGGAGGAGTTAACATGCCCACCCCCCCCACAAGAAGAATTTCGCCCAATAGAATGCCGTCGGCCGTGCGAAAGCTCTTTGACCCGCCGCCTGTAATCGCGGGCAAGTCGGCCGATGAATATACGCAGCAGATGATGCACTATGCTGCCGTGTTTGATGCTCAAAATATTCAGCAATGCATGTTGGTGGCGATGTACTCAGATAGGGTGTGGGAGATCGCACGGTTACGTCGTTTCCAGGCAAGCTTTATGTACGCCGCGGCTACCCAAAATGGCGAAACGGCAACACCAACCGGTGGAAGCCTCGCAGCAGGCTTTGATCGGGTTTCAAATCAGTACATTGCGCTAGCAATTCTGATCGAAAAAGCTGAACGGTCGTTAAACCTGATGCTGCGACAGATGGAGGTGATTTTCGCGAACAATTCTCCTCAGGATTGTCGAAGAGAGCTCCGATTGACGGAGGTTGTGCAATGCCACGCACAGGTCCCCGCACAGAGCAAGGGAAGGCAAAGTCGGCCCAAAATGCATGGCGACATGGCCTGTCCGCTAGCGGCGATCGCCGAACTCCCTATCTGCAAATGGTCAGCCTGGCGGCTGAGATCGCCGGGCCTGCTGAGCGACTGTCGAACCATCCACATGCTAGGGTTATCGCCGATGCTGCCTACCGGCTGCGGCGAATTCGGGATTTAAAATCGGCCATATTGGCGAATGGCCTCACCCCCGCCGCTTTGGTAAATCTCAAAAACCTTGCACGCTACGAACAAGAAACAGAGCGCGCATTCTTGCGCGGCTGTGTCGCAGAAATCGCGCCAAATGTTTGAAAAGAAACAATAAATGCTGGCCAAACAGATCCAGGCGGCCGGCGCCGTCCGAAAACTTATACGAATGAGTTGTGTCTGATAAAATATCAATCAGTGAGTGCAATCTGCCAAAACGAATTGCCTTAGCGGAATTGACGCCGGTCGGTCGATCCTTATGGTCCGGCCCGAATTCCAACCGTTTATATTGCCCGCATCACGCGGCGCGTGAAGGTTTATGGCCATGAAAGTCCGTAATTCTTTGAAGTCCCTGCGTGGTCGCCATCGCGACAACCGCCTCGTCCGCCGCAAGGGCCAACTCTACGTGATCAACAAGACCCAGCGCCGGTTCAAGGCGCGTCAAGGCTGATTTCCGGCCGGGTTTATCCTAGCTGATCACGCTTGGCTGATCGCCTAATCCGCTCTTTCGCTCTGCACAATCCGCGCTAAACTATCTGCATAAGTCTGCAGACGGCGAAGCTCGCGTGGTGCGCAGCCGCTTTGTTGGCGGCGGTCATCGCCTCACCCGTTCAGGCCCAGGAGCCGAAAGCTCCTCGGACCCCCGATAGTAAGTGGGTGGCCCCGCCGGACGAGGTGCCGAAGGTCCAACGCGGCGACCGTATCCGCAACGTCGATTTCCTGTTCGATGCGCTCAAGATTGCGCCGGACGACGAAAGCGCCAAGGCGATCGAAAACCGCATCTGGGGACTCTGGCTGATTCGGGCAGCGACACCGCCGACCTGTTGATGTCGCGGGTGAAGCTCGCGTCCGACGCCAAGAACCTCGATCTCGCGATCAGGCTTCTCAATACCATTATTGAAATCCGACCCCAGTACACCGAAGCGTGGAACCGGCGCGCGACGCTGTATTTCCTCAAGAAGGATTATGGCAACTCCCTCGCCGATATCCGGCAGGTCTTGGCGCGGGAACCCAGGCATTTTGGCGCGCTGGCGGGGCTCGGGACCATCATGGAAGAGTTCGGCGAGGAGAAGCAGGCGCTTGAGGCGTTCCGAAAGGCGCAGGCAGTCCATCCGCGTCTCAAAGGCGTTGCCGATCAGGTCAAAAGCCTGACCGACAAAGTCGATGGCCGGGATATCTGAGCCGGCCTGTCGTTTCCGATGCGGTTAAGCCCGCTATGCAAATGCGCCAGTTAAATCCCGGATAATCGCAACTCCCATACGCCGGTATTTTGAACTATAATTCGGTACGTGGGCGAAACTGAAAGTTTGCCCGAAGATCCGATCAAGGGGACGGAGACGCTGCCATGCACATCATCGACTCCCATTTTCATTGGTGGCCCCGGTCGGTTTTCGAGAAGCTGTGCAAGCGCAAGGACTTCCCGCGCGCCGACGTCAACAAGAAGCGGCGGTTACGACTATCAGCGCGCCGCGGACGGCAGCGGCGCGCATCTCAACAGCTGGGCCGAGTGGTTCGATCTCGACAAGCAGTTCGAGCACATGGACAAGCTCGGCCATCAGGTCGACGTCGTCTGCTCGATCGGCCCGTTCTCGGTCGCCTTCTCCGACATGCCGCTCGGAGCAGGGCCGCGACTTCGCGATGATGTGGAACGAGGAGATGGCCGGCGCGCAGACGCAAATATCCCGGCCGCCTGTGGGCCAGCGCCGCGATCCCGATGCAGGACACGCGCGTCGCGCATCGAGGTGCTCGACCACGCCGATCAACAAGCTCGGCCTGATGGGCGTCAACCTTCCCGGCAGCGTCGGCACCGATCCGCGCATCGATGCCGAGCGGCTGGAGCCGTTCTACGCGCGCGTCGAGCGAGCTCGGCATTCCGCTGTTCCTGCATCCGACCGATGCCGTGTTCCAGGACATGCTCGACGGCTACGACGGCGCGCTGCATCTGAGCCTCGGCCGCGTCATCGAGGTCAGCGTCGCCGCCGTCGCGGCTGGTCCTGTCCGGCCTCATGGAGCGCCATCCCGACCTCAAGGTCGTGCTGTCGCATACCGGCGGCGCGCTGCCGTATCAGTCCGGCCGCATGGACAAGAACACCAAGGCGGCGAAGCTGCCGCAGCCGGCGAGCGACTATATCAAGCGGATGTTCACCGATACGGTGTCGCCGCACTCGGCGGGCATGAAGTTCGCGATCGAGTACTACGGCATCGACAACGTGATGTACGGCACCGACTATCCGTGCTGGGATCCGGCGACCTGCCTGAAGCTGCTCGACGAAATCCAGCTGTCGGACGCCGACAAGCACAAGCTGTTCTATCGAATGCCCGCCGCATTCTCGGCCTGCGCGATCCCGCGCTCGCAGAAAACCGCGGCCCGCGAAGCGATCCCCGCTTAAGGGCAGTCAATGTCGCATTCGACTGTCCGCGAGGCAGCGCTTGACCATTTGCCCAACAAGCTTGTGCCAACCCCACTCGGAGGAAACGGATGTTGTTTGCTGATTTTGCGTCACTGCGCCGGATGCGGCTCTCGTCGCCATGGGTTCGATGGCTATGGTATTCGCGCCTGGCGCGCGGTGGCAGGAGCTTCCCCAAGGCGAAGTACGGCTTGGTCGCGGCGTTTCCGGCCGGCAGCGGATCGGACGTCGTCGTCCGCTGGTTTGCCGAAAAGCTTAAGCCGTTGATGAACCGTACCGTGATCGTCGAAAACAAGCCGGGCGCCGGTGGCAATATCGCGACCGAATATGTCTCGCGCGCGAAGCCGGATGGCGCGACGATCTATCTCCACACCGGCTCTTCGATGTCGGCCAACATGCACGTGTTCAAGAAGCCGCCGGTCGATGTCGCGAAGGCGATGCAGGTGGTCGGCACGATCAACCGGCAGGCGTTCATGCTGGTCGTGCATCCGGACAAGCCCTGGAAGAACGTTGCGGAGCTGACGGCGCTATCTGAAGACCAAGGGCGACAAGGCGTCCTACGCCGTTCGGCCACATCGGGCGTCGTGATGTGCGCGCTCTACAAGCAGGCGGCCGATCTAAAGCGGTGGAAGTGAATTTCCGCATGGCGCAGGATTCGCTCAACGACATGGCGAGCGGCGCTATCGACTATGCCTGCCACGACCCGCAGTTCGCGTCGGCGCAGGTCACGCAAAATCGTCTGCGGGTGCTTGGCATCGCCTCGGCGCAGCGCCTTGATCGAACCCTGGTTTCCCGACTATGAAGGAGCAGGGCGTCGACATGGACCTTAACGGCTGGTTCGCGGCATTTGTGCCGGCGGCGACGCCACGGCCGATGGTCGATCAGCTCAACAAGTGGCTGAATCAGATTCTGGTGACGGAGGAAGCCAAGAAATTCCTGGCCGAGTTCGCCAGCGACGTGATGATGAGCACGCCCGACGAAGGACAAGCGCGCCTTGTCCGCGATATTCAGGCGTGGGGTGACTACGTGCGGATCGCCAAGATCGAGCCGCAAGGCTAAGGCGAGTTACTAATCCAGGAGCGCGTGTCACCGACATACGCAATGCGCAGCATATTGGTGGCGCCCGGCGTTCCGAGCGGAACGCCGGCAACCACGATGACGCGTTGCCCGGCCTTCGCGAACCCTTCCCGGAACGCGATACGGCAGGCGCGGTCGACCATGTCGTCCTGATCGTGGGCGTCTTCTGCGATCACGCAATGCACGCCCCAGGCGACCGCAAGCCGGCGGCCGGTCGAGACATTCGGCGAGATCGCTATGACTAGCGGGCTTGGCCGTTCGCGCGCCATGCGCAGCGCGGTCGATCCTGAAAACGTCCAGCACACCACGGCGGCAAGATCGACCGTCTCGGCGATCTGCCGCGCGGCGGCGGCGATGGCATCCGCGCCGGTGTGCTCTGGCTCGGCACGCGCAGCCTGGATGATGCCACGATAGGTCGGGTCGCTTTCGACCTCGATGGCGATGCGGTCCATCATCGCTACGGCTTCGACCGGGTATTGGCCGGATGCGGATTCTGCCGACAGCATCACCGCGTCCGCGCCCTCGAAGATGGCTGTGGCGACGTCCGAAACCTCGGCGCGGGTCGGCACCGGGCTTGAGATCATCGATTCCAGCATCTGCGTCGCGACGACGACCGGCTTTCCGGTGCGGCGGCCGGCCCGCGTCATGCTGCTTCTGTGCGCCCGGAACCTGTTCGATCGGCAATTCGACGCCGAGATCGCCGCGCGCCACCATGATCGCATCGGCATGTCGAGAATTCTCTCGAGGTGGTCGAGCGCCTGCGGCTTCTCGATCTTGGCCATCACGGCGGCGCGGCCGCGGGTGATTTTTTTCGCTTCGGCGATGTCTTCGGCGCGCTGAATGAAGGACAGCGCGATCCAGTCGATGCCGGCATCGAGCGCGGCTTCGAGATCGGTGCGGTCCTTCGGCATCAGTCCCGAGAATGTGAGGGTCGTGTCCGGCAGGCTGACGCCCTTGCGCGCAGACAGCTTGCCGCCGACTTCAACCGCGCGTCGTCGCCTTGCCGGACGAGACCGCGGTCGTCACCAGTCGGATCTTGCCGTCGTCGAGCAGCAGTGTATGGCCGGGCTCGAGCGCCGCAAGAATTTCCGGATGGGGCAGGTATACGCGCGTTGCGTCGCCCGGCGTCTTGTCGCTGTCGAGCACGAACGATCGCGCCTTCTTCAGCGTGACGGCTTCGCTCTTGAACTCGCCGATGCGGAGCTTCGGTCCCTGCAGATCGACCAGGATGCCGATCGGCCGGTCGTAGCGCTTCTCGATGGCGCGGATGTTCGCGACCAGCGCGCGCATGCGGTCCGGCGTGCGTGTGGCTCATGTTGATGCGAAACACGTCCGCGCCGGTCTCGAACAGTTTCGCGATCATGGCCGGGTCCGACGACGCCGGGCCGAGCGTCGCCACGATCTTGGTTCGCCGCTGACGTCTCATCGTGCGGGAGCTCCGGGTGCTGGGGATGGGGGCCGCGATGGCTGCGTCGTGGCGGGATCGGCAGCAGCGGCTGGTCAGGCCGGAGCGGACGCGGCTGTTCGCCGGCTTCGGTGAGCTGCACCGTCCACGATTGCTGTTCGCCGGTATCGACCTCAAAAAACCCGGTGCGGTCGAAGCCGCGCGCTAGGCAATCTTCCGTGCCGCGCACCGTGAATTCCTTGTCGCGCGTGCACATGAAGGCTTGCCCCGACCACTCGCCGCCGCGGTCGTAGTCAACGGCATAGATGTAATAGAACCTTGCGACCAACGCGCCGCGCAGCAGGGTTTCGCAGCTGCGCGAGGCGATGTTCCACCAGCCTTCGGTGGTCCAGCCGTCATTGTCCTTGTAGCCGACGGCGACGCCGACGCGGCTTCCGCGTGTTGTTGCACAGCCGGAAATCGGCAGCGGCCGGCGCGGGTGAAGCGCCGGCAAAGATCGCCGACCAGCGTGACGACAAGAGAGCGGCTGCGGTGCGAGGAATCATGCGGCGGCGTGGATCGCGGTCTCGGGTGTCGTCTCGGTTTCGTGATCGGATTTCGCAAGGAAGCGAGCGGGGGGCGATGGTAGCGGCAGGACAGGCGGCAGGCGAGGGCCGCGACCTGTCCACCGCATATTCCGTGTCGACAAGTATCGCACGGAAATCGTTGACATTTGTGAACGTCGGGCCGGTCATCACGAGATCCGACAGCGCCGCAAAAAAAGCGGTGGAATCGTTGTTTCGCAGGAAAGCGGCTGGATCGAGGCCGGCCGACGCGGCGCGGGCGATGGTATCTGCGTCCATATATGCGCCGGCGGGATCGTCGGCGCTGCCGGCGCCGCCATCGGTGCCGTCGGTGTCGGCGGCGAGCGCGGCTATGCCTGGGTGCCGGCGAGGTGGCTGGCGAGCGCTAGCGCATATTCCTGGTTGGGGCCGCCCCGGCCGGTGCCGCGGATCGTCACCGTGAGTTCACCGCCTGAGAGAATTACGGCGCGTTTGCCCTGCGCCTTGAGGTCACGCGCCAGCGCGGCGTGTTCGGCGGCAACGGTTGCGGCTTCGCCTTCGAGTCGGTCGCCGAGCAGGATGCATTCGTAGCCAGCGGATCGACCTTGGCGCTTGCCGCAGCGAACGCATCGGCAGGACGCGCGATCAGCGAGAACGTGGTGTGCGCAAATGCCCGGATCGT